>NZ_JAPIVK010000047.1 GCF_026183675.1 Microbulbifer halophilus
CCCCAGCAGGCTGCCGCCGCGCCGCATCGGCGGGCGGGCCGGCTCGGGCTCCTGTTCGGGTTTCTGCTCGGGTTCTTGCGGCGTTTCCGCTGCGGCGCTGTCCGCTGCACTCGACTCCGGGAGCTCGGCGCTGGATTCGGGTTCCGCTTCGGGCTTGGGCTCCCGCTGAGACTGTGGTTCGGGATTGGCTTCGGTTGCGGGTTTGGATTCAGGCTCGCGGCTAGGTTCAGGTTCGGATTCGGGCTCGCGACCGGATTCGGGGGTCGGCTCGGCTTCGCGCTGCCGCTCGGGAGCCACGCCGGGCTGCGGCTTTGCCTCCTCCGCCCGGGCCGGCGTTGAATCCCGTTCGCGCTCGCGCGTCGACAAGTCAGCTCGCTCGGCTGCCGCGTCCGCCGACTTTTTTCGGGCCTCGCGCGCGTCGGGCGACTCTTTCTCCGTTGCGCGCTCCGCAGGCGCCGGCTCACGGCGCGCCTCACTGGCCGAATCACTCTCCACCGTTTGCGCGACCGCGAACCCCGGCCAGGGCGACAATAGCAGCAACGACAACAGCGTAATGCGCCATCCACCGGCCGCCGGCCTCACGGCGCAATCACCTCTTCCACAGATCCGTGCGCGCGCAGGGTTTCCACCGCCGCCGCGGCCGAAGCGTCTTCCGGTAACGCCAGTGAAAACACTCCCAGGGCGCTGGGCCCGGCGGCGATACTGCCATTCACGCTGAGAACGGCCGCGCGGATATCCGCCGCAGTCGCCGAGGGGGCGAAGACGATCTGCAGCCTCGTTGCCGCCGGCGCGGTGTCGCCCGCTGCCGGAGCCACATCAACCGAGGCCCCCCGTTGCCAGGGCGCCGGCCCCAGCAGCAGAACCGCCTGCAGCGCCATTACCAGGCAGGCTGCAATCGCCACCGGTTTCCAGAAATTCTTGCGCGCTGGCGTCTGGGTAGCGGCTTTCTGTTCCCCGCCCTGTTCGGCTGCCGATGGCTCCTCGCGCATCGCTTTGCGCAGCCGGGCCAGTCCCAGTTCTGCCGGCGGTGTCAGCGGCTGGTCCCGCATCGACTGCCGCAGCGCCTTTGCAAATTCCGCCTCCCGCGCCAGGGCCGGGTCCTCGGCCATTTTCTTCTCCAATTCCCGGCGATCCGCTTCGGCAAGCCTGCCGTTGGCCCACAGATTCAGTTGCTCATCCATCTTGTTCATGCCGACCTCATGGCTCTGGCCAGTTGCTTCTTCAACAGGTTTTTGGCGTGGTATACCCGGGATTTCACCGTGCCCTCGGGAATCTGCAGGATACTGGCGATCTCCGCATAATCCAGTTCCTCAAAAAATACCAAGTGCAGGATTTCCCGGTGCGGCGGTGACAGGCTTTGCATGCAGGCGCGCAGCACCTGGCCGTCTTTCACCGCGGCCAGCGCCTGCTCCAGGTCCGCCGCGGGCGTGTCGTCGACCAGGTTGTCGTCCAGCTCGGTGAACTGTCGCACGCCCTGCTTGCGCCAGTGGCTCAGCACTTTGTTGTGGGCAATGCCGAGCATCCAGGTGGTAACTTTGGCGCGCCCGGCAAAACGGGTCGCCGAGCGCCATACCTCGAGCATCACTTCATTCAGTAGGTCGGTGGCAGTAAATGAATCGTTCAATTTGGACATCAGGTAGCGATAGACACGCGATTCGTGCCGGCGATAAAACGCCGTCATCGCCTCCGTATCGCCCACCGCCATGGTGCGCAGCAACTGCTCGTCACTTTCCTCTACTGAATATTCCATAATTTGGGTTCGAGTTATTCCTCTGCGCGAATCGACCGAACCGGGCTGGCGGCCACAACGGCGCCATCGCTATTGATCGCGATCACTCGCCAGTAATAAACGCCCCCCGGCCGCAAACGGTGCAACACACCGGCAGACAGATGGGTGCGATCCGAATTTCCCGGCAACAGCATGCCCGTGGCCGGGGGCCGGTCCATTTCCGCAGGCAGGCGACCGGGCCCGGACGACGCAGCCGGCTCCGCTGCCGACGGCGGCCGGTCGTACAACTCCAGCTGGTAGGCATGGCTGCCGGCCACCGGCCGCCAGCGGAACTCCGTCGCGCTGTCGAGCGCTCTTCCGGTTGCCGGCCCGTTGACGCGCAGCATCGGCACCAGTGCGGATGCCGCCGTCGTACGGTCACTGACCTGATAGCGCAAATCGATACGGTCCCGCTCCAGCGAAGGCTGTAGCAGGCGCAATCTCAACAGGTAGAGCCCCGCTTCGTCGGTGGGCAACACCGGGCTGCGCAGGGTCCCTTCGCGGCCGCCGCCCAGATATTCGCGCGCGCTGTGCAGCCGGCGAAACACCGGCTGCCCGCGGGTGGTCGACGGTGTCGCCACTTCCCAAACGGCCTCCAGCAACCCGGCCCGGTCGTAGCGGATATCGGCCAGCGCGCGCAGCTGCTCACTGCGTGCCACCGATGCCACGGCGGTGCCGTCCTCAAAGCGCAGCGCCAGTTGCCGCACGATCAGGCCACTGGCGGTGACCGGCTGCCCCTCGGGCAGCGAGCGCGCGGCATTGGGCAGTGGCGCCGACAGGCGAATGGTCTGTACACCGGAGACCGGCATACCGTTGATACTGAACTGGCGGATATACAGCAGCTGGCTGGCGCCCCGGTCGGCCGCGCGCCGGCTTACCGCCGCGGGCACCGTGAGGGTTTCATTGAGGGTGAAATTCACCGGCTGGCCGTCTGCCGATCCGCTTATCCGCTCCACCAGCGGCTGCCGCACTAGGCCCAGTCGCTCGCGGGAAGCCGTGTTGTCGACGGTAAAAGATCCCACCTCGGAAGTGACCTGGCCGAAACGGTCGAAATGACCCCGCCCCCGCCAGACAATGGGCAGGGTGGTTTCCACGCCGACGGTGACCGCGCGCGGCGCCGAGCAGGGCTGCATGGAGGAGCAGATTTCAAATTCCTGGGCGGCCGCGGAAACGGCGACGCCAAGCGCGAGGGCGCAGGTAAGGGCGAGTCGGTAAATACTCTCGGCTGTTCTATATCCGCTCATGGCTGTCCTCCCGGATACGCCACCGGCAAACTGGAGCGCAGTTCAATAAATGCCTGATAGCCATCGGCGGGCGAATCGGCCGGCAAGGTAGAGGGAAAGAGTCGGTCGCGGTAGTCGTTGCGGGACGCGGATAAAATCAGCTCCAGCCCCGACACCAGGCTATCCGGCTGGCGAATCTGCCAGCTCAGTTGGGCGCTGATATAGGTGGTCTGGTCCCAGCGGGCGAAGAAGGGATCGTCTCTGGCGCTGGTCTCGTTCAGGCCGAGACCAAGGTTGCCCCGCAATCGTTGCGGGATAAATTCCGCCTTCGCATCGACAGAGTAAATATGGCGATCGGTACTGATTCCCCGATCGGGATAGGTGGTGTGTTGCAGCTCCCAGCCGACAAAGACACTGTAGCGGTGGTTCGGGTACCAGCCCGCATCCAGCCGCGTCGCCTGGGTGCGGGTCTCCGGTTGCCAGCCGCTGGCATCCTTCAGGCTGTCGTGGTGGTAACCCGCCGACCACTGCAGTTGCTGGCGGGCAAAGGCCGCCGTCAGCGCGTAGCGCCGGGTCTGCAGATCATTCACCAGGTACCCCGGCGGCGTGTACTGGTCCTGCAGCCTGGTGCCCTCGACCGACAGGGTGTAACTCGGCCGCCCCAAAGCGGCGAGCAGTGGCCACTGGGGAAGGTCGTAATCCGTATAGCGGGTGTTGAGATGCCACTGCCGGGTTTCGGAGATAGCGTAGGCGGTGTTCCGGGACAGGTTGTTGTTCTCCAGCGCGTAACCGCCGTCCCAGCTCCATTTATCCCGGCTGATATCGAAAAAAACCCGCTCCATCTGTCTGTCGGCGGGTGCGTAGCGGTTCGCCAGGCTGCGGTACCAGGTGCCCAGTTTTTTCGATTCCAGGCCCAGGCGCCAATCGAGTTCACTGTGCGGCAGCGGGTCCAGCACCAGCAGCGCGGACCAGGCGTTGTCCCGCTCGGCTGCAAAGCCACTGTCGACACCGTCGAAATCGTATTCGCTGCCGGCTTTCTCCAACCGCAGGCGCAGCTGCCGCTGAAAAAACTGGCCATCCGCGACCAGGTTCCAGGCATCGCCTTCGTTTACCGCTGGCTCGGTGCCGGCGGCCTCCTGCGGGTAGAGAGTGCCGTAGTCCGATTCGCCGACGCGGCCGGACAGGCGCCCTCCCGCCAGCATGAGTTGCGCGCTGTCACCGCGCAGGGGCCAGAACTCCACGCGGCCGCCGCTCAGGCGATTGTCGGCATCGTCCGTGCCCAGCCCGGCGTCGATGCCCGGCTGTTGCCGGCTGCCGGCCCGATACAGCGACAGGCTGCCGTCCCACAGCGGCAGCCGGGCGGCAGTCGACAGCCCGCGCCGCTCGAAGCCGTCCTGGATCAGGCTCGCCGAGGCCAGTTGCTGATCTCCCAGCGCCAGCCGATAGCGGCCGTACTCGCCGCGCAGGTTAAAGCGGGCCAGATCCACTTCCCGCCCGGCAACGGCCAGGTCCTTATTGTTCACCGCAACCAGGTCCAGGCTGCTGTCCAGCCGCCAGTTGTCGCCGCTGAGGCCGGACTCCAGGTGGCCGCCGCCCTGCAGGTCACTGCCGCCGTCCCGGTCGCGCTCGCTGACGCGCTGGCTGAAGCCCAGGTTGAACTGGCCGTTGGCCCGAAGTTCCCGCAGCGCCGCCGAGTGACGGACCTCGAAGGTCCAGTAACCCAGCTCCTGGATACGGCCGTGCTGGCCGTAAAACACCACCCTCAATTCATGGGCACCGGCCGCCAGCGGCCGTACCGGCCGGTAAACCAGCTCCGTACCGCGCCACTCCGCCAGCGCCGAAACATCCATGCCATCCAGCTCCAAGCTCAGTTGTCCGGAACCACCGATGGCCAACTCGTCGGGCAGGGACAGCTGCAATTTTTCGCGCGGCCGATAAAAATCATCGCCCGCCGGCGCGCTCAGGCGGGCTTCCGGCTGGGCCCATACGGCGGGCACAGCCAATGCCAGCCAACTGCCGGCCAGCAGCGGCAAGGTGATTGCTTTGGGGTGTCCAAATGCAGACACGGCCATCCGGTGGTCTCTCTGCGGGAACCTCTGTCACCGGTGGGTCGCGGCGGGACCGGTGTAGGTTCAATATTTTTATTAAATTTTGCGAAAAAGGGAGAGGCGCAGTGCGGTCCCTTTCGCGATGGTGATATTGCCTGTTATCTATCATTTTCGGCGCTGCGGCTGTAATCCCTCTGCCTGCGACCGTGCAATAAACGCCATTCTACAATATTTCGAGCGTCAATGGCCCGATTTGCCCCCCGGGCCGGCCCGGCACAGCAGTCGAGCCATGGAGGATCTCAAACAGGCTTTAAAAAGTCAGCGTCGCAGTAATCGCATCCTGATAGCTGCCCTCAGGCTTGGCGCCCTGGGCCGGTACGCGGCCGAATACCGGGCCGGCACCGCCAGCCGTACTGCCCGCGGTGTCGCCCCACAGCTGGGTGCGGGCAGGATGAAGGTGTTGCTAATAGCGCTGCAGCTTTTCATGGGTAACTTGGCACAGAATGCCGCAATCATGCGATTGTCGTGTGTATTTCCTTGTTAAATCGTTCGTTGGTGAGAATTATCGTCAGGAAACTCAAGAGATAGTCTGAGCATATCTTTGTGCTGAACTCCATTTTCAATGATTGGTTCCGGATAGTTCTTCAGGAAGAAGTCCTTGCTAATGTGTTCAACCCTGAAGCCCTGCCGTTGGTAGAAGGTCAACTGATGCCCGAAAGTGCCAGTACCAACCTCCAGGCGCCGCGCACCTGATTCCTTCACTTTTTCGATAACATGCTGCAGAAGTCGCGTTCCAATGCCATTCTGCTGAATCGATGGTGACACGGCAATGTTCATCAATTCCAGCGTTCCTCTTGCAATCGGCTTGACAACACAGACTCCAGCTATCGCACCCCTGGAATATGCGATGAAACACCTTGCCTGATTCAGGTACCTTTTTATCGCATCTTCAGAGGGGTCCGCTACAAGAAGCAGCTCCATCGGTGCCTCTGAAGGCGGCACTTCATTTATTCGCAACAATAGAGATTCCTACTCGTGGTTCGATCTTCGGGTTTAACGCTGCCGTCACCGGATGACAAAAGTGGAGCGTGAGCGACGCTTCTGACATCCGGTGCCCGGCTTTTTCATGCCTTACTCTGGCACTGTCCACTCGGGGTTATAAGCCACTTCCCAAAGGTGCCCATCGGGGTCTTGAAAGTAACCGGCGTAACCACCCCAGAATGTGTCTTGTGCAGGTTTAACAATGGTAGCACCACTGTTCCCAGCCTGTAACATGACTTCATCTACTTCAGCTTTAGAGGACACATTGTGAGCAAGGCTGAACTCCGTTGGATTCGGGTTCTTCAGTGGTAAACCAGAATCTTTACCAAGGCTTTCGCGAGGATAAATAGCCAGTTTCAGGTTCGATTCGAGCTCAAAGAATGCTACCGCCCCATGCTCAAACTCCTCGCCGACAATGCCCTGCGTTGCAAGGCCGAGGCCGTCTCGATAAAAATTCAAGGAGCGATCGAGGCTGTCGACAGCAAGCGTTACAAGGGAGATTCGAGGTTTCATGATGCTTTCTCCGTATTTCAGATGTTGACGTTCAACATCGCCCAGCCAGAAAGTCATGAAAGGAAGGATACACCACAACCCTTCCCAACATGCATTGGCACGCTGGGCGAAGGTCGTGGGTTTGGCGAACCAAACAGAGTTCCCCCTGTGGGGAAACGGACGGACTAACCATACCGCCCTGTCTTTTTCGACAGTCTCACTTTAGCAATACTCCGAAGAACTCACAAGCATTACACCGAAATCACACGCTTGACGCATGCACTACCTGGTCATGCTGTGCTGGATGGTCACTTTCCAGTCTTCCATACATTGCCGAGTCGGAGACGATGCCGTTGACTTCCCAACGCTGCCTTAGCAGACCCTCTCGGGAAAACCCGAGTTTCTCTAGCGCTTTCGCTGAAGACTGGTTGTCCGGGTCGATCTCTGCTTCAATTCTCCGAAGTCCCAAGGAATTGAATCCGTACTGAATTAACGCCTCTCCTGCCTCATTTATATAACCCTTACCCCAACAAGAACGACCTAACCCAAAACCAATCTCGGCACGTTTGGATTCTTTGTCGTAGCTAAACAGCATGCATTTTCCAGCCAACTCACCTGTAGACTTCAGATACACACCGAGCACAATCGACTCTTGACGCCGCATCGAATCGTTGCCCTCATTAATGAAATCAAGGGACTCCTGAATTGTAACCCAAGGTTCAGTATTCCAATACCGCATAACCTCAGGATCAGAGAAAATTTCCAGCAGGCTATCCGAGTCATCAACTACTAAAGGTTTCAGTGTTAACCGTTCGGTTTCAATAACCGGGAAAAATAATTCTTGCGACATTCATTCCTCCGTTTTTATAATCGGGTAGACGACTGCGTGACTAGCGTCGCCCCAAAGATCCGGACATACACGACTAACGCATCCGGCTTATCAATTCACCACATTCGCAGGCCTCACGACTAACAATCTCAACGCTGGAGTGCTAACGCTCACAGCATGCGCACCCTTGAAATGGAGCCGAAGGCGTAATGTAAAGGGCGTCACCGTACCTACACTGGTTCTGCATTTCCTACCTGAACAAGTACCAATTTGTTTCCATATAGGTCTGAGAAATGAGCAGATATTGCCCCTTCAGCCTCTACCGGCTGCTCCAAGAACCGAACACCCATCCCTTGGAGTCGATCAAACTCATCGTAAAAGCTATCAGTATAGAGGACACCGATAGGCTGATCGCCTGCCTGTCGACCAACAGCAGCTAAATCCCTTTCTGTTTCAGCTTTCAAAAGCCAGACACCTGCATCCTTTTGACGTGGAAAGGTCAAATGGATGAAACGACGCTCCCCCGCCTCAACATCCGTCGACAGTTCCAGGCCAAGCTTCTCAACATAAAAACTCAGCGCATCCTCATAGCCTTTAACAAGAATGACCATCCTTCCAAAAGAGATCATGACTCCTCCTATCAAGCTTCTAAATATGTATAACGCTCGCCCCACGCGCCGGCTTGGAGTCGCGAAGCGACGGAAAATCGTCCGCTGTACAAACGATTGTCACGCCTTTGCTATCAGATACGATCCTGCCCCAACCATTAAGCTACCAGTCGCAACCTTAACTGTTCGCTCTGCTCTAAGGGTAGTAGCAAATGATGCAACGCCACTTGCAAAATAGGCATAGCCCAATTTTACACCACCAACTGTGGCTGCCGTCATCATCGCAATTACTGCTATATCCAATGCCCTGATAGTGGCCAAATCAACAAAAGCGGGGAACAAGCTCGCGTAGAAAAATATAGCCTTTATATCACCGATAGTGATAAGCAATCCAGAAAGAAAGCTTGCCGATAATTTTGATACTGATCGGCCAGAGTACTCCAACGGCAATAAGGGTTTCGATCTCATGAGGCTTATACCAAACCAGATCAGATACGCGCCAGCCAAATACCTCAGGATCAAGAAAAAGCTGCCCAACACTTCTGCCAACGCGGCCATTCCTAAAACAGCTAGAAACACAAAGACAAGATCACCGACTACAATTCCCGCCGCAACAGCACTACCGTTTGAGAATCCTGCAGAGGAAGAGCGAGCAACGATCAAGGCGACGCTAGTGCTGGGAACTAGCGCTAAAGCTGCCATTGCTGTAAACAGAGCTAATACTTCGACGAAACTCATAGTGATTTCCAGGCTTTAATATTGCGATCTGGGCAGCCCTCTATAGGAAGATTTTGTGTGAGAATGCGAGTGTAGCGATCCATACAAAAATAAAATATAGCGGGCTTTCTCTCAGCAGCGCATGGTTATGTGTCTATACCCCCTCAAACTCCGAATTTGCTTTTTCTACGAGTTTTTCATACTCTTCTTTGGTTATAGCTGAACGAGACAAATCGTCTTTCGCTTCCTGCAATTTGGCCCAATACTGAAACTCCACAGAGGCCAGTATGTAACCTAATTTTTCTTCTGAAATAAGATCTTTGGAGAACTGCTTTTTAGCTAACTTTTTACTCCACATTCTTCCTTCTGGCGCTTCTGGGATTGTGTAATCATCAGCCAGAATAGATTCATCAGATATTCTAAAAGCTTTATCTATGTTTTCTTTAGCGCACAAGTAAAGAATATAATTAACAGAATCCTGCGCGCCATACCAATGGAAATTAAAATCAGCCGAGCAATACCCGACTACATTTCCATCATGATCCAACACATCAACTCTACCTTGAGCGCATCCAAACAATGATACAAATAAAGTTATGAAACTAAGTGTTCTCATCAAATTTTCCTTGACTCATAAGATTTGCAGCATGTGCGCCCATAGAATGGAACCGAAGGTGCAATATAATGGCGCCGCCATGCCTGCATTTGCTATACCCGCTCACTAAAAGCCAACTTAAGTCCAAGAGCAGCAAAACTTGTAGCAAAGATTTTCTGCATGGTGATACTGGCTTTTTTCGACTTTACAATGAATTCACTGAAATAGCCTGAGATAAAACCGTACAAAATAAATACAGAAAAGGTCATCAGCATGAACACAAGTCCGAGCGTCAGCATCCTAACTAGAACGTTATCGACTGTGCCAGGGATAAACTGTGGCAAGAAAGCCAAAAAGAATATAGAGAGTTTAGGATTTAAGATATTGAGTAAAAAACCTTTTAGAATAATTCCAGTGTATTTCGTACCTGATTTCTCGTTGTTCACAGAGAGTGAACCAGAAGACCGCCACATTTGCCACGCAAGATAAAGCAAATATGCAGCACCAACATACTTTACAGCCTGAAAAGCAAGTGCACTGGTATGAAATATAGCTGAAAGGCCAAAAGCGCTGGCTAAGAGAGCAGGGATTATACCAAGGGTGCAACCGAATGCCGCAAATAAACTGGCACGTTTTCCTACGAAAAGTCCTGTTGCGACGGTATACAAAACACCTGTTCCCGGAATTAGGACTACGACTAGAGAAGTGAGTAAAAATCCTACAGAAATCATATTAAGTTTCCTTTTCCCTTAAAGGGTGGCATAACGTCGCAATCAGCCGCACCTAAGTTTAGGCGGCGGGAGTGGAGAGGAGAAGGGGGTAAAACTGTTTTCGCTAGCTTGACGGGTCTATAGATCTGTCCCGGTTTCTCTCACCGCCTCTCCCCCAACTTGGGGGAACAGCGTCATGACATGTCGAGCCTACCATCTAACCAGGCGTGGAATGACGAGCTTTCCGACAAGTGCACAAAGCGCGACCGGCGCTACATGCCAGATGCCGAGATGGCCCATCGTGTCAATCGGACAGGCCATTCCGTATGCGAAACTTCCGATCGCACCCGATGCGATGCCCGTGTAGAGGCTGGCCGAACCGATCGAGACCGGCGCCCCGCTGCGCAACCATAGAACCAGCGCGCCCGCAGTCAGCAGACTGAAGCCGGAGCCGGCCAGAAAGCAATGGAAGCCCTCGACATCATGGGTCAGTTCGCTCGTGAGGCCATCGAAGCCCAGCACGAGAAGCGCCGATATCGGTAGCAGGCCCAACATGGCAGCAGACCAGCGTGCTCCTTCGTGACCGTTGCCCACGCGCGGACTGGCCATGCGCAGCACGGCGAGTGCCGAAGCTGCGCCCAGGAGGCCCAGCATTCCATTGGCAATGAAGAAAAACCCCGAAGCCTGTCCGGAGAAGGCGCCGCGCCACAAACCGTGGAAGAGTTCGACTGCAACCACTGTGGCGATAGCGGCGAGCGCTACCAGCGCTACGCCGCGAGCAAGGCTAATCGGGCGGACAGGGACGAGATCTCCCGCCAGCTCGTCGATCAGCGGATTGGGAACCCGATTCATTGTCACTCTGCCTTTTCTACGAGGGCGGACAATCTCTTGAGCCCGCGATGGATGTTCACTTTCACCAAGCTTTCACTCTGGCCGGTTCTGGCGGAGGCTTCGGCGATGGAAAGCCCCTCGATCTTGACGAGATTAATGACTTCCACCTGCCTGTCGGGCAAGTGCACGAAGAGCCGGTCCAGGCTCATGCGCGCCATCACCGCCTCCTCCTTACTGTCCTCGGGCGCGTCGCGGTCACCCAGTTCGTCTTCAGCCGAGCGGTAGACTTTGCGCAAATGGTCGACCCAGCGATAGCGGGCGATGGCCGCGAGCAAGGGATAGAAGGGGCGAGACGGGTCCCAGGTGGCGCGCTTGGCATGGACCGCTATCATCACCTCCTGCACCAGATCGTCGAGGTGGGCCGGCGGGACACGCTTTCGGAAGAATTGCTCCAGCCACAACTGTATTTCGGCGAGGAGGGCGCGGTAGATTTCCCGATCGCCGTTTTGCGAGGCGGTCATCATTCGCGCCATCGAGGCTTCATCAGCAATCATCCCAGGTCCTCTTGCGGCCCGCTATCGGTAGCTCGTGCTGCGGCGAATTGGTAGTCGAGCGAGAGCATTCCGCCCCCATTCGTGATCAGGACTCCCGCGAGTGCTGCCCAAGCGATGTGCGTGTTCCACCAGGCTTCGGGATAGACGAAGACCTGGATCACCATCGTCATCGACAGCAGTATCAGCGCCGAAAAACGCGTGAACAAGCCAACCACCAGCAGCACGGGGAAGACGTGCTCGGCATAAGTTGCCATTGGCGCCGCAATATCGGGCGGTAGCGGCAACCCGGTATATTCATATTCGAAAAGAAAGATCGCATTGTCACTGACGGAGAGCGCAGTCCCCTCCTCAATTTTCGTTCGGCCCGAGCGCCAGAAGATGCCTGCCAGCGCCACGCGGGTGACCAGGAGTACCAATCCCTTTGGCAAGTGCGAGGCCAGGATGGTGGTCAGGCGGCCGTAGAGGGAAAGAAGCTTGTGCATGGGTCACCTCGCGTGGATCTGGCCAGGGCCGCTCAGCGGTCGATCGGGGTGAGCGAGCCCTTGCCCTTGGGCGTGCTGATCTTCTCGCAGGTGCCCGCCTTCACGAGCTTCCAGGCATTGCCCTGATAGTCGTGGGTCGAAGTGCCGGCGCAACTCGTGCCGGGGCCTGCCGCACAGTCATTCTCGCCGGCCTTGGCGACACCGTAACATTTCTCCATCTGCGGGCGATCTTGGGCGGCTGCGGGGGTTGTGGCGAGACCGGCGGCAATACCGGTGGTCAAGGCCAGGCCTGCGATGCGGGAAATCGATTGTAGGTTCATGACTGTTGTCTCCGAATGAAAGGGGGGGTTGCGCGTCCCGGCCTCTGCGCCGGGTCTGCCCCTTCATTCGTGCACCATCGGCAGGGCGTTACACGACCGGCAAAAAAATCGATGTAACCGGTCGCGGCCCAGCAGCGAAACCTCCTCTGTGCATTCCGCACACTGCATTCACGAGAGGAATCGATACTATGAACACCACCACCACCCGCAGAACCACTACCGCCGCAGCCGCAGTAGGCTTTGCACTGAGTTCGTTCGCAGCCCTGGCCGCTGAAGCACCCGCAGGTAGCACCGGTCGCGCTGTAAGCGCCGAAGATACCGTGCACTGTTACGGCATCCACAGCTGCAAGGGGCAGGCCGACTGCGCGACCACGGAAAATGCCTGCAAGGGCCAGAACGAGTGTTCGGGCCACGGATTCAAGGAGCTGAGCGCGGGTGAATGCCTGAGCAAGGACGGCACCATCGGCGATCTTCGCTAATCCACCCCTTTCCCCCAAAGGCGGCCTGGCGCGACACGCTGTTCCACTTCGTAACGATCCGCGCCGGGCCGCTCCCCTTCATCTGGAGTTTGTGCCATGAGCGACATCGCCCCGTTTCACGGTTTTGGTCTCGGTCTGCGCCGCGCGCACTATGCCGATTTTCTCGAAGGCGCCGTGCCAGTGGATTTTGTCGAAGTGATTTCCGAAAATTACATGGTCGAGGGCGGCAAGCCGCTGCGCGTGCTTGAACAGGTTCGCGCGAAGCATCCTGTAATCTTGCACGGCGTCTCGATGTCGATCGGTTCGGCACATGGGCTGGACGAGGACTATCTTGCGCGCCTCAAGGCATTGGCCGGACTGATTGAGCCGCTCTGGGTCTCGGACCACCTGTGCTGGACTCGCACCAGCGCCCACAACAGCCACGACCTTCTACCCCTGCCGCTGACGAACGGTGCGCTCGATATCGTCTGCGACAACATCGACCGGGCGCAAGAAGCGCTTGGCCGCGCGATGTTGTTGGAAAACCCATCCAGCTACATGACATTCCCGGACGACGAGATGACCGAATGGGACTTCCTTGCAGCGGTGGTGCGTCGCACGGGATGCTACCTGCTGCTCGATGTCAACAACGTCTATGTCAGCGCGCAAAATCACGGCTTTGACACCACCGAATACATTGCCGGACTACCGCTGGAGCGCGTGCGGCAGATACACTTGGCCGGACACGCGCCCGGCGCGATCGTGATCGACACGCACGATCGCGAGGTCTGCGCAGAAGTCTGGGCTCTCTATGCCGAAGCCGTTGCCTTGTGCGGCCCGGTGGCGACCATGCTGGAACGCGACGATCGCATCCCGGCCTTGCCCGAGCTGCTGGCCGAGCTGGATCGCGCACGCACGATTGCTGCTACAGACCTCGAGGTTCCGGCATGAACGCGCTGGTCGAGCAACAACGCAGTTTCATGGCCCGATTGCTTGACGAGGAACGGATGCTCCCCGCTGACTGGAACGGTCGTCACGCTGCGGGCCTCGCCATATATCGCAACAACTATCGCACTGCGACCGTCGAGGCGTTGCGATCAACTTTCGAGCGGACCCAGAGGCTGGTTGGCGAAAGTGCATTTCGCCGCGCTGCGACGCACCATGTCATTGTCAATCCGCCCTCCAGTTGGACGCTCGACATGGCCGGCGAAGGGTTCGACGAAACGTGCAAGCAGCTCTTCGCCAAGGATCCCGAGGTCGCCGAGATCGCCTGGCTTGAATGGGCGATGCACCGGGCCTTCGTGGCTCGCGATGCCGCCCCTCTTAGCGCACAGGCCTTTACAAGAATTTGCGCGTCCGTCGTCGATACGAATTGGGAAGACCTGCGCTTGGTTTTCGCCCCGGGGCTAGCGCTGGCACCGGTATGCCACGACCTGTCGCGACTTTGGCCATCGTTGAGCGGCGCCGGCGAAGAGCCCACCATCCTCTCGCTCGAAACACCCCATCACGCCCTTGTCTGGCGCCAAGGCGAACGCCCCGTTTTCGTCCTGAAACCCGACATCGAAGCGCACATGCTCGCCGCACTGGAAAACGGCGCAACCTGGGGCGATACCTGTGCGACTTTGGTTGGCGAACTCGGCGAGGACACAGCGGTCATCGAAGCCGGGCAAATGCTGGGTCACTGGCTTTCGCAGGGGCTAATTTGTGGGATACGATAACGGAACGCCCCCCAAACGTAATCGTATGCAAAATGCGCTCCGAGCGGCGCCTCCCCAGCAGCAATCGGCCTCGAAACCATCGGGCGGCGTGCTGATATTGTCCGGCAGCCTTGCGCCCTAATCTCGGTCGTTAGGAGTGGCGAGAAATTCGCCCGAAAGTGGACGTGATTTCTGCAAGGACGGCAATCTATTCCAAGGGCATCGCCTCCGCCCCATCCAACGTAAACCGGGAAGCTTCCCCGCTGAACATCAGCATCGACCCAGGCAGTATGGCATGCAGCCCAAACGCGCTCCCGCTCCACGCTGGCAATCCAGGCAATGGCACGCATGCACCCTAGGGCTGCCGTAACGGCCTTTACTCTTCCAGTAGACTTCCGAGATAACCTTTAGCAGCTCCCGATCATCGTGATATCGCTGGAATGCCTGGCGGTCTACCCAAGCGTAAAAGCCACGCGGAGATACGAGCCATCGACAAAGACGTTACACGCCCTTCTCAATCACTGATAATGTTCTTTCGATAAAACGGACAAATGCATTATCTGGTATAAAATCGGTTCTTTTCTCCACGTTAAACCTTTCCAGAATAATTTTTATTTGCGCATCATTCTTTATTTCTATGGCCGTCATACCATCGTTCTTCAACTTTTTTACTCTTGACACCCAATCTGAAGTGTTTTCCCGAAATAGTCTGAGTTCGGCTTTGCTCGTCGGTTTACCGTGTCCAGGGACAATGATACTTTCTTCATTACCTAGCTTTAAAATTGCTTCAATTGTATTGTTAAACCCGGATAACCCTCCAGCATAAAATGTTGGATGCCAGCTGGTGTCATAAATATCACCAGCAAAAATACTGTTACTTTTTTTGTGGAAAAAAACTTTATCCTCAACTGTATGAGATTTGGCCAACAGTCCGTGAATTTCTGTGAAATTGCCTGCATCATCAAGAAGTATACCTCCTTTCTCGACAAAATAAGCGTTTCCACCTGAATGATCACTGTGTTCGTGCGTATTTAATATAAATTTTACAGGTTCACCATAAAGGTCTTTTACAGCATTGTTTAAAGTATCCAGGTTTTTACTCCCGGGCATAGGATCTACTAAAACAATTCCCTTTGTAGTTTTGAACAGCCCAATATTTGTTCCGTAATCGATAGATTTCAGAATAAATGCTTCCTTGGACAGTTCGGTTGCCAAAATACTCCCCGAATTTGCCAAGGTCATTGTTGAGTAGATAATGGCGATAAAGAATAATGTAATCTTCACGGATAATCCTTTTTATACTCAGTATTTATATTCTATTGCGATGTGTAATGCCCACGTAATAGGCGCGATCTTGCGAGCGTCCTAATTATCGCGGTTAAAACTTGACACTAAGTTTCTCTCGCCACTAGGCGCTGAAAGTGCAAACCGACGACTGAGAGTGCCATCACAGCAATGTTGGTTGTCACAGGGTTGAATGCAGCACCTAGCAGCACAGGCTGGAACATAGCCACAAACGCCAGCAATCCAAACATTACCACTGCTGTTAGGAGCAAAGGCCAACGTTGGCGCCAAAATAACAGAAGAACAACGGACATTCCGATCTCTAACGCTCCACCAATTATTGCCAACTGTTCTGCAACGGCCCTTGAGAGACCGGTAGCCATACTCATTGCCAGCTCATCCTCATGCAGATAGAGCAACTTTGGAACCAAGCCATGATAAAACCAAATAAAGGCGATAGTGCCCCGGCAAACTGCATAACTTAAAAATGTACTACTCACCCAAGAACCTTGAATTGTGATCTTTATTCGGAATAACACAGGCCTCGTAGCGACCGAATAGCCTGTAACGATTCAGTGCGACACGATCGTAAAGCCAATCCCGAATAATCGAAGGCACCGCCCAGCCGATGCACATGATTGGCCAAGGCCACGGCAATCGCTGCATCACTCTAAAAAATGCTGACGATTTAGTATAAATATTCACCCCTTCAACCAGGAGCATGGTTTCGTAGTGATCGGTTGGAAAACTGTGCCATTGCAGAATGGCCTTACCTTCCGGTGACTGAACGGTTGCCAACTTGAATTGGCGCTTTCTGTCAAACTTGATAAGAAAGCGTGCCCAAACCGAACACAACCGGCATACCCCATCAAAAAGGACTACCCGATCTCCGACTGCCACACCTGGTGCGATTTGCGATTGTTGATTCATAAATAAGCTAACGTTGCCAGCTTCTGTGGTTGGAGCGCTTTTAGCGTGAAGCGCGTTGCATAAACCACCCATCAGCCTAGCCTAGTTATTTTTGGTCGCCTGACGGACCATAAATAGTACATACAGAATAAGAAGTATGACTTGCGCTGCGATATCATAAGCACTTGTCTCCCAGTGATCTGGGTGTACATTACTTGGCTGAAAGAGCAAAGTAGTCATAATAAGTGTAACGAAGGCCAAGAGCAGATACACCAGTGTAGAAACGATCAATTTTAGCGCTAAAACTCTGTACCTACTATTCATAGACTATCCGAAAAATAACGCCAAGCTAAAGCGCACCGCTTTTTGGCGTCGCCTTTGAGTTTTTTGCTAGAAGATAAATCCCGGCTATGGAACTTGCCGCCGCTAGCACAATTAACCTCCAGAATCGAACCATGTATGGTTTAGTTTCATAGTGCTCCCCTCTACCGCACTCTCCTAAGCTGTAATTGAAAGCTCTCCCTGAATCCAAGCAAGAGTCAATCGCCAGAAAATCACTCACATAATGAGTAAACACTGTAGAAAGTGATATTAGAATCAATAGAGCTCCAACAATTTTCCGATCTAATCTCATGAGATTGACTCTTCAAACGCCTGCAGAATGCACGCTTATGTAATGGAGCTGAAGGCGTAATGTAGTGGGTACCGCCGTGCCTACATTGGTTATGGGTGATTGCTTCCATGCTCTCCCAACTCCCCTGAGTAAAGCCCAGCCAATTTCGGCCCGGTTCCTGATTCAAAATTCTGGATCAGTTGTTCTGCTATTCCGTCTCTTACATAACGATCAAGAGCATACATCTCTGCAGAGTAAAGCAACCGATTGTGGCCGTCTAATTGATTGAAATGTACCTCGTCTACGACAACTCGGAAATAGACTTTGGTTGGTGGACCTTGATCGCCCCGGAGGGCCATGCAGGAAAACCCTTTCTTTCGCTTCCTGATATCCAGGACATCATCAAAACAGTCGGTGTACTTCGTCGAAAACTGGTTTTCGACCAGGAAAGAGTGAATCTGGCCAAGGGCTAAAACATAATTTCTCTCGTCGGCCAGAAATTGCTCTTTATAGACCTGTACAAGAGCCTTCGGAGGCTCTCCATTTTCACCAACCCCCTGATCGGCATGAGAAAACTCCCCTGAACACCCAATAACCCAGACAAGTGATAAAAGGGTAGAGAAACGAATACTCAATAGATCTCCTTTCCCATAACGTCGCCAACACGCACAACTTTGAATTGTAGACAAAGTCGCAACAGAAAATCTGTCGCTGTAGTTGGCCTTGTTAAGTACTATTCTGCTGCACTGACCTTGCAACTCGAAAGCCCAAATCGTCGATCCGATAGTTTGGATGGCTGCGCCTTCGATTTGATGCCAAGCAGCCTCTCTCAGGATCGCACCAGCCTCCACCGCGAAAAACCCTGTAGGGGCCGTAAACTTCAGGGTCATAAACATCCCAGCACCACTCCCATACATTGCCAAGCATGTCGAATAACCCAAAGCCATTTTCGGCCTTTAACCCAACATCATGCGTGGAGGCTCCCGAGTTTTCTTCATACCAGGCAATTTCGTTAATTGGGCCATATTGAACTGCCTTGGTATCCGCTCGGCAGGCGTACTCCCATTCGGCATCGGTTGGCAACCGATATCCATTTGCCGACTCGATGAACTCTACAATTTCTGAGTCCAGATCAATCATGTAGCATTCATAAAGACCGCAAACCTTTGATAGCGCGTTACAAAACTGAACTGCGTCATACCAGGATACCCTTTCAACCGGGTTACGACTCCCAACAAAATCTGAGGGATTATCAGCGGTTACAGAAGAATATAATTCCTGCGTAACCGGAAATTTGCTTAGCATGAACGTTCGAATTTCAACTACCCACTGTTCTTTCTTCCGATCATCCCGCAACCTGATACTACCTTCAGGTATGAGGACCATCCAGCTTTCTACTTCTTCAGGCTTCATGCTAACCTCTATGCAGGAACTCACTTAATGTTGCCCTCGTGGGCGGACAATGCTATGCACCTTTGTGCGAAAATTGGAGCGAAGCGACCAGCACAAAGGTGCATAGCGTTGGCCATCCCGTGAAGCGCTTGGTTAGGCGCTCACCCCACAAATATATCTAGGACATCGGAAATTCGGTCTTTTGAACAGCGATAGACCTCTGTGTAGCTACATTTTCGACAGGATACTGTTGTAAATTTTGACGTTTGAATATCAAAAAATTTCGCTAAACCGCTGCCTGCAGCATGAAATTCACCTAGATCGTAATTATCATGACCACATTTCATACAGGTGTGCTTTACATTCCCTGAAACCCTTAAAGCAGGATTAGGGTTTTCCTGCGGCTCAGAATCTCTAATCTCAATCCATTTTTTAATTTCCGAGAAGCGCTCCGGATGTTCGCTAACATTGATCGTGCTATATGCCTGCTCAAGTTCTTCTCTAGTATATTTGGAATAATCAATTTTCATATACACTTTCTCTTACTGCCGCGCCGAGTAACCAGAAGCCGTTACCGACTCCTAGCTTTCTAAGAACCGTACGTCCGGGTTTCCTAGCATACGGTTCAAGCTCCTCGAAGGCTCATTGAACCCGGCGGTTTGGCTCGTTTTTAGCAAATTTGTGTTCCACATTACGCCGCCAGCCAGTATCTGGCAAGATAGGCCCTGTCTGCCTTTCGGTTGCCTCTCCCTTGTTGCCAGCGCTTAAGGGAGTAGCCTCCATAGCCCGGCGTATAGGGGTAGCCTTTGCCACTATTTTGTGTGGCGTCGGATGGGCAGGTCGCTCAGTTTGAACAGGGTCACCCTGCGGATGATCCCGAGAGCGGTATGGGTCTGGCCGGTGAACGCCCGTCGATAGCTGCCGTTGGACGTGCGCTATGGACGGGTATAGTGACCGTAGAGCCAGTGTTTCTGGCGGTTCTTGTGTCGCCGTCGCATCCACCACCACAGCGCCTGGTAGACCGGAGTATCGATCAGGGTGAAGGTCGCCTTGGATACCCAGGGGCGGTAGTAGTTTAACCAGCCTCGTAGCACGCGGTTTAGGCGTATGAGCAGCTGGAAGGTGGGTAGCGCGACGCCGCGCTTGATAAGAGTGCGGATCTTTTCTGCGAAGGCCCGGACCTTGTCCGTGGCGGGCCGGGTCAGCAACTTGCCGTTGTACTTGCGCAAGCTGCAGCCGAGGAAGTCGAACCCTTCGTTGATGTGTGCAATACGGGTCTTCTCTTGAGACAGGGTGAGCCCGCGCTCGACCAGGAAGGCTTCGAGGGCGGGTTTCACCTATTGCTCCAGTAGCTCCCGGCTGGCACCGGTGATGACGATATCGTCCGCGTAGCGGATGACATTGACGCGGCTGCCGCTTTTGGGCATGGCGGCCTCGATGGCGGCTTCCAGCCCATCCAGTGCCTTATTGGCGAGGAGGGGACTGATGATACCGCCTTGCGGTGTGCCGTCGTCCGTGTGGTAGTAGACCTGCCGATCGATGTAGCCGCACTTCAGCCACTGCTGCAGCGGGTGTTTATCCATGGGGATATGCTGGAGCAGCCATTCGTGGCTGAGGTGGTCGAAGTAGCCCTTGATGTCCGCATCCAGTACCCGTTCAGCGCAGATTCTGCGGAACAGGGCGATATGGCACTGTTGCAGGGCGTCTGCAGTCGAGCGTTTGGGCCGCTCTGTCGACCATGGTGGGGATGCCCAGGGGTCGCTCTTTGCCATTGGCCTTGGGGATGGAGATGCGGCGCAACGGCTGGGCGCGATAGCCTCGCCGCCGCAGGGACTGTATCGCTTCGGCGCGATCTTGCGACCACTGCCACGTGACACCGTCAATACCGGGGGTTTTGCGGCCGCGGTTGTGCATGACACGGTGTGCGGCCAGCAGTTTGCCAGCGTGGGAGCTGGTGAGAAGCCGTTGCAGTGCGCGAGCTTTGTTGTAACGTTTTTGGTCAACCGCCTTCGCGATACGCCGCTGCAGCCGATGGACGTGGTAACGGGCTGTCTCGATGGCCATTGCTGGTCTGTTGGTCTGGCTCGCCGTTCCCGTTGGGGGCGCACCGGCACTGGAACGCGGCCTGTCCGTTTCTGGGTGCTCCACGGTCGCCGTCATTTGCTTTCCCCCATAAAACCGGTTCTCCAGCCTCTCTCGCGAAAGTCGGACGCTAGCGTTGGCTCGGATATTCGCACCGGACGTCTGTGCTTATGCGGTGATGGGCAATCACTATCATGTGGTGCTGCACGTGAATGCAGTACAGGCAGCGGACTGGGAGCTACCCGGGGTAGTGGCGCGTTTGCCGCGCAGGGTCATGAAAAAGTCTGCCTACGATGTCTGGTTGCCGGAGCTCAGGTCCAGTTCCATCAGTGGTGGGTCGTGAGCCAATGCGTGGCAGGGGTCGGAGTTGTAGAGGGAGCCCTATTGGTCCGCATTCTTGAACTCGATGTTGTGGTCCAGCGCGCGGGGCTCGTCGGCGTTGGTGTCCGGTAACGAGCGGGGTGCTGTCGGGGACCTCGTCCAGTAGCCGGCCCAGTCCTGGAATACGTAGGATTAGAAATCGTAGGCGTAGCTGTTGGGATCGCCGAGAATCTGTGCGCGTTCAACACAAGTTCCCGCAGGATCTTCGCTATTCGGCGGCTACATGCCGTTACACCCACACTCGCATGCTCAATTTTTAGTCTGTATGTTCTATTTTTGATCCATTTTGAGAGCTAGAACTACAGGATGCTTGCTCCCCAGCAACACCAATGATCACCGGAGGATATCAATTGCCGCTTTCCGGAACCGCTGGGTGCGGTGGTGCCGCTAACAGTCGGGAAGGAGTGTCGGAACAGACTACTCCGGCTCATCAACCAGCAATTGCTTGTAACAAACTCCCAGGGCATCGGCGATTCTGCAAAGATAGGCAACCGAGACGTTGTACTTGCCCAACTCTATATCCGACAAATGTTTGGAGCTGATCCCCGCCAACTCCGCCAATTTCTCTTGCGTCCAGCCAAGACCTTTCTGCTTGCGGAGGGCTTTGATGTTTGAGCCGATCTGCTTCAGAAGCGCTTCTACGTTGTTCTTTTCCATTTGTTACCACCCAACGACGAAGCCATAAGGTTAGAGCTATCAGGCGCCCATTAAACCGGATATATCATTATTTATTGATTTAATTCCGGACATACCATAAAATTTAGTCGAAATTTCCTGATATATCATTAATTTAGTTGGAGACAGTCTCCTGTCCGAGACAAATCAGCGCCACATACACAGCGAGGTCGAATAATGGAAGATACTGACGAGCTGTTAAAAACAATGAGTTCTCTTATCCGAAGGGCAAGCGCCTTATCCACGGACTTGGCTAACTTTATCTGTGCGGAGTCAATTCCACTGGGCGAAGTTATAGGTGACTGGTTGGACGGCCGCAGCTCCAGCAACGTGAATATTACCCATCAGGAGACAGAACAACTGATTAAACAAAGACAGGCCGCCACGTGGGTAAAGGCAGAGCGAAGGTTCGCATGTCAAGAGCTGGGCGTACTAACCGACTGGCAAACGCTGGAAGCCAAGGCATTAACCCTATCAATCAACATAATTATGGAAAAATCACCGCAGCTACAGAAACGAAAAAAAGAATTTGTATCAGAGTAAAATGCCAATACGGGAACGGGTCAAAAACGTAGGGTCAGTGGTCACGACATCATGGCGTCGCGCATCACGAGGTCAGTATTATAAATTTTCTAAGATGAGTAGGTAGAGAAGCCGGCCACCCGGGCGAGACCGAACACGACTATTCTGGACCAGAAGGCCTGGTCCGCATGAATTTTTCAAAGGGGTTCCTGCCGCAATCGCTTGTTAACCCATTGGTTGGCGAAGAATAGTTCGATACTTTTGGGGTGGAACTCGCCTAATATCGCTGAGATATATTTCGTGATGCTTTCCAGTTAAGCTTTTTCCTTCGTTTTCGATAGCTTCATGCAAGCGCTGGATAACAGGCCCCTCCTCCGAAAATGGTCCAAGATGTAAAATTTGTGCACACGCTCCCTCGTTGATAGTTTGGAATTCCACTTTATCCAAGGCGTCTGGCGCATCCTTCTTTGACGCAACCACATTGCGCACAAGATCGACGACCTCCTGCGTGACCGGCTCTGGCTGCATAATCATCATAGTCCACCGCCACTCGTCGCGATTTCCTTTGATGAAGTCAGATAGGTCGTCCGCCCACCACAAGCCCTCCAGTGGCGGAACGACATAATCAAATTGCTTTTTCTCTTTTATCCAAAATTTTATTTTGTAGGCGACTGGGTACAGTGACTGAAGAGCTTGTTGATACTCTTCTCCTTCAGGTCTACCCTTCCCAGTAATCGTCAAGTAATTAAATCTGGGGACATCTATAAACTCGATTTTCTTGGAACTTGGTTTATACAAATGCTTTAGCGTTTTCTTGTAGTCAATCTTTTCCATTTCTATTACTGTCCTCGTCGGGTTAACGAGGCTGTAGAAAAACTCCGGCCTCTTCTTGCTGTCCATATTTCACCCAAAAAATCGCGATTCTACGTGAATTCTGGGCCAGTTCCGCATGCGAAAAGCATTTCAGGGTACTCTCCGCACGGAAAATTTATCTGCTTCGGGGTTGCTCGAGTTTTTCTACAGCCTGAACGCCGCGCTCACGGGCGGCCTACTTTATGCACTTTTTGTGTGATAATGGGAGCGAAACGACCCACACAAAAAGTGCATAAAGTAGGCCGTCCGGTGCAGCGCCTGGTTGAACGAAGCCGCTTCGCGGCAGAATAAAAACGCCACCAGCTAAGCTCTTTTCGGCCCAATCCCGGGCTGCAACTCAAAGGAGCTTATGATGACACCCAAAGAGCAACGTCGTTTTAATAACCAGTATCGGCGCCACCTCCGTACCCTCAAGCTGCAGGGGCTCAGTGACCGAACCATCGATTCCTATGCCCGTGCCGTACGGCGCCTGTCGTCACATTTTGACGCCTGCCCCGACAGGGTCTCCAGCAATCAGCTCGAGCAGTACTTCTCCGATCTGGTGGAATCCCACTCTTGGAGTACCGTCAAGGTGGATCGCAATGGCCTCCAGTTCTTCTGGAAGCACATTCTCAAGAGGGATTGGCAGTGGCTCGATATTGTCAGGGCGCCCAAAGTTCAATCGTTACCCGATATTCTCACGCCAAAGGAGGTGGAGCAACTGATCGGCGCCACGCGCAAACTACGGTTCCGGGTCTTTATTCTGGCGACCTACTCCATGGGACTGCGACTGAGCGAGACACTGTCCTTGGAGGTGGGGGATATTGATGCCGGGCGACGGGAGGTGCACATTCGCCGGGGCAAGGGTCACAAAGACCGCCGGGTACCGCTGCCAGATNAGCCTCGGTCCATTCCCTGCGCCACAGCTTTGCCACCCATCTGCTGGAGTGCGGCCTGAGCCTGGCCCAGATCCAGTCTCTGCTGGGGCACTCGAGCCCCACCACCACCGCCCGCTACGTCCGACTCACGGAGTCTATCGAACGAGATTCCGCCGCTACCATCAATCGCCTTGTAAACGGTCTGCATGTCGATCTGGGGAGACTGTAAGATGCGCCTCGCTTCCCTGATCGAACGCCATGAGGGCGCTCTGCTGCAGAAGTACGGTGCGCGCCTACTGCCGGAACAGCGGCGGGCCATGGATGCCATCCGGCACTGCCGTACTACCGCCGCCGGCGAGGTGCTCTGGCAATGTAAGGGCTGCTCCCACGCACTGCTGAGCCCGCGCTCCTGCGGGCACCGCAGCTGCCTCCAGTGCCAGAACCATGAAGCCACTCAGTGGCTGGATCGGCAGCGTCGCAAGCTACTGCCGGTCGAGTACTTTATGGTCACCTTTACCCTGCCGGCAGAGTTGCGACCACTGGCCTGGCGGCATCAGAAGGTTCTGTATGATCTGTTGATGACCGTTGCCACTGGCGTCCTCAAGGACTTTGGCCTCAACGACAAACACCTCGGCGGCAATCTCGGCATGACGGGTGTGCTTCATACACATACCCGCCGACTGGACTACCATCCACACTGCCATATCGTGGTGCCCGGCGGCGCTGTGGATCGCCGCAGGCGCCAGTGGAGGAAGGCAAGGGGATCCTACCTGTTCAATGGTCGCGCCCTCGCCAAGGTCTTCCGGGCGCGGGTTCTGGAGGCCCTGCGGGAGAACGGGTTTGAGATCCCGGTTACACCCGCCCAGTGGGTGGTCCAGTGCCAGAGTGCTGGTAGGGGCCAGCCCGCTCTGGAATATCTTTCCAGATATCTTTACCGCGGCGTCATCAGCGAGAAGCAGATCCTCTGTGAACGCAATGGCGAGGTCACCTTCCGCTATATCGAGAGCAAAAGCGGCAAGCCCAAAACGCGAACCGTACCGGGCGCCAACTTTTTGTGGCTGGTGCTACAGCACGTTCTTCCCAAAGGTTTCCGTCGAGTCCGCGACTATGGTTTCTTACACGGCAATGCCAAGCGGTTACTCCAGTTGGTTCAGATGACGCTGCAGGTCGTGATCAAAACTATCAAGTCGAAGGGCAGACCGGTCCTACGCTGTCCACGATGTCATTCGCCGATGGCGTTCGTGAGAGCGTTCCGGCCGGGATGGCTGTCTGGATAGCCGGCGCGCTGGGATAAGCATCGGACACGTACCAACAGGGAGGAAACAACATCCTATGTAAAAGCGGGTCCACTCTTATTGGCTCGAAGAAAAGCCAAGGCCCGCGCTCGTCCTGAAAAAGTAGCCATCTCCTAGACTGATTACTCCCGCGATCCCTGAAAAAGATATTTTCCTAAAGAGAGTCACTCGACAGCTTCGGGCTTGTCCAACCAATCGGATCAGATCGCGGCTGCGCGCGATCTATCCTTATTCGTTAGTTGCCCAACTCCCGATGCGCGTGCTCATATGTGTCATAAAGCTTTTTAACCCTTTCTTTCAGCTTCATGCTCCCTCTGGTTGCACGGTCCGTCCAGTAATGCCCCTGCAGCTCATAAGGAGGAATGCCATGAACCTCAAGAACAAAGGAGCCATGATGTATCTCACTCCTCACTCCCTGCAACTCAATTTGCGGCTCGTTCCGATATACCGCGACTAGTTTAAACAGATCATCGTCTTCTTGTTGTTCTATGCTATGTGCAACCAATACAGAGCGAGACTCCTTAGTCATTAATCGTAAGCTTAAAAATGTCAAAGACTGTCTAACTGATGCGTAACCAAAAATTGGACCTACCTGCTCTCCGGTTTCAGGATCAACCCAGCTGCTTTGTAATTCGACTTTCCACGTTCCCCTCAAATCTGGCCGTTTAACATACCAACCTCTAAATATCCTCCACGACCACATGTACTTATTGAAGATGGTGACAAACAAACTTATTAAGCCGACGACCACCCCAAAGGGCTTGACAAAATCAGCACTCAAAACCGGCATACCCTGAATCCATAGCGCCAATAACCAGACGCCTATGGTGAGGCCAACAAATGATGAAATATGTAGTCGAGTCAACATCAACTATAACCTATGTAATCCCAAGCATCACTCAAGAAAGCGTGCGCACTTTCTCTTGTCCACGGCTGGGATGTTCGAAAGAGATATTTGAGCTCGCTAACCTCGCCCCATTCAGAGCACGCTTCATCACTTAATGTGTTATTAAAAAGTTCAGCCAAAACTTCTCGAATCATTGGCTTGAAGGAGGAATAATTAAAGCGAACATTTGATGCATTGAATACTAGGCACTCAACGAGGAAGCTCGGGGCTTCTTTCGCCGGAGCTATCCCCTGTGATGCCATTTCGTTCGACAAATTTTTCAGTATTCGTACTACTCTCTTGTATCTGCGATTCGTCGCGTCATTCTTAGCGACCCCGTTCGAGTAATGCTGTTCAGGCCAATTCCGCACTCTCGGAGGTGTTAAATCGTCAGGGATCATTTCAACCCCTGATAGATAACTAGTAGTCGACGTATAGCGTCGATGTTCAAAGAAGGCAGCTACATCTGATTCGACTCGGTAGGTATTCTCTTTAACATCGAATGACTTACTTCCTCGTGATACAGCCTCGCGTCCGAAACGATTTACAAGGGCCTCTTCGAGCTCATTCTTAAATTGCGAATAGGTGTATTCACCATCACTAAAGCGCTCTTTTAGAATTGCTTTCACATTGTCGTCTGGATATGCGGGGAAAAACGTATCGAAACAGAGAACACCGATATCAACATCGCTATCACGACGAACATTTACTCGGTTTCGATAAGAGCCCTGAGCAAAAACTGTGATATCACGATTCTGCAGTTTTGGGCTAGCTTGAATCGCTTGCCGAATTTGTCGTTCCGCATTTTCGACCTTTTCTTGCTCAGTTTTACTCGGCCCTTGAGACCATGCACTAAAAACGGATTCCCAATCTCTGGCCAATTTCTCCTCCTGTATGACTCGGGGCAACTAACGAGGCTGTAGAAAAACTGTTTCTCGAAAACGGCTCT
>NZ_JAPIVK010000048.1 GCF_026183675.1 Microbulbifer halophilus
GAAAAGCGGGCCCAGGCCGAGGGTGGGGAAGGCTGATCGCTTACGGATTCCCAGAAGCGGCCGCTGCAGTTGTCTTCTCGGTTGGCCTCCCGGGCGATAGATTCATTCAGGTAGCGCATAAACCAGCTGATATCGACTAGCCGCTCCCGCCAGCATTCCACCACCTCCGTCAATCGCGCCAGCTCTGCAGGGTTCAGGTGCTCGCCACGGGCGAAGCGCTGGGACAGAGCGGAGCCTTTGAACAGCCGGTGCCAGCGCTCTACGACCTCCAGGGTATTCCACTGGCCGGCCTGGTTCCGATTGATATGGAGCACAACATGGTAGTGGTTGCTCATCACCGCATAGCCGCAGATATCCAGCGCGAAGATCTGTCCCAGCTCCAGCAGGCGATCCTCGATCCATTGGCGGCGGTGGTCAAAAGACTGTCCGGTACGCTCGTCCTGCCCGCACAGAAAGGCACGGCGGACACAGCGGGATACGCAATGGTAGTACGGGGTCGTGTCGGGTGATATCAGGGCTTTGCGCGGTAGTCCCATGTCTGGCTACCTCGTTTATCTGTATGGATAGCCAGTATTTTGCAGCTGTGTGATCGGATTGCAATGGTGTTGGCGCTTGTTGCCTTTTAGTTTATGGGCGCCCATGACTCTCTCCATCCTGAGAATATTGGGTCAGAGTAAAATAAAATACGAAGTCAGATTGGGAAATAAAAAAGGTTGGAAATCGATGGTTGATTTCTGTGTCGATATTTTACTTTGACTCCAATATTACAATATTATGCTTGGCGTTTACGCCTACTAACAGAAGATCAAAGCCATTTCCAAAGGCGGACGTCACCTGCCAATCGAGGCGCAGTAGCATATCCTCCACTCCATCTCTATCGAAGTCTCCTCTTGCCAGGGCGATGTAGTTGATATCCAGATCATCAAATTGGGCCTGCACGTTGCCAGTACCGATTTCGGTGGCTTTAATTTTCGGGAAGGTTTCAGCTAACGTCTTGTCCACTGATATATCCCGGTCCCCGCCAAGGTTGGGCGTAGCACTGGCGGGAAGGTTGCGCACGAAATCCGAAGTAATTTTTTCCGGCAAGTGGGATTTAGATGCGTTTTGAGCATTGAAGTAGAGTTCTAGTGCCTTGCAATTGGCGCGAAGCATGGTGAGTAAGGGGTACTGATCCTCTCTGATGGCGTCATCTGCCGTTTTGTCAACGTCTCTGCAGGAGGAAAATTTCACTAGGTTTCCATCTCTGCCGTCCAGCGCGTATTCAAGTTGGACGTCCTGGTAACTATTGCCCAGATTAGTCAGGCCGGTAATCTGATCAGTGCTTATCGATTTTTCAATACTGTTTTCTTCCTCTGCCGCACAAGACAGTAGGAGAACCGTTGCTACCAGCGAAAATATGCATCTCATCTGATTAGGGTCCTGATTGGGGTGCAGTTGCTGTAGGTTTTCTATTTGCGGTCGTCAATAACTGCTTTACATAATTGTTCCGCGATGGGCTGACATCTGGACGGTTACATTCGGTTGCTGCGTCTGCCCAGTTTTCCTTTTTAATAGCATCGTTAAACTTTAGGAAAAGCTTTTGCAGTTTCGTGGCTCCGAGATTGAAGATCATGTCGAAAAGCGCCATTTGCACTTCTGAAGGCATCTGGTCGAAATTATTCTGGAATCCGTTTTTCTGGCTATAAATTGTGGTGAGCTCACTGTAGAAGTGATTTGATGTGCTTGTCTCTTTGAATATCAATATCCACATCCTTCATCATGAGAGTGCAGAACTGCTTATACCAGCCTGCCCTGTAATTGCGCTTCTGCTTTAGGATGCGATCATACTCAGTCTGTTTTTTTGCCAGCGTGGCTGAGGTTGATGGTTGTCCATTGTTTGTGTTGTACATCGTGATTGGGGCTATGGCTACGCGGTTGGGAATCATATGGCCAATGCCTACGGTCACCTTACCTTTGGTATCCAAGTAGAGGTGGTTGTATCGCCCTTCGTATTCTTCCAGTTTTCTGGAAACTGTGGTTTTAACCGTGGGGTTTAAAGGCATGAGTATTCCCTTTTTTAAGGCTCGCTGCTTTCCGTACGGGGTCCGTATTTTCTGGGACGGCAATATACCGTGACTCTATCATGCAGGCCAAGGAGTTGGCATCATAATCCTCCCTCAGTTTCGTTCGATAGTCACCAGTGTCGCCGGGATTGCGTCGGAGAATAAAATGGAGATATCGCAGATATTGGGGCCAGATATCGGGGTCAGAGTAAAATATTGACGCTACTTTCAGGTCAAGGGTTGGCTGTTTCTCCATAATCTCTGGAGTCCTAAGGTCAACGAGGTATGGCCCGCTTATACCGTCTGACCCCAATATTCGCGGATACCCAACCAGTTGGAAGACAGCGACCTCTCCGGCGAGAGCCGCCGGCGGGCCCTGGCGGAAATCGACAGCGAAGTGCTCGATTACTACCGGGACGGCAACTTTTCCCGCAAGCGCGTCGACGCCTATCTGCAGCGGGTGGAACGCTACTTCAAACTGCTGGCCGAAAATCCGGAATCCTACAGCCTCNTTGGACGCAGATAGTGCAACGCCAGCAAAACCGGGCAGGGTGAAGCGGGAACGGATCCTGCTATTTCCTGTTCTACCCGATTGAGCTGATGGTCCTTATTTTTATGGTTGTCGGGGATCAGTGCAGTTTTTCGAGATCCGGCTCCAGTACCGGCACGCGCAAACCGATATCCATCTCTCTGGCAAAATCCGGCCAGTCGCCCGGCGTTTCGATAAATTTCTGCCGGCAGAGGATCATCGCCACCAGGCTGTCGGGCCCCAGTTGCTGGCCGCGGTAGCGATCTCCCAGTTGGATACAGACGGCGTCCAGTTCGCCGGCAAATGTCTCGCCGAGCAGTTCCCGCACCACCAGGTTGGCCACCATCGGGTCCATCGGCAGCAGGGGAATACCACAGGCGGGCTGCAGTTGTTCGTTGATCTCCTCGAGGGTGCGGTGTGCCAGGTAGGCGTCGTCCAGCAGTGCCGCGATGCCGATTTCCGCCGGGTGGCGCTCCGGTGGCAGGGCAAAGCTGGCACCGATCAATTCGCGCACCGGCCGGAAGTCGACACCGGCGGCGTCGCAAAGATGCTCCAGTTGTTGCAGCCAGCCGGGTACCGCCTGGATATAGCGGATCACAAAGGACGTCAGGTGGAGAGGACCGTCGTGCTGCGGCAGCCGTATGCTGCGGTGCAGCCGGGGGAGGGATCGGCGTACCGCGCGGCGAAAGCGGCCCTTGTGTCGCTCCAGGGTGACCGCGCGATCGATGCATTGCTGCATCACACGATAGTCTTCGGCCTTTGATACCACTTCATTTTCCAACGGCGGGTCCCCCTTTCCGTTGCTTTGCTGTGTGGCAATACCCTTAACGTAAAAAAATACGGAAATAGTGTTTTATGTTTGAGGGTTTTGGTACTCCCGGGTCATTTATAGCCAGAGATCCCTTTGTTTATAGCAGTAATAGTAAACCAGTAGGCCCAGAGAGCGAGAGATCATCCACAAAAACAGGCTGAACCAGACGCCGTGGTTGCCCCAGGCCCGCGTCAGCCACCAGGCCGGGAAGAAAACCAGCACGGTAGCCACAAACATAGTATTGCGCATATCCCGGCTTTTGCCCGCGCCGATAAAGATTCCATCCAGCTGATAACTCCACACGGCGATCAGCGGCAGGGCGCAGAGCCAGCCGTAAACCCGCTGTGCCTCGCCGACGACATTTTCCAGGTTGGTAAACAGCGGCAGGATCAGGTCGCGCCCGCCGGCGAATACCAGTGTGATGGCGGTGGCACTCCCCAGCGCCCAGAGCCCGGCGGTGTGCACCGTGGTGTAAAACTGCCGCCGGGATTTCCGCGCGATCGAATCCCCCACCAGCGCCTCGGTGGCGTGGGCGAAACCGTCCAGCGCGTAGGAGGTCATCATCAGCAGTTGCAACAGGATTGCGTTGGCCGCGAGCACCGCGTCTCCCTGTGCCGCGCCTTGGGCGGTAAAGAAAGTCATGGTCAGCAACAAAAGACAGGTGCGGATAAACAGGTCGCCGTTGATCCGCAGCAACTCCAACCAGGGCGCGATCGCCCGCCAGGGATAGAAGTCGGAACGGCGCAGCCGCCCGGCGAGTTGCTTCCAGATATCCGCATCCACCCGGCCCAGCAGGCGCAGGCCGAAGGCGAACGCACAGATGTCGGCGCATACGGTCGCCATGGCCGCGCCGCGCGCCCCCAGGCCCAGCCCCACGATCAGGACAAAATCCAGGGCGATATTCAGCAGGTTGGCGGCCAGCAGGATAAACAGCGGCGCGCGGCTGTCCTGGCGGCCGATAAAAAAGCCCAGCAGGGCGAAGTTGGCCAGCGCCAGCGGGGCGCTCAGCAGGCGTATCTGCAGGTAGTCCCGGGCGTGGGGCGCCGCCTGTTCGCTGGCATTCATCCAGCCGACGATCAACTCCAGCAGCGGCGAGGCCAGCAACAGCAGTGCCAGCCCCAGGGCCAGTGCCAGCAGCAGTGCGCGCAGCAGCCAGGTCTCGCCACCGTCGCCGCTGCGCGCCACCAGCCCGGTGGTGCCCATGCGCAGGAAGCCGAAGGCCCACAGCAGCATCGACATCACGCTGGCGCCGATTGCCACGCCGGACAGGTATTCGGGAGAGGGCAGGTGGCCGAGAATCGCCGTGTCCACCGCGCCCAGCAGCGGCACCGAGATATTGCTCAGGATCATCGGCCAGGCGAGGTTCCAGATGCGGAAATAGGGCCGCTCGAGGCTTTGTGACTGGGGCATCGGCAGGAGACTTAAGTTGGCGGATTAATTGACTTTTTGTCGGCGATGTGTTCATTTAAGCGTGCAGTAGATGCGACGAATTAAAGAAACGCAGGTTGTTGGTTGTACCTTCCGGACGACGACATCTGAAGTAATTATCTCAAAAGAATAACAAGTTGCACTGACGGCAGTATCGCGGGAGTGCCATCCCGCCCAGTGTATGTAGTCTTGTGTTACTACAGCATGTCCACAATTTTCGTGTGGAATTACCCTGTAGCCGGGTTCCGGCAACGGGGGGACTCCAGTTATCCGTGACGGCCGACGGCCGAAAATAAGAATGATACGGGTTTCCACCTGGAAGCCGGCGCTCGCCGCAGCGACCGGCCACAGATGGAGGCTCGCCACACACGGAGATCTGTAGGCGATGTTGAAAGGCTTCAATCGGCTGTTCGCCTTGCTGGCCACTTCGGTGCCGAGTCTGTCTTCCCTGGCGCAGGAGCAGAAGGCGGAGGCGGAGCGCTGGGGGGTCAATATGACCCAGGGGGTAACGGAAGTTTCCCAGACCACCTACGAGCTGCACATGCTGATCTTCTGGATCTGCGTGGCCATTGGCGTGGTGGTGTTCGGGGTGATGTTCTACAGCATGTGGCGCCACCGCAAGAGCAAGGGCTACAAGGCGGCGCAGTTCCACGAGAGCACTGCAGTGGAGCTGGTCTGGACCATCGTGCCGACGATCATCCTGATCCTGATGGCGATTCCCGCCACCAAGACCCTCTACGACATCTACGATACCGGGGAAGCCGACCTCGATATCATGATCACCGGCTACCAGTGGAAGTGGAAATACGACTACCTGGGGTCCGATGTCTCCTTTTTCTCCAATCTCGCCACACCCCGCAGCCAGATCGACAACCTGCAGCCCAAGGAAACCAGCTACCTGTTGGAGGTGGATGAGCCGATGGTGGTGCCGGTGGACAAGAAAATCCGCTTCCTCATCACCGCCAACGATGTGATCCACGCCTGGTGGGTGCCGGATCTGGCGGTCAAGAAGGACGCGATTCCCGGTTTTATCAACGAGTCCTGGACCCGCATCGACGAGCCGGGCATCTACCGCGGCCAGTGCGCCGAATTGTGCGGCAAGGATCACGGCTTCATGCCGGTGGTGGTCAAGGCGGTGCCGCAGGCGGAGTACGATTCCTGGCTGGCCGAGCGCGCCGCCGAGGCGGCCAAGATGCGCGAGCTGACCGAGAAGACGTTCAGTTTCGACGAGCTGTTCGCGCGCGGCGAGAAGGTCTACAACCGCACCTGTGCCGCCTGCCACCAGCCGGACGGCCAGGGTGTGCCGGGCAGCTTCCCGGCGATTGCCGGCTCGGCAGTGGCCACCGGTGAGCTGGAGGGGCACCTGGACATGGTGATCAACGGTTCCCAGGTGAATCCGGCCATGCAGGCCTTCGGCCCGCAGATGTCCGAGGTGGACCTAGCCGCGGTGATCACCTACCAGCGCAATGCCTTCGGCAACGATATGGGCGACACCGTGCAGCCCATCGACATTCTCAATTTCAAGAATAAGCAGTAGAGGAACTGGTCATGGCACACGGTCCGCAACCCGGATTCAAGCGGTGGCTCTACACCACCAACCACAAAGATATCGGCAGCATGTACCTCTGGTTCAGCTTCGCCATGTTCCTGCTGGGCGGCTGCATGGCGCTGGTGATCCGCGCCGAGCTGTTCGAGCCAGGCCTGCAGATAGTGCAGCCGGAATTCTTTAACCAGATGACCACCATGCACGGCCTGATCATGGTGTTCGGGGCGGTGATGCCGGCCTTCGTGGGGCTCGCCAACTGGATGATCCCGATGATGGTCGGCGCCCCGGATATGGCGCTGCCGCGCATGAACAACTGGAGCTTCTGGATTCTGCCGTTCGCGTTTACGATGCTGGCCTCGACGCTGTTCATGGACGGCGGCGCGCCCAACTTCGGCTGGACCTTCTACGCTCCCCTGTCGACCGAGTACGCGCCGCCAAGCGTGACCTTCTTTATTTTCGCCATCCATATCATGGGGGCCTCCTCGATCATGGGGGCCATCAACATCATCGCAACCATTCTCAATATGCGCGCACCGGGCATGACCCTGATGAAGATGCCGCTGTTCGTGTGGACCTGGCTGATCACCGCCTACCTGCTGATTGCGGTAATGCCGGTGCTGGCGGGCGTGGTGACCATGATGTTGATGGATATCCACTTCGGCACCAGCTTCTTCAGCGCCGCCGGCGGCGGTGACCCGGTGCTGTTCCAGCATGTGTTCTGGTTCTTCGGCCATCCGGAGGTGTACATCATGATCCTGCCGGCCTTCGGTATCGTGTCGGCGATCATCCCCACCTTCGCGCGCAAGCCGCTGTTCGGCTACAGCTCCATGGTGTACGCGACGGCCTCCATCGCCTTCCTGAGCTTTATCGTCTGGGCCCACCATATGTTCACCGTGGGCATGCCCATCGCCGGCGAACTCTTCTTCATGTACGCCACCATGCTGATTGCGGTGCCCACCGGGGTGAAGGTGTTCAACTGGATCACCACCATGTTCCGCGGTTCCATGACTTTCGAGACGCCCATGCTGTTCTCGATAGCCTTCGTGATCCTGTTTACCCTGGGCGGCTTCTCCGGCCTGATGCTGGCCATCGCGCCGGCGGATTTCCAGTACCACGACACCTACTTCGTGGTGGCCCACTTCCACTATGTACTGGTGCCGGGCGCCATCTTCTCGATCACCGCCGGTGTCTACTACTGGCTGCCCAAGTGGACCGGCAATATGTACAACGAGACCATGGGCAAGGTGCACTTCTGGCTGGCGTTTATCGGCCTGAATGTGACTTTCTTCCCGATGCACTTCGTGGGCCTCGCCGGCATGCCGCGGCGGATTCCCGACTATGCGCTGCAGTTTGCCGACTTCAACCAGATCGCCAGTATGGGTGCCTTCCTGTTCGGCGCCGCGCAGATCGTGTTCCTGTTCAATGTGGTGCGCACGGTGCAGGGCGGCAAAAAAGCCAGCGACGAAGTCTGGGACAATCCGGAAGGGCTGGAGTGGACGGTGCCGTCGCCGGCGCCCTACCACACCTTCAGTACGCCGCCCTCGGTTCGCTGAAGGTTGCGTTGACAGGTAGAAAGTGATGCGGTTGAACGAAAATGCAATTGTTGCCACCAAGCTGCTGGCGCTGGCCGCCGGCATGCTTCTGTTTGCGCTGTTCGTGATGCCGCCGCTCTACGACGCCTTCTGCGAAATTACCGGCCTCAACGGCAAGACCGGAGAAAAATACGAGGCGGTGCCGGCGGCGGTGGATACCGACCGGCTGGTGAAAGTGCAGTTCGTGGCCAGCAACAACGAGAATATGCCCTGGGGTTTCAAGCCCAGTGTGGCGACGATGAAAGTCCACCCGGGCGAGGCCATGGACACCGTCTTCCTGGCTTCCAATCCCACCGGTCGCGATATGGTGGGTCAGGCCATCCCCAGTCTGGTCCCCTTCGAGACGGCGCAGTATTTCCACAAGACCGAGTGTTTCTGCTTCAACCAGCAGACGCTCGAGGCCGGAGAATCGGCGGAATTGCCACTGCGCTTTATCGTCGATCCGGATCTGCCGCCGGGCGTCAATACGATAACCCTTTCCTATACGCTGTTCGATGTCACGGAAAGATTTTCCAGCAATTCAGACAATAAAAATACCGACCCCGAGCGAGAGGGATAGAATTTATGGCCAGTGAAAGCAGCTACTATGTACCCGAGCAGTCCCGGCTGCCCATATTTGCCACCATCGGCATGTTCCTGACGGCCTTCGGTGCCGCCAGCTGGATCAACGGCGGCAGCTCGTACATATTTTTCATCGGCGCACTGGCCATGGCCACGGTGCTCTGGTTCTGGTTTGCCGCGGTGATCCGGGAGAACATGGCGGGCCTGAACAGTGAACAGCTGAAACGCTCCTACGTCTGGGGTATGGGCTGGTTCATTTTTTCCGAGGTGATGTTCTTCGCCGCTTTTTTCGGCGCTCTCTACTATATCCGCACCTTCTCCCTGCCGTGGCTGGGCGGCGAGGGAGATCGCGGTTCCTCCAACATGTTGTGGGAAGGGTTCGAAAGTACCTGGCCGCTGATGGTGACCCCGGACGCAGCGGTGCACGGTGACGCGGCCAAGGTGGTCGGCCCAAAGGACATCATCGATCCCTGGCACCTGCCGCTGTTGAACACGATTCTGCTACTGGCTTCCAGCGTCACGGTACACTTTGCCCATGTTTTCCTCAAAAAGGACAGGCGTACCGCCTTTAACGTATGGCTGGGGATCACTGTCCTGCTTGGTGCCGCCTTCCTGTTCTTCCAGGTTGAAGAGTATCTGGAGGCCTACCAGCACTTGGGCTTGACACTGGAGTCGGGTATCTACGGCACCACCTTCTTTATGCTGACCGGCTTCCACGGCGCCCACGTAACGATGGGTACCATCATGCTGTTGATCATGCTGCTGCGCTCGGTGATCGCGCACCACTTCAAGCCGGACGATCACTTCGGTTTCGAGGCCGCCAGTTGGTACTGGCACTTTGTGGACGTCGTCTGGGTGGGGCTGTTTATCTTCGTCTACGTGCTGGGCTCATGACGGCCGCTTCTGCAGGAGCCTGCCCTGCAGGCTCCTGCAGAAGTTCCGGCGGAGTCAATATCTGTTTGCCCAGGGCGCGGTATTGGAGAGAATGCCGCTGTCAAAGCCATACCAGATGGCAAACAGCAACAGTGCAGCGAGGGTAATGCGGATTCCCAGGGCGTAGAGGGTGCGCTTCGATTCGGGCGCCCCCATATCCCGCAGCAGGAAAAACAGCGCGCTGGACAGGCTGACCAGCACCGCCAGAAACAGAAGAACAATAACGACTTTCAGCCACATAATTATTATTCGCCACTTTTTGTTGTAACTTAGTTGTAAATTGGCATGACAGCAGACGCCGGCGCATCGCGCGCAAAGAATGCCAGTGTAGCACTGATCCGCAACTGGCCCCTCACCGCCGTCAGTGGCCTGCTGCTGCCACTGCTGCTGGGCCTCGGTGTATGGCAGATACAGCGCGGCGGGGAAAAGGCGGCGATCAACGCGGCCATCGACCGGCGACTCTCTTCCCAGCCCCGCTCGCCGCAGCAACTGGATGAGCGCCGGCGCTTTACGACGGTGCGTATGCGGGGCTACTACACCCGGGACTACCGCCTGCTCGACAACCGCACCCGCAACGGCCGTGTCGGCTACGAAGTGCTGCAGGTATTTGTCGGCGACGGGCAGCGCTGGCTGGTCAACCGGGGCTGGCTGCCGGCGCCGCCGGATCGCGACACATTGCCGGAGGTGGCCCGACCGCGCGATACCCGAGAGATTACCGGCTTCCTCTACCCGGTTGCAGCGGCGGGCGAAACCGGAACTGCCGCAACCGGTCGGAGAATACAGCGGATCGACAGCAGAATTGCTGGTAGGCTGGACCTGGCGCAGCCGCAGTGGACGGTCCGCCTGAGCGCCGATTCCGATACGGCGCTGGTCACCGACTGGCAGTTGATCAACAGCCCGCCGCAGCGCCATTATGCCTACGCGGCCCAGTGGTTCGCGATGGCCGCCGCGCTGGTGATCCTGTGGCTGTTCGCCGCCACCCGAATACCGCGACTGCTGCGCAGAAACAGCGACAACAATAACGATAATCGAGGTACATCGTCGTGACCCAGAATTCCGATATCGTCTCTGAACCCGGCAAGCGGGACAGGCAGGCACCCGCCGGACTCGGTCGCCTGCAGGGCGTTTTTGTTATCGCTTCGGTATTACTGCCGATCGTTATCGCCTATGTCGTCTTCTATACCGGCGCCGGCATGCCGGAGGACACGGTCAACCGGGGCGACCTGCTGCAGCCGCCGGTCGATATCAAGGGGCTGACTTTTGTCGAGGAAGAGCAAGGCCCGGTGAACCTGACGGAACAGGAAGGCAAATGGCGCTACCTGATCGTTCCCGGCGAGCACTGCGGCGATGCCTGTGAAGAGTTGCTCTACACCAGCCGCCAGGTGCATATCCGCCTGGGCAAGAGGGCCGGTCGCGTCGAGCGGATGCTGGTGGGCACGGCGCCGCTTTCCGAAACGCGCCGCGAAGCGTTGCACAAGCAGCATCCCCGCCTGCGCCTGGTGCGGCTGGACGCGCAGAGCCTGCAGCGGCTGCAGCGACAGACGGTCACCGCAAACACCGAGGGCCCGCGGGCACTGCTGGTGGACCAGCGCGGCTTTGCCATGATGGCCTACGACAACGATCACAGCGGCAACCAGCTCCTCAAGGATATCAAGCGTCTTCTGAAGTACTCCTATGAGCAGTGATATGGAGAGAGAATTGCACAACCCCGCCTTCGATTCCCGGGATCGCGGCGCCCACACCGACTGGCGCCTGCGCCTGGCGCTGGCCGGTTCCGTGCTGGCGGTGGTGGTGGTGGTGCTGGGGGCTTTTACCCGCCTGGCGGATGCGGGCCTCGGCTGCCCGGACTGGCCGGGCTGTTACGGCCACCTCACCTGGCCGTCGGAGGAGCACGAGATCCGGACCGCCAATGGGGCCTTCCCCCAGACACCGGTGGAGACCGACAAGACCTGGCCGGAAATGGTCCATCGCTATTTCGCCGGCCTGCTGCTGCTGCTGGTGGGCGGCCTGACGGTACTCGCCTGGCGCCGCCGCGGCCACCGCGCTTTCACACAGACGCATCTACTGCTGGCCCTCATCGTTCTGCAGGCCGCCTTCGGCATGTGGACCGTGACCCTGAAACTCTGGCCGCAGGTGGTGACCGCCCACCTGCTGGGCGGCATGGCGACCCTGTCGATGCTGTGGCTGATGGTGGAACGTCTGCGCAACCGCGGACGTTTTATTCCCGCGCACGAATACCGCCTTCTGCAGAAACTTCGCCCGCTGGCCTTCGCGGCGGTGGCCGCCGTGATACTGCAGATCGCCCTGGGCGGATGGACCAGCTCCAATTACGCGGCACTGGCCTGCGCGGATTTCCCCACCTGTCACGGCGAATGGTGGCCGCAGGCGGACTTTCGCCAGGGGTTCAATATCGCCCAGCAGATCGGGCCGAACTATCTCGGCGGCGCACTGGAGAGCGAGGCGCGCACCGCCATCCATATCGCCCATCGCCTGGGCGCGCTGCTGGTGACTACGCTGGTACTGGCGCTGGCGGCGCTCGCCTGGCGCGCCGGTTCGCGGCGCTGGGCGCTGGGCCTGGCGGCCGTACTGGCGCTGCAGGTAGGCCTGGGTATCGCCAATGTGGTGATGTTCCTGCCGCTGCCGATCGCCGTGGCCCACAACGCCGGCGCCGCGCTGCTGCTGCTGGGCCTGCTGACATTCTGCTACCGCATCCAGACGGCGCAGCCGTCGGCGACAACCGGAGATGGGGGGCTGGGGAAACCGAACCCGGACGACTCGGCTCTGGCTGGAGCACTGTAAAGCCGGTGTTGTCTGGACGGCTGAGAGCCGTTTGAACACCGGAAATTGCAAAGCGTCTGCGTACACTGCTGCGCGAGACGAAAAGATAATAACGAGGTGCAGCCATGACCACACAAACCGCCGTCCTCAGCGCAGCGAGCTGGCGCGACTACTACGAGCTGACCAAGCCGCGGGTGGTGATGCTGATGATCCTCACCTCGGTGATCGGCATGCTGCTGGCGGTACCAGGCATGGTGCCGGTGGATATCCTGGTCCTGGGTAACCTGGGCATTGCGCTCTGCGCCGGCAGTGCCGCCACGGTCAATCATCTGGTGGATCGGCATATTGACCTGCGGATGGCGCGTACCAGCAATCGCCCGGTGGCCCGCGGTCGGGTGGAACCGCAAAAGGCCATCCTGTTCGCGCTGGCGCTCGGCGCGGCCGGCATGGGTATCCTGCTGGCATTCGTCAATGCGCTGACCGCCTGGTTGACACTCTTCTCGCTGCTCGGCTACGCGGTCGTCTACACCATGTTCCTGAAACGCGCCACGCCGCAGAATATCGTTATCGGTGGCCTCGCCGGCGCCGCGCCGCCGCTGTTGGGCTGGACGGCGGTGAGCGGTGAACTGCACGGCCACGGCCTGCTGCTGGTGCTGATCATCTTTGCCTGGACGCCGCCGCACTTCTGGGCGCTGGCAGTGCACCGCCGCGACGAGTACGCCAAGGTGGATATTCCCATGCTGCCGGTGACCCACGGTATCGCCTACACAAAACTGCATATCCTGCTCTACACCTTCGTGCTGTTCGCCGTCAGCCTGCTGCCGTTCGCCACCGCCATGCTCGGCTGGCTCTACCTGCTGGGCGCCGTGGTGCTGGGCCTCGGTTTCATCTACTGGGCGGTGGAAATGCTGCGGGGCAAAAATCCGGATGCGGGCATGGAGACTTTCAAATACTCCATCATCTACCTGATGGCACTCTTCTGCATCATGTTACTCGACCACTACCTGATTGCGGTGTAATTGATGACTGCCGAACAAAACACAGAGAAAACCCCGGAACAGAAACGCGGTATCCTGATCACGGTCGCGGTGCTGGTTCTGTTCATGTTCGCGGTACTGGCCGGCTTTCTGCACAAGCTCGGCCAACCGCGGGTGATCAGCGATTCGGAACTGCGCCTGAACGGCGCGATACAGCTCGAGCGCCCGCGCATCCTCGACAACTTCGAGCTGCTCGCCGACAGCGGCGACGTTTTCCAGACGGAAAACCTGGCCGGCGACTGGACGCTGGTATTTTTCGGTTTCACCAACTGTCCGGATATCTGCCCTACCACCCTGTCCACCCTGGACAGCTTTTACCAGACCCTGGATCCGGAGACACAGGCGAATACCGATATCCTGCTGGTGTCTGTGGACCCGAAGCGCGATACCCCGGAAAAACTGCGCGATTACGTGCGCTACTTCAATGCGGATTTTCGCGGCGTCACCGGCGAGTTCCTGGACCTCAAGCGTTTTGCCAACCAGTTGAACGTGCCTTTCAACAAGGTGCCGCTGGAAGACGGAGAATACACCGTCGACCACGGCTCACAGGTGGTGCTGATCAATCCGCGCGGCCACTACCACGCCTTCTTCAAGGCGCCCCTGGACCCGGCCAAGATGAAACTCACCTATCGCTCCATGCGGGCGACCTTTAACGGCTGAAACGGGAACAGGCGATACCGTCGGTTGCGAACAAACGACCCTGGTAAAAGCGCAACAGAGAATTGATCAAAGGCCGTCGTTTCCGTTTTGCGATTATTCTGCCGGTGGCGCTGGTGGCGACGCTGTGGCTGGCAGTACGCTACTGGTTCTATCCACTGGAGGTTATCTACTGGATCGCCGGAATCAGTGCATTGACCGCGCTTTTCTACGGCTGGGACAAGCTCTGCGCAGTGCGCGACTGGCGCCGCATCAGTGAGAGAACACTGCATCTGTTGTCACTCGCCGGCGGCTGGCCGGGGGCGATACTGGCCCAGCAGGCTTTCAACCACAAGACTTCGAAAGTCACATTCCGGCGGCTTTTCTGGTGCACGGTCGTGTTGAACGGCGCTCTGCTTGGAGCCACGTTTTCCGATAGTGGTGGAGCGCTGCTGCGTGAGGGAATTCAGCGGGTGTATGGCTTGGTGAATCCGGCAATTGATAGGCTGCCGGGGAGTTAATCGGGAAAAGCCGTTTCGATAAATTGCCAGATGAAAAGGAGAGCCGAGGCTCTCCTTTTCAACCACTAGAAACTGTAAACCATTCTGCCGTAGACGAAGCGCCCGCGCGGATCGTGCTGGCTGGAAACATAGCCGTACAGGTCCGAATTGCCGTCGCCGATGGCGAAAGGCGGCTCTTCATCGAGCGCATTGTCGGCCCCGAGGCTGAGCATCAGGTTTTCGAAGCCGGTATAGCGCGCCTGCAGGTTCAGCGTCAGGAAATTGTCCACGGTGCGGGATTTATTGCTGTCGTAATCGAGGGTGCCGTCGAAGTCGATATCCGGCGTATCCTCGAACTCGCCGATATAGTTCAACCCCAGGGTAAGGGCAAAATTCTCCCGCGCCCAGTCGGCGGAGGCGGCCCAGCGGTGCTGCGGATACTCGTACTCGCCCGCCAGGTCCCGCGTCAGGAAATTCTCGCCGGAGGAATCCAGCTCCACCCGTTCGAACTCCGCCAGATGGCTGTAGTCGAGCCGCAGCCCCAGGTCACCGCCCGCCAGTGGCAGGCCGGAATAGACCAGGCTCAGGTCCACCCCGGAAACCGTCTGCTCACCGATATTGACGAAACCGCTGTCGACGGACTGCAGCGCGCCGAGGGATTCGCCCGGCAGGGGATCGGCGCGGTTGCAGACGTCGCTATCCTGATCGTTGCAGTTGAGCCGGTAGAGATAGCCGAACGGTACCTCGTCGATCTTGCCGTCCTGGGTGATGCTCCAGTAATCCAGGGACAGACGCAGGGCGTCCACCGGTTCCAGCACGGCGCCGATATTGAAGGATTCGGATTCCTCCGGCTCCAGGTCCGGGTTGCCCGAAAAAACGATATTGTAATCGGTGCTGGCGCAGTAGCTGGGATTGACGTCGCAGCCGTAAGTGTCCTCAAAGAAGATGGACTCCTCGGACGGCCCCAGGCCGATCTGTGCCAGCGACGGCGCGCGGAAACCGGTGCCCCAGGAAGCGCGCAGGGACAGCATATCGTTGGCCGTCCAGAGCAGGTTGAGCATCGGGTTGGCAGTGGAACCGAAATCGCTGTAATCGTCGTAGCGCCCGGCCAGGGTCAGGTCGAGATTGGCCGGCAGCGGCACGGCGAATTCCACGAACGCCGAGCTGATATCCCGGCTCGCCTGTGCGGATACCGACTCGGTGCCGAAGATCAGGCCGCGCTGGAACTGGTCGTCCGGAATATCCGAAGCCTCCTCCTCGCGGTGCTCGATACCGGCCGCCATGGCGACGCCCCCGTAACGGGTGTCGAACAGGTTGCCGTCGACGGTGAAGTTGGCGCTGGTCAACTGGGACTTACCCTGGCGTACCAGGCTGGTGGTGATCGCATCGATGACCGACTGCGGGTTCTGCACACCTCCGAACGGATTGTAACGGCCGGCGTCGATCTCCCGCTGCAACAGGTCCGTGCGCACCCAGCCCTGGCTGCGGTCGCCGGTCTGGGTGGATTCACTGCGGGAGCGCTGTACCGAGGCCTCCCAGTTCCAGTCGGAGATATGACCGCGCAGACCGAAGACGCCGCGCAGATTGTCGGTCTCGATATCCCACTGCCGCGCGCCGGCATCGACGGTGCGGTAGCGGTAGATTTCCAGGTCGCCGTTGCCGGCAAAGGGATTCTGCGGGTGGCCCTCCGGGACCGTCAGCCCGGCATCGCCGTCCAGTGGCGTGGGCGCGCCCTGGGCGACGGAGGTGTTGTGCTGGAATGCCACCTCGGTAAAGAACTCGACGCTGTCGGTGAGTTGTGTATTGCCGAGCATCATCACCCCGGTGCGCTCCGACTCGGGTGTCAGTAGCGTCCAGGGACCGTAGTCGTAGACGCAGACGGTATCGGCGACCTGCGCGGGAGGACAATCCGGGTCCGGCTGGATCTCGCCGTCGACGGTAAAGCTGCCCGGATAGCCGCGCGAGGATCGGAAATCCATGCCGCCGCGGGGAGATTGATTGGCGGTATCCAGGCCGGGGCGCTCGGTGCTGCTCAGGGTGCTGTTGGTGCGGTGATCGAAAATCACGGTGAAATTGGAATCGTCGCCGTTGACGCCCCAGATGGCCGACGTCGACTGCTCGTCGTAACCATCGGCGCCGCCGTAATCCACGGAGACCTCGGCTCCCTCGAAATCCTCGCGTAGTACTAGGTTCACCACACCGGCGACGGCATCGGAGCCGTAAATGGCCGAAGCGCCGTCTTTCAACACTTCCACACGCTCGATGGCCGCCAGTGGAATGGTATTGATGTCGACAAAATTGGTGGTGATGCTCTCGGCAAAGGCGCTGATGGCAACGCGCCGTCCGTTCACCAGTACCAGCGTGGCATCGGCGCCCATGCCGCGCAGGCTGACCGCGGCCGCGCCGTTGGCGGTGGAATCCTGGTTGTTGCCCCGGGTGGAAAAGGTGCCATTGCCCGCTGCCGGATTTTTTTCGAACATCTGCTGCAGGTTGGTATAGCCGGACTTCTCGATTGCCTCGCGATCCATTACCTGAATCGGTGTGGCGGTTTCAAACTCGGCGTTGCGGGAAATGCGCGAACCGACTACGGCGACTTCCTCCATAGCCGGATCCTGCTGTGCGAATGAATGGTGTGATGCCCCTGCGACCGCACTCAGTATGGCCACAGTCAGTGCGTTACGGTGAAAGAATTGCTTATCCATAATTGTCGATCTTCCATTTATTTTGATTATTGATAAACGACCATTTATCGGTCGCAATCAACACTAGCAACGGCATAAAAGACCGGCAATCGACGTGCGATGAGTGGTGAGATATTCGGTTGAAGCGGTGACGGGTGTCGCGCACGGCGGGCGCCGACGGTCGCAGATTTATTTTGAATCCGACGGGCTCGCTGGAGAGGCGGATATACAGAAGGGTTGGTAAAGGCGGCGCTTCAGGCCGCCCTTTTCCGGTAAAACTGCGAGAGCAGAAAAACCAGCGCCGCCGCCAGCACGATCGACGGCCCCGCCGGCGTATCCCACAGAATCGACGCCAGCAGTCCCAGCACCACGGCGGCGCAGCCGATGGCGGAAGCGAGCAGCGCCATGCGCTCCGGTGTCTGTGACAGTCTGCGCGCGGACGCGGCGGGGATAATCAACAGGGCAGTAATCAACAGCACACCCACCACCTTCATGGCGATGGCGATCAGCAGCGCCAGCATCAGCATCAGCGCCAGGCGGATTTTTTCCACCGGTACCCCCTCCACCGCGGCCAGCTCCTCGTGCAGGGTGAAGGCGAGCAGCTTTTCCCACAGCCAGTACAGTAACCCGGCAATCAGCGCCGCCGCCGCGGCCATCAGCAGCAGGTCGCGGCCGCCCACCGCCAGCAGGTCGCCAAGCAGTAGCGACAGCAGATCCACGTTGATCTCGAACAGGCTCACGGTGACGATACCCAGCGCCAGCATCGAGTGGGACAGGATCCCCAGCAGGGTATCCACCGACAGTTTCTGCCGGCGCTGCAGGTACACCAGCAGTATCGCCAGCAGACAACAGGTGGCGCCGACGGCGATGGTGGTGTTCAGCTGCACGATAAAGCCCAGCGTCACGCCCAGCAGCGCCGAGTGGGCCAGGGTATCGCCGAAATAGGCCATGCGCCGCCAGACCGCGAAGCAGCCCAGCGGTCCGCTGACCAGTGCCACCAGCAGGCCGGCGGCCAGCGCGTACCAGAGAAACTGGCTCTGCAGGAGTTCGCTGAATTGCGTCACTTAGCGGCCCTCCCGCTTGTGGGAATGACCGTGATCACAGGCGTCGCCGGGCAGTATCCCGCCGCTGAGATCGTGCTCGTGATTGTGCTGGTGGGTGTAGGGTGCCACCTTGTCGCCGAACAGTTCCAGGTAGGCCGGGTCGCGGCTCACCTGCTCCGGCGCGCCGTGGCAGCAGATATGCTGGTTGATGCACAGCACCTGGTCGGTGGCGGCCATCACCAGGTGCAGGTCGTGGGAGACCAGCAGCACGCCGCAGCCCAGCTCGTCGCGCAGTGTCGCGATCAGCCGGTAGACTTCGCCCTGGCCGCCCACGTCCACCCCCTGGGTGGGTTCGTCCAGCACCAGCAGGTGCGGCCTGCGCGACGTGGCGCGGGCCAGCAGCACCCGCTGCATTTCGCCGCCGGACAGCTCGGCGAGACTGGCGTCCGCCAGCGGCGCGACGCCGACGCGCTCCAGCGCCGCCATCGTCTCGGCCTCCCGCACCCGCGACTCGCCCTTTTCCCTCTTTTGTCCCAATTGCAGAAAACGCGCCACCGACATGGGCATGGACGGATCTATCTGCAGCCGCTGCGGCATATAGCCCAGGCGCAGCCCCGGGCGGCGCCTGACGGTGCCGCTGGTGGGCCGCGTCAGTCCCAGCAGCAGGCGCAGCAGCGTGGTCTTGCCGGCACCGTTGGGGCCGATCACGGTGACGATTTCGCCGGCGTGCAGCTCCAGGGTGATCTTCTGCAACAGCCGCCGGCCGGCGACCTCCAGCCCCAGGTTGTCGGCTGTAATCAGTGGTTCGGTTTGACTCAGGGGGACGCTCCGCGAATGCGTGGAAGAATGTAGGGCCCGCGCCTCCGCAAGTCGGCTGTGTCGTGACTGGGGGCTGGCGGGCCGCGACCGGGTGTGATTATATCGTCTCCGCCCGCAAATGGGTGGGCACAGGTTTTACCCATACACTTCTGGATGTCGATGAAATTCCCGCAGTTCCCGTTTTCCCTGTTCACGCTCTCCGTCGCCGCCGTGATTCTCGCCGCCTGCGGACGCCCGGCGCCGGATACCTCCAGCGAGCTGGTGGTCAGCGTGCGCCCGCTGGCGCTGATTGCGCGCGAGATTGTCGATCCGGAAACGCCGGTGCGGGTACTGGTGCGCGGCGACGATCCGCACCACTACGCGCCCACGGTTTCCGACCGCGCGGCGCTGGAGCGCGCGCGCCTGGCAATCTGGCTGGGGCCGCAGTTGGAGGGCGTGCTGGCAAAACAGATGGCGCTGCTGCCGGCCGAACGACAGTTGCAGCTGCTGGACGCCGGCGGTTACGAATACGGGGGCGCGTCCGCGGACGACCCGCACCTGTGGCTGCGCCCGCGCAACGCCGCGGTGATGGCCGCGCATATCGCCGAACGGCTGGCGGAACTGCAGCCGCAGCGGGCGGACACCTACCGCCAGCGGGCGCGGAATTTCTCCCGCGCCATGGCCAATCTGCAGAAGGTGCAGAACCGCGCGCTCTGGGCCTACCGGGAGGTGCCGATCGTGGTCACCCACGATGCTTATGGCCACTTCTTCGGCCCGGCGGGCATCGACACCCGCGCGCTCAGCGACAGCGGCCAAAGCCAGCGCGGTGCCAGGACACTGCTGGAACTGCAGGGCGCCGGGGACGGCTGCCTGTTTGGCGAGGCGCCGGCAAACGACCGCGACCGTCGCACGGCGCAGAACCTGGGCCTGCGCTACGCACCGCTGGATCCGCTGGCGACGGACCTGGCGGCGGATGCCGGCTACCGGGACCTGCAGCAACAACTGCTGGCCGACGCCCGCCGCTGCCTGGCCTGGGTGCCGGACCGCGCGGCCGGGGCCGACTGACGCCGGCCGCAGAGCGGGATTCCGCCTCCAGAAAAAAGCCGCCGGGGCGGTTATGCTATGGCCCTGATTGTCCCGCCGCCGGCGCTTTCGCCGCCGCGGCGCCAACCCATTCGAACACCAGACCCGAGATTCTATGACCAAGAAGAAGTCCGATGCCGCGCCACTGATCCTGGTGGATGGCTCCTCCTACCTCTACCGCGCCTTCCACGCCCTGCCGCCGCTGAGCACCAGCAGCGGCAAACCCACCGGCGCGGTGCGCGGCGTCATCAGCATGCTGCGCCGCCATCTGAAGGAGCACCCGGACAGCACCGTGACCGTGGTTTTCGACGCCAAGGGCAAGACCTTCCGCGACGAGTTGTTCGCCGATTACAAATCCCACCGGCCGCCGATGCCGGACGAGCTGCGCGAGCAGATACAGCCGATTCACGATATCGTCGACGCCATGGGCCTGCCGCGGTTGGTGGTCGAGGGTGTCGAGGCAGACGACGTCATCGGCACCCTGGCACTGGAGGCCCAGCGTAAGGGGCAGGAAGTGATCATCTCCACCGGCGACAAGGACATGGCGCAACTGGTGCGCCCGGGTATCACCCTGGTCAACACCATGTCCAATACCGAGATGGACAGCGAGGGCGTGGTGGAGAAATTCGGCGTGGGTCCGGAGCTGATCATCGATTTCCTCGCCCTGATGGGCGACAAGTCCGACAACATCCCGGGTGTACCCGGCGTCGGCCAGAAGACCGCTCTCGCGCTGCTGCAGAACCTCGGGGGCCTGGATACCATCTACGCGGACCTGGACGCCATCGCGCCGCTGGGCTTCCGCGGCGCCAGGACACTGGGCAAGAAGATGGCCGAGCACCGCGAGGCGGCCGAGCTGTCCTACAAGCTGGCCACCATCAAGACCGATGTGGAAATGCCGATTCATCCACAGGATCTCCACAACGGGGCGCCGCAGCGGGACAGGCTGATCGAGCTGTTCGGCGAACTGGAGTTCCGCAGTTGGCTGGAGGAGCTGTCCGGCGAAGAGGCCGACGAGGCCATGGCCGAGGCGGTGGAGCGCGAGTACGCAGTCGTCACCGATATGGCCGAATTCGATGCCTGGCTGGAAAAACTGAAAGACTCGGAAATCTTCGCCTTCGACACCGAGACCACCAGCCTCAGCTATATGCAGGCGAAACTCGTGGGGCTGTCGTTTGCCGTGGAGCCCTACAGGGCCGCCTATGTGCCGCTGGCGCACGACTATATGGGCGCGCCGGAACAACTGCCGTTCGACGAAGTGCTGGCGAAACTGAAGCCCATCCTCGAGGATCCGGCACAGAAAAAAGTCGGCCAGAACCTCAAGTACGACAGCCATATCCTCGCGAATTACGATATCGAGCTGCGGGGCATCGAGCGGGACACCATGCTGGAATCTTATGTGCTCGACAGCACCGCCAGCCGCCACGATATGGACAGCCTGGCACTCAAGTACCTGGGCGAGAAGACGGTGCACTTCGAGGATATTGCCGGCAAGGGCGTCAAGCAGCTCACCTTCAACCAGATCGAAGTGGACAAGGCCGGCCCCTACGCCGCCGAGGATGCCGATATCACCCTGCGCCTGCACCGCGAGCTGTCCGGCCGCCTGGAGCAGATCCCGCCGCTGGTGAAAGTGCTGGAAGAAATCGAGATGCCGCTGCTGCCGGTGCTGATTCACATGGAACGCAACGGCACCTACCTGGATGCGCAGATGCTCGCCGGGCAGAGCGGCGAGCTGGAACAGAAGATGCGCGCCGTGGAGCAGAAGGCCTTCGACGAAGCTGGCGAGGAATTCAACCTCGGCTCCACCAAGCAACTGGGCGCCATCCTGTTCGACAAGCTCCAGATCCCGGTGATCAAGAAAACCCCCAAAGGGGCGCCATCCACCGCCGAACCGGTGCTGCAGGAGCTGGCGTTGTCCCACGAACTGCCGGCGCTGATCATGCAGTACCGCGGCCTGGCCAAGCTGAAAAACACCTACACCGACAAGCTGCCGCAGATGATCGACCCGGCCAGTGGCCGCGTGCACACCTCCTACCACCAGGCGGTGGCCGCCACCGGTCGCCTGTCTTCCAGCGACCCCAATCTGCAGAATATCCCCATCCGCAGCGAAGAGGGCCGCCGTATCCGCCAGGCCTTCGTGGCGCCGGAAGGTAGCGTGATCATCGCCGCGGACTATTCGCAGATCGAGCTGCGCATCATGGCGCACCTGTCCGGCGACAAGGGCCTGGTGGATGCCTTCGCCCGCGGTGAGGATATCCACCGCGCCACCGCCGCCGAGGTGTTCGGCGAAAAACCGGACGAGGTCAGCGACGAACAGCGCCGCCGCGCCAAGGCCATCAACTTCGGGCTCATCTACGGCATGTCCGCCTTCGGCCTGGCAAAACAACTGGGGATTCCCCGCGCCGATGCGCAGAAATATGTGGATCTCTATTTCGAGCGCTACCCGGGCGTGCGCGCCTATATGGACAACACCCGCAAGCAGGCGTCGGAAAATGGTTACGTGGAAACCCTGTTCGGCCGCCGCCTCTACCTGCCGGAGATCAATTCCCGCAACGGCATGCAGCGCCAGGCCGCCGAGCGCACCGCCATCAACGCCCCCATGCAGGGCAGCGCCGCCGACATCATCAAGCGCGCCATGATCACCGTGGACACCTGGCTCGCAGAACAGGGCCTCGCCACCAAACTGATCATGCAGGTGCACGACGAACTGGTATTGGAGGTGCCGGAGAAGGAGGTGAAAAAAGTCACCGAGGGTATCACCGGCCTGATGCAGGGCGCGGCGGAGCTGGACGTACCGCTGATTGTGGATGTGGGGCAGGGGCATAATTGGGATGAGGCCCACTGAAATGCCGGGATCCTAGTGGGCCCGCCAGTCGTAACTGCACCCGATTTTAAAAATTCATGTTTCAAGGAGGAAAACACGATGAAAACCGGGTATTGGCTCCGCCGCTTCGCACTCGCCTACCTGCTGGCCCTGGCCTTCATCACCGGCGGCCAGCTGCTGCGCGGCCGGCCGCCGGAGCTGGCGTTCACTCACGGGCTGCTGTGGGCGCTGATCACCGCCGCCGTCTACCTGGTCGGGTTTGCCTGGCGCGCCCGCAGGGAGTGTGCAGCCTTTCCCGAAGACGGGTGAATCCACGTCTCGCGCTACCTGTGGAGGAAGCCGGCGACAATCTCGCGATCCGGGTCAACTTTTAACACTTTTTAACCTTTCCCGGGGAACCGGGGCGCCAGCGGTGTCTCTAAGTAAGCAAGATCGTTGGAATGCGTCATCATCCCCCAAGGAAGTCAGATGTTTGCCCCGGTACTCCCCCAAGTCCGGGGCATTTTTTTGTCCGCAGTATGGTGCCGTCACCGCGGACAGTGGCGCCGGGCCGCGTCTAGATAGGTGCGCGTCTTGCGCAGCCATTTGTCCACTTCCCCGTTCTCTCTGTACCGGGGGCCGTCCAGCAGGTGTGTCGCCGCCAGCCGCGCGCGCAGGAAGGCGCGGCTGGCTTTGTAGAAGGGCGACAGGGAGTCCGGTGGCGCCCCGGGGCCACTGCGCACTATCGCCTCCGCCAGGTCCTCCCGGCCCAGCAGTTCGCACTCCAGCGCCAGGTAGCTGAGTTCGTCCAGCGGATCCACCCAGCGCAGGTCGCGGTTGAACTCGAGACAGTCGATCACCTGTGGCGGCTCGGTCAGGAAGCAGTGTTCCGGGCGCAGGTCGCCGTGGCCCTCGACGATCAGTCCGGATTCCGCCCGTTCGCCCAGCAGTGCGCTGTGGCGGCGGGTAAAGTTCAGTAGCGACGCCGCCAGTGCCCGAATTTCACCGCCGTCCTGTTGCAGTTCCGGCAGCAGCAGATCGTCGCGGCATCTTTCCGTATGCCGGCGCAGCCGCTGCAGGTACTGGTTCGCGGTCAGCGGTATCACCTCCGCTTGCCGGTAGAAGGTGCGAAGCCGGTCCAGCAGCGGCTGCAGCCCGGCGGTGGACAGCGCCCCGATCCGCTCCGCCAGGCAGTCGCCCTGCGGCAGCCGGCGCATTTTTACCAGCCACTCCACCGGTGTGCCCTGCTCACCGAGATTGAGATGTGCGTCGGCCGTCAGTCGCAGCGGTACCACGTCCAGGTAGACGCCGTCGGTAAGGCGCCGGTTCAGGCGCAGCTCCTCGCGGCAGACGCCGTAGCGCTTGTCCAGGCTGCTGAAATCCAGGTAGCGGGTGCGCACCGGTTTTTTCATCTTGTAGGCGTGGCGGTCGGTCAGGAAGACCCGCGCCATATGGGTCTCCACCGGGCGCACGGATGCGGTGCCCTCCGGGTAGCTTTCCGGGGAGCGCAGGAAGCGGGTCTTTTCCTCGAGATCCGGCCTGTCGGCGTCGATTTGATCCATGGCGGCGTCGGCTGGAGAAGTCTGTTTGCTAGTCTAGTTTTATTCATCTCACTCACCTCCGATCCGCGAGGGCAAGACCGCGATGGAGCCCTTCGAAAACCGTGTCGAGGCCGGCCGCAGGCTGGCGGAATCCCTGGGCGACTACGCCGACCGCGACGATGTGATGGTGCTGGCGCTGCCCCGCGGCGGCGTGCCCCTGGGTCTGGAAGTAGCGCGCAAATTGAAAGCCCCGCTGGACCTGATGCTGGTGCGCAAGCTGGGCGTGCCGGGCCACAGGGAGCTGGCGATGGGCGCGATCACCGGTCACGGACAGGTGCTCAACGAGGAAGTGCTGGCCAGCAGTGGCGTCGACGACGACGAGGTCGAGCGTGTGGCGCGCGACGAGCGGGCGGAGCTGGAACGCCGCGCGCAGCGCTACCGCGGCGACAGGCCCTGGCCGAAACTGGAAAACCGCCGCGTGATTCTGGTGGACGACGGCATTGCCACCGGCGCCACCATGGCCGCCGCCGCCCGCGCGGTGCGCGCGCAGAAGCCGGCGGAACTGGTGCTGGCAGTGCCGGTGGCGCCGCCGTCGACACTGCAGCGTTTCGAGGACCTGGCCGACAGGATCGAGTGCCTGATGGCGCCGGAGTCCTTCTGGGCCATCGGCGCCTGGTACCGGGATTTCTCCCAGCTTTCCGACCAGCAGGTGATCCAGATGATGCGCGAGGCGGACGAGCTGCCGGGGGCGGGGAATGAATAGACGCGAAGTGCTGGTGGATGTCGACGGCGGGCCACTGGAGGGTTTCCTGACCCTGCCGGAGGACGCCACCTCGCTGGTGCTCTTCGCCCACGGCAGCGGCAGCAGCCGCTTCAGCCCGCGCAACAACCGGGTGGCGGAACAGTTGAACGATGCCGGCTTCGGCACACTGCTGTTCGATCTGCTCACCGCCCGCGAGCACAGGGTCGACGAGGCCACGCGTGAATTCCGCTTCGATATACCGCTGCTGTCGGGCCGCCTGGCGGCGGCACTGGACTGGGCCGCGGAGGAGTCGGCCACCGAAGGTCTCCGCTGTGGCCTGTTCGGTTCCAGCACCGGCGCAGCCGCGGCGTTGATCGCCGCCGCCGAGCGGCCGCAGCGGGTCGGCGCGGTGGTATCCCGCGGCGGCCGCCC
>NZ_JAPIVK010000049.1 GCF_026183675.1 Microbulbifer halophilus
GGCGCCGGAGCGGGGGCGGGCGCCTGCATCGGCGCGGCCATCATCGGCGCCGGAGCCTGGCCGGCGCCGTTGCTGCCGCGGCTGATACGCACGGACTCTTCGCCTTCCTTGATTTCCAGCTCGCCGATATCCGATTCTTCGAGCAGCTCAATCAGTTTTTTAATCTTGCGGATATCCATAGTACTTCGCTCTCTTTATGGGCAGTTCTGGTCGTTCAATGGGGAGATGGCGCCACACGCAACTGGTGTATGGCGGCATCGATGGCCAGGGTGTAGCTGTGCGCGCCGAAGCCGCAGACGACACCCCGGGCCAGATCGGAAAAATAGGAGCGGTGGCGGAACGCCTCGCGGGCGTGGGGATTGGACAGGTGCAGCTCGATAAAGGGAATGGCTACCGCTGCCAGGGCATCCCGCAGGGCCACGCTGGTATGGGTGAACGCGGCCGGGTTGATCACAATGAAATCGGTATCGTCGCCGGCGGCGGCCTGCACGCGATCGATCAGCGCGGCTTCGCTGTTGCTCTGCAGCGTCTGCAGTCGGTGGCCGGCCGCCTCACACTGGCGGCGCGCGGCGTCGTCGATCTGTGACAGGGTGGTGGCGCCGTATATTTCCGGCTCGCGGCTGCCGAGCAGGTTGAGGTTGGGCCCGTGCAACAGAAGAATGTTCGCCATGGCTTGCTCTGAAGAAAAAGCGCGAAACGGTCACAAAAATCTGGCGAAAGTCGGCAAACTTGCAGGCTTTCGTGAGTTTTTTGGCCTCTCGGCCGAAGTTTGCTGGAGTGTGCCGCAAAAGTGACCCCTTGTCCATGCCGGATTTCGGGTTTCTTGACGTTAGCGGAAATTCACGGTGTTTTCCGCGATCTTGGGCGCAAGATGGTCGGGAGGGATGGCCTGTTTGCCCGGAAGTCTGGCTATAAAGGCAAACTGGCGCCAGCGCCGTTCGCCGCGGTGGCGGGACCGCCCGCGGCGGCGGCCTGCAGGGCCTCGAGGAGCCCGTCCCGCGTCAGCACCTGCGGCAGGATGCGTGCCTCGCCGCCACCGGCGGGGTAGAGCAGGTAGAGGGGCACGCTGGTGCGGCCGTAGCGGGCCAGCAGCTCGCTGATCTGCGGATCCTGGTTGGTCCAGTCGCCTTTCAGCGCAATCACATCGAGCTGGTCCACGGCGTCGGCAATCTCGTCGCTGGACAGGACCGCCTTCTCGTTGGCGAGGCAGGTGATGCACCAGGCCGCGGTCATGTTGACCAGTACCGGCTGTCCCGCGCCGCGGCCGCTGTCGAGGCGCTCGGGGGAATAGGGTTGCCAGTAGCTGTCGGCGACCTGGGCGGATTGCTGCAGCGGTGCCAGCCGCGGCAGTATCAGCGCGGCCAGGGCCAGCGCCGCCAGCGCTGCGCCGCCCTTGCCCCAGTGCCAGTCGGGCCGCGGCCACAGCCACAGGGCGAAGGCGATGGCAACGGCGCCGGCCAGCACCAGCGCCACGCCGTCGCTGCCGGTCTGGCGACCCAGCACCCACAGCAGCCAGACCGCGGTCAGGTACATGGGGAAGGCCAGCAACTGTTTCAGCCTGTCCATCCAGGGGCCCGGGCGCGGCAGGCGCCCGGCCAGCGACGGCATATAGGTCAGCAGCAGGAAGGGCGCGGCCATACCGGCGCCGAGCGCCGCGAATACCATCAGCGCCACGGCCGCCGGCTGTGTCACCGCATAGCCGAGCGCGGAGCCCATCAGCGGCGCGGTACAGGGGCTGGCGACAACGGTGGCCAGGGCGCCGGTGGCGACGGAGCCGCGCAGACCCCCTCTTGAGCCGAGGCTCTGGCCGGCGCCCATCAGGCTGCCGCCCAGTTCGGTCACGCCGGACAGGCTCAGGCCCATGGCGAAAAACAGGTAGACCAGCGCTGCCACCAGGATCGGCGACTGCAGTTGGAAGCCCCAGCCCACCGCCTCGCCGCCAGCGCGCAATGCCAGCATCAGCGCGGCTATCAGCACGAAGCTCAGCACCACGCCGGCACTGTAGGCCCAGCCGTGGGCGCGGCGCCGGCCGGCGCTGGCGCCCTGGCCGATGGCCAGGGCCTTGATCGACAGCACCGGGAAGACACAGGGCATCAGGTTGAGCAGCACCCCGCCGAGAAAGGCCAGCAGCAGCGCGGCGGGCAGGGCCATATCGCTGCCGCCGGCGGCACCGCCGGAGCCGGGGGAGGGCTGGGCGCCACCGGGCCCGTCCAGCGGGGTGACCTGGCCGCTGGAGGGATCCAGCCCGAAGCGGCGCACCTGGGGCGGGTAGCAGAGGCCGGCGTCGGCGCAGCCCTGGTAGTGCACCTCTAGCTCCAGCGGCGCGTCTGTTTTCACCGCCACCGGTATCTCCAGTTGCAGCCGGTAGACTTCGGTTTCCTTCTCGAAATAGTCGTCCCAGATGACCTCGCCGTCGGGCAGGGTCAGGGGCAGTTCGGTTTTCTCCGCGCCGTCGATGCGGTAGAGGGCCAGTTTGTCGCGGTAGAGGTAGTACTCCGGGGCTATCTGGAAGATGGCGCTGATGCCGCCCGCGCTGAACAGGAAGTCCTGCTGGTAGGCCTCGTCCACCGGCAGGAAGTCGTCGTCCTGCACCGCGGGCGGGGACTCGCTGCCGAACGGGCTCTGTGCCGCAGCGGGGGCCGACAGCAGCAGGGAGGCCGGCAGCAACAGTGTTGTCAGGAGTGTGAGGAAATTCTTGTGGAAAATGTCGGTCATCACAGCCATGGGAGTAAAAATTCTTTATAGTCAGTCGTCTTACTGCCGGTGTCAGCGGCAGTTCAGCAACCGCCGCAGCGCAGGCAGTATAGCCGGCGCCGCGGTGCAAAAAAACAACAGTGGGAGACGGGGTTTGTCGCCGATGAGCACTTCCTGCAGCCGTTGGATCTGTTTGTTCGCCGCCCTGTGGCTGGGCGGCTGTGTCTCCGCGCCGCCGGTGCCGGCGCCGCGGGCGGTGCCGTTGCCGGAGCCGGAGGAGCCCGCGGGCCCCTCGCCCGAGGAAATCCGCCAGCGCAATGTGGCCTTCTTTCTGCAGCGTGCCGACGCGGCCCAGCGGGAGGGCCACCTGATCCGGCCCGCCGGTGCCAGCGCCTACGACTACTACTTGCGGGTCAAGCAGCTGGACCCGGGCAACAGCCGCGCCGCCAGCGGTATCCAGACCATCGTCATCGAGCTGGTGGGGCGCGCCCGGGATGCGCTGCGCCGCCGCTCTTTCGCTCGGGTGAACAGTCTGCTCAACCGCGCCGAGGAGCTGGCGCCGGGCAATGCGCTGGTGGGCGAGGTCCGCGCGCAGTTGGCCAGCGAGCGCAGCCGCGCCTCGGTGAAGCTGCCGGAGGGCGAGCGGGTGGCGCTGCCGACCGGTGCCCTGTCGGCCAGGTCCGATGCCGCGACTGAACTGCTGCAGGACACGGCGCGACGCATCCAGCGCGACAATCTGCGGGTGCTGATCGTCGCCCGCAGCGATGCCGAGGGTCGCTGGATCTATCGCCAGTTGCGGGAAGCGGTGAGCGGCTACCGGGTGCGGGCCAATATCCGCGTCGGCAGTCCGCCGCAACTGATTCTTCAGGCGCAGGAATAAAGGCCCGGTTTCAGAGGAAGCTGTTCTGGTTTGTGCCACCGACAGCGATCCCGGGCCCCGGAACTTGAGAGTGATAAAAGGATACTGGCATGAGACGATTTTACAGCCTGCTGGCGACCCTGATGTTGGTGGCCTCCGCCGCCGCAAATGAGGCGTCGCTGCGCATCGACGGTTACGCCCGCGAGACTTTGCCGGGGGCGGCCATGGCTGCCGCCTACCTGTCGCTGCACAATGACGCGGATGAGGAGCGTCGACTGCTGCGGGTGGAGATTCCGGGGCGGGTGGATGCGTCGGCGGACCTGCATACCAGCGAAGAGCGAGATGGCGTCAGCCGCATGCGCCCGCTGGCGGGGCTGGCGGTGCCCGCCGGCGGCGAGGTACAGATGGCGCCGGGGGGCGTGCACCTGATGCTGAGCGGCCTGAAGCTGCGCGCCGGTGACACCCTGCCGCTGCGGCTGCATTTTGCCGGCGGTGACGCCGTCGATGTCGAAGTACCGGTGCGCAGCCTGCGGACGGACACGGAGCGGGACCATCATCACGGTTGAACGCTGAACTTTTACCACCGCGCGCCCACCAAGGTGCCGGAGAAAAATTGCCGAATTGATCGGGGGAAAATTCGATGAAAAAACTGCTGCTGTTGCTCGGCGCCTGCGTGTTGACCGCCTGCGCCCACAGCCCGATACAGATCCAGGTGCATCCGCAGGTGGAGGTGGCGCCGGAGGATCTCGGTGCCGGCCGCACGGTCCGCGTGCGCGGCGTCAACAAACTGCCCGGCGGCGGGCTCGGCTCCCTCGGCGGTGTCTACGCCAGCGACGACCAGGTGCAACTCGCCAACAATGTGGAAAATGCCGTGGCGCAGACACTGGCCGACGGTTTCGCCGGCTGGAATTTCCGCCCGGTCGAATCGGCGGCGGACGTACAGGTGATCGCCAACCTCACCGGGTTGCGCTACGACAGCCCGGACAAAATCTACACCAGCAAGGTCGACACCGAGGCCGAGATACAGCTGGAAGTGAAAATCGGCGGCGCCACCTACTACGGCAACTACCGCTCCAGCGGCAAGGACCGCAGCCTGATCAAGCCCGACCGCGGAGAAGTGGAAACCCGCATCAACGGCCTGCTCAGCGCGACGCTGCAGCGCGCCTTCGAGGACGAGAAACTGAAAAACTTCTTGCGTGACAACCGCTGAATCGGCAATTTAATCGTTGGCGCAGGCCTGGAGACTGCCCGCGCTTTCGATCTTCCGACCCGGTGGCGACACGCGAGTTTGCAGCCTTGACTGAGTACGATCCGAAATCCGTCGAGTATCTCGGCCTGCTGGCGCAGGTCGAGGACGGGCTGATGCCCGCCGAGGAGCTCAGCCTGCGGGCGGCGGAAGTCGCCCTGGGTGAAGTCGCCGACGGCGTTGTCGTCACCGATGCCCGCGGCCGGGTGACTTACTGCAACCCCCTGGTGAGTGAACTCACCGGGGACCTGGTCGGCCCCCAGCCCGGGCAGTTCCTCGACGACAACCTGTCACTCTGCGATCGCAACGGCGCGCCCCTGCCGCCGCTGTTGCCGGTGGTGGGAGAGGGTGTCGAGTTGCCCGCTGTGCGCGAGTTCAATGCCGGCATCCGCCAGCGCGGTGACGAACGGTTGCGGGATATCGCGGTGCAGGTGATCGCGGTGCGCGAGGGCGCCGCCCTGAACAATTTTGTGGTGCTGTTGCGGGATACCTCGACCGCCCGCCGTATCTCCTCCCGGCTCAGTTGGCAGACCAGCCACGACAGCCTCACCCGCCTGCCCAACCGCCAGTACTTCGAAAGCGAGCTGCAGAACACCCTGTCGGCCTGTGTCGACAAGCGCCGACACCATGTGCTGCTGTACCTGGACGTCTACCAGTTCAAGGTGGTCAACGACACCCTCGGCTACCGGGCCGGTGACCAGTTGCTGGTGCAGCTTGTGCAGTTGCTGCAGCGTTGCCTGTCTGCCCGGGACCTGTTCGCGCGGGTGGGCAGCGACGAGTTCGCGGTACTGTTGCGCGACTGCACCGTGGAGGAGGCGCGGCGCGTGGTGACCCGCCTGCGCGAAGCGGTGAAAGATTTTGTCTTTTGCTGGGAGGGGAACGAGAGCCGCGTCGCGGTCTCCATCGGCGCCGTCACCGCGGACCGCCACGCGCCGCCGGCGAGCCAGCTGCTCGCTTCGGCCAACGACGCCTGCTGTGCGGCGCGGGACCAGGGGCGCAACCGGGTAAAACTGTTCAGCGATTCGCGCAAGGTGCTGGAGAAGCGCCGCGAGACCACCTGGGTGGCGGAGATACACGCGGCGCTGCGGGAGGACCGCTTCCTGCTCTATCGCCAGCCGGTGGTGGCCCTGCAGGACGGCCAGCGGGTGCACCACTACGAGGTGCTGGTGCGCATGCGCGGTCGCGATGGCGGCGTGATATCGCCGGGACTGTTCCTGCCGGCGGCGGAGCGCTACGGCCTGATCGAGGAGGTGGACCGCTGGGTGATCCGCCGGATCTTCGCCTATATGGCGCTGGAGCATCGGGGGGGCATGGCCGGTGTCAGCTACGCGATCAACATCTCCGGGATCAGCCTCGGCGACGACCAGTTTGCCGATTATGTACTGCGCGAGCTGACCGACACCGGCGTGGCGCCGTCGCGGGTGCAGTTCGAGATCACCGAGACCAGCGCCATCGAGAACCTGGAGCGGGCGCTGATCTTCATCCACAAGCTGCGCGCCGCCGGCTGCAGCTTCGCCCTCGACGACTTCGGCCGCGGCGTCTCCTCACTGGCCTACCTGCGCCAGCTGCCGGTGGACTATCTCAAGATCGACGGCAGCTTCGTGCGCAATATGCTGGAAGACGAGATCGACAGCGCCATGGTCAGCACCGTCGACCACCTGGCCAAGCAGATGGGCATCAGCACCATCGCCGAGTTTGCCGAGACGCCGGAGCTGATCGAGAAGCTGCGGTTGATGGGAGTGGACTACGCCCAGGGCTTCGGGATCGCCGCGGCGGCCAGCCTGCCCGAGATATGCGGAACCCGGGATCCGTAGGTGCGGATCTTTGGTTTGGTGGCTCTGTGGGGGGGGCTGTTAGCTGGCTCCGTGACGGCGCTGCTACCGGTAGCAGCGCCGTCCCTAAGCCCGCTAACGAAATTGAGCTTCAGGTGCCCCCGAGCCAGAATGAGTGAACATCAGATCCCCCCTACACCACCGGTGCTAACAACTCCTCATGCTGCTCCGCCCGCAGCCGAGGTCCGTACTGGCTCACCACCTGGGCTGCGGCGCGGCAGGCCAGTTCGCCGGCGTCGGCGAAGGGCAGCTCGCGGTTGATACCGTAGAGGAAGGCCCCGGCAAACATATCGCCGGCGCCGTTGGTGTCGATGGCGTGCACCTTGGGATTGGCCACGCGGTGCTGCTGTTCGCCGTCCCACAAGAGCGCGCCGTCGGCGCCGAGGGTGATGGCAAAGCTGCGGCAATAGCGACGCAGAGCCTTGGCCGAGTCTTCGACCGAGTCGGTGTCGGTAAAGTGCAGCGCCTCGTCGCGGTTGCAGAACAGCATATCGACGCCGTCGCCAATCATTTCCAGCAGGCCGTCGTGGAACAGATGCACCATCGCGGGGTCCGATAGGCTCAGGGCGGTTTTGACGCCGGATTGCTTGGCCCGCTCGCGCAGGGCGATGGCGGCGGCGCGGCCGGTGGGGGAGGACACCAGATAGCCTTCGATATAGGCCCAGCGGGAGGCCGCCAGCGCCTCGTGGTCCAGCTCCGCCACCGACAGCTCGGCGCTGATGCCCAGGTAGGTATTCATGCTGCGCTCGGCATCCGGGGTCACCAGCACCAGGCACTTGCCGGTGGTGCCGCCGTCGGCCTGTTTCAGCGCGGACGGGTAGTCTACGCCGGCGCTGCTCAGGTCCGCCCGGTAGAAATCGCCGTTCTCGTCCGCGGCCACCTTGCAGGAGTAGAAGGTGCGCAGGCCGAAGTAGCTGGCGGCGATGACGGTATTGGCGCCGGAGCCACCACAGGCCCGTTTCGCGGTCACCAGGTGATCTTCCAGGTTGTCGACCAGTTGCCGCTGGCGCTCGTCGTCCACCAGGGTCATTACGCCCTTGTCGACGCCGAGATTCTGCAGGTCGCTGTCGCTGACTTCGATTTCGGTGTCGAGCAGGGCGGCGCCGATACCGTAGAGATCGTACTGGTGCATGGGTCGTCCTTTTATCGTCCTTCCGGCGGGGCATTATGGCCACCCCCCGGGCAAGTGCAAGGCGGCGGCTTGAGATGGGGCCTCTCTGACCTTATAAAGGCCCGACTGGTCGACGCTTACGCGGTCAGTGCATCCGCGCGCCCCCGCAACACCCCGACTATCTATAGTTGATTGAGAACTCTGGTTTAACACTTATATGGCATCGAAAAAGCGCCGGCGCTCCAGGGCGTCCAAACCCGGAAGACTAAGCCGCTGGCTGGTGCGGCTCGGCCTGCTCGCCCTGCTGGGGGGCGTGGTGCTGGCGGGCTACATGGTCTATCTGGACGTACAGCTTCGGGAGCGCCTCGACAGCCGCCAGTACCAGTTGCCGGCGCGGGTCTTTGCGCGGCCGCTGGTGCTGCGCAACGGCATGGTGATGCGCCCCGACGAGCTGGAGGCCGAGTTCGCGGCCCTCAACTACACCGAGAACGCCGAATTCAGCGAGCCCGGCCAGTGGACCCGCGAGGGCATGGACTACCGGGTCTGGCGCCGCGACTTCGTGCACCCGGATGGGCGGGAGCCGGCGGCGCAGGTTTCCTTCCGCCTGCGCAACGACGAGATCAGCAACCTGCGCGACGAAAGCGGCGAGCGGCTGGAAAAGTTTCGTCTCGATGCCGCCAATATCGGTACCCTGCTGGGCGGCGGTGACGACCGCAACCCGGTGCGTTTCGACGATATCCCGCCGCTGCTGGCCAACACCCTGATTGCGGTGGAGGACCAGGACTTCCTCAACCACTTCGGTGTCTCGCCCCGCGGTATTGCCCGCGCCATGGTGGCCAATATCAAGGCCGGCCATGTGGTGCAGGGTGGCTCCACCATCACCCAGCAACTGGTCAAGAACATCTTCTTCGATCACGAGCCCAGCCTGTGGCGCAAGTTCAACGAGGCGCTGATGGCGATCCTGATGGAGCTGCACTACGACAAGGGCTACATACTGCAGGAATACATCAATGAGGTCTGGCTGGGGCAGCAGGGCAGCCGCGCCATCTACGGCTTCGGCCTGGCGTCCGAATTCTATTTCCAGAAACCCCTCGACACCCTTGAACCGCAGGATATAGCCCTGCTGGTGGGCTTGGCCAAGGGCGCCTCTTACTACAATCCCTGGCACAACCCGGAGCGTTCGCTGGAGCGGCGCAACACCGTGCTGGAATTGATGGCGGAGCAGGACCTGCTCAGCCCGGAGGAACTGGAGCGCTATCAGGCCGAGTCGCTGGGGGTGGCCACTGCCGGCGAATCGGCCCAGAACCCCTATCCGGCCTTTACCGAGCGGCTGATGGAGGAACTGCGTCCCTACTATTCCTACGAGGAGCTGCGCACCGCCGGCCTGCGCGTCTACACCACCCTGGCGCCGTCGGTGCAGAAACTATCCGAGGACGCGGTCAGCAACGGCGCGGAGACACTGGAACAGGACCGCGGTATCCAGGCCGACTCGCTGCAGGCGGCCACGGTAGTGCTGGAGAACGGCACCGGCAATGTACTGGCGATGGTCGGCGACCGCCGCCCCCACTACCCGGGCTTCAACCGCGCGCTGGAGGCGCGCCGCCAGATCGGCTCGCTGATCAAGCCGGCGGTCTACCTGACCGCACTGGAGCGGCCGTTCGACTACAGCCTGATCACGCCGATCGAGGACGCCCCCATCCGCATCGAGGGCGACAACGGCGATGTCTGGATGCCGCAGAATTTCGACAAGCGCGCCCACGGCCAGATACCGCTGTACCTGGGCCTGGTCAAATCCCACAACCTCGCCACGGCGCGCCTGGGGCTGGATCTGGGGCTGGAGAATGTGCAGCAGACCATGCGCCGGCTGGGCGTGCAGGCGGACCTGCCGCGGGTACCGTCAATGCTGCTGGGTGCCGCTGAACTGACGCCGTTCGAGGTGTCCGGCATGTATCAGACCATCGCCAACGGCGGCGAGAACGTGGAGCTGCGCACCCTGGTGGCGGTGGCCAATGCCGAGGGCGAGCGGGTGCAGTTCTTCCGCCCGCGCAGCAACCGCGGTGTGGACCCGGTGCCCGCCTACCTGCTGCGCTACGCCATGGAACAGGTGATGCGCGAGGGCACCGGCCGCAGCGCCTACCGCCGCCTGCCCGGCAGCGTACCTTTTGCCGGCAAGACCGGCACCACCAACGACTACCGCGACAGCTGGTTCGCCGGCTTCTCCCCGGGTGTTACCGCCGTGGTCTGGCTGGGCCGCGACGACAACAAGCGCACCAGCCTCACGGGCGCCACCGGCGCACTCAAGATCTGGACCGAGATCATGCGCCAGCTGCCGCACCGCCACGGCCGCGTGCAGCCGCCGCGCGGTGTGGAGTTCAAATCGGTCAACAAGCGCGGTCAGTACATGAACCCGGAATACTGCCGCGGCGGCATGGAGTTTCCCTTCTCCTACGAGACCAAGCTGGAGCCGGCACCGGAGTGCCGCGGGCGCGACCGCTGGCGCTGGTTCCGCGACTTCTTCGGCGGCGACCGCGACCAGCAGGAGGCGGCGCCGCGGGAGGAAATGACTCCGGGCTGGGGCATAGATCCGGACGAGCAGCAGCGGCGCCGCGAGCGGGAGCGGCGGGAACAGGAACTGCAGCAGCAGTTGCGCCGAGACGACCGCATGCAGCAGGTGCCGCAGGTCGAGGACGAACCCCTGGAGTTGCCCCCGGGGGAGGACGAACGCTACCAGGAAGAACAGCGGCGGGCCGAGGAAGAGCGGCGCATCCTCGAGGAGCGCCGGCGCCGCAACGAGGAGCTGCGCCGCAGCCGCGGCGAGGGCGCTCCGGTGGAAGAGGCGCAGCCCTGGCCGCCGGACGAAGAGGACCAGTGGCCTTGATCCGGCCCGCCGAGCGGAGTTGGCCGTGAACGGATTTCTCTCATCCGCCACTGGTATTCTGCTGGTGGCGACTACCGCCTTCAGCCTGATCGCACTCTACGCGCTGCCGGGGCTGTTGGCCCGCTGCGCCTTCCGGCCCTACCGCGTCTGGCGCGGCCAGCAGATCGGCTCCCTGATGTTGGGCGGCTTCGTACACGCCAACCTGCTGCACCTGGCGGTGAACATGTGGTGCCTGTGGATGTTCGGCCCGCCGCTGGAGCGACAGATTGGCACGCCCGCCTTCGCGTTGCTCTACGGCCTGGCGTTGGTGGGCAGCCATCTGCCGACCCTGTTCAAGGAGCGCGGTAACCCGGAGTACGCCAGCGTCGGCGCCTCCGGCGCCATTTCGGCGGTGGTGTTTGCGTTTATCGTCTACTACCCGCAGGCGGAGCTGTTCCTGCTGTTTATCCCCATCCCCATCCAGGCGTGGATCTTCGGTTTTCTCTATCTCGCCTATAGCTACTATGCCGGCCGCGACCGCAGCCGGCGTATCAATCACGATGCGCATTTCTGGGGGGCGGTGATCGGGCTGGTATTTGTGGCCGTGGCCGATCCCGGTGCCTGGGCGCGATTGCTTTGATAAGAGCGGGAAGAGGGATGTGAACCATTGATCCCGTAAGCAGGTTTCGGGACGGCCCTGCTGCCGGGAGCTGTTTGCTCAACAGCCTCATCGGCAATCGTTTCACAAACAGCCCCCGGCAGCAGGGCCTTCACGTCAGGCTACGCTATTCTTTTTTGACATTGACCGGGCGGTGCGCACGGCGCACCCTACCCGAGTCCCGCTACAGATCCCGCAGCAGCCGCGCCGCCTCCTCGGCAAAATAGGTGAGCACTCCGTCGGCACCGGCGCGCTTGAACGCCAGCAGGGATTCCAGGATTACCGCTTCCCGGTTCAGCCAGCCGTTTTCAAAGGCGGCGCAGTGCATGGCGTACTCGCCGCTGACCTGGTAGGCGAAAGTGGGCACTTTCAGTTCGTCCTTCACCCGGCGCACCACGTCCAGGTAGGGCATGCCCGGTTTGATCATGATCATGTCCGCACCTTCGCGCAGGTCCAGCGCGCACTCGTGCAGCGCCTCGTCGCCGTTGGCCGGGTCCATCTGGTAGCTGGCCTTGCTGCCGCCTTTCAGATTGCCGGCGGAGCCCACGGCATCGCGGAAGGGGCCGTAATAGGCGGAGGCGTATTTGGCGGCGTAGGACATGATCTGGGTGTTCACCCGACCTTCCCGCTCCAGCGCCTCGCGGATGGCGCCGATGCGGCCGTCCATCATGTCGGACGGCGCCACCACATCGGCGCCGGCGGCGGCGTGGGACAGCGCCTGTTGCACCAGCACTTCCACCGTGTCGTCGTTGACGATGTAACCATTGTCGTCCATCAGGCCGTCCTGGCCGTGGCTGGTAAACGGATCCAGGGCCACGTCGGTGATCACACCCAGTTCCGGTGCGGCGTTTTTTAGTTCGCGTACGGCGCGCTGTGCCAGGCCGTCGGCGTCATAGGCGGCGCGGGCGTCGTCGGATTTTGCCGACGGATCCACCACCGGGAAGAGCGCCACCGCCGGAATGCCCAGTTCGACCAGGCTTTTGGCCTTCCCTGCCAGCAGGTCCACCGTCAGCCGTTCCACGCCGGGCATGGAGGCGACCTTCTGGGGCTCGTTGCGGCCCTCGATCACGAACAGCGGCAGTATCAGGTCGTCGCAGGTCAGGCGGTTTTCGCGCACCAGGCGGCGGGAGAAGTCCGCCGCCCGCAGTCGGCGCGGGCGGCTGAGCGGGTAGGCGCCGCGGCTCGAAGAAAAAGACATGGCGACTCCCTCAGTCCAGTGTGGCGAAGACTTTTTTCGCCGCTTCGATGGTTTCCTCGATATCCGCCTCCGAGTGGGCGGCGGACATGAAGCCGGCCTCGTAGGAGGCGGGCGCCAGGTAGACGCCCTGTTCGAGCATGCCGTGGAAGAAGCGGTTGAAGCGGTCTGTGTCGCAGGCCATCACCTGCTGGTAGTTGCTGACCTGGGGTTCTTCGGTAAAGAAGAAACCGAACATGCTGCCGGCCCGGTTGGCGGTCAGCGGAATACCGGCCTCTTTGGCCGCTGCCAGCACGCCTTCCACCAGGCGCTCGGTCCTGGCGCTGAGCTGGTCGTAGAGCCCGGGTTCCTGCACCTGGCGCAGGGTTTCCAGACCGGCCACTGAGGCCACCGGATTGCCGGCCAGGGTGCCGGCCTGGTAGATGGGGCCGAGCGGGGCTATCTGTTCCATGATCTCGCGCTTTCCGCCGAAGGCGCCCACCGGCATGCCGCCACCGATCACCTTGCCCAGGGTGGTGAGGTCGGCCTCGATACCGTAGTGGCCCTGGGCGCCGGTCAGGCTCACGCGGAAGCCGGACATGACTTCGTCCAGGATCAGCAGGGCGCCGTGCTGGTCGCAGACCTCGCGCAGGGTTTCCAGGAAGCCCGGTACCGGCGGAATGCAGTTCATGTTGCCGGCCACCGGTTCGACGATGATGCAGGCGATCTGGTCGCCGATTTCGTCGAAGCACCGGCGCACGCCTTCGGCGTCGTTGTAGCTCAGGGTGATGGTGTGGTCGGCCAGCGCGGCGGGCACGCCGGGGGAGGAGGGCACGCCCATGGTCAGGGCGCCGGAGCCGGCCTTGACCAGCAGGGAGTCGGAGTGGCCGTGGTAGCAGCCCTCGAATTTGACGATCTTGTCGCGGCCGGTATAGCCGCGGGCCAGGCGGATGGCGCTCATGGTGGCCTCGGTGCCGGAGCTGACGAAGCGCACCAGGTCCATGTTCGGCCACAGGCGGCACAGCTCTTCCGCCAGCTCTGTCTCCAGCTCCGTGGGCGCGCCGAAGCTGAGGCCGGACTGGACCTGCTCGGTCACCGCATCGATCACCTCCGGCTGCGCGTGGCCGAGGATCATCGGCCCCCAGGATTGCACATAGTCGATGTAGCGTTTCTCGTCGACGTCGTACAGGTAGGCGCCCTCGGCGCGCTCGATAAACAACGGCGTGCCGCCCACTGCGCGAAAGGCGCGCACCGGCGAGTTGACGCCGCCGGGAATGACTTGCCGGGCTTCGGCAAAGAGTTGCTCGGATTTGCTCATAGGAATTTGCAGAGTGTTCGGAGGATTTGGCGGGCTATTATCGCGGTGGCGGGGCTGTCCTACAAACTATTGGCTTAATGTATTCTTTTCAGGGGGCGCAGGTTGGGTGTCGGGACCCGGGATCCGCCCCTACCGTTTCGACCAGAAAAGCCGGTCCGGCACCGGCCGCCCCATGCCCAATCGCCGGCTGTCGGCAATGGCGCTCCAGGTGAACTGCTGGCTGCGGCTGACCGCCTCGATGATGGTGAGACCGTGGGCGATATGGCAGGCGATAGCGGTGGCGAGGGTGCCGCAGGTGCCGTAGGCGGCCGGCGGCAGCCGCTCCCAGTGGAACTGGCGGATCAGGCCGCGTTCGTCGTAGAGGCGGTTCTCCACCTGCTGTTCGCGGGGGACACCGGTCAGCAGCAGGTAGCTGCAGCCGCTTTCCAGCAGCTCCTGTGCCATGGCGTCCATGACATCGGCCTCCACGGCCATGGCGCAGGCCTCGCGGCGGTTGGGACAGGCCATGGTGGCCTGGGGCAGCAGCAGCGAAGTCGTCGCCTCCCACAGGGACGGGGCCAGCAGGCTCTCCTTGTCGGCGAGGGTCGCGTCCGGGTCGATGATCACCGGTATGTGCGGGTAGTCGCGGAGCACGCTGTGCAGCGCCCGTACATTTTCCACCGAGCCGAGAAAACCCACCTTGATGGCCGCCACCGGCATGTCCTCCAGTACGGCGCGCGCCTGCTCCACCAGCAGGCTGTCGTCCACCGGCGCCACACCCAGCAGTTCGCCGGTGTCGCCGACGGTGATGGCCGAAACCACCGAGGCGCAGTGGCAGCCGAGGCTGACCGCGGTTTCCGTGTCCGCGGTGATGCCGGCGCTGCCGCTGGGGTCGTGGTGGGTGATGGTCAGTACGACGGGTTGGCGCGTATCCATACTCACATCTGTGTGGGTGGCTGTGCCTTCCAGTTTAGTTGCTGAATGGCGCTGCCCCCGAATGATTTGCTGCCCCTGTGGTCGGCGTCAGAAGGGTTTCACCACCGCCAGGATCACAATCGCGACCAGGGCGATCACCGGCAGTTCGTTGAAGACCCGGAAGAAACGGCCGGTTTTGGTGACGGTGCCGGCGGCAAACTTGCGTACATAGGCGCCGCAGATATGGTGATAGCCGATCAGCAGCACCACGAAGGTCAGCTTGGCGTGCAGCCAGCCGGCGGTCTTGTAGTGGTCCCAGTTGTAGCTCAGCAGCCAGATGCCCAGGGCGATGGTGGCGATCATGGACGGAATGGCGATACCGCGGTAGAGCTTGCGCTCCATGATGCAGAAGCGGTCGCGGCCGACGGCGTCGGTGGCGTCCACGTGGTAGACGAACAGCCGCGGCAGATAGAAGAGCGCCGCAAACCAGCAGACGACCGCGACCAGGTGAAAAGCTTGAACCCACAGCATTGATTATTTCCCCTCGATTTAAAGTTGCTTGCGATACATCCGGCCTGCCAGTAAGAGAGGTCGGTGGCAGCAGGGCCTTCGCGTCGGACTCCAGTATTCTTTTCTGCGTAGGTTGGACTGAGCGCAGCGAAGTCCAACAAAGTGCCGGGCCAATGTTGGGCTTCGCAAAGCTCACCCCAATCTACACACTGCTCCCGAGTCCCGTAGATTACTTGCGATAAAAATTATCAATATCCGCAGGCAGGATAATGCCCGCCGCGCTGTTGTCCAGTGCGCCACCGTGGCCGCGGTCGATATAGAGGGCGTCGGCGCCGCTGCTGTCCAGTGTCTGCTGGGCCTCGAGCAGGGTGGCGCGCCAGCTCAGGGCCGCCAGTTGCAGCCGCTCGCCGGGCAGTTTGACCAGATCGACATTGTCTTCCGCGTCCCGCTTCTTGTCTTCGCGCCCCTCTTCCCTCGCCTCGCGGACCCGCTCCAGGAAACTGGCCAGATCCGCCGCCCGCAGCAGTTGCGGTGCCGGCTCTTTCGGCAGCTCGATCAGTAGCCACTGTGGATGCCGCTCGATCAGCCTGCGCGCCTCGGCCTCGGTCACATTGCGCGGGGAAACCACAAAGCGCCGCTCCATGACGCTGGCCACGCCCACGCGGCTCAGCATCTGCTGGCGCCAGCTGGGGGTGCCGCTCTTGTCCAGCGCGCGCAGGGTCTCCTGGAAGATGCTGTCGGTGCCGAAGAAGTGCCGGCTCACCAGGCAGGCGACGACGATCATCATCATGCCGGGAAACAGCACATTGGGGTTGTAGGTCAACTCGAGGATCGCCAGCAGTGCGGCCAGCGGCGCATTCAGCAGGGCCGCCATCATCGCCGCCATACCCACCATGGCGTAGAAGCCGGGGCTGGCGGTGTACTCGCCCAGCCACAGGTTGGTGAGACCGCCGGCGATGCCGCCCAGGCAGGCGCCGAGAAACAGGCTGGGACCGATCACGCCGCCGGGAATGCCCAGACCGCTACCCACTGCCGTGGCTACCAGTTTGGCGGCGACGATGATGGCCAGTGCGGAAAGCCCCAGCTCGCCCAGCATTGCCATTTCCAGGGTGTCGTAGCCGGCGCCGAGGATTTCCGGCACCCAGATCCCCAGGGTGCCGGTGACCAGGCCCACGGCCAGGAAGCGCAGCAGCGGCGGCCGATACTGCTGTTTGACCAGTAACCGCTGGGCGCGGATAAACAGGGCGGACAGGGTGCCGATCGCCAGCGCGCACAGGAACAGCACCGGCAGCTCGGCCAGCGAGTTCATCTGGATGGCGGGCACATTGAATGCGGGCTGGTTGCCGAAGGCCAGTTGCGCGGAGGCACTGCCGGCCACCGCCGCAAGCATCACCGGCAGGAAACCGGCAACCGAGTACTCCAGCATCACTACTTCCATCGCGAACACTACCCCCGCCAGCGGGGTATTGAAGGAAGCGGCGATGGCCGCGGCGACGCCGCAGCCGAGCAGGGTGCGCACCGAGTTGTTGGGCAGCTGCAGCCGGCTTCCCACCCAGCTGCCACTGGTGGCTCCCAAGTGCACGGCGGGCCCCTCGCGGCCCACCGAGTGGCCGCTGACCAGTGCGGTGGCGCCGGCAAAAAACTGCAGCAGGGCGTTCTGCACCGGCATCTGCGCCTGGTGATTGTGCAGCCGGTCGAGCACATACACCACACCCACCTGGCGCCGCCGCGCCTGCAGCAGGTGGTATACCGCAGCCAGTACCAGCGAGCCGAATACGGGCAGGCTGAAACGCCACAGCGGTGACAGGGATTCGTAGCGGTCGGGAATCGACAGGAAGAGTTCTGTCGGCCATTCGCTGACGATGCGGAAGGCCACCGTCACGGCACCGGCGCAGATACCGGTGATCAGTGCCATTGCCACCAGTGGCCCCAGTGCCTCCTGGGAGGACAGCAGCAGGCGCAGTTTTTCCAGGCCGCGTTCGCGTTGCGGCCAGAGTTGGGCTTTTTTCCTGGCGGAGTCGCTGGGGTGCTTTGGCACGGCACATCCTTATTCGGGCCGGAGCTTGTGGTAAAGTGATCGGCTACATTGGCCTCCGCCGGGGGAGCGGGCTCCCCCTGGCGGGGACTCATAGTATACAGGGGCTTTTTGCCGCAGGATGGCGGAATACAAGCACAGGAGATTCGAAAACGGTGATCAAGGTAGCAATAGTCGGCGGGACCGGCTACACGGGCGTGGAATTATTGCGGCTGCTGGCGGCCCATCCGGAAGTGGAGCTGACCGCGATCACCTCCCGCGCACTGGCGGGCACGCCGGTGGCGGAGCTGTTTCCCAACCTGCGCGGCCACTGTGACCTGGCTTTCTGTGAACCGGATATCGAGCAACTGGGGCGCTGTGACCTGGTGTTTTTCGCCACGCCGCATGGCGTCGCCCAGGCGCAGGTGCCGGATCTGCTGCGCCGTGGGGTGCGGGTGATCGACCTGTCGGCGGACTTCCGCATAAAAGATATTCCCACCTGGGAGCAGTGGTACGGCCAGCGACACGCGGCGCCGGAAATGGCCGCCGAGGCAGTCTACGGCCTGCCGGAGGTCAATCGCGCGGCTATCGCCGGCGCGCAGTTGATCGCCTGCCCCGGTTGCTACCCCACGTCGATCCAGTTGGGCTGGATACCGCTGCTGGAGTCGGGGCTGGTGGATCCAGGGCGGTTGGTGGCCAGCGCTGCCAGCGGCGCCACCGGCGCCGGGCGCCAGGGCAAGACGGAACTGTTGTTTGCGGAGAACAGCGACAACTTCCGGGCCTACGCCGCCGGCGGCCACCGCCATCTGCCGGAAATCGAGCAGGAGCTACAGTGGGTGCAGCCAGCGGGCAGCGATCCGGCCCGCGTGACTTTCGTGCCGCACCTGTTGCCGATGGTGCGCGGCATGCACGCGACCCTGTTTGCGAATCTGCGAAAAGAGGCGGAGATCGAGGAACTGCAGCGGCTGTTCGAGAGTCGCTATACGGGGGAGCCGTTTGTCGATGTCCTGCCCGCCGGCAGCCACCCACAGACACGCACTGTGCGCGGCACCAATATGTGCCGACTGGCGGTTCTTCAGCCCGGGGGGCGCGATACGGTGGTGGTGCTGTCGGTCATCGACAATCTGGCCAAGGGCGCCTCGGCACAGGCCGTACAGAATATGAATATCATGTTCGGGTTAAATGAGACGCTGGCACTGGAGAGCCCGGCGCTGCTGCCTTAGAATCGGCACTCTCGCCCCGAATAACCATCTATAAACCAGAACAACATAGCGGATTCCATGGCGCGCAAAGTCAAAGGCAGCAAGCAGTACCGCATGAAGGTGGTGCCTCATCGCCCGTTTTCCGGAACCCTGTCGATCGTCGGCGCGGCCGCGCTTGTACTGGTCACTTCGGCGTCGGCCTACTACGCCGGTCAATACCACCTGGGCCGGAACCTCGACGAGAAATCCCGGGCCCACGAGTCGGCCCTGCGGGAACTCGACAAGCTGAAGAGCGAGAACGAGGAGCTGCGCCTGCGCGTCGCTACCGCCGAGCAGTCCCTGACCATCGGCGAGCAGGCAAACGACAAGGTGCGGGCGGAGCTGGTAGAGAAAGAGAACCGTATCGCCGAGCTCAGGCAGGAAATTTCCTTCTACCGCGGCCTGATGGCCCCGGCCGACGGCAGCGATGGTGTCTCCATCGGCCGTTTCAGTATTTCGCAGACGTCCGACGCGCGCCGCTACCAGTACAAGCTGCTGGTGCAGCAGTCGGCCACGCGGCACAACGTGGTGAAGGGACACGCGACCTTCACCGTTGTGGGCAGCCAGGATGGACAGCCAAAACGCTACCCGCTGAGCGCCCTGTCGCAACAGGCGGATAGTGAGCAGATTCTTTTGCGCTTCAAGTACTTTCAGAATATCGAGGGCGAGCTACAGTTGCCCCAGGGCTTTGAGCCGGAAGGGGTGGAATTGTCGCTGAAGTCCAGCGGGCGCAAGGGTTTCAATATCGAGCAGCGCTACGGCTGGCTGGTTCAGAAGAGCTAGTGGGTAGCGTCGAATGCATGAGGTTTGACACGAATTATGTTTAGTAAAAAAGAAAAGGTTGACAGCACTATGGCCAGCTCCGGTAGCAATCACACCACTTTGATCGCACGCCAGACCGAGGTGTCCGGCGATATGCATTTCCGCGGCAACTTGGTGGTCGAGGGCAAGGTGAAGGGTAATGTGAGCGCCCACAGCGACAGCGACGCGCGCCTGCAGATCGTCGACGGCGGTACCGTCGAGGGAGAGATCCGCGTACCGCATGTGGTAATCAACGGCAACGTGAACGGCGATGTCTACGCCGCGCGCCACCTGGAGCTGTCCTCCAAGGCGATGGTGGAAGGCAATGTCCACTACAAGCTGATCGAGATGGTGAAGGGCGCCCAGGTCAATGGTGCGCTGGTGTCCAATGTGGACATGGATACCACCGGCGAGCCGCGCATGATCGAGTACTCCGAAGACGAAACGGTCATCGACGCCGAGTAACCTTTCCCGCGCCCTTTTCGGGGCAACTGCGGACCCGGTGCCGTGGCGCTGTGGGTCCGCAGTCATCCTATACTTGACTGATTTTCTGGGTTTTAGCAAGATGGCGGCCACAGGGCTGCACTCAGTATAATTTTCGTACGAGCCGCGAACGCCCGAGAACTCCGAGAGAGACTTATGTCTGAAGCTGTATCCTTTTCACCCGAACCGGTACTGGTGACCGACAAGGCGGTGGCCAAGGTCAAGAGCCTGCTGGAAGATGAAGGCAACCCCGAGCTGAAGCTGCGGGTGTTCGTCACTGGCGGCGGCTGTTCCGGCTTCCAGTACGGCTTTACCTTCGACGAACTGGTGGCCGAGGACGATGCCCAGATCGAGAAAGACGGCATCGAGGTGCTGGTGGATGCCATGAGCTACCCCTATCTGGTGGGAGCCAGTGTCGACTACGAGGAAGGGTTGTCCGGGTCCCGTTTTGTGGTCACGAATCCCAACGCCTCCTCCACCTGCGGCTGCGGCTCCTCCTTCTCCATCTAGCCCTCCCTGTAGGTAGGAGCGGCCCATGGTCGCGATTGATCCGCCCGGTACCCGAAGATCTGCTGGTCAGCGGGCGCCCCGGGCAGCAGGGCCTTCGCATCTGACTCTATTATTCTTCTGAGTCCCGACAATCACGCCGGATAAATGGCCCCCAACACCGTTTCCTTCTTTGCCCCGGTCACTCCCGGGCAGTTCCCCGGCAGCCCCAGCAGCGTCTGCCGCGCCAGCCACGCAAATCCGACAGCCTCCAGCCAGTCAGCGTCAATGCCGTAGCTGCCGGTGCAGGCGATGGACCAGGTGGGCAGGCGCCGCTGGAGCCGCGACAACAGGTCCTTGTTCCTGGCGCCGCCGCCGCACACCAGCAGTTCGCCGCCGTCGGCAAACAGGTGTACCGCCTCGGCGATACTGGCTGCGGTCACTTCCGCCAGGGTTGCCTGTACGTCGGCAGGCGCCAGCTCCAGGCCGGCACAGGCCTCTTCCAGCCAGTTGGCGTTGAAGGTTTCGCGGCCGGTGCTCTTGGGCGGCGGGGCGGCGAAATAGGGATCGGCCATCAGCCGGTTCAGCAGCTCCGGGTGGACGCGGCCGCTGGCGGCCCAGGCGCCGTCGCGATCGAACGGTTTCCCCTGGTGCAGGCCGATCCAGTAGTCGAGCAGGACGTTGCCCGGACCCGTGTCGTAGCCGTAGACGCTGCCGTTCGCGGCCAGCTCGGTGATATTCGACATGCCGCCGATATTGACCACGGCGCGGTTGCGGTCGGTGGCGAAGGCGGCGCGGTGGAAGGCGGGGATCAGCGGGGCGCCCTGGCCGCCGAGGGCCATATCGCGGCGGCGGAAATCCGCCACGGTGGTGATACCGGTGAGGGCGGCGATGGTGTTGGGGTCGCCGATCTGGGTGGTAAACGGCGAGGCCACGGAACCCGGCGGGCGGTGGCGCACTGTCTGGCCGTGGCTGCCGATGCCGGTGACATCGCGCGGCTCGACGCCGGCGCGGGCCAACAGTGTCTGTACCGCCTCTGCAAACACCTGGCCCATCTGCCGGTCCAGTTGGCCGGCGCGGTCGAGCTCCGACGGGCCCGGCGCGCACAGCGCCAGTATCGCTTCGCGCAGCGGCGGGTCGATGGGGTGGCCGAGGGCGGTGAGGATTTTCGCCCGGGCTTTTTCTTCATCGCCGAAATCGACCAGCACCGCGTCGATACTGTCGACGCTGGTGCCGGACATCAGGCCGACAAACAGATCCGGCATCTGGAAGGGTCCGTTCAGTTGACGTTGTTGTCGTTGTCTTCGTTGCGCTGCGCCAGCGCCGGTTGCTCGTAGCTTTCCAGCTGGGCCAGCAGCGGTTGTGTCTGGGCGCGGAATCGGCCCATCTCCGATTCGGGGATGGACTTCGCCTTGGGGAGTTTGCGCACGATGGTGGCCGGGTTGCGGTGGTGGCCGTTGACCAGGAATTCATAGTGCAGGTGTGGGCCGGTGGCGTAACCGGTGGCGCCCACGGTGCCGATCACCTGGCGTTGCTCGACGCGCTGGCCGGTGCGCGCATTGCGCTTGTGCAGGTGCAGGTAGCGCGTCATATAGCGCTCGCCATGCTTGATGAAAACATAGTTGCCGTTGGCCTTGCTGTAGCCCGCCTCGACCACGCGACCGTCGCCGGCGGCGTAGACCGGGGTGCCGCGGGGGGCGGCGTAGTCGGTGCCGTTGTGGGGGCGGCGGGTCTTGAACACCGGATGCAGGCGGCGCGGGTTGAAGTGCGAGCTGATGCGGGTGAAATCCACCGGGGTGCGGATAAACGCCTTGCGCATGCTCTTGCCGTCGGGCGTGTAGTAGCTGGCGTCGCCGTTGGCGTCGACATAGCGCACGGCGTTGAAAGTCTTGCCCTGGTTGGTAAAGCTCGCCGCCTGGATGGGGCCGTTGCCGACCTTCTCGCCGTCGAGGAATTCTTCCCCGAACATCACGCTGAAGCGGTCGCCCCGGCGGATATCCAGCGCGAAGTCGATATCGGAGCTGAATACCTGGGCCATTTCCATGATCAGGTTGCTGCTGAGCCCGGCGTCGCTGCCGGCCATGAACAGGGAGCTGTCGATTTCCCCCTCGCGGTAGGCGGTGTAGCTGTCCGGCTGGCGCTGGTGGAGGATGTGGCGATAGTCGCCGCCGTCGCCGCGGGAGAACTCCACCAGGTTGAGGCGGTCGCGGTGTACTTCCAGGCTCTGCAGGGCGCCGTCGCCGTCAATACGAAAGGTCAGTTCCTCGCCGGGTTTCAACCTCGAAAGTTGTTGCGCCTCGTCGCCACTCGACAGCAGCTCATACATTTCGGCGGCACTGACACCGGCGCGTTGGAAGAGGTCGGACAGTGTGTCGCCGTTGCGCACCTGGAGTCTGCGTTCACGCAGCGGCGCTTCGCTGTGGTCGGGGCCGGCGGTGGCCGCTTCGGGGGCCGGCGCCTGCTCATCGCCGGCCACGGCGGTCAGCTTTACCGGCAGGGAATGTCTCTTGGCTTCCACTTCCGGCGTGGAGGCGAACATGGTCAGCGCCAGGGCAAAACTGGCGGCTCCGGCTGCCAGTGCATGGGTGCGCGGGAAGTGCTGGCGCAGTGCGCCGAACAGGCGTGCCGGCGTTGGTTTGCGTTGATTGTGCATGGTCTTATCGGGTGGCGCTGCTTGTGGTTGTTGTCAGTACTGATAAAAAGTGGTGCCTAAAAAACGAACACCGAGGCGGCTTTATAACAAAATTCTCTTCCTTATTCACGGAGTAATTGACCTGTCTGTCCATGATTCAGTTCCTCTGCACCTGCTCCCTGGCAGCGACCCGATGCGCTTGCATTTACCGCTGTATTCGGTACTGTTCCAGCCCATTTTGCCACCTGCGGGCGGCATTCTCAGCATGTAATAAATAGACGAGGGAAAACCATGGCCGGGGTCGATGCGACACTGCTTGAAGACTTGGACCGCCGCGGGCTGATCAATCAGGCCACTGGCGACGGCGAGCTTACACAGCATCTGGCGGAGAGTCGCACACTCTATTGTGGCTTCGACCCCACCGCGGATTCCCTGCATATTGGCAGTCTAGTACCACTGCTCACTTTGAAGAGGTTTCAGGCGGCAGGACATAAACCCATCGCCCTGGTTGGCGGCGCAACCGGCCTGATTGGCGACCCTTCCTTCAAGGCGCAGGAGCGCAGCCTCAATACACCGGAAGTGGTGTCCGGCTGGGTGGAAAAGATCCGGGCGCAGGTTTCCCGCTTTGTCGATTTCGACGGCGGTGACAACAGCGCCGCGGTGGTCAACAACCTGGACTGGACCGGGGACCTGAATGTGCTCGATTTCCTGCGCGACGTAGGAAAACATTTCTCCGTCAACAATATGGTTAACAAAGAGTCCGTCAAGCAGCGCATCCAGCGTGAGGGTGAGGGGATTTCATTTACCGAGTTCACCTATATATTGCTGCAGTCGATGGACTTCTCCGAGCTGTATCAGCGTCACAACTGCACCCTGCAGATTGGTGGTTCCGACCAGTGGGGCAATATCACCGGCGGTGTCGACCTGACCCGGCGCCAGCACCGCGGCAAGGTCTACGGCCTGACAATGCCGCTGGTGACCAAGGCGGATGGCACCAAGTTCGGCAAAACCGAGGGTGGCACCATCTGGCTGGATGCCGGTCGCACCTCGCCCTACGCCTTCTACCAGTTCTGGCTGAACACCGCCGACGCCGACGTCTACAAGTTTCTGCGCTACTTCACTTTCCTCAGCGTGGATGAGATCGACGAAATAGAGGCCGCTGACCGCGAGCGCGCGGGCAAGCCGGAAGCCCAGGGTATCCTGGCGCGGGAAGTGACCCGCCTGGTGCACGGCGAAGAGGGGTTGGCGGCGGCGGAGCGTATCTCCCGCGCGCTTTTCTCCGGCGACAGCGCCGACCTGTCCCTCGGGGACCTGGAGCAGCTGCGTCTCGACGGCCTGCCCAGCTCCAGCCTGCCGGCGGACTTTGGCGAGCAGAGCCTGATTCACCTGTTGGTCGATGCTGGCATGGCGCAGTCCGGCAAGCAGGTGAAAGACGCGCTGGGCCGCAACGCAGTGCTGGTCAACGGTGAAGCCGTGGGTATGGACCGCAACAGTGACCCGGCGGCGGTCTTCGGTGCCGCCGGGGCGCTACACGACCGCTTCTTCATCGTGCGCCTGGGCAAGAAGAAGTACCACCTGTTTGACCTGGCGGGCTGAGCCGGCCCGCTGGCGAGGCTCCGCCAGACTTAATTTTCACGAATTTGTAAAAAAGGCTTGCGGAGCCCCCCTTCCAGTCCGTATAGTTCGCGCCCTCGCTGCTTGAGAAGCGGCGTGGAGGTGGCTCCAAGTGATTGATTTTCTTAAGGAAATTTCTTTCAAAAAGGGGTTGCCAGGAACGGAGAGGCCGCTAT
>NZ_JAPIVK010000005.1 GCF_026183675.1 Microbulbifer halophilus
TAACGGCAACTGGGCGCATTTAAACAGAGCCGAACAGGGAAAAAACCGGAATCCGGAATTTTTAAATCGACTCTGGCACGAAATTTCCGAGAGTAGCTGCAAGCGAGTTGGATCCTATGGTTTTCAGGGGATCTTTCACTCTGACCCTATTTTTGCAGGGCGCGTCTATACAGGGAGTGTGAAGATTTCTGGCCGTTAGGTCGGAGTGAGTCGGGTAAACTCCACTCTGGAACAATTTTTAATGTGAAAATTTTCGAATAATGACAAATAGGGTGGTTTCCCTGCAGACTCAACTAGCGCACAGCGGATTCTGCAGAGTGTGCTGCGGTTTGGCCAGCTCGAAGCTCATAAAGCGCTTGGTGTTGAAATAGTCGACTCTGTCAGCGCGACCATCTACGCCAACAGCGCGGCTCTCTGCGCCCACAACTGGCCGATATCGCCCTGGACACGGTACAACAGCAGACGGCCGTGCTCGCTGTCTGGCGCGATATGGAAATGCTCGAGCTGTTCCCGAGCCAGCATCTCGATATCGGATGCAGAACTGGAATTGCGCCGCGGTGAAAGGATTTTCGCGCCTTCAATACTCTGGGTGATGGTGTTCTCGCTTGATGCCAACAATTGTTATAGCGGCTATGACACCAGATTGAAGTGCAACGGCCGACGATGGGCACGCTGCGCTTTGCCCATCCTACGAAGGTGTTTCCGCCTGTAGGAGCCTTTTTGCAGGCGAAGAGGATCGAGGCCCGTTAAGCATTCGCCTGCAAGCAGGCTCCTACGGCAGGGTAGTGGTGTTTTTGTAGGTGGTAGGGTGCGCCGTGCGCACCGATGGGCCGAAGCTCGCCCCGGAGATGTTTCCAGGCCGGATTCCATCTCATCCTCGTTGTTTGTTACCGCTTGACTGTAGTGGGCCTAGAATGAGGTGGAAGTGTTTTGCCAGTCAGTTTCTGGTACTGGCGCTTCCTCCAAAGAGGTTGGCCAGGTCGGGCTGGAAGAAAATGCCGACAAGGCCCGATCTTTCCACATCCTGTTTGAACAGCTCTGTACAAAAGACACCGTGGTAGCTATCAGCTTTTGTGCGGAAAACCTGGGTACCGGCTGGCAGTTTCTCTTCAATGAATCCCAGGTTTTGCAGGTCACCGTAGTCGTTTTTGATTGTAACCTTGTCATCCAACGCATCATGATCCTCCGCTATAACGTGCGGATTGAAAATGTAACCTGTTTTGCCGTCGTAAGTTATCGGCAAGAACTCCCCGTCTTGGCTGAGGCTGGAGCCGATCAGGTCGAAGGCTTTTTGGCTAAAGAAGATGCGCCCATTCATCACCTGTAGATCGGGCACTGATTCGCCCCTGGAGTCATCACCTGCCTTGAAGACAATCTCCAGGGGTTCTTTCCACACCTGGGTGTAGGAGTCTGGTCCGCGCTTGATATGAAACGGGTATTTTCGCCCGAGCTTGTTCAGAACTTCACTGGTCGGGATTGTAAAGATAAGGTAATGATCTTCTCGGTGTATTCTATGTAGTGGCATTTGTCAGTACTTCCTACCTTCTACTATCTCTGGCGGGAATGCGCCGGATTGCAGGCGATGCTCCAGAAACTTGAGCTCTCTGATCAGGTCCTCTCTGCTGCCGATCATATCCAGTGATATAAATCTGCTGACCCATTCGTAATATTCACCTCTATGCAAAGATAAATGGGGAGCGGCCCTTTGTAGCCAGTGGGGCATCATGTGTACCACAGCTTTTGTTCCCGGAAGCCAGCATCCGTTGGTCGGATCGTCGATTCTTACCTGAAACCAAGCGAGGACGGCTCTCGTTGCGTCTGCTTCGGGCGCTCCACCGGCTACTATTGCGTGTGCGTGGCATTTTGAGTGCGGCTTTGCGTCCCCCGTAGCCAACATGTGCCTGCCCAAGCGACTCGACTTGTGCTTTTCTTCTTTCAGCTCGTCTTCCGGTATCTTCTCCAGGCCGGCTTTCCTGTATTTCTCCAGGTTTTGCTCTATACGGGATATTGTGCGAACCCGGTTGAGGTCGGCGCGAGTCGGGTTCTCGAGATCGGCGAATTGGGCTATCGCTCTGTCCACACGGCTCTGGAGTACAGGGTTTGTTCCGAGCACGGTAAGCTCCTTTTGAATGTCCTTATTCGTCAGTTGCGATGGTACCTAGCGAAAGTCCATGCGACAACGTCAGCCTCGGGTTGACTGCTATATGACGGGAGTCCAGCCGGTATCTGTTCGCGGGAAACACGCAAGTGTTGCAGCGTGGTCAATTTATAACCAGGTCTGTAATGGCATGTAATGGCGTGTGATCGACCTGTAATCGCCTCGTCCGTAGAGTAGCAGCCAACGTTGAGGGGCAGTGAACGACATCGGGATTTGACGTCACGCCGCCGAAGGACTGGCACCCCTTGACAAGGATTCCGAAGGAACGGATCTCTGCGCCCTAGCGGCGCAGCTTGGGATGGATACCCGTTTCAGCGAAAGCTGAACAGTCAAGCCGGGCCCGGCAGACACAGAGCCTAGTAGGCCGGGATTTGGGGAAGGGCTTGACCGGGGCATGGATGCTCCATTTTCGCTCTTGATAGTGTTGTTGTAACCGTCGATGGCTGGGACCATCAATTCGGGCCGGCAGTAACTGCGTTGCTGCCGGCTTTTTTTATTGGGTCTTCCCCGGCGGAGAATTCCTTCTAATCGCAGATTGCAGTATGCTTCTGTGTGTGCGTAATGTCACAAAACCTGTGATGAATACAACAAGCTTTAAATAGGGGATGGAATTGTGAGCAAATGCGACGAACAGCCGGTGCTCGACTGCGAGGTGCCGGCCTGCGGAATGGAGCTGGACCTGGTGCTGAAACCGGTGGAGCCGGAAGAAAGCAAGCCGCAGTACTGGCCGCTGTACAACGCCGGCAACCCGGACGAGCATTTCGGTAATATGCGCTTCCGCTTCTGCGGCAATCGCGGGCTGGTCAAGCTGAATATCACCCTGGATCTGTCGGCGGTACCGGGGCGGCAACTGGAGTTTTCCCACTGCTGGCGCAATGGACTGGACGGCATTATTGCCATGAGCCCGGATTTCAAGCACCAGTTCTGGGCGCGGGCCCACTGGACGCCGGAAGGCTATACCAAGTTGGTGATCTGGATTCGGGACCGGGAGGAGATCCCGGACGACTTCTCCTTCCTGTGGCTGTGCGAGGATATGGAGACCGGGATGCATTTTGTGTCCGGCGATCCGTTTGCGCGGCTCGAGCCGAAATGATCAGTCGCAGATAGCAGTTTTTACCTCCGTGGAGGCCTGGGGCTGGGTACAGAGTCGCTGGAATGCCGGCAGATTAAACCACTCTGCGCTCATGCCCTGTTTCAATAGTTCGTGAACATAGTAATCGGCAGATCGCCACTCCTCGGCAAGAGAGTAAACTTGGGCAGAGCCATATTTGATATGAGAGTTGTCCGGTGAATTTTTAATTAATTGGAGTATAATTGGTATGGAGCTTTCCAACTTACCTAATTTTGCTAGTGCAAGAGCACGGCTTAATCTTGTCTCGATATCTTCCTTTTCTGCCGTAAGCGTAATTACTTTTTGAAAACTTTTTTCAGCGGCTGACACGTTCCCAAGTAGTTGTTGGGTCTCACCTATTTGAGTGATAGTGTAAACATCATTTGGAGTGTCGGCTAAAACTTGCTGATATGCCTCAAGGGCAGGTTCGTATTTCTTTTGTAGAAAATAAACAACGCCGAGATTTGATTTTGTACGCCAGCCGCGCAAATTTTCGGGAATAGCGGTAATGGCTGCCTCGGCCTCCACCAGATTACCGCTTTCCAGCTCGATTACACCCAATGCAGAGTACGATGACCAGTGCTTTGGGTAAAATTGAACAATTCTATTCAACGTATTTCGCGCATCGTCGTAGTTTCCGCTGGCGGTCTGGTTTAGAGCAATCAGATATAGATTGTCAGCCGATGGATTCAATGCCGCGGCATCCTGTGCATAGCGCAAGCCGGACTCGTAATCCCCTTGAGTGAACTGGAATCTTGCGTACTGAGCTAGCAGGTGTGCAGAAGGGTGCCCCTTGGCTTGTAACGCGCTGAGCGTGGATTCAAATCCCTCTTTGTCTGTTCCTAAAGACTTGACCAGCAATTTTGCTTCAAGCAGAGATACTTCGTTGATGCCCGACTCTTCTGCCCTTGCAAGTAGGCCGAGGGTGTTGCTCAGTAGCTTTCTATCATTGTTCGACAGATACAAATCTGTAGCCGCATCCGCATACAGAAGATAGAGGCTAGCATTCTTGGAGTAGGTGGCGATCAGGTTTTCCAGTGATTCCAGGTCGTCCTGCGCTACGGCGTTGCTGTTAGTTTTCGACAGTATGGCCAGATAACGGTCGTAATCCTGTTTCCCCATTTTCCTCTGTTCTACAGCGCTATCGTGATAGCTACTGGGGAACAAGGTCGCCGCGCTATTGCTAATCCGGTATTCCGCCTCCTGCCTCTTATCCGCCAAAAACGCAAAATCAGTCTGCTGTTTGATCTGACTATCCACCGGCCCAACTCGCTGCAACTCAATCTCACACCGCACCCGAGCACAATCCAGCCGCGCGTACAATGCATCGGTCACCCCTTTCTCCCGCAACGCCTTCAGCTGCGTATCGAAATCCTGCCCCTCTTTCGGCGTAAAACTGACCAGCGCACTGGCCTTCAGTTGCGAGGCCGCATTCATCAGCGCCTGGCGCACCATGGTCGCGGTCAGTGCCTCCGCATTCTTCTCGCCGCGCACCTCGCCGCTGATCTCCACCGGCATTACGGCGATATACTGCGGTTCCAGGCGGGTGGCGTACTGCCAGCCGAAGTAGCCGGCCACGCCGGTGGCGGCGAGGGCGGCGGCGCCGGCCAGGGCGCGGAAGGTGCGGCGGTGCCTGCTGGGCGGTTTGCGCAGCAGTTGGGTGACGGTGGCGGAGAACTGTTCCGTATCGGTATCGTCGGAGCCGTGCTGGTGGAGGAGTTCCAGCGCCTCGTAGACCTGCTGCGCGGATTCCGGGCGCTGTTCCGGGTGTTTGGCCAGCAGTTTGTCCAGCAGCGCCGCCAGCGGGTCCGGCAGGCTTTGCCGGGCCCGCTGCGGGGGGATATGGGGTTCGTTGACCACTTTCTGGGCCAGCGCCATGGTGCCGCCCTCGCCCCGGTCGAAGGGCTTGGCGCCGCAGAGCAGTTCGTAGGCGATGGTGCCCAGGCTGAAGAGGTCGGAGCGGGCGCACAGCGGCAGGCCCTGCAGCTGTTCCGGGGACATGGCGTCCACGGTGCCGGCCACCTGGTCCTCGCGGGTGATATTTTCGCCATCCTGCTCCAGGGACTTGGCGATGCCGAAGTCGGTGATCTTGGCGATGCCGCCGCCGCTGTTGTCGAGGGTGATGAGGATATTGTCGGGCTTGAGGTCGCGGTGGATGATGCCGAGGGAGTGGGCCTCGCCCAGGCCGCGGCAGATCTGCATCAGCAGGCCCAGCTTTTCCCGCAGCGGCGCCGTGTGCTCGCGCATCCACTCCCGCAGGGTGGTGCCCTCCACATACTCCATCACCAGCGCGATGCCGCCGTCCTCTTCGAGCACGTCGTAGAGCTGCACGATATTGGCGTGGTTGAGCTGCGCCAGCAGTTGCGCCTCGCTGTGGATGCGGGCGCCGGCGGATTCGCTGGTGCTGTCCTTGCGCAGCTTCTTGATGGCCACCTGGCGGCGCAGGCGGGTGTCTTCGGCCAGGTAGACGACGCCCATACCGCCGGCGCCGAGCGTGCGCTCGATGCGGTAGCGGCCCAGTTGGCCCTGTTCCGGTTCGGCGACTTCCATAGCCTTTTATTCTTGTTGCTGGATAACTATTCGCCTCTCTCCGTTTGCGGGGGAGGGGCGCTGATCGGCTCCCCTCTCCCTGAGGGGAGAGGGGACTGCCGGGGCGAGTCGTTACGTTGCTGGTTTGTCCGTTACATCGGCTGTTCCGCGGTGCGGACAGGCGTACAGTTTACCCGGTTTGCGCGGTGGGGACTATTTCCGTGCGACCCCGCCATCCGGGCCGCGCCCGGTGCACAGCGTCGGGTACTCCCCGCGCAGGTCGGCAAAGGCGCTGTGGCTGCAGATTTTGGCAAAGCGCGCGGTGCGATACCAGACGGGGGACTGCCCCAGCTCCAGCGATCTGCGGATATGGGCTTCGGCCGAGTTCAGGTCGTCTGTGGCGATATAGATCTGGGCAAGGGTTTGATTGACGTAGGTGTCGTCCGGGGCCCGCTGCCGGGTTTTCAGCAGCGATGCCACGGCGCGTTCGGACTGTCCCAATTGGGCGTGCGCGAGAGCCTGCATCAGCCGGTTCTCCCAGCCTTCCCGCTGTCGGCTGAGTTCCAGGGCGCGCTCGCTGAACTGCCGCGCTCGTTGCGGGCGCTGCTGTTCGCGGGCGATTTCCGCGCGGTACAGCAGAGGTTCCACATCGCTGGGCAGGGCCTTGTAGAGATCCGTAAAGCACCGGTCTGCCCGCGGGAAACGCTTCTCCAGGTAGTGGGCCATGCACAGGTTGTAGAAGTCCAGGGCGTTTAGCCGGTGGGGGGCTATGGTGTCGAGCAGACGAATGGTTTCCCCGGTGCGGCCCATATCCAGTTCGTTGGCGGCCAGCAGCGAGCGGGCATCAATATAGCTGTCGTCGATCTCCAGAGCCTGCTGCAGGTAGGGCCTGGCGGCCTCCATCTGGCCGTTGTAACTGAGCGACAGCGCTTTCTGCAGCAGGTAGTTGGTGCTGGTGCGCAGGGCCAAGGCCTTGTCCGATGCGATCAGTGCCCGTTCATAGTCGCCGCGCAGGTGGTAATGGATGGCCTCCGCCTGGTAATAGTTGGCCCGGTCCGGCAGGGCAGACTTCAGCTTAGCCAGAATCTCCGCCGATGCCTCCCAGTTGTAACGCGCGTGGAACAGGAAGAGTCGGGCGCTCAGTATTTCCACGGTGTCGGCAATCTCCGGCGGTGCTTTGGCGAGCATTTTTTCAAGCCGATCCATGGAATCCATATTGCGATTGCTGAACCGGTCGTCGAAGGCCAACTGCCCGTAGAGCTCGTAAATAGCGGGGAACTGCGGGGCCTTTTCCTGCAACTCTTCCAGGGCGTCCAGGGTTTCCCCGACGTTCTGGTAGGTCTTACCCCGGGGCTGCAGTTCCAGATAACGCCGGTAATCCTCTTCGCCGATAGTCAGTGTCGGGCTCAGCGCGCGCGGTGGGTACTGTGGCAGCAGGTAATTGATTTGTTGCAGTGTCTGTTCAAAACCGCCGAGGTTGGAGTCCAGGCTCAGGGAGATCTTGCGGTTGGCGATGGTGGAAAAGCTTTCCGTTTCGATCAGCTCCAGCGACAGTTCGCAGTTTTTTTCTCCACAGGTAATGTCGGGGTTGAGTAACAGCTGCGCATCCTGGGCCCGAGCCTGGCGATGCAGGGATTGATTGTGTAATTGCCGGGACTCGGACTGGGGAACCAGATACAACCCCTCGCGGTTGGAAAGGCCCTGCCGGATGGCGTTCTGTACGCTTTGGGTAAGCAGGCGGACTTCCCGGCTCTGCTCCGGGCCCCCCGCTGCCGGTGGTACCACGGCGATATAGCGGGCGTCGCGGGCCGGCGGCGCCCCGGACAGGAAAGCGGCGGCGATTGCGGCGATCGCCAGGGCGGCGGCGCTGACGAGTGCGATCCCGCGTTTTCCGGCCGTCCGGCGCCGGCGGTAGAAATCCTCGCTGGCTATTGTGGCCGGGGGATGGCGGTCGATGGCGCCGGGGTCTGTCGCCTCCAGCTCTTCGGCCACGGCGGCGGCACTGGACGGGCGCCGTGCGGGCTTTTTCGCCAGCAGCCGGTCCAGCAGGCGGCAGAGTTCGCCGGGGAGACCCGGGTTGAGATTGGATGCGGGGGGATGGGGCCGGCGGACGATACGGTCCGCGAGAATGAAGCTGTTGTCGCTGTCGCCGAAGGGGTTTTGCCCGCAGAAGAGCCCGTAGGCGAGTACGCCGAGGGCGAAGAGATCGCTGCGGTGGTCCAGCGGCTTGCCCTGGAGTTGTTCCGGCGATACCGCGCCCCAACTGGCGGGGGTGTGCTGTGCCGTGGTGAGGTTGCTGTGCTCGCTCCAGCTTTTGGCGATGCCGAAATCGGTGATCTTTGCGATGAGCCCGGGGCCGTCGCGGTTGATCAGGATGTTGGCGGGTTTCAGGTCGCGATGGACGATGCCCAGGTCGTGGGCCTGTTCCAGGGCGCTGCAGATCTGCACCAGGATACTGAGTCTGTCCTCCGGGGCAGTGCCCTGTTCGCGCATCCACTCCTGCAGGGTGGCGCCCTCGACATATTCCATCACCAGCGCCATGCCGCCGTCCTCTTCCTCGAGCACGTCGTAGAGCTGGACGATATTGGGGTGATTCAGGCTGGCGAGCAGCTGCGCCTCCCGGCGGATGCGCCGCCGGGCGGCGCTGCCGGCGACATCCTGGCGCAGTTTCTTGATCGCCACCCGGCGGTGCAGGCGGGTGTCTTCGGCCAGGTACACCACGCCCATACCGCCGGCGCCGATCTGGCGATCGATGCGGTAGCGGCCCGTCGGGTCCGGTTGCGGTTCGGTGTCTGGCATTGGCTTTTACACTTGTCGGCGGTGGCGAGTAGAGGTTGTTCGTTGCGGGGGCTATTTCTGCGCGATCCGGGTGCCCGGTGTCTGCCCGTCGCACAGCGCCGGGTACTCCTCGCGCAGGTCGGCGAATTCGCCGTGCGCGCACATCGGTGAGAAACGCGCCGTTTCAAACCAGATCGGCGACATGCCCTGTTCCAGGGTCTTGCGCATATGGGCCTTGGCGGAGAGCTGGTCGCCTATGGTGATATAGACTTGGGCGCGGGCATAGTTGGTGTAGAGGTTGTCCGGGGCGCTGCGGCGGATCCGCAGCAGCGTTTCCACTGCTCGGTCGGCCCGGTTCAGTTCCGCGTAGACCCGCGCCCGCGTAAGCAGACTTCTCCAGTCGTTGCGGCCTTTGGTGACTTCCAGGGCGCGCCGGGCGAACTCTTCTGCTCGCTGCGGTTGCTGTTGTGCGCGGGCGATTTCCGCCTGGTAGAGCAGCGGTTCGGCGTCCCCGGGGGCGCGCTCGGCGACGCCGGCCATACACTGCTGGGCGCGCTCGAACTGATTTTCTATGTAGTAGGCGAGGCACAGGTTGTAGGCATGCATGGCCCCGAGCTGCTCGACGTCGACGCTTTTGAGCAGGCGGATGGTCTCTGCCGGCCGGCCGCTGTCCAGTTCATTGGCGGCGAGTAGGTAGAGGGCTTTGCTATTGTGGTCGCTGAACTCGATCACCTGTAGCAGGTAGGGTTTGGCTGCATCCATATTGCCGGACTGGGACAGGTACAGGCCCTTCAGCCACAGGTAGTTGGTGCTGGTGCGCAGGGCGAGGGCGCGGTCGATGGCCGCCAGCGCCTTCTGGTACTCGCCGCGGCCCTCGTAGTAGTTGGAGCGCAGGGCGTGATAGCTGGCGTGATCCGGCAGGGTCAGCTTGAGTTTTTCCAGCAGTGCCCGGGCGCGGTCGGGGTCGTCGCGGCTCATGGCCAAGCGCAGTTTGGCGGTGAGCACGGAAGGGTGATCGCCGATGTCGCGCGGCGCCCGCTGCAGGAATCTCTCCAGCCTCTCGAGGGTCCCGGTGCTGCGGGTGTTCAGCTTATGGTCGATGACCTGTTCGCTGTAGAGCTCGTAGTAGGGGGGGAAGCCGGGACTGTTCTTCTGCAGCGCTTCCAGTGTCTTCAGGGTTTCCGCGGTCCGGGCCTCGTCGCCGCGCCGCTCGTAGAGATCCAGATAGCGCCGGTAGTCTTCCGCGCTAATATTGAAGCCGGCTCCCCGTTCACCGGCGGGATTGTCCGGGAACAGGTAGTTGAGCTGCTGCAGGATACGGGCGCGACTGTCCAGGTCTTCGCCCAGTTCCAGCATGACGCTGCGGCTGGCGGTAGCGGCAAAGCTCTCCGTGTCGATCACTTCCAGCGAGGCCTCGCAGTGGGCGGCTTCGCAGTTCAGCGTCGGGTGTAGCAGCAGTTGCGCGTTGAGGGCCCTGGCCTGGTCCCGCAGCGGCTGGCCGCGCAGCTGCCGGGATTCGGCGTAGGGCACCAGCAGCAGGCCCTCGCGGTTCGACAGCCCCTGCTTGATGGCGCTGAGCATGTTGCTGGCCAGCCGTTGCTCTTCGCGGCTGTCGAACGCGCCTTCGTGCGGGGAGACCACGGCGATGTAATCGCCGCGGCGCTCGGGCCCGGCCTCCGGCCACAGGGCCAGCGCGGCCGCCACCAGCAGTGCGGCACCCGCCCCGGCGACCGCGCCGAGCAGGGTCCTGTGCCGGCCCCGGTTGCGCCGCCGGCGCCGGTGGTATTCCTCGGCGGTGATGGTGGCGGTGCGGCTGAAAGTGTCGCCGGCGCCGTCGTCCAGGTGCTGCAGGATGCCGTCCAGCTCGGCGGCCACGGCGGTGGCGTTGAGGGGGCGCCTGTCCGGGTCTTTGGCCAGCAGCCGGTCGAGCAGCCGGCAGAGGTCCGCCGGCAGTTCCGGGTTCAGTTTGCCCGCCGGCGGGTGTGTGTTGTTCACGACGCGGTCGACGATCACAAAGGGGCTTTCGCGATCGCCGAAGGGGCCCTGTCCACACAGGAGCCTGTAGGCCAGCACACCCAGCGCGAAGAGGTCGCAGCGGTTGTCCAGCGGTTTCCCCAGCGCCTGTTCGGGCGACATGGCGCTCCAGCTCCCGGCGATATGCTGTTCCCGGGTGAGGTCGCTGTACTCCCGCCAGTTTTTGGCGATGCCGAAATCGGTGATCTTGGCGGTGTTGTTGTCGTCGACCAGGATATTGTCGGCTTTCAGGTCCCGGTGTATGATACCGATACCATGGGCCCGGGTCAGGCCGTTGCAGATCTGCTTCAGCAGCAGGATCTTCTGCTGCAGGCCGGGGTCGCGCTCGCGCTGCCAGTTGTCGAGAGAGCAGCCTTCCACGTACTCCATCACCAGGGCGATGTCTTCGCGCTCTTCCACCACATCGTAAATCTGCACGATATTGGTGTGGTTGAGCTGCGCCAGCAGCAGCGCTTCCTTGCGGATGCGCAGGGGGGCGGCGTCACTGGTCGGGTTTTTGAGTAGCCGCTTGATGGCCACCTCGCGATCCAGCTTCTCATCGGTGGCCAGATAGACCACGCCCATGCCGCCGGACCCGAGTCGCCGGGTGACCTGATAGCGCCCGATATGGAAAGGTAATTGCTCTGACGTCATGAGTCTGGCTTTGCCGCCCTGTTATTGCACTCTGCCGTCCCTAGCAAAAACTGTTCTGGTTTGTTCTCCGGCTGTGGCGCGGGCCCATCCCGCGCCGTTGCCTGTCACCCTGCGGGTTCTGCCAGCCGCTGGTGGGTCTGGGACTCCAACTGCGCGCCCTTGTAGATCTCGAAGCGCGTGCAGCCGAGGCGAACCTCCCAGGAGCGTCGCTCCACCAGGCCCGAGGTGTCGATGGCGTCCGGCAGGGATTCGGCGATCTGCTTGCGCGCACGGAATATCTGCGTGTTCAGGTGATTGACGGTAATGCCCAGTTCGCGCGTGGCCACCTGGATGGAGACCCAGCCCTGGGCATCGGGGTCCGCATTGGCCTGCATATCGCGTACGCGCGCCCGCGCCAGGTACATCAGCAGGTAGTGATGGATGCGCGCCGGCAACGCCAGTTTCATATCTTCCCGGCGCAGTTGCAGCTGTACATGTTCCTCGTGGTGGCTGACGGAAAAGCGCAGGTCGAAATCGGTGATGGAGAGCTGTTGCATCGACAGCTCGGTGGTGGCCCCCTGGTTGTCGGCCAGGAACAGCAGCCAGCTGTGCAGGCCGCAATCGATGCGATCACCGTGCCTGACGGCGGTCGCGTTGTCGGCGCTGTTGGAGTTACCGGTGAGCTCGTACAGCCACTGGCCGACCACCGGACTGAAGTGCAGGCTGGCGAGCGGCTCGCGTTCGTCCGGCAGCAGGTGGTACTGCTCCAGGGACTGGGCCTCGCCGTTGGCCAGGTCGATGAGCAGGTTTTCCGGCGCGTCCAGGTTTTCCACCACCCACACCGGGTTGTTGGCGCGGCCGAAAGCGATCCGGTCGCCCAGTTGCAGTGGATAGTTCCTGGCCGGTACCAGTTGCTGGTCGTTGACCCAGGTGCCGTTGCGGCTGAGATCGCGGATGTTCCAGTGGGTACCGGTCCACTGGACGGCGGCGTGAATACCGGAAATCTCCGCGCTGGTGATACGTGTGTCCACCTTGCCCTGGCGGCGGCCAATGGTGTGGTGCGCCATCAGGTAGACGGGCTGTTCCCTGTCTGGATGTTGCAAACAAGCCATGGTCTGCTCCCTTCCCCCTTTGTCGCCGCGGGCAAAGTGCTGTGCGGCAACATTGAATGCTGAAAACAGGGCGAAAGGCGCGCGGCGGGGAGCATTGCTCGCAGGTGGAAAACCGGAGGGGCCGATAGCGATGTATCGGTTTTCATGTTCGCCAGGCGCCGGATGTCGCCGCTGAAAAAAAGGGACAGCGCGCCGCCGGTCGAGCCCCATTACCGGTGGCGAAAGTCATTTTCAGCGGCGCCTTATTCGATTGTTATTACGCCCTGTCTTGAATAAGCGCCCGCTAACCAGAGGGTTGGCGGTCGCCGTAGTGTTGTCGCACCATTTATACCGAAGTTCCGGATGAATGCAACGATTGAATGTGAATGAGAGGAAATTCTCGGGTCTATTGCGTTGGCGCGAAAAACTTCCAGTGCAGGTTACCGGTTTTCCAAGTTAAAAAGACAGAAATTTTACAATTGTCAGCACCCTTGCCACTCGAATTTGTCTAATCGCGACAGGGGTTGTCTGCACCAGAATTTTGCCGGTTATCGGATTGGTTCAGTCTTTTTCCTGCGGGTTGTGGCGGCTGTCCTTGCGGTCCAGGTCGCCGATATCCAGCACCGGTGAGGCGTCGATATGTTCGGCGTCCATCATCAGCGCCACGCGCTGCAGTGAGGAAATGATCATCGATTGCTCCCACTCGCGCAGATCGCGGAACTGGCGCACGAAGTGCTCCTGCAATGGGGTGGGGGCGTCGCGGATGATGTCCATGCCCTTGTCGGTCAGATAGGCGTGCACCTTGCGCTTGTCCTGGGAGGAGCGCTCGCGGTAGACCATGCCGCGCTTTTCCAGGCGGTCCAGAATGGTGGTTACCGTGGCCTGGCTGAGGCTGATCTCTCTTGCCAGGGCGCCGATGGTCACCTGGCCCTTCTCGCGGATCGCCTGCAACAGCAACAGCTGCGGCGCCGTGAGGCCGGCGGTCTTGACCAGTTGCTTGGAGTGCAGGTCGGTGGCGCGGATCAGACGGCGGAGGGTGGTCAGTACTTCTTCGATTTTGTCCATCAGTAGCAGGCTCTGCAGGTCGCGGCGGGATAGATGCCTGAGAGCGACCTTGTGCGCCGCCTCCGGTTTGTCGATGACTGATTCAAGCTCTTCCTCCCTGCGCGCGCCCTCCGCGGAACCGCTGCCGGGGGCCGCTTGCGGGGGATCCTGTCTGCTCAATTTATGATCACTTTGCATGGGGTCGTCTTGATATCTCGCAATTGTTTAGAGTACTATGCAAAAAATTATTTAGACCAGTAAATAGTTTTTACTCTAAAAGGTCAAATTTGACCCAGTTGGTGCAAAATAAAGCGGTAAAGAGCGCTTTTGCACTTTAAACAAAAATTTGATGACTAAAGGTATTGATTTGAGCGCCACAAGCGTTGCGAAATCGCAGAGCGGAAGCTCGGAAAGCAAAACTGAAGAGTCTCCGAAAGAAAAGGTCCAGGCGCGGCAGGACTCAGCCAACAAAAGGGAAGCCCTGCTGCGCCGACCGGTCAGTGAAGACGGCGCCGATGTGCATCGCCTGATCAGCCGCTGTCCCCCCCTGGATGAGAATTCCATTTACTGCAACCTGCTGCAGACCAGCCACTTCGCCGACACCAGCGTCTGCGCCGAAGTGGACGGAGAGCTGGCAGGCTTCGTCTCCGGATATCTGATCCCGGAGCGCCCCGATACTCTGTTTATCTGGCAGGTGGCCGTGGCCGAAGCGGGCCGCGGTCAGGGGCTCGCCGGGCGCATGATCCGCGAGATACTGCGCCGCCCCGCCTGCGCACAGGTGCGCTATCTGGAAACCACCATTACCCCCGACAACGAAGCCTCCTGGGCCCTGTTCCGCGGCCTGGCCCGCAAACTGGATACCAGTTGTGCCGAGTCGGTGATGTTCGACCGCGAACGCCACTTTCACGGTCACCACGACAGCGAGATGCTGCTGCGCATCGGCCCGTTTTCCGAATCGGCGGTCAGCGGGTAATCCCCGCCTTTTCACCCACTGCGAATTGCCAATTAATCAAGCAAAGGTTTGCCATCATGAAAGTTTTCGACGAGATCGAATCAGAAGTACAGAGTTATGCACGCGCTTTCCCGCGCATCTTCAACAAGGCGCAGGGCGAGTACCTCTACGACGAGGACGGCACCCAGTACCTGGACTTTCTCGCCGGCGCCGGCACCCTGAACTACGGCCATAACAATCCGATATTCAAGGAAGCGCTGCTCGAGTACATCCAGGCCGACGGCATCACCCACGGCCTGGACCTGCACACCAAGGCCAAGCGCGAGTTCCTGGAGACCTTCTCCGAAAAAATCCTGAAACCGCGCGACCTGAACTACGTCATGCAGTTCACCGGTCCCACCGGCACCAACGCGGTGGAAGCGGCGATGAAGATCGCGCGCAAGTACAAGGGGCGCGAGAACATCGTCACCTTCACCAATGGCTTCCACGGCTGCACTGTGGGCGCCCTGGCCGCCACCGGCAACTCCCACCACCGCGGCGCCGCCGGTACCAGCCTGGCCGGCGTATCCCGCCTGCCGTACGACGGCTACCTGGGCGACGATATCGACACCACCGCCTACCTGGACAAGGTGCTGTCCGACTCTTCCAGCGGCGTCGACCTGCCGGCCGCGGTGATGGTGGAAACCGTACAGGGCGAGGGCGGTATCAACGCCGCCAGCATCGAGTGGCTGCGCAATCTGGAAGCTGTCTGCCGCAAGCACGACGTGCTGCTGATCGTCGACGACATCCAGGCCGGCTGCGGCCGCACCGGCAGCTACTTCAGCTTCGAGGAAGCGGGCATCAAACCGGATATCGTGACCCTGTCCAAGTCCCTCTCCGGCTACGGCCTGCCGTTCGCGGTAGTGCTGATGCGCCCGGAGCTGGACCAGTGGAAGCCGGGTGAGCACAACGGCACTTTCCGCGGTAACAACATGGCCTTCGTCACCGCCACTGCGGCGATCAACCACTACTGGAGTGACGACAAGTTCGGCAAGGAAGTGCAGCGCAAGGGCGAGTACATCGAACAGCGCCTGAGCAAGATTGTCGAAGAGCACGGCGACGGCAACATGACCACCCGCGGTCGCGGCATGTTCCGCGGTCTGAACTGCGTTAGCGGCGAGCTGGCCGACAAGATCACCGGCGAAGCCTTCAAGCACGGCCTGGTGATCGAGACCAGCGGCGCGGACGACCACGTAGTGAAAACCCTGTGCCCGCTGACCATCAGCGACGAAAACCTGACCCGCGCGCTGGACATCGTCGAAGCCGCGGTGGCCAAGGTCCTGAAGGGCAGCGAGGTGCCGGAAGAGCACGACTTCTTTGCCGACGATTCCGAGTCAGGCAAGAAGAAGGAAGGGGAAGTTGCCGGCGCCGCCTGACAGGCGGCCCACTGAATATGCCGATGGCCCGGCGCTGAATCCGATTGCGGGATAGTCGCCGGGACCACTCCGATTAACCATCGATGAGAGCGAAGTAATGATTGTTAGACATTTGCAAGAAGCGGAAAAATCCGATCGCCGTATCGTTTCCGAGGGCTGGGAGAGCACCCGTCTGTTGCTGAAAAACGACAATATGGGGTTTTCCTTTCATATCACCACCATCTACGAGGGTGCCAACCTGCACCTGCACTACCAGAACCACCTGGAGTCCGTGTACTGCATTTCCGGTGAGGGCAGCGTGACGGCCGAATCCGATGGCGTCGAGCACGAAATCAAGGCGGGGTCCATCTATATCCTCGACCAGAACGACAAGCACAACCTGCGCGCCAAAACTGAAATGAAGATGGCCTGTGTCTTCAATCCGCCGCTGCACGGCAAGGAAGTGCACAACGCGGAAGGTGCCTACGAACTGGACGCCGAAGAGGTCAAAGACGACAAATAATAGATGTAGTGCTGCCGAACCGGCGCCCAGTGGGCCGTGTGTAAAGTTCGGTAACAAAGGAGCACAGCCAAAGCGTTCAGATCAAGGCGAGAGAGCGCTGGAATAGTGGTTCTATTTCAAGCTTTCTCAACGCAGAGCTGGACGCTTTGGCGAAGCGAACTGTTACCTAACTTTGCGCACGGCTCATTAAGCGCCGGTTCACCCACAAGCTCACTGATACATCTACAGGAAAACCATGAAACTACACACGGTGGAAAAAATTGGCGGCACGTCCATGAGCGACTATGCCGCTGTTCGCGACAATATCGTTTTCAAAGACGGCAAGGCCGAAAAAGAGGGCCTCTACCAGCGCATCTTCGTGGTCTCCGCCTACGGCGGTATCACCGACATGCTGCTGGAGCACAAGAAATCCGGGCGCCCGGGTATCTTTGCCCTGTTCGCCGGCACCGACGACGATGATGAGGAGGGCAGCTGGTCCGAAGCCGTGAGCGGCCTGCGCGCCCGTATGGAAGAAATCAACGGTACCCTGTTTACCGATCCGGAACAGCTTGAAAAAGCCAACGCCTTTATCGGCGAGCGCCTGGACGATACCGAGCGCTGCCTGGCCGACCTGGAGCGCCTGTGCCAGCATGGCCACTTCGCGCTGGACGGCCACCTGAACACCGTCAGCGAGATGCTGGCCAGCCTGGGCGAGGCGCACAGCGCCTGGAATACCGCCGAACTACTGAAGCTCGAGGGTATCAAGGCGCGTTTTATCGACCTGACCGGCTGGCAGGATGCCGAGCACCGGACACTGGACGAGCGTATCGAGCGCGCCTTCGCGGACGTCGATTTCGCCACCGAACTGCCGATCGCCACCGGCTATGCGCACACCGCCGAAGGCCTGATGAAAACCTTCGCCCGCGGTTACAGCGAAATGACCTTCAGCCGCATTGCGGTAAAAACCGAAGCGCGCGAGGCGATCATCCACAAGGAATACCACCTGAGCAGCGCCGACCCACGCATGGTCGGTGAAGAGCAGGCCGTGCCGATCGGCCGCACCAACTACGATGTCGCCGACCAGCTCGCCAACCTGGGCATGGAGGCGATCCACCCCCGCGCCGCCAAGGGCCTGCGCCAGCAGGAAATCCCCCTGCGCGTGATGAACACCTTCGAGCCGGAGCACGCCGGCACCCTGGTGACCGGCGACTATGTCAGCGAAACCCCCTGCGTGGAAATCATTGCCGGCCGCAAGAATATCTACGCAGTGGAATGTTTCGACCAGGACATGATGGGGTCCATGACCGAGTACGACCGCACGATCAACGAGATCATCGGCCGCTTCAAGGGCAATGTGGTGACCAAGGACACCAATGCCAACACCATCACCCACTTTCTGGGCAACAACCTGAAGACGGTCAAGCGTATTCGCAGTGCCATCTGCGAAAAGTACCCGGACTGCGATATCCAGGTGCGCAAGGTGGCCGTGGTTTCCGCCATCGGCAGCGACATGAAGGTGCCGGGCATGCTGTCCCGCGCCGTGGCCGCACTGGCCCGCTCCGGTATCAGCGTACTGGCGGTACACCAGTCCATGCGCCAGGTGGATATGCAGTTCGTGGTCAACGAAGCCGACTACGAAAGCTCTGTGAAAAGCCTGCACCACGCACTGGTTGAAGTCTACGATCACGGCGAGGCGATATGCGCGGCGTGAATTTCTCACCATAAGTGGTATTCTGGTGGGGAGATACAGTTATTTCCAAAAATAATAATGCCTCTGCCCGGCTCCCGTGTCCCGGGGGCCAGTGAGGCCTGCTGCCCGGGGGGCGCTACTCCATGTTGCTTGCCAGTTTTCTCGGCTTTCTCCTGATGTTTCTCCTGATCGGCTTTTCTTCGGTGCTAGTCCGCTCGAAGGAACAGTCCGATTACCTGCTTGCCGGCAGCTCCGTGCCGCCTTCCCTCACCGGCCTTTCGGCTGTAGCCACCAACAACTCCGGTTTCATGTTCATCGGGGTGATCGGCTACACCTATGCCACCGGCCTGCCGGCTTTCACCATGATGGTGGGCTGGATCCTGGGGGACTGGATGGCCGCTACGCTAGTGACGCGCAAGGTGCGGCAAATGAGCGAGCAGCGCGGCACCCTCACTATCCCCGAATTGCTGTCCCGCTGGGGCGGAGAGAATTTTCAGCTCCTCAAGCTGGTGACCGCGCTGATCGCCGTGGCTTTGCTGGGGGTTTACGCCGCAGCCCAGTTCAAGGCCGGTGGCAAGGCCCTGCAGGCCCTGTTCGGTTGGGATCTGCGCACAGGCGCGATCATCGGCGCGGTGATGGTACTCTGTTACGGCTTCTCCGGTGGCCTGCGGGCCTCGGTGTGGACCGATGCCGCACAGTCGGTGGTGATGATTGTAGCCATGACGATAATGCTGGTGATGGCGGTGTCCACTGTCGGCGGTTGGCAGCCGGCCTGGACCGGCCTGCACGAGGTCTCGCCCGGTTTCTTCCAGCTGTTCCCCACCGAATCCGCTGCCAGCGGTTGGACCGGCGTCCTGCTGTTCCTGGTCGGCTGGACCTTCGCCGGGGCGGCAGTGATCGGCCAGCCCCATGTGATGGTGCGTTTTATGGCCTGCGACGATGTGAAGAGCATTCGCCGGGCCCGCATCTATTACTACCTCTGGTTCACAGCCTTCTACACCCTGGCGGTGGGCGTGGGCATGATGGCGCGCCTGTTGATGGACCAGGGCGCGGTGGACCCCTCTCTGGTGATGAGTGGCGGTGAGCTGGATGCAGAGCTGGCCCTGCCGGTGATGGCGGATGTGCTGTTGCACCCGGCGGCCACCGGCCTGGTGCTGGCGGGGCTCTTTGCCGCCACCATTTCCACTGTGGATTCCCTGATACTGAGTTGCAGCGCCTGCCTGTCCCGGGACCTGATGCCCTCGCGCTGGCATGGCTATGGCACCGCCCGTGTCGCCACGCTGGTGGTGGTGGGAGCGTCCCTCCTGATCGCCCTGTTCGCCAAAGACAATGTGTTCAACCTGGTGCTGTTCGCCTGGGGCGTACTGGGCTCCGCTTTCGGTGGCCTGTTGGTGGTTTACGCGCTGGGAGGCCGACCTCGGGAGCCACTGACGATCGCGATGGTTGTAGTGGCCAGCACGGTAGCCATTGGCTGGCGCCTGATGGGACTTCACGGCACGGTTTCCGAGGTATTGCCCGCGCTGGTGAGCGCCTGGGTGGTATACGGCGTGGGGCGGCTCTGCGGCCTGTCCGGTGTGTCGAAGCTGTCCAGCGTCGGGGCCTGAGGCATGATGAGTGCGGAATGCAGGAGCGGCCGCTGGCCGCGACTCATATAACGCAAGTTTTGGAGCCGGAGGTGCCTGCCAATGGCGCAGCCCGCACTGGCTCCGGAATCCCGCGAAGCTTGAGATACAAAAAAAGCCCGGCGTTTGCCGGGCTTTTTTGTATGGGACGGGCCTGTGGCCCGTTTGCCGAGCTGGGGCTCGGCGTTCCCGGGGTTAAATGCGGATACCTTCCACGTCCAGGATCATTTCCACGGTCTGTGAAGCCGGGCCCAGGTCGTAGTCGATACCGAAGTCCTTCAGCGCGAACTCGGTGGTGCCGGTGAAGCCCTGGCGGTAGCCGCCCCACGGGTCCTCGCCGCCGCCGATATTGGTCACGTCGATGGTGACCGGCTTGGTGACGCCGCGCAGGGTCAGTTCGCCGGTGAGCTTGGCCTTGCCGTCGCCCTGCGGTTCGAAGCCGGTGCTCTCGAAGGTGGCGGTGGGGAATTTCTCGGTGTACAGGAAATCCTCGCCGCGCAGGTGCTTGTCGCGCTCGGCGTGGTTGCTGTCCAGGCTGGTCACGTCGATGTTGACGTTGACGGAGGACTTCTCCGGCGCGCTTTCATCGTAGCTGAAGGAGCCCTTGAAGTCGTCGAAGCGGCCGTAGAGCCAGCTGTAGCCCAGGTGCTTGATACGGAACTGGATAAAGGCGTGGGCGCCCTTGGTGTCGATTTTGTACTCCGCGGCCTGGGCGGTGGTGGCACCCAGTAGCGTGGCGAACAGGAATACGGCGAGTTTTTTCATGGATTGCTCCCTTATTTTGTGGTCGTGAGTGTGTCTTGTGATGGGTGATCGGTGTGCGCGGCGATCCGCCTTGCGCCCATTCCCAGCATTTTACGCAGAGTGGCGTCGCGGTCGATGAAATGGTGCTTCAATGCCGCCAGCGCGTGCAGTGCCACCAGTGCCATCAGACTCCAGGCCAGTATTTCGTGCACCTGGCCGGCGACGTCCTCCTGATTGGGGAGGCCCTGAATGGTGGCGGGCACGCTGAACCAGCCGAAGACGTCGATGGTGCGGCCGTCGGCGGTGGAGATGAGATAGCCGGAAGTCATGATGGCCAGTAGCAACAGGTAGAGAAGGCCGTGGGTCAGCCTCGCGGCCACTGCCTGCCAGCGGGGCGTACCGGACTCGGCCGCAGGGCTGGGGTTCAGGAATTTCCACAGCAGGCGGAACAGCAACAGGCCCAGCAGCAATATACCGATGCCCTTGTGCAGTTCCGGCCCCTGGCGGTACCAGGGATCGTAGTAGGACAGCTGGCGCATCCACCAGCCGAGTGCGAAAAGACCGAGAATCGCTGGTGCCATCAGCCAGTGCAGGGCGATGGCCATCCAGCCGTACTGTGTCTTGTTATTTCTGGCCGCCACAGGGTCCCCCGGAATGGTAAGTGCAGACAGGATTATAAAAAATTCCCGCCGCGCGAATAGCGAAAAAACCAGAAGTAACCTATCGAAAAATTCGCAGGATAGCGAATTTCCGCGCCGCAAGGCGGCCCGCAGGGCCGAGCGCCAAGGATGGTGCGAGTCAAAAATTCGCAGGATAGCGAATTTTCGCGCCGTTCCCCCAATCTAAGGCCCTCCGGGGCGCCGTGAATAGATGGAGCGGCCGGATCAGCCGATTTGAACGCCGCGGGCACCCGAAGGGCGAGGGGCATGGATGTCCCGAGTTAATCGTTTCACAAACAGCCCCCGACAGCGGGGCCTGCATTTCTCGTTCGGATATTCTTTTCCGGCCGGATGGTGCGCATGGCGCACCCTATGAGGACCCCGGGTCGGCAGTGGGCCAAAGGTTCCCATCAGTGCGGCGTCCCGCGCACGCCCTCCCTTTCCGCGGCGGCGAGAATGCGTTCCAGCGCCGGTCGGTCGATGGCATCGGAGCGCTGTGCGAGCTGCTCCGCCAGCCAGGCGGGGGAGTGGCGCGGTTGTGAAGTGTCCAGCGCCAGTTGTTCCAGTTGCCAGATCACGTTCAGCAGCAGCTGCGGTTCCAGCTCGTTGCCGAGATCGGGGGATGAGAACAGCTGTGGCTCCAATTGCTCCAGCTCGCTGCGTTTCAGCACCAGTTCGGCGTAATTCGGGTACCAGCGGGCACTGAATGGTTCCGGGCGCTGGCGGTTGTCGAAAACGATGCGCAGCCGGTTGCCCTCGCTGTCCTCCAGCAGAGGCGTATCCTGTTCGTAGGCGGGCAGGGCGGGATGGTGGCGCAGTATACCGACAATGGCGCTCCAGTCGCTGTGGTTTTCCGCGCACAGGCGCAGTGGTTCGTTCAGTTCGCGCACCTCGGGGCGATCCAGGTAGGCCACCTGCTGGCCGGGTCGGTACCAGTAGAGATCCAGCTGGTACTGATCGGCCAGGTCGGCCAGGTCGGTACTGGTCAGGGGCTCTTCGGCCACGGCGCTCAGGTGGGTGACGGCCTGATCCACGCTGAGCCACTGCCGGCGGTGAAAGGACTTGGCGTTGTGCTGTCTCATACAGGTTCCCGGACTGCGCGGCCGGTGATCAATTTATACTCGCAGACAATCTTAGCAGTTGAGACGCAGTCTTCGGGCACCGAGTCGGGAGGTGTCTGGCACCCGGGAAGAGGTTTTATTCGGGAGCGGGTACAATGGCATTTTTTTCGTCAGGAGGGCGCTTGTGAAAATCCGTTCGCTGTTGAATCGTGTGGCCGCTGTGCTGTTGTGTGCCCCGGTACTGGCCGCAGCCGATGTGTCGCCTGTGGCGCAGAATACCGCCGACTATGCGGTTGAAACCTACGAGGCGGCGATGACCGATACACTCGCCGAGCTGGTGCACTACAAGACCTTTGCCCGCGAAGACCTGCCTCTGGAAAAGAATCCGGAATTCACCGGTTTCAAGGAGGCCCTGCGCGACAAGGCGATAGAGCTGGGCCTGGAGTACGAGGATCACGGCCATGTGGTGATCGTCGCCCTGGGTGACGCCGAGGACAAGCTGGGTATCGTGACCCACGGCGATGTGCAGCCGGCGGATCCGTCCAAGTGGCAGAAGAGTCCTTTCGAGCTGGATGGCGACAGCGAGCCCGGCAAGCTGATCGCCCGCGGCAGCGAGGACGACAAGGGACCCATCGCCACTGCCCTCTACGCGATGAAAGCGATCGACGACAAGGGGGTGCCGCTGAAACGCCGTATCGAGTTGATCGTCTACCTGGCGGAGGAATCCGACTGGGGTCCGCTGCGGGAATTCCTGAAGAGCTACCCGATCCCCGCCTACAACATCACCATCGATGCAAACTACCCGGTGGTCACCGCGGAGAAAGGCTGGAGCGAGGTGCGCGTCACCGCGGCCGACAGCCCGGTGGGCAGCGACGGCGAGCCCTACCTGAGTGAATTCCGCGGCGGCTATTTCCGCAGCCAGGTGCCGGACGAGGCCCGCGCCACCGTGGCCAATATTACCCCGGCGCTGGAGAAGGCCATCCGCGCTCGCGCCGCGCAGCACGGCGATGTGCGCTACGAGTTTGCCGCGCGGAACGACGGCAGCCTGGCAGTGACCGCCCGCGGCAAGGCTACCCACAGTTCCGAGCCGCAGCACGGTGTCAACGCGATTGCATTTCTGGCCAATGCGCTGGCAGTACATCGGTGGCCGGCCAACGCCGCCGGTACAACGGCGCGCTACCTGAACGACTTGGTGGGTACCGGAATCCTGGCGGAGCAGTTCGGCGATATCGCCTACAAAGACGATTTCATGGGGCCCATGACATCGACGGTGACCATGGTGAAGGCGGGCGACAATGCGCTCACCAGCTACCTGAACCTGCGCCGTCCCACCGGCAAATCCGCCGGTCGCCTGGATCGTGAAATCCGGGCGGCACTCGCGCAGTGGCAGCGGGATAACGAGATCGAGCTGGCGCAGGTGGAAGTGGACCTGGGCACTCCCTACCGGGTGGAGGATGCCATGCACGTGGCGCCGCTGCTGCAGGTTTTCCGTCACTTTTCCGGTATTGAAGACGCCGGCCCGGTGGCCATCGGCGGTTCCACCAACGCCAAGCTGCTGCCCCACGCGGTCAGCTTCGGACCGTCGATGCCGGGCAAGGCCTACACCGGCCACTCGGAGCACGAATTCCTGACTGTCGAGCAGTTCCGCCTGAACCTGCAGATGTACACGGCGATGATGATCGAGATCGGCAACCTGTAGTGCCGGCCTGAATGGCCCGATGGGCGCGCTGCGCTCTGCCCATCCTGCGGGGGTGGCGGTAGGAGCCTGCCATGCAGACGAAAAGGGTCGTGGCCCGTTGAGCATTCGCCTGCAAGCAGCTCCTACGGCAGCGTGGTGCGTTTTGTAGGATGGGCAAAGGAGCGCAGCGACGTGCCCATCAATTGTCGGTGACGGTCTACAACCACCCCTTCTTCTTGAAATACAGATAGGGCGCAATGCCCGACAGCACGATCAGCCCCAGCGAAAACGGATAGCCCAGCAGCCAGTCCAGCTCCGGCATATGCTCGAAGTTCATGCCGTATATACTGGCCACGGTGGTGGGTGGCAGGAAGACCACCGCGGCGATGGAAAACATCTTGATGATGTTGGTCTGCTTGATATTGATAAACCCCTGGGTGGAGTCCATCAGAAAGTTGATTTTGTTGAACAGGAAGCCGGTGTGCGCCATCAGGGTGTCGATGTCCCGGGTGATATCGCGGAAGCTCTCCTGCAGTTCACTGTCGATCTGGATATGCCGCTGCAGGAAGGTGATGGAGCGGCGGCTGTCCATCAGGCACAGCTGTATCTTGCCGTTGCTGTCCTCGAGCCTGGCGAGCATGTCGATGGCGTCTTCGAGGTCGGTGTCCTCCTTCTCCAACACCAGATAACTGGCCTTACCCAGTTCCACATGGATATCCTCCAGCGCGTCCGCCAGGTTTTCCACCTTCTGTTCGAATACCTGGACTGTCAGTTCCTGCGCGCTGCGCGCTTCCACCTGGCCGCGTCGGGCGCGCATGCGCAGCAGGCGAAAATCCGCCAGCTCGCTGTCGCGCACCGTGATCAGCCGCTCGGGCTGGAGAATGAAGGCTACGGTGGAGGTGTCGTGGCGGCCCTCGCTCTGGGTCAGGAACAGGGAGTGGATATGCACCCCGGCGGCGTCGATAAAGTAGCGCGCCGAGGCCTCGATCTCGTCGACGTCTTCGGATTCCGGCAATTCGGTTCTCAGCAGTTGCTCCAGCAGAGCGCGCTCGTCTTCCTGTGGCTCCTGCAGGTCGATCCAGACGGTTTCCGACAGTTGCTCTTCGGTGACGGCGCCCTCGGAGAAAAGCTCGGCAACCCGGCCGCGCTCGATTTCAAATAGTCTCAGCATGCGAATGACCATGGAGTATCCGGAGGTACCCCATGGTTGCAATCCGGCTCGTGCAAATCAATCGAAAACCTTCCGTTTCTGCACTAAGGGTCACAGCCAGTGGGGCAGTTGCGCGCGAATCTCATCGGCCTTGCGGCCCACCAGGTTTTTGCTGGTCTCACCGGCAATGGAGGCGCGTGTGGACGGATCCAGGGCATCGCGCAGGCTGCCCACCATCTGCGGCTCGGCGACGATATACAGCTTTTCGTAGCGTCCCTCCTCGCGGCCCTGCTCGAGCGCGTGGGCGAGTTCGTGGGCAAAGCGGTCGCGGGCCGGGCGGCGGCACAGCTCGCGATAGTTGCCCATCGCGTGCCGACCCTCGCCGCTGCGGTCGAAAGTGCGCCCGGGGGCATCGGCGTAGATATCGCGCCCCTTCAGGCGGCTCTCCGGGTGGATCATGGACTCCAGTTCGTGGAGTTCGCTGGCGCGCTTGTCCGCCTCGAACAGGCGCGCGTGTGATTGGTTGGCCACCAGGACCCATGCAAGTGCCATGCTCGATTCCTCTCTGTTTTCTACTGCCAATGGTAGTTGAAAAAGGTGTCGTTCACGCCCGTGAGTCGACATTGGCAGGCGCCGGTGGAGTTTTTGGAACATCCGGTTCTCTATGCCTCGCCCGATATAAAAAAAGCGTTTAACCCATACCGGCTTTTCCCCCGGGTTTTGCCCTACCGAACGCCATCGCACTCCTTAAACTTCCGTGGTGTAACAGCACATCGTGCGGGCCCGGTTGTCGACGGCTCGCGCAGGTTAAGAATCGGGCGTGGGAGGTTTGCCATGAGTCTTGTACCTAGGGGATCACTACTGGATCTGGACAATTTTTTTGATCAGCTGGCTTCGCCCAGCCGCGCACTGACCCAGGGTAAGGAAGGGTTTTTCTCGCCGCGTATCGATGTCAGCGAAACCAGCGACAGCTACGAGATCAGCGCGGAGCTGCCGGGGGTCAGCAAGGACGATATCAGTATCACCTTGGAAGAGGGCGTACTGACGCTGGAGGCGGAGGTGCACCGGGAAGACAAGGAGGAAAGAGAGGGCCGTGTGATCCGCCAGGAGCGCCGCTATGGCAAGTACATGCGCAGCTTCAACCTGGGGGCCGATGTGAGCGAAGCGGACATCGATGCCAGCTTCCAGGACGGCGTACTCACACTGAAAGCGCCCAAGCGCGAACCCAGCCAGCCGCAGCGCCAGCGTATTGAAATTCACTGACGGCGGGGGGGAGACCGGCGATCGCTACCTTACACTGTAGCCGACGTTTGAAAATCTGGAGGCAATCATGAAAGTCAGAGAAGCCATGCACCAGGGCTGCACTTGGTGTGCGCCCGAGACGCCGCTGTCGGAAGTGGCGAAAATACTGCGCGATGAGGATATCGGCGCGGTGCCGGTGGGCGAGAACGACAAGCTGGTGGGCATAGTGACCGATCGGGATATCGCCTGTCGCGGTGTGGCCGAGGGGGAGGATCTCTCTTCCCTGACCGCTCGCGAAGTCATGACGGAAGGCATCGCCTGGTGTTGGGAAGACGACGATATGGACACCGCGATGCATAAAATGGAAGAGCAGCAATTGCGCCGTATGCCGGTGATGAACAGTGAAAAACGCCTGGTGGGCGTGCTGAGTCTGGGGGATATTTCCCACTCCGCCGGCCAGCGGGAAATCGGCGAGTTCGCCTCGTCGATATCCGCCCACCACTGACCGGAAATGGCAGAGGATTCACAGCAACGGTTCGATCGGAAGCCAGCCGCTGACGACAGAACCGAGCCTCTGCCACCAGCTGGTACCGGGGTCGGTGGAATGGCGTTTGCCATCGGCCCGGTGCCATACAATCTGTTCCCCACGCAGTTCCAGCCGCCAGGCGTTGTCGCCCACGTTGCGGATAAAATTCTCCGCCACTTCCCCCGCCAGTTGCGGCGAGTCGATCAACAGCCCCAGTTCGGTGTTCAGCAGAATCGAGCGGTTGTCCAGGTTGAAGGAGCCCACATAGAGCGTATTCCTGTCGACGACGAATGCCTTGGCGTGCAGCAGCGATCGGGATTCGCCATTCCAGTTGTCCTGTTTGTATTTCAGCTCGCTGGAGAGCTCGTACAGGTGTATTCCCGCCCGTAACAGTGGCCGCCGGTATTTGCGATAGGCACCGTGCACCAGCAACACGTCGCTGGAGGCCAGGGAGTTGGTCAGGATATGCACCTCCACGCCGCTCTGCGCTGCATCGATCAATTGCTGCAGATAGTGTTCGCCGGGGAGCATGTACGGAGAAATGACGATCAGTTCCCTCCTGGCGGCGGTGATCTTCTCCATCAACTCGCGCCCGGCAAACTGGCGGCCCGCCGCCGGCGGCTGGGCCACCTTGCCGGGCGGGTCGTAGAGGGCGCGGGTGTCGCTCCAGTACCAGAGATTGGCGTCGTCGCTCAGTGCATCGATTACCGGCGAAGACGCCAGGTTGCGCCCGTAGTCACTGGCCAGCAGCGTGGACGCGTTGCGCTCCAGATCCTCGGCAAAGGCCAGGTCGGCGTCGGGGACCGGCCGGTAGTCGATTACCGATTGCACCGGGAAGCTGTAGGGGCTGTTCCAGTAGCGATCAAACTGCCGCGATATATCCGGCACCACGGCGCCGATGGCCAGCATATCCAGATCGCCGAAGTTCAGATCCCGGTCGATCCCGAAATACTGGTTGCTCAGGTTGCGCCCGCCGATAAAGGTCACGCGGTTGTCCACGGTGAAGGATTTGTTGTGCATGCGCCGCTGCAGCCGGGCGAAATCGGTAAAGAACTCCAGTGCGCGCAGGCTTTTGTGAGGGAAAGGGTTGAACAGCCGAATCTGGATATTGCGGTGGCGATCTAGCGCCACCAGTACCCGGTCGGCATCGCCGGTGGTGAAATCGTCGAGCAGGAAGCGCACCCGCACACCGCGATCCGCGGCGCGGATCAGGGCGCGGGTCAGCAGCAGGCCGGTTTCGTCGCGGCGGAACAGGAAATACTGGATATCGATGGAGCGGCGCGCGGCGCGAATGGCGGCCAGGCGCACCGACAGCGCGTTCTGTGCCGAGGTCACCGGGTAGACGCCGGTCTGTCCGGTGCGGCCGCGGACAAGACGGTCGGTAATCGCCGTCAGCGGCGCCTTTGCCGGCGCCTGCAGGTGATAGCTGGGCGGGCGCGGCGGCGGTTCGGGAAACACCGCCTGGCCGGAGCAGGCGCAGAGGCAAAATGCGAGTAGCGGGAACAGGTAGCGGCGCATGCAATCCATTTGACGCTGGCGGGGAGTCGACAGTTGGAGTATAGATCGCCAGCGAAAAGCTCGGGTCAGGGGTAATGCCGGCAAGTTAAGCGGGTTGAGGCTTGGAAGGTGAGGTTGCACGGGGCTTTAGCTGGCATTGGGGCGGTCCTGCACCCGGTATCAGGCCCTTTGCCGCGACAGGGCGGCTTAATTGATTGGTATTAGGGTCAGGGGCCAGTTTCGGCGCCTGCCATCCGGAGCCACAGCGAATTCGGGAGCCCGAGAAAAAGAAGTGCATCCCTGCACATCAACACGAAGGCCGGTGGGCGTAGAGACACCGGCCCTGCTCTCCCCGGAGATGCCAACCGGTTAGGGAGCCGGCCCTTCCGTGGGCCGCGTTCAGCAGACTTATCCACTATCCGTACCCATTCCGCCGGGATGGCAAATATGAGAATGCGAATAGTTATCATTAATTGTATGTCGCGGATGGGCTGTGTGTAAAGCCCGATTTCATCGAGGGGACAGGATTGACGGGACCGGCTGCCAGCCCCTGCGCCGGGTCATCGGTTTGTCACAAAAAATACATAGACTGCGCGCATTGTCCGGCATCGCGTCCTCGTTCATGTCTCCACTGTTTTTAACCAGCTATAAGGCCTATGGCGCCGCGCTGGCCCTGTTACTGGCTGGGGCTGCCGGGTTCAGCCTGTGGTTGGCGAAACAGGAAGCGCCGGTGCCGCGGCTGGGCGACTACCATGTCTACCGCTGTGAAGCCGGCGCTACCGCCGACGGGACCTTCGATATCCTGGCGGTCTCGTCCATCTACGCGCGCGAAATCGCCGATCGCCTGTGCCGCGCGCCGGCCATGGCGCGTCACTACGGCGCCGTGCGTATTTCCTGGAAACCCCGCGGGCAGCTCGGCGCCGAGGCGATTCTCAACGAGGATTACGACCTGATCTGGAGCCGCGAGCACACCCTCCGCGGACTGGTGCCGGCGTTCTCCGATTTCTACGATACACTGCTGCGCTACGATCACTACCGGGTCTACTGGTTCAGTCGCGATGAAAGGCCGGAACTGAGCCGCGAATACTTTCGCGGCAAGAAAATCGGCCTGCTCAACGACAAACTCAGCCACACCCTCTACCTGCTGCCACTGGAGTCTCTGAAGGCGGCGGGCGTGAACCTGTCCGGCGAAGAGCTGGTCTACTTCGACGATGCCGGTAGCCTTTACCGGGCCTTCTCCCGCGGCGAGCTGGACCTCGTCAGCGGTGGTCTCTACCTGCAGAAAGACCTGGATATCCCGCTGCAGCGCACGCTGATCGCAGACGACGCCACTGCCGCCACCCTGTTTGTGCGCAAGGCGCGGGCGCCGGGTATCGACTGCGAGATAGCCGCAGCTTTCGATGCCTTTACCGATACTTTCATCGTCGCGCATCGCCAGTTCGAGGGAGCGGAACGCTGTGAAAGCTAGTGCCCTGCCCGTCGCCTGGCTGCTGCTGACCCTCCTGTTGTCGGCGCTCGTCCACTGGCAGGCACAGGCGACTTTCGCTCGGGATCTGTCGCGGCAACTGCAGCGGGAACTGCCGGAAAAACTGGCCCCGGCACTGCAGAACAGCCTGGGGCGGGAAACGCTGCAGGGTTGGGTGGGCGAACGACTGAATACAGACCTGGCTGCATTGCTGGCGTCGGGCAGGTTGGGGCTGTTGAGCCAGTGCCGTGCGCGGGTGACGCAGTTGCTGAGTGACGAACCGCCGGCGGGAAAGGCTGTGGCAGCGGATATTGCGGTCGACTGGTGGATGGGGGAGCGGCGCGAGCGTTCTCTGTTCAGTGTCGACTGCCGGCCCGACTGGCCACTGCTATTCGCCAGCCAGGCGCTGGTGGCGCTGCTGGTCGTGGGCCTGGCAGCGCTGTTGCCAATGCCGCTGTCGCGCCGGCGGCGCGGCCATATTGCCGACCTGCTGGCACGGGGCGTGTCCGGACATCGGGCGCGCGCCCTGTCGGAACAACTGGCTTCATTCAATGCCCGGCAGATGGAGCTGTTTGCGCGCTTGCGGCCGGAGGACCCAGCGCGCATGCCCGGACTGGTCGACCGGCTGGCGCGGCCCGAAATTGCCGCGCTGGCTCCGGCCCGGCTGCCCTGGTTCGACCGCGCCATGGCACTGAATGGCGGCGATATGGATGCGGCGCTCGCCGCCGCACAAGCCGGGGAGCATCTCGAATTCGACTGCCGGCATTTCCGCGTGCTGGTACACGGGGTTCCGCTGGAACTGTCGAAAACCCCCTTCTTCTATTTCCTCTGGTACGCGCGCCGGCGGCAGGGTGGCGACGGCTGGTATCTCAATCCGCCGGTGAATCGCCCGGATCGCGACGGTGCCGGCGCGTTGATAGCGCTGATGGAAGAGTACGGTGGCCACAACAAGGCCATCAACGACCTGCACGAAAACGGCCTGCGGGCCAAGACCCTGGACCAGAATCGCAACAAGATCCGCGACGAGCTGGTTTCCGCGTTGGGAGAGGAACTGGCTCAGCCCTTTCTGTTCGAAGCGCAGCGGGATCTGAAGAGTGGCCGCTACCGCTATCGTATTGCCCTGCCGGCGGAAAATATCCGCGCCTAGAACAAAATCTTCCCCGTTCCAAGTCTCTGATTTAAAAGCACTTTCATTTTTAGAAATATCTCATTCCCAAACCGAGGTATCTCTTTAACCCCGCTGTCACACGCAGTTTCGATCATGCCCCCGAACGGCCCGGCAGTGAATCCGGGCCGCCTTGCAAGACCGCAACAGGCCCCATTCGAAGAGCCACTTCGGAGCAGAACGACAATGATCGAATTCAAACGCAACAGATTGTCTCTACTGATTTCCCTCACGCTGGCCGGTGCCGCCTCCCCGGCTTTCGCCCAGCAGATCGGTGAGGCCGGGTTGGTGGAGGAAGTGATGGTGACCGCCTCCCCCATCCGCGACAGCCAGAAGGCCGCCATCGACGCAAAGCGCGATGCCTACAACAATGTCGATGTCATCTCCGCCGACACCATCGGCCGCTTCCCGGACCAGAATCTGGCCGACTCGCTCGGCCGCGTACCCGGCCTGGCGATCGAGCGCGACCAGGGGCAGGCCCGCTACATCAACTTCCGCGGCGCACCCTTCCGCTATACTTCCCTGGCCATCGACGGACTCAGCATCCCCGGTGCCGAGAACGGCCGCGTGCCCCGCTTCGACAGTTTCCCGTCGGTAATCACCAGCCGCATCGACGCCAACAAGGCCATCATGCCGAACATGCCCGGCGAGGCGGTTTCCGGCTATATCAATATCTCCACCTTCGATCCGTTTGCACAGAGGGGCTGGGCCTTCTCCACCGATGTGGGCATGGGCAACCAGGAACTGGGCGACGGCGATATCGAGAAACTCTCCCTGCGCAGCTCCTGGTCCAATGACAACTTCGGCTTCTCCCTGTTTTCTTCCGAGAACAGCCGCGAACAGATCACCGACAACCGCGAGTATGACCTGAGCCGCGACGGCGGCGAGCTGAGTGTCAACGAACTGGATTTCCGCAGTTACAAGGTGACCCGCGAAGACCGTGCCTACGGCGGCCGCTTCGAGTTCCGCGGCGACGGTGCACTGGAGCGCGTCTTCGTCAGCAGCCTGTACAACGAATTCCAGGACTTCGAGGAGCGCAACCAGTTCGTGTTCGACTTTGCCGGCGGAGCCGGCGCGGCAGGGGCACCACAGGCCGTGGGGGAGCGCGCCGAAAACCAGTACGCACTGGCGACCCGCAGCCTGGAATACGGCCTCTACGAAAACTCCACCTTCACCAATACCCTGGGGGCGGATTTCGCACTGGGTGACTGGTATCTGGAGTCCCGCCTCAATGTCACCGAAACCGAAAACAGCACCTTCCTGCCGATGCCCTACAGCAGCGGCGGTTTCGTCATGGCCAGTTACGACGTCAGCGATCTCTACGATCCGGCGGTGGGCGGCCTGATGGACAGCACCGGTACGTCCATCGGCCCCAACGACATCTCCTATCCGCCCGGGGGCATGCTGGCGATGACCATCAGCGCCGCCATGAACATCGACGCCACCAAGTTCAAGCTGGACGCCGAGCGCGACCTGCAGCTGTTCGGCAGCGATTCGGTGTTGCAGACCGGCGTGGAAATGGATTCCCGCGAGGCGGGCGGCCACGGCATGGTAATGGCCATGGGCCTGTGGCCATCCGGGGTGAACATCGCCGACTACGCCACCGACGAGCCGTGGGACAGCGGTTTCGACAACGGCATCGGTGCCACCTACTACGACAACAAGGCCCTGCGCCGGGCCTGGTCGCGGGCCGTCGGCGGCCTCGCGGTGACGCCGCACGACTCGCAGGAAATCCGCCTGGAAGAAGACGTCAGCGCGGTCTATGCCATGGTCACCACCGAATACGGCTGGGGCAACCTGGTGTTGGGCGCACGGGTGGAAAACACCGATTACCTGAGCGAGGGCCCCACCGGCAACTTCGAGGATTCCTTCACCAACTTCCTGCCCAGCGCGCACCTGAATATCGACCTGGCGGACGACGTCAAACTGCGCCTGTCCACCTCCACCGGCGTCAGCCGGCCTACCTATTCCGAGTGGCGCGGTGCCGACATGGTGGACATGACCGGGGCCAATGTGACGGCGGGCAACCCGGCGCTGGCCGCCGAGGAATCCTGGGGCGCGGACGCGGCGATCGAATGGTACCCCGGCGATGCCAGCCTGCTGAGCGCAGGCCTGTTTAGCCGCAGTATCGACGACGTGATCTACGCCCGCAGCACTGTGATTGACGGCGACGACTATATGCCGGAAGCGGGCCTCGACGAGTGGACCTACACCGAATACGTCAACGGCAACAACGGCGAGATGCGCGGTGCCGAGTTCAATGCCATCGCCCAGGCCTCCGATTTTCTGCCGGCGCTGAGCGGCTTCGGTATCAGCGCCAACCTGACCCTGCTGGACAGCGAGTTCGAAACCCTGGAAGGCAGTCGCCACAGCCTGCCGGGCACTTCCGACACCATCGTCAACACCTCCGTGTTCTATGAAATGGAAGGCCTGTCCATCCGCCTGAACCACCAGTACCGCGACGACTGGCTCTCCACCACCGAGAACGTCGGCATGACCGAGTACTGGGCCGAGCAGAAGCGCCTGGACCTGGCCGTCAGCTATGAGCTGCCGCAGCCCGTTTTCGGTGCCAGCGTCTCCCTCTATGCCAACGCCAATAACCTGACCGACGAGGAAGACGTGCGCTACGAGGGCGATATCAGCACGCCCAACCAGGTGGAAGGCTACGGCCGCCGCTACCTGGCGGGCTTCCGCGTCAATTTCTGATTTCCGATTCCCGCCGGCCGCCCGGGCGGCCGGTTGCAACAGAACCAATCCGGTAAAGGTGTCATATGCAAAACAAATTCGTAAACAGCATTCTGGCGGCGGCCGTCGCCGTCTCTCTCGGCGCCTGCAGCGCCACCACACCGGTTGCGGAAAAACCGCAATCCGGTGTCGCCACAGAAATCGAGCATACCCGGGTACTGCCCCTGGAAGGCGGTCGCAATTTCCGCGACCTGGGCGGCTACAGAACCGAAGACGGCAGGGAAGTAAAGTGGGGCAAACTCTACCGCTCCGGTGTGCTCACCAACCTGACCGATAACGACTATGACTATCTGGAAAAACGCGGTATCGAAACCGTGGTGGATTTCCGTTCCAGCGAGGAGCGCAAGAAAGAGCCGACACACTGGCGAGCCGGCGAGATCGAGCGACTGACCTGGGACTACGCCATGGGCGACTGGGAAGCGGAATTCGCCAAGGTCCTGGCCAGGCCGGATTTCCAGGCCGGCGACATGGTCAAACTGATGGCCGATATGTACCCGGATCTGGTGCGCCAGCAGATACCGGCCTACCGCGCCATGTTTGACTCGCTGCTGGAGAGTGATGAACCGCTGCTGTTCCACTGCACCGCCGGCAAGGACCGCACCGGTGTGGGTGCGGCACTGCTGCTGACCGCGCTGGGTGTCGATCGCGAAACCGTGATGGAGGACTACCTGCTTTCCAGTGAAGTACTCAAGGACACGGACATAATGAAACTGCCGGAAGATGCCAGCGAAAAGGAAAAACGCATGTATGCTTTCTTCTCCAGGCTGTCGCAGCCGGTCAAGGATGCGCTGGTCGGTGTGCAGGCCTCCTATCTGGAATCCGCTTTCGCAGAAATGGAGCGCCAGGCCGGTTCCGTCGAAGGCTTTATCGAACAGGAGTTGGATGTGGATAAGCGGGAGTTGGCGCAGCTCCGCGCCACTTACCTGCAGTAGTCCACCGCGATTACCGTCCGAGTAAGCCCGGCATTCCAATGGCCGGGCTTTTTTATGCTCGGGGCGTAAGCTGCGCCGTGCGCACCGATCGGATATGTGACAGACACGGGTATTTATGCGACCTTGATTGTCCGTCCAGTCCTCGTCAGGGGAAGATTCTCCGCTGACTCAGCGGGAGCGGCTGCCGCGGTAGATCTTTGTCGGCGTCGGGCGCCTGGACGGATCGTGTTCGGCCAGCTCGTCGCCGTAGAGCCGTTCGTAGATATCCCTTTTTGAATCGTCTTCCTCGAGAATCGGCTGGCCGCGGTACAGGCGCGGGGGTTGCTCCTCGCCGGTGCGGAAGGACTCGCCCTTGCGCGTTTCCAGTGCGGCGATCATCCGTCGGGTTTCGCCATCCACAGTCCGGTCCCGGGCGCGGGCCAGTTGCTGTTCGAAATCGTAGTCCGAGAAGCGCAGTACAATACCGAATTCCGCATTCAGGCGCTTGCGGAGCTTGCGCAGTATTGTCAGTACCTCGGAATTCATCAGCCAGTGGTGATTACCCATCGCCCTGTTCTCCTCCGGGTCGCTGTTTTCGCTCTTCCCATTTTCTGGAGCAAGTATCGGGCCAGTTTGTGGCCGGCGATTCGGTTAGCGCTGGAATGTTGCCACAAGGGCTGGGGCGAATCGGTTACTATCGGCGTGGCCGACACCGGCCGGGAGACCAGCGCCCACACCATGCCGCTGGAAAGAATCAACGATACCTTAGGGCTGATGCACACGGGCAACAGTATCCGCAGTGTGATTGACTACTACGACAACTGAACGGGGAAGAGCATGACCATCAAGCGAGTGAGCAGCACCAAGTGTTTCGACGGCCTGCAACAGCAGTTCGAGCACCGATCGGCGGTGCTGGATTGCCGCATGCGCTTTGCGGTATTCCTCCCGCCGCAGGCGGAGGATGCGGGGGATGGTCAGAGGTTTCCGGTGTTCTACTGGCTCTCCGGCCTCACCTGCACCGACGAGAACTTCAGCCAGAAGGCCGGCGCCCAGCGCGCGGCGGCGGAGCTGGGGATTGCACTGGTGATCCCGGATACCAGCCCGCGCGGCGAGGGGGTGGCGGACGATCCCGGTTACGACCTGGGGCAGGGGGCCGGTTTCTATCTGAATGCAATCCGGGAGCCCTGGAAACAGCACTACCGGATGTACGATTATATCGCGAGCGAATTGCCGCAACTGGTGGAGCAGCATTTCCCGGTCAATGATCGTCGCGCCATCAGTGGCCACTCCATGGGCGGCCACGGTGCCCTGGTGATCGGTCTGCGCAACCCGGAGCGCTATACCTCCATTTCCGCCTTCAGCCCCATCTGCAACCCGATTGCCTGTCCCTGGGGCGAGAAGGCGTTCGGTGCCTACCTGGGGGCGGACAGACAGAGCTGGGAGGAATACGATGCAGCCACGCTGATGAGCCGCGCCAGCGAACCGTTGCCGGCGCTGGTATCCCAGGGCGAGGAGGACCAGTTCCTGGAGCAGCAGTTGAAACCCCACGCGCTGGCAACCGCGGCCGAGGCCTCCGGCTACCCGCTGCAGATGGAACACCACGCCGGCTACGACCACAGCTATTTTTTCATCGCCAGCTTTATCGAACAGCATCTGCGTTTTCACGCAGATTTCCTGCTGAAGCACTGACGACCTTTGCCATCGATCTCGCCCGGCTGCCCATGCCGGGCGGGCCCTGCCGAAATTGCCGTCACTGCCGCCGGCATTTATTTTGAAACCTAAATAAAAACAGGAAAGTGCGCGAAAAGGCGAGTCTGCATGAATTTTGACCAGATTCTGATAGGCGGCGCCTATAAATTTGTTTTTTAGCCGCATTTCTGTAGAATTTCGCCACAAATCCGGGCCGGGCATTGGGGTTCAAGTCCGTGCTCCCGTCTCCAAAAGCTTCGTTGAGAGCGAAAATCATACGTTCTTGAAAAGAAAAGCTTGTCACAATAATTAGTCCACTAAATTTTTCAGCGATTTGGCAGTAACCACGGCAGCCAGCGGTGTCGCGGCGGTAGTGTGTTGTTATGACTGTCCGGCGGCTCCGCCGCCTCGCTGTTTGGGACTGCCGGGTCACCCCGGCCGGGTGGGCCCGGTTGACGATCAATCCAAAATGAGGAGAGCTCAGTGTTCCAGAAAAACAGACTGCACAGTGCGGTAATCGCCGCTACTGCGGCGATTATGGGTAGTCAGGCTGCCCACGCCGAGCCCAAGCAGATCGAAGAGGTGACGGTCACCGCCACCAAGCGTGCCGAGAGCGCACAGGATATTCCGGTAGCGGTACAGGCACTGGGGGAAGAGAACCTGGAAAACCTGAACGTCAGCAACTTCGACGACTATATCCGCCATATGCCCAATGTGACCGCCGGCGGTCGCGGGCCGGGCCAGTCGTCCATCTATATTCGCGGCATGGCTACCGAGACTATCGCCACCCAGCTGTCCCAGGCCAACGGCACTGCGCCGAACGTGGCCCTGTACATGGACGAGGCGCCGGTGAGCATCGGCGGCCGCAACCTGGATGTCTACGTTACCGATATCGAGCGTGTGGAAGTACTGAAAGGCCCGCAGGGCACCCTGTTCGGCGCCAGCTCCCAGGCGGGCACCGTGCGCCTGATCACCAACAAGCCCAAGCTGAACGAGTTTGAACTGGGTATCGACGCGGGCCTCGCCACCACCAAGGACGGCGAGATGTCCGACACCCTGGAAACCGTGGTCAACCTGCCGGTCATCGACGACAAGCTGGCCGTGCGTGTGGCTGCCTACCAGTCCAATGAAGGCGGTTACATCGACAACGTCGCCGGTACCTATACCCCGGATGCAGACGTGAACCCGGTCTGGGAAGGACTGCCGGTGGAGAGCGCCACCAACGAAGACCTGGTGGAAGAAGATTTCAACGATGCCAGCTACCAGGGCGCGCGCCTGGGCGTGAAGTGGGCCATCAACGACGACTGGGAAGCACTGGTACAGCACACCCACCAGGACCTGGAAGCGGACGGCGTCTTCGATCACGATCCGGAAAATGTCGGCGACCTGCAAGTACAGCGCTACTTCGAGGACTCCCTGGAAGACAGCTTCGATCTCACCAGCTGGACCCTGGAAGGCCGCCTGGCGGCACTGGATGTAGTCTACACCGGCGCCTATCTGGATCGCGAAGTCGAGCAGTCCATGGACTATACCGGCTACAACGATGTGGGCGGTTACGTGGACTATTACACCTGTAACACCGCGGGCGACACCTGCTACGACCCCACCAAGGCCTATGTGGGCACGATTGAGAATACCCGCACCAGCCACGAGCTGCGTATCTCCACCCCGCAGGAGAACGCCCTGCGTTTTACCGGTGGCGCCTTCTACGAAGACGTGGAAATTCTCGACAACGGCAATTTCCTTTACCCGTCGGTTGCCGATCTGGGCAATCACGAAAACTATCCCCGCGGCTGGGCACCCGACACGGCAGATGATATTCCGGCTACCGTGATCGACCCGAATCCGCGCCCGGCGGAAGTGGCCTTCTTCAACGATATCACCCGCACCCAGGATCAACTGGCCTTCTTCGGTGAGCTGTCCTACGACCTGACTGATCAACTGACCGGTACCGTGGGTCTGCGCCACTACGATATGGATGTGGAGCTGGTGGGTTCTGCCAACTCTTCATTCGATACCCTGTGGGGTGAAGATACCGACGAAGGTGGTGGCGACAACCTGGACCAGAAATGGGTAGAAGAGGGCATCGATACGCCGCTGAACGAAAGTGACACCATCACCAAGTTCACCCTCAGCTACACACCCAACAGCGACGTGCTGCTGTACGCGACCTACTCCGAAGGTTTCCGCCCGCCGGCCTATAACCGCGGCGGTGGCAACAGTAATGCCGACGGCAGCATCACCATTCCCTACACGGTGAGCACCGATACCGTCGACAACTACGAAGCCGGCTGGAAAACCAGCCTCGCCGACCACTCGCTGCAGTTCAACGGCAGCATCTACCGTGTCGACTGGAAAGATATCCAGACGGCGGTCTTCGACCCCAGTGTCTACTTCCTGTTCTACCTGGACAATTCACTGGATGCCCAGATCAACGGTATCGAGACGGACATTACCTGGCTGCCCACCGACAACCTGCAGATTATCGGTGCCCTCTCCTACAACGACACCGAGATCACCGATGTGCCGGAGAGTGCGGTTAACGTCGCACCGGAAGGCAGCGAGCTGGCCCTGTCCCCGGCCCTGCAGATGAACCTGCGCGCGCGCTACGACTGGACCATTTCCAGCTTCGATGCCTACTGGCAAGCCGGCGTCCAGTACAGTGACGACGCCTGGAGCTCCATCGTGGTGCAGCCTAACGACCGCTTCAAGCAGGATGCCTACGCCACCGTGGACGCGTCCGTGGGCCTGCAGGAAATGAACTGGGGTGTGGAGCTCTACGCGGAGAACCTCACCGACGAGCGCGCCGAGCTGTTCATCAATACCCTGGACGGCTCCAAGCGCACTACCACCAACCGCCCGCGCACCATGGGTGTCCGGGTAAGCTACGATTTCTGATAGCAACCAGTGCTCCCCTCTCCCGCTTGCGGGAGAGGGGTTGGGGGAGAGGGGGAGCTGTTGGTTCGCCCTTTCCCCCAACCCCTCCAGTAAACCGAGATATCGACTGTGCCCGCCGATCCCGCCCATCAGGAATCCCTCTCAGAAATCCGCAGTGCCCTGAAGCAGCGCGACTTTTCGCGCGCCCGGGATATGGCAAAAACACTGGCGGAAGCACACCCGAAAGATACCGAAATCCTCTATCTGCTGGCCGCCAGCCAGCGCTATCTGGCCGAGCACGCCCAGGCGCTGCAGACACTGGAAAAACTGCTGTTACAGGACAGCGAAAACGCCCGCGCCCACCAGGAGCGCGGCCACAACTTTGCCCGGCTGGATGACAACCGCGCGGCCGTCGGGGCTTTCCGTCGCGCGGTGGACCTGAATCCCGCCCTGCACGCGAGCTGGCGGGGCCTGGCCCTGGGCCTGCGCGCCCTGGGCGAAAAGGAAGAGGCGGAACAGGCCCTGCGCCAGTTCCAGCATTTACAGAAAATGCCGCCGCAGCTGCTCAGCGCCGCCGGACTGCTGTACGAGCGCAAGCTCTACAAGGCCGAACAGCTCTGCCGCGCCTTCCTGCAGAAACATAAACACCACCCGGAGGGCATGCGCCTGCTGGCGCTGGTGGGCGCCGAGCTGGGGATTCTCGACGACGCCGACTTCCTGCTGGAGAGCTGCCTGGAGCTCTACCCGGATTTTCACCAGGCCCGTTTCGACCATGTCGGCGTACTGCGCAAGCGACAGAAGTTCGCGGCGGCGCTGGAGCAGGCGAAAATCTTGAAAAAAGAGCAGGGCGGTCGCCGGGCGGAGACACTCTTTGCCACCCAGAGCGCCATGGTGGGTGACTACAAAACCGCCCTGGCGGTTTACGACCGTATCGCCGCCGAGTCGCCGGAAATATACGGCGTACACCTGCAGCGCGGCCATGCACTGAAAACCATCGGCGACGCCGACGCGGCTGTCCGCGCCTACCGCGATGCCTATCGGGCCAAACCGGATTTTGGCGATGCTTACTGGAGTCTCGCCAATATGAAAACCTACCGTTTTGCCGATGAAGAAATCGACCGCATGCGCGAACTGGTGAACGCCCCCGCCACTGCGCGCGAGGATCGCTACCATCTCTGCTTCGCCCTGGGCAAGGCACTGGAGGACCGAAAGGAATACGCAGATGCCTTCCGTTGGTACGAAAAGGGCAATGGATTAAAGCAGGAGGAGTGTCGCTACAGCATCGAGCAGAACCGCCGCGACACGGATCTGCAGATACAGCACTGTACGCGAGAATTGTTTGAAAACTTCTCCGGCGCCGGCTGCGATGCACCGGACCCGATATTTATCGTCGGCCTGCCGCGCGCCGGCTCCACACTGCTGGAGCAGATCCTCGCCTCCCACTCACAGGTGGATGGCACCCTCGAACTGCAGAATATCATGGCTGCCGCCCGCCGCCTGGACGGCCGCCGCCGCGCCGGTGAAGAGCCGCGCTACCCGGCGGTACTGCACGAACTGAGCGCGGAAAAACTGCAGCAACTGGGCCGGCAGTTTATCGAGGAAACCCGCATCCACCGTCGGGGCGCGCCGCTGTTTATCGACAAGATGCCCAACAACTTTCGCCATATTGGCCTGATTCAGCTGATACTGCCCAATGCCAAAATCATCGATGCCCGCCGCCACCCGCTGTCCTGCTGCTTCAGCGGCTTCAAGCAACTGTTCGCCGACGGCCAGGAATTCACCTACGGCCAGCAACAGATCGGTGAGTACTACCGCGACTATGTGCGCCTGATGGATCACTGGGATCGGGTGCTGCCGGGCAGGGTGCTGCGCGTGCACTACGAATCCGTGGTCGACGACCTGCAGGGCCAGGTGCGCCGCATCCTCGACTACTGCGGCCTGCCGTTCGAACAGGCCTGTATCGATTTCCACAAAACCGAGCGCGCCGTGCGCACACCCAGCGCCGAACAGGTGCGCCAGCCCATCTACCGCGGCGGCACCGAACAGTGGAAGCATTTCGAGGCGGAGCTGGCGCCGCTGAAAGAAATCCTGTCCGAAGAACTCGAAAACTATCCGCTGTCGCACTAAGCAAATGATGATGGCTATGCCCGGCTAGCCATCCATGGAAGCTGATGTCGACCCCCACCCGGCGCTCCCGGGCCCGCAATATGCCACCGCCGCCCCGCCAAGTGGCGTAAAAATCCTCATTAATGCGCCTTTCCGGAGGCTCGCCTGCCGTAATCGCCCCTTTTATGGGTGGCTGTGAAAATATATAACATTAAAAAATCAATTTCTTGAAAATTAATTTCTTCGTTGATATGTTCTGTTCATGCGCTTTCAGCTTGTCACCTTGTACCGCTCGCAGTCGGGCGCTCGCGGGGATTGCGGGTTGCTCCGGAAGAGTGTCCGTGAGCGGTTTTTTCGGCAGCTGTCCTGGCGCCGAGGCTCGAGGATCGTGAGGTATCAAGGGAAGGCACTGGGCAGGGAGGCCGGTGGTAGTGCTTTTCCATCCAATAAAAACGAAGACCACTGAGGGTTAATCATGCCAACCACATTCAACAAGAAGCTGCTCAGCCTGGCGGTATACGGCGCGGTATCCGGCCTGCTGCCGGCCGCGGCCGGGGCCCAGGAGAGCGAAGGTGCCGCAATCGAGGAAATCGTTGTCTACGGGGATATACGCGATAACCTGATTTCGGCCCAGTCCATGAAACGCGATGCGGATACGGTGGTCGACGCCATCACCGCGTCGGATATCGGCGCACTGCCGGACAAGAGTGTCACCGAGGCGCTGCAGCGCCTGCCCGGTGTCAGTATCGAGCGTTTCGCCTCCTCCGAGGACCCCAACCACTACGCCGACGAGGGCACCGGCGTGCTGGTGCGCGGTCTGGATCGGGTGCGCAGCGAAATCAACGGCCGCACCTCCTTCAGTGCCAATCCGCAGGGCGGTCTCAATTTCGAGGATATTCCGCCGGAGCTGTTGGGCGCGGTGGAAGTGGTCAAAAACCAGACCGCGGACCTGGTGGCCGGCGGTATCGGCGGCACCGTCAATCTGGTTACCCGCAAGCCCTTCGATCAGGAGGAGGCGCTGATTACCGGCAGCGTGAAGGGTAGCTACAGCGACTTCCGCGGCGAAACCACGCCGGTCTACTCCTTCCTGTTCAGCGACCGCTGGCAGACAGGCGCGGGTGAGTTCGGCGCGCTGCTGAGCTTTTCCGAATCCGAGTACAAGACCCGCGGCGACGGTATCGGCGTGGCCAACTTCTATTCCCGCGGCCCGGGCGCCGACACCGAGGGCGGTCCGCTGCTGGGCTACGAAGACAGCGTTGTCTTTTTCCCCGGGCAGACGTCCATCCGCACCGCCAACAACGACCGCGAGCGCCAGGGCCTGGCGGGCTCATTGCAGTGGCAGAACAACGACGGCACGGTGGTCGCCACCGCCGAGTACATCAATTCCGATGCGGCACTGACCTGGCGCGAACGGGTCATCGGCCAGCAGGGACAGGGCTTCGTGCTGGGCGAGCAGACAGACCTGAACCTGGCGCCGGACACCGAAGCCACCTTCGATGAAAACGGCATGTTTACCAGCGGCACCATCCGCAACAATGTGCTGCCCTATCTACTGTCCTCCCGTTTCAACAGCACCGAAAACGAGGTGGAGGATATGTCCTTCAATGTGGTGCTGACTCCCACCGATCGCCTGAGTATCGAGCTGGACGCACAGCGCATCGAGGCCAGCCAGCGGGTGAAAAACTACGGCATCAACGCCGGCGCCGCCAATACGGTGACCGATACCTATGTCGACCTGACCGGCAGCCGGCCGCAGATAGAGTACCTGAACCCGAACCTGGGCAATCCGGATCCGGCTTCCGCCGAGGCGGGCACCCCCGATCTCTATCTGCGCACACTGCTGGACCAGGATGTGGACAACGATGCGGAGAGCACCGCCTTCAGTCTGGACGTGGATTTCGAAGTGGACGCCGGTTGGGTGCGCAGTGTCTCCGGCGGCGCCTACTATTCCGACAAGGATCTGACCATCCGCGACACGGAATATTCCAACTGGGGTGTGGCCGGCATCAGCTGGGGCGGCGCCGGCAGTATGTCCGCCAGCGCACCGTCGATGGCACCGGACGAATGGGAGCGCGTGGACCTGGGGGATTTCTACGATTCCGGCAACCGCCTGCAGGGGCAAGACAGCTTCCTGTTCCCGAAAATGTCCAGCGCGGAAGATTTTGTCGAGTTTACCCGCCGCGCCTGTGAATCCGGTATCAGCAATGTCGCCCACGGCGGCAACGCCGCCAGTTCGCCGGCGCAGACCTCCGCGGACTGCTACCTGGCCAATCCGGATCTGGGCAACCGCATTGCGCCGGGATCGCCCTTTGCGCCGCAGCATATCAGCTCCACCAACGAGGAGCGCACGGAAGCCTACTTCCGCCTGGACTTCGGTAACGACGAGCTGGCGGTGCCGCTGCGCGGTAACCTGGGCCTGCGCTATGTGAGTTATCAACTGGAATCCTCTGGCTACACCTCCATGCCGGCGGCCCCCTCGGCCAATGCTGCGCCCTATTATCCGCAGGATATTCTCGCCTTTGCCGACGGCACCGCCTCCGAACTGCAGACGGTGGAGGGCACCGACTACAGCACCGTACTGCCGAGCTTCAACCTGGCGGCCGGTCTGCACGAGGATGTGGTGTTGCGTTTTGCCGCCTCCAACGGGCTCTATTTCCCCACGCTCGACCAGACCCGCTACTCGCGCATTGTCAGTGTGCTGGCGGACCATATCGGTGCGGATGGCAACCCGGCGGTAGACAATCCCAACGCCTGGAACTACAACCCGACCACGGCGGTGGAGAACATCCAGCTTTACGGCGCGGCGCGCAATCCGGATCTGGAACCGGAAGAGGTGTTGAATCTGGATCTGACGGCCGAGTGGTACTTCGCCGAACTCGGTTCACTGACCGGCGGTATCTTCTACAAGGATATCGACAATCTGTTCCGCGAACGCTCCTTCGTTGAGTCGGTGACCAGTGAATCCGGCGAAACCAAGGATGTGAACTTCAGTGGCCCCGTCAATCAGGGCTCCGGCTCCCTGCGCGGTCTGGAGTTGTCCTACACCCAGTTCTACGACTTCCTGCCGGGTGCCTGGAGCGGCCTGGGGCTGCAGTTGAACTACACCTATATCGACCAGCAGGACCTGAACGACCAGCGCAGCGATGAAGAGGTGGGCTCGGTACGCTTCACCGCGGACGGCACGCCGATTATCGACAATCGCAACACCTTCCGCGCCTTCAGCGATCTGCCACTGCCCGGTTACTCGGACGAGAACTACAATGTCACCGGTATGTATGAATACGAGGACCTGTCACTGCGCCTGGCCTACAACTGGCGCTCCCGCTACCTGGTAACCCGCCGCGACTCCAACGAATTCGCGCCGGTCTACGCCAAGGCCGCGGGCTTCCTGGACGGTTCCGTGTTCTACAACATCAACGAGAACATGGAGCTGGGGCTAGAGGCCAGCAACCTGCTGGAAACCGAAACCCGCACCGAGGTACAGTTGGACCAGGAGGGCACTACCACCGATGCATTGAACTTCACCACCGACCGCCGCTACGCACTGGTGTTCCGGGCGAAGTTCTAAACCCGCGGGGCGGCCGGCCGATTTTCCGGCCGGCCGCCTTGCTGATAAAACTCCGACACGTCTCTGTTTGCGGAATAGACTGCTCGGAGCCGGGTAGTTTCCCCTGGGAACGCCGAGCTCCAGCTCGGCAAGCGGGCCGCAGGCCCGCCGGAAAAAAATGATAAAAAGCTCAAGCCTCGACGTATGCCGCGAGAGATCGGCTGCTCGAGCTATAAAAAGCGATTGAAAAGCAATGTCCACAACAGACCCCGGGATCCGCAACATCGTTATCGCCGGCGGCGGCACCGCCGGCTGGATGACCGCCGCCGCCATGGCCAGGTTGCTGGGTACCGAGCGCTATCGCATTACCCTGATCGAATCCTCGGCCATCGGCACCGTCGGTGTGGGCGAGGCCACGGTGCCACATCTGCGCTTTTTCAACGAATTGTTGGGCATTGACGAGCGCGAGTTTATGCGCGCGACCAGCGCCACTTTCAAGCTGGGAATCGAGTTTGTCGACTGGGGAAAAATCGGCGATCGCTATATTCACCCCTTCGGTGTCTACGGCCGGCCGTTGTACGAGTGCGGCTTTCTGCATAGCTGGCTGCGCGGGCGCGCACTGGGTGATCGCAGTTCCCTGGAGGACTACGCCATCGGCGCCGTCGCTGCGCGCAAGGGGCGTTTCGCCTACCCGGCCCTGGAGGAATCGGATCTGCGCAGCAAGTACAGCTACGCCTTCCATATCGACGCCAACCGCTATGCCGCCTTTCTCAAAGACTACAGCGAAGCCCGCGGTGTCCGGCATATCGACGGGCGCATAGAGGAGGTGAGCTGCGATTCCGCAAGCGGTTTGATTGCCGCGCTGAAACTGGAATCCGGCGAAACCGTCGCCGGCGATTTCTTTATCGACTGCAGCGGTTTCCGCGCGCTGCTGGCGGAAAAAACACTGGGAGTGGAGTTCGAGGACTGGAGTCGATGGTTGCCCTGCGATCGCGCCGTGGCCATCCCCAGTGAAAGCGTCGGCGAGCCGCCGCCCTTTACCCGCGCCACCGCCAGCGGTGCGGGTTGGCGCTGGCGCATTCCCCTGCAGCACCGCACCGGCAACGGCCATGTGTATTGCAGCCGCTATATGGATGACACCCAGGCCTGCGACGAGCTGCTCGCCGGGCTGGATGGGGAACCCCTGGCAGAGCCCAACTTTCTGCGCTTCCGCACCGGGGTGCGTGCGCAGAGCTGGCGCAAAAACTGTGTCGCCATCGGCCTGTCCGGCGGTTTTCTCGAACCGCTGGAATCCACCAGCATCTACCTGATTCAGGTGGCGATCATGCACCTGATCGACCTGTTTCCCGGCGAGCGGATCGCCCCGGCGGCGGTGGATGAATTCAACCGCCTGATGCGCACCGAGTACGAGCGGGTGCGGGATTTTCTGATACTGCACTACTGCGCCAGCGAGCGCGACGACACGCCCTTCTGGAATGACTGCCGGAATCTGTCGCTGCCCGACAGCCTGCAGCGCAAGATGGATCTGTTCCGCGAACAGGGGCAGGTGGAACACTACCAGAAAGGCATGTTTCTGGAGCCCAGCTGGATCGCCGTCTATATCGGCCAGAATATTGTTCCGCAGCGCTGGCACCCGGGCGCCGATACGCCGGGGGCAGAGGCATTAAAGCGGCAACTGGCCGCGCTGCGCGAAGAAGTGGCGGCGCTGGCGGAGACCCTGCCCGCACACGCGAGCGCCTTGCAGGCACTGGATGCGGCGCAGGGCCGACCCCAGGCCTGGCCGCCGGCGGCGATGAGCCTGTACGGAGTCTTCTCGTGAGCGCTTCTGTTACACATGTGGCGATCGTCGGCGGCGGTGTTACCGGCTGGAGTGCCGCGGCGATGCTCGCCGGCCGGCTCGGCGAAGGCGTAAAGTTCACGCTGCTGGATATCCCGGAAAAGGGCGGCGAGTCCCCGCGCTGCCAGGCCAGCCTGCCGTCGATACGCGGCTACAATCGCCTCGCCGGCGTCGACGAGGTGGATCTGGTCACCCGCGGCGGCGCCGCCTATACCCTGGCCACTGCCTACCGCAACTGGCAGGGCGACGGCGGCGACCACTTCCTGCCGTTCGCCGCCCACGGTTTTATGCTGGAGCGCCGGGATTTTCACGGCTTCGCCGCGCAGCAACGGCGCCGCGGCGATAGCACGCCCTACGATCACTATTCCGTCGCCGCCCTGGCCGCGCGACAGGGCCGCTACCGGCCGCCGTCGCCCAAACCGGGCTCCCTGTTTGCCGGGCTCGACTACGGCCTGCAACTGGATACAGCCATCTATACCGGGATGCTGAGAGCGCGGGCATTGGCGGCCGGTGTCGAAGTGGTGGAATCGGCGCTGGCCGGGGTGGAGCGCAATGCGCTCGGCGAGATCGAGGAGCTGTGCCTGACCGATCGCCGGGCGCCCCTGAAAGCCGATCTCTACCTGGACTGCAGCGGCCGCTGCGCGCGGCTGATCGGCGAAGCACTGGCGGAACCCCGGATCCATGCCGGCGATTGTATGCCGGCGGATCGCTGTGTCAGCGTGACTTTTACCCCCGACAGACCTGTGCCCCACAGTACTCTTGCGGCGCTGGAGCAGGGCTGGATATATTCGGTGTCCGCGCCCACCGGCACCGAGGCGACACTGTATTTCTGTTGTGAGCTGATCGCCGATGAACGGGCGCTGGCACTGTTGCGCCAGTGGTCGGGGGGCAATGAAAAGGAAGACGGAGCCTTTCGCGCCGTCTCGCCCGGCCGGCGCCGACGGAGCTGGAGTGGCAACTGTATCGCCCTGGGCGAAGCCGCGCAGAGCCTGGACAGTTTTGTAACCGGGCCTTTGCACTGGGCACAGGAATCCGTGGTGCGGTTGCTGCAGCAGTTTCCGGCAAGCCGCGATTTCTCCCGCAGCCGCGATGAATTCAACCGCCGCGCCGCACTGGAGTTCGAACACCGCCGGGATTTTGCCCGCCTGCACGCCTGGCTCGGTGCCGGTATCGATGGTCAGTTCTGGCGGCGGGCCGCCGAACTGCCGGTATCGGATGCCCTCCAGCACCGCCTGGACCTGTTCCGCCAGCGCGGCATAATGCCGTTCTACGAGGGAGATCCGATGCCGCAGGCGCTGTGGATTTCCCTGTTGTTGGGCCACAACCACTGGCCGCAAGAGCGGGATGCGATTGTCGCGGCCATGGATCCGGGCTGGATCGCGGAGCAGCTCGAGCGCATGCGTACGCTGATGGCCAGAGCTGTGGCCTCAATGCCGGGGCACGACGAATATCTGCGCTATCTGGTACAGAGCAAGAAACAGAATACGGGGACATGAGAGGGCTGGACTATCTTAAATAGGCCCTGACGCGAATGCCTCTAAGCTAAGCCGACGCTCTTTGTAGGATGGGCAAAGGAGCGCAGCGACGTGCCCATCACCTGCGGCCGCAGTAAAACTCCGGTGGTGCCGATCGGGCGCACCCTACCTTGGTATTTAGTGTGTCTGATCGATGGTAAAGCTCTCGATATTGCCGCGCTTCTGCATGGTGACGAAAGCGCGTTTGCCGTCTCTGCTCAGCGCGATATTGGTGGGGTGCTGCCCTTTCAGGCCGATGGAAGACAGCCTCTCCCCATCCGGGGCAATTTTCAGTACCTCGCCGGCGCCGTAGCGGGCGATATAGAGATTCCCGCCTGCATCCGCCGCCATGCCGTCCAGGCCGTGGTCGGCAAACTCCATCAGCAGCCGCTTGTTGGCGATATTGCCATCCGCTTGAATATCGTAGACGTAGACCTTCCGCTGCACACTCTCGTTGACATACAGCCGCTGGCCGTCCGTGCTCAACTCGATACCGTTGGTGGTGCCCATGTCCGCTTCCAGCAGGGTAAAGTGGCCATCCGCGTCCATTTTCCACAACTGGCCGCTGCCATTCTGCCAGTCCGGATCGCTGGCGTAGACGGTGCCGTCCGCGGCGATAGCGATATCGTTGGGTTGGTGCATTCTGTCGTTGTGAAATTGTTGCACCAGCTCGCCGCTCTGGGGGTCCAGCTTGAGGATATTGTGGCCGGTATAGTCGGCTACCAGCATAAAACCGTCGCTATCGAAACGGAGACTGTTGCCGGTGCTGCCTGCGGGCAGTTGCGCAAAAATTTCCTCTCTGTCTTTGCCGCGTACTATGCCAATGGTTCCCCGACGGCCCAGATTGACTGCGTAGAGGTTGCCCATGGCGTCGATGGCCGGGCCCTCCACGCCGTCGGTGAAGCGGTGCTCGGCCACCCAGTCCTCGGTACTCTGCGGGGTTTCCGCGCAGGCGCCCAGCAGAGTCGCCAATAGTAAAAGGGTTCTTTTCACTTTCAACAGCTCCGTAGGATGGGCAAAGGCGCGCAGCGACGTGCCCATCAGTTGTGGCAAAAATATCAGTAGCTCGCATCCAGCAGCCGTTCCAGCGGATAGGCCGCGGCGACCACCGCCTCTCCGTGCATCTGTTGCGCCTCGCGCAGTTGGGCGCGAATGGATGCCGCGGTGTCGGCGTCGGGAGACTCGCCCGCTTGCAACAGCTCGATCAGGGCGATGCCGCGGTCGCTTACCCGGTATAGCTGTTGCGCAAGCCGGCGGATATCGGCATCGGGTTGATCCGGTCTGCGCAGTGTCTCGGCACTGTCGCGCCAGCGTATCAGCCGTGCGTCGAGCGCCTGCAGATACTCCGCCCCGGGCGAGGCCAGCCACTGGTCGATATTCTTTTGCAGCTCCCTTACCGCAAAACTCTCTGCCGGCAGTGAGTCGACGAAGCGGTTTAGCGGGTCGCGGCGGGAATAGCTTTCGTGTACCGACTTTTCGTGGTGGCGGTGGTAGTAGTGGGCCGGTTCCAGCGCTTCGCTCAGTACCAGCGCCGCTTCGAAATGGTCGTCGGATACCAGCTTTGCCAGTGCCTCTCGTTGTTGCTGCCGGTGCTTCAGCCCTGTGGATTCAGCGGCCCAGCGGGAAACCTGCGGCAGGCGGCGATACAGCGATGCTTGATCGCGCAGCGTTCGCGGTGACCAGAGGCGTTCGGCTACGGCAAAGGCGCGCGGCCACAGGCGCAGGTCGATGCTGTTTTCATCCACCATTTCCGACCAGAGGGCGGCCTCGCCGCCGAGAATATTCTGTTTTTGCCGCTCGCTCAATCGCGGGGCCGGCAGGGCCGCGGGAATCGAAGTGCCTTCCAGTTGACTGCCGCCAATCAGTTGACCGCCGGCGGTGTAGGCGACATTGCCCACCAGCATATCGCCGCGCAGTTTTGTCCCGCCCAGGTCCAGCCGCGCCTCGAGCGGCCCCATCCAGGTATCCAGCTCGAAGCGGGTGATACCGTGACGGGTGTCGATACTGTGTAGCGGTCGGCGGGATTTGCCGGAGAAATCGATAAAGCCGCGCATCTCTCCGGAAGGTTTTTCCACCAGGGTGAAGCTGCCCTCGATGGCGCTGCCGCGTTTGCGCGGCAGGGTAAATTGCCGGCGCTGCCATGTTTCCCGCTCCGCGAGCCTGAATTCGTATGGCGCCAGCAGCAGGCGGTTGCGGTAATGGTAGGCGGCGGTCTGTGGCTGGTCGAGATAGAAGCCGGTGGACAGGATCGCCGGGTGACCGGCGCGGGCGATATTGCCCAGGGCATCCGGACCGCGCCAGGACTGCACCGCGGTGCCGGAGGCCAGATTTTCGTGCAGCACTTCATCCCAACCAATCATGCGGCGGTCGAGTTTGCGCAGAATCGCGGCGATGCGGCCGTTGAAATAGTTGTGCAGGTCAGCGGGCTCCGGCAGTTTCTGTTTGCGCATAAGCGCCTGTATCTGCGGGTTTTCGAGCCAGTCGCGGGGATTTACTTCGTCGCCGCCGATATGCACATACTCGAACGGAAACAGTTCCGCCACCTCCGCGAGAATCTTCCCTGCAAATTCGTACACACGTTCATCGGCGGGGTTGAGCAGAGGCGTGTGTACACCCCAGCGCTCCTCCGGCTCGTAGGGGCCGGGCGCCGACATCAGCTCCGGATAGGCCACGGCGATGGCGCTGGCGTGGCCGGGCAGATCGATCTCCGGTACCACTACAATACCGCGCGCTCGCGCGTAATCGACCACCTCGCGGATCTGCTCGCGGCTGTAGTAGTGGCCGTTGGAGGCGAGTTTGTGCAGTTTTGGGTAGTGGCGGGATTCCAGGCGCCAGCCCTGGTCGTCGGTGAGGTGCCAGTGAAAGATATTCAGCTTGGCCGCGGCCATGCCGTCGAGCTGGCGTTTGATGGTGTCCACGGAAAAGAAGTGGCGCACGGAATCGATCAGCAGGCCGCGCCAGCGAAAGCGCGGCTGGTCTTCTACGCTGATGGCGGCCAGCTGGCCGCCGTCGCCGATCAGTTGCAGCAGGGTTTGCAGCCCGCGCAGTGCGCCCAGGTCGGTTTCCGCGCGCAGTTGTATGCCCTCGGCGCCGACGCGCAGACGGTAGCCCTCGGCCGGGGGCTGTATTTGTTGCAGGCGGGTAATGGCAGCCGATTCGCGGGCAATTTCCACTGTCAGCTTTGCCGCCGCTTGGGTCCCGCCGCGCAGTTCTATGCCCGATTGGCGCCGCAGGCGCTGGCGAAAACGCTCGAGCGCGCCGTCGAGGCGCGCGGAAGCGGGGCCGCGCACTTCCAGTGCCAGTTCCCCGCCCAATTGGAGTTGCCCCTGCTGTCTCTGAAATTGTTGCGGGTAGGGCATCAGTGCCAGGGGTTCTTTCCCGAGGGCGTTGGCGGCCGAGACGAACATTGTGGCCAGTAGTAAAAGGCGGACCCTGCGATGGCCTTGATATTTATTTTTTGACATTTGCAATCAGAACTCGGTTTCCACGCGCCGCAACAGATTGTACTCGTCGTCGATCATATGGATCTGCCGCCATTTGTCGAAGGTCAGGCAGGGGTGGGAGGTGGATAGGGCAATCATATCGCCTACGCCCAGGTCCGCATCGGCGGGAATTTCCATTGTGCAGTGCTGGTCCATGATCGCCGTTGTCCGCCAGTTGTGCGGAGCGGGGCGGGGCGCTGGCGAGCCCGGTCGATAGTACAGGCTCGCTTGTGGCAGCCCGGCATCAAAGGCCGCGTCCCGCTTGCCCAGACCCAGTATCGCCAGGCCCGCTTCCGGAAGCGACTGTACATAGGCCCAGACTTCCAGGCTGGACTGCAGATCGCCGTCCGGCATGGGTTTGCTGTGCAGCCGTTCCATCACCTGCCGCTGGGCTTCCCTGTAGATACCGCAGTCGTGAATCAGGTAGCAGCCCGGGCGAATCACCGGCAGCAGCCGCGGCTCGTCGCATTCGGTAAACACCTCGGCCACCAGGTCGTACCAGGCGGAGCCGGCGCCGGTCAGAATGGCCCGCTCGGTATCGAAGCATTCTTCTCGCAACAGGTCGATGCACAGGTCGCGCACACTGATCAGATGTTCGCGCACGCGGGCTTCGGCGTGCTCGCCGTGAATCAGGCCCTCGTAGGTTTCCACCCCGGCCAGCGCGAGTGCCGGCTGGGCCGCGACCGCGGCACAGACGGCTTCCACCGCTTCGCGGCTGCGGCAGCCGCAACGCCCGCCGGGTACGCCGATCTCGATCAGCACCTGCAGTTGCTGCCCGCGCGCGGAAAAGAATTCGCCCAGTTGCCGCACATTATCCGTGGAGTCCACCAGGCAATAGAAGTCCACCGACTCGTTGCCGGCCTCCGCCAGCAGGTCGCTGATCAGCTCCATATTCTGTCTGCCCACCAACTGATTCGCCATCAGCAGCCGGCGGATACCGGCGCGGGCGGCCGCGGCGGCCTGGGGGGCGGTGGCCAGGGTGATGCCCCAGGCACCGGCGGCTATCTGTTCGCGAAAGAAGGCCGGGGTCATGGTGGTTTTGCCGTGGGGGGCCAGCGCTACTCCGTAGCGGTCGGCAAATGACTGCATCCAGTGCAGGTTGTTGAGGAAGTGCGAGCGATAGACGACCGCGACGGGTAGCAGCAGTTCTTCGCGCAACAGGTTCAGCGGCGTGCTGGGTCCGGGGGAATCCTGTGGTGTGGCCATGGTGTACCTGTCGTTGTTGTAGTAGGGCGATGGAACTGCATGATAGTTTTTACCACAAATATTATTCAAGTATTGAAAATAACAAACACGATGTCTATACTCAACCGGATTTCGTATCATCAGGTTCGGTGTGCTCTGCGCACAAATACAGTTGTCGGAGCGGTAAGAATGCACAGCAACAGGAAACTCCAGTGAGTCACGAACCGGATATTGTTTCGCGCATTAATGCACTGTTCGACCACCTGCGGGATGCGGAACAGAAAGTTGCACGGCTGGTACTGGATGATATGGAGTTCGCCGCCCATGCCAGTATTAGCGAAATGGCCAAAAAGGCCGGCGTCAGCGAGGCGACCATCACGCGTTTTGCCAGGGCGGTGGACTGCAAGAACGTGCGCGACCTGAAGTTGCGCCTGGCACAGGCGCTGGCGGTGGGACAGCGCTTTTACACCGATGTGAAGGTAGAACCGGGCGGCATCTACGGCGTCTACGAATCCATCAAGTCGGCACTGGATCACAATGCCCGGCTGGTGACGGAGGATGTGGTAAAGCCGGCGGTTGAAACGCTGGCGCGCGCACGGCAGATCCTGATTTTCGGTGTGGGTGGCGGCTCCACGGTAATGGCGCAGGAGTGTCAGCACCGCTTTTTTCGCCTGGGGTTTCCGGCCACCGCCTATTCGGATCCGATGCTGATGCGTATGGCGGCTTCCACCATCGATGCCAACGATGTGGTGCTGTGCCTGTCGCTGGGCGGCTACAGCCCGGATGTGCAGGAGGCGGCGGAAATTACCCGCGAGTACCGGGCGCAGACGCTGGGGGTAACGGTGGAGGATTCCCCGTTGGGGCAGGTGGTGGATCACCTGATTCCCATCGAGCCGCTGGAGACGGATTATATTTTCAAACCCAGTGCATCCCGCTACGTGATGCTGGCGGCGATCGATGTACTGGCCACGGAGCTGGCGATCAGACACAAGCGCCGGAGCCGCGAAGCGCTGCGCCGTCTGAAACACACACTGGACAGGCACAAGCTGGGGCAGGATCGCCTGCCGCTCGGTGACTGACAAAACGGAATTTCGATGAGCTATGACACGGTAATACGCAACGCACAGATTGTCGACGGCAGTGGCGCTGCCATTTACCAGTCGGATATCGCCATTGTCGGCGATCGTATCGAGCGTATTGCCGAGTGTATCGATGGCCCCGCGGAGCGGGTGGTGGATGCGGAGGGTCTGCATCTGGCGCCGGGGTTTATCGATGTGCACACCCACGACGATCTCGAGGTGATCCTCCGCCCGCAGATGGCGGCCAAAGTCAGCCAGGGCGTGACCACGGTGGTGGTCGGCAACTGTGGTATCAGTGCCAGTCCGGTTTCCCTGCGCGGAGCGCCGCCGGATCCCCTCAACCTGCTCGGTGTCGAGGGCGACTTCCGCTATCCCCGCTTTGCCGACTATGCCGCCGCCGTGGAGCGCGCCCGCCCCAACGTGAACGTGGGTGCGCTGATCGGCCACACGTCGCTGCGCAACAACCAGATGTCGTCGCTGGATCGCAGTGCTTCTGAATATGAGTTGTCGGCCATGTGCGCGCAGCTGCGCGAGGCGCTGCTGGAAGGAGCGCTGGGCATGAGTTCCGGGCTCGCCTATGCCAATGCGCGCCACTCGGATACCAGTGAAGTGATGGCCCTGGCCATCGAACTGGGCCGGCTGGGCGGCGTCTATACCACACACCTGCGCACCGAGTTTGACCGGATTCTCGAAGCCATGGGCGAGGCCCTGGTTACCGCCCGAGAAGGGCGGGTGCCGCTGGTCGTTTCTCACCTTAAGTGCGCCGGCCGCGGCAACTGGGGGCGCAGCGGCGAAGTGCTGGAAACCCTGGAGAACGCCGCCGCGCAGCAGAAAGTGGCCTGCGACTGCTACCCCTATACCGCCAGCTCCAGCACCCTGGACCTGGCGCAGGTGGCGGCGGACGCGGATATTTTTATTACCTGGTCGGAACCTTTTCCCGACCAGGGCGGCCGGCCGCTGGCCGACATTGCACAGGACTGGAATCTGTCGCTGCTGCGGGCGGCGGAAAAACTGCAACCCGCCGGTGCCGTCTACCACTGTATGTCGGCGGAGGATGTGCTGAATATCCTCAGCCACCCGTTTACCATGGTCGGTTCCGACGGCCTGCCCAACGATCCGCATCCGCACCCGCGCCTGTGGGGCGCCTTTCCGCGGGTGATCGCGCATTATTGCCGCGAGCTGAAACTGTTTGAATTGCCGGTGGCCATTCACAAAATGACGGGGCTTTCCGCGCGGGAATTCGACCTGACGGATCGTGGAGAGATAAAAGTCGGCAATTATGCGGACCTGGTGTTGTTTGATTTCGAGCGTATCAAGTCCACTGCGGATTACCGGAATCCCCAGCGTCCGGCAAAGGGGATCGAAAGCGTCTGGGTCAACGGTGCGGTCAGTTACAGTGACGGTAGTGTACAGCCGGCGCGCAGTGGATATTTGCTCTCGCGCAGTCGCCAAGTGTTTCTATGAGGTTTCGGGCCCGGCCATGGAGTGGGCGTATATCACGCCGTGGCGAATGACCGCTGCATGAACTTTCTGTATGACCGCCTTCCATGGCGGTTTCGCACCGAAACCGGAATAACAATAATAGAAGTAGACTCACCGGAGGTTTCTATGACCATCAAACGTTACGGCGCCGAGGGCGGCACGGGCACCGGCGGGCAGCGCCTGCCTTTCTCCAGGGCCGTGGAGGCCGGTGGCTGGCTCCACGTCTCGGGGCAGACGCCGATGCTGGAAGGAGAAGTGGTTGAGGGCGGTATCGTCGAGCAGTCGCAACTGGCTATCGACAACTGCTTCGCGATCATGGATGAGGCCGGCTACTCGGCCGCCGATGTGGTTCACGTTACCGTTATTCTCACCGATCCGCGCTACTTCCAGTCCTTCAATAAAGTCTTCCGGGAAAAGTTTGGCGATCACCCCCCGGCCCGTATCTGCTCCGTCAGTGACCTGGTGGTGGATTGCAAGGTGGAAGTCGGCGTGGTGTGTTACAGGGAGGCGTAACCCCGCCATGGACTCGCGTTTCTTCCTTTCCATTTTTCTCGCCTATATCGCCTGCCTGATCGGGCTCGGTTGGCTGGCGTCCCGACGGCAGTGCAGCGGTGACGACTTCCTGCTGGCGGGTCGCGGCCTGCCGGTATTCCTGACCATCGGTACCACCGTGGCCACCATGGTGGGGACCGGTTCTTCCATGGGGGCGGTGGGCTTCGGCTACGCCAATGGCTGGACCGGCACTCTCTACGGTGTTGGGGGTGCCGTCGGTATCCTGTTACTGGCCTTCTGCTTCGCGTCCGTGCGCCGCCTGAATTTTGCCACCATGAGCGAGGAAATTTCCTACTATGTGGGCGCCAACCCACTGGTGCGGAGACTGGTGGCGGTGTTGATCTTTATCGCCTGTATCGGTTGGCTGGGGGCACATATTCTCGGTGGCAGCCTGTACCTGGCGTGGATTGCGGAAATCGACCTGTTTGCAGCCAAGCTGATCATCGCCCTGGGCTTTGCAATTTTCGTTGTGGTAGGTGGCTATCGCGCAGTGGTATGGACCGATACCCTGCAGGCCATTGTGCTGTTCGTCGGTTTTGTGCTGATGGCGGTGCTGGCCGTGCAGCAGGTCGGTGGCTGGGAATCGTTGCTGGCGGCACAGTCGGGGCCGGGTACTTCGACGGCTTCTGAAAATACCGGTGGAATATTACATGGGGTATCGCTGGTGGTGGTGATTGCCGTGGGTGTGTTGGCCACGCCGTCGTTCCGCCAGCGCATTTATTCGGCCCGCAGTGAACAGACAGTGCGCCGGTCCTTCCTCGCTTCCGGTATCCTGTATCTGTTTTTCTGCGCTGTGCCGGCCATTATCGGCATGGCGGCTTTCGCGCTGAATCCGGAACTGGATAACCGCAACTTCGCCTTTCCCTATCTGGCCATGGAGGTACTGCCCCTGGGGGCGGGAATGGTGGTATTGATAGCCGGCCTGTCGGCGACCATGTCCAGCGCCAGTTCCGACGCCGTGGCCGGGGTGACGGTACTGGTACGCGACCTGTCTTTTGTTTTTCGCAGCCGGGCGATGGATCCGCAACGCGAGATTTTCTACTCCCGCGCGGGGCTGGTCGCAGTCATCGGTATCGCCCTGCTGCTGGTGGCACTGTCCGACGACCTGATCGGCTATATCACCGCGATGATTTCCACGGTGATGACGGGTCTGTGTGTCTGCGGTCTGCTGGGTCGTTTCTGGACGCGTTTCAACTGGCAGGGGGCCGTTGCGGCATTGTCGGCCGGTGCTGTTGTATCGCAACTGGTGATCTGGACAGCGCAGGATTTCTGGGGTAATCCGGCGCTGCCTTCGCTGGCTGCGGCACTGGTGGCGGCGGTCGGAGTCAGTCTGGCCACACCGTCGGAAACGATAGACGCCCGCGAAGCGCTACAGATACTGCAGCGTGAGCGGCGGGGCAGACTGGCGCCGTTATCGGGGCAGCAGTAGAATCGAGGTCACTGTTGCGGGTCCGCATTGCGGTCCCGTTCGATTTGTGACGATAACAACGAGTTCCCCCATGAAAAGAGGTCTGCTTATCCTGTTGAGCTGCGCTTTTGCCAGTTTTTCTTCCGCCGAAGAGTTGACGATCGAAAGATTGTTCTCCGACCCTGCTCTGGGCGGCACTGCGCCCCGCGAGCTGAAATACTCGCCGGACGGCCGCCGGGTCACCTTTCTGCAGGGCCGCGAGGAGGACTACAACCGCTATGACCTGTGGGAATACAACATCGCCGATGGCGAGACCCGCATGCTGGTGAACGCCGATTCCCTGCACAAAGGGGAAGAGGTGCTTTCCGATGAGGAAAAGGCGCGCCGCGAGCGCCAACGTATCTACGGCAGCGGTATCATGGAGTACACCTGGTCCGGCGATGGCGAGGCGCTGCTGTTCCCACTGGCGGGTGATATCTACCACTACGACCTCGGCAATAAAAAGGCGCGCCGCCTGACCGAAACCGAAGCCTTCGAAACCGACGTGCGCGTGTCGCCCGGGGGGCGCTACGTCTCTTTTATCCGCGACCAGGATATTTTTCTCGTCGATCTGGAAACCGGCAAAGAGCGCCGACTCACCACTGATGGCGAGGGCCCGATCAAGAACGGCATGGCCGAATTCGTCGCCCAGGAGGAAATGGATCGCATGACCGGTTACTGGTGGTCACCGGACGATCGCCATATCGCCTACCTGCGCGTGGACGAGTCGCCGGTGGACGAGGTGACCCGCAGTGAGATCTACGCCGATCGCATCGACCTGATCCAGCAGCGCTATCCTGCCGCCGGCCGGCCCAATGTCAAAATCCGGCTGGGTGTGCTGGACCTGGATTCCGGCGAAACCCGCTGGATCGATTTGGGCGACAACGAGGATATCTATATCCCGCGGGTGAAATGGGCCCGCGATAACCTGCTCAGCTACCAGCGGCAGAGTCGCGACCAGCAACGACTGGACCTGCACCTGTTCAACCTGGACAGCGGCGATGACCGAGTGGTGGTCGAAGAGCGCAGCGATAGCTGGATCAATCTCAACAAGGACCTGCGTTTCCTCGAAGACAGCGATCACTTCATCTGGGCCTCCGAGCGCGATGGCTTCAAGCATCTGTATCTGTACGATCTGGATGGCGGGATTGTGCGCCGCCTGACCGATGGACACTGGGCCGTGGATGCGCTGGAGGCCGTGGATGAAGAAAATGGCAAACTCTACTTTACCGGCCGCCGCGATACGCCGATGGAGCGCCATCTCTACACGGTCGATCTGGACGGGCAGGGCGATAACCTGCCGCAAAAGATTTCCCGCCGCGCCGGTATGCACGGTATCGAATTTGCCGAGGATGCATCCGGCTATATCGACCAGTTTTCCAATACCACCACACCGCCCCAGGTCAGCCTGCACCGGGCCGATGGCGAGCAGGTGACCTGGCTGGAAGAAAACGCCGTGGTCGAAGGCCATCCGCTATATCCCTACAGGAAAGACTGGATAGCGCCGGAGTTCGGTACCGTAAAAGCGCCACAGGGACACCAGCTCTATTACCGCATGTACAAGCCGGCGGATTTCGATGAAAACAAGCGTTACCCGGTATTGGTCTACCTGTACGGTGGCCCACACGCCCAGCTGGTAACCAACAGTTGGGATCGCGCTTTCAACCAGTATATGGCACAGCAGGGCTATATCGTCTTCACCCTGGACAACCGCGGCTCCGCCCATCGTGGCACTGAATTTGAAAACCCGATCTTCCACCGCATGGGCAGCGTCGAGGTGGAAGACCAGGTCACCGGAGTCAGGTTCCTGCGCTCACTGCCGTATGTGGACGGTGAGCGTATCGGCGTCTACGGCCACAGCTACGGCGGTTATATGGCGCTGATGACCATGTTCAAGGCCGGCGACTATTTTCAGGCCGGGGTTTCAGGCGCACCGGTTACCGACTGGTCCCTGTACGATACCCACTATACCGAGCGCTATATGGGCAACCCCAACGAGGTGCCGGATGCCTACGAGGCCTCATCGGTATTCCCCTACAGCGAAGATCTGAAAGGCCCGCTGCTGATCTACCACGGTATGGCGGACGACAATGTGCTGTTCACCAACACGACCAGGTTGATCAAGCAATTGCAGGACCAGGGCAAACAGTTCGAGCTGATGACCTACCCCGGCAAGAAGCACAGCCTGCGTGGCAAAGAGACCCGGATCCACCAGTACACCATGATTCGGGATTTCTTCAACCGCCACCTGAAAGCAGCGTCGGATTGACAGGTCTCTTTCAAAAAAACCGGGCGCTGCCCGGTTTTTTAATGGAGTGACAATGGACCACCAAAAGTTCCAGGAAAACATTCCCGACGTCCGCGACGGCCTCACTCGCACAGAGCGGACAGTTTTACATGTACTGGACGAAACCCAGCGCGAACGGGGCGGCCGGAGCGTGCCCACTGCAATGCTCTATGGGCGGGTGGTGGAATATGTGGATATGAGTGAGGCCGAACTGAAAATGTACCTGGACAGACTGGGTGTGAAAAAGTGACATATTAGTCGTCTCAAAATTGTTTTGACCAAAGTCCACCCTCCGGGCCGTCATCCCGGACTTGATCCGGGATCCAGCGGAGGTGCCCCGTCGGCCTGGATTCCGGAACAAGTCCGGAATGACGATGGCATGGAGCGAATACAGGACTCGCCCGTTGTTAAAGGAACCTGGACAACTGTTAATACAATTATGAGACCCTTAATAACCCGGCCGTTTCCCCATCCTGGGGCCATCAGGGCTTATGCTCCCCCTATCCCTTTCTTGAGGGGATCGAAAGTCGTTTGAAGTCGATGCTAACGGTCGACTTTCAACGGATATCGCCCGACTCTCGCACCAGATTGAACAGCCAGTCCCCGAAGGCCCGGATGCGTTCTGCCCGCGGCGAAGACTCATCGTATAAAAAACTGTAACGGATACCGTTTTCGATCTGGTAAGGGAAAGGCTTGACCAGGCTGCCCGCTTCCACCAGTTGCTTCGACAGCGTCAGGGAACCCAGGAAAATCCCGTGTCCGGACATTACCGCGCTCAGCGCCACATCCAGGTTGCTGACCCTGAGCCACCTGATTTCTTCCGGCACGAAATCCACACCGGCGAGCTTCAGCCAGGTTTGCCAGTCCGCCGTGTGCCGGTAAGCCGCATCGACCAGCAGGCAGTCCTTGACCTTGTCCGGGGTGGAAAGATCCATATGCTCCAAGAGGTGTGGTGTGCAGAGTGCCACCAGGGGATCCTCGAACAGTATTGTCTGGTGCAATTCCGACTGTTCAAAAAAGCCGAAGCGAATGGCCACATCCATATCGCCGTGCCTGAGGTCCTCCTGTTTGGTGGACACCATGACCCGCACATCGATTTCCGGATGCTGCCGGTGGAATTTCCACAAATTGGGCATCAGCAGCATGGTGGCCAGGGACTGGGTAGTGGTGACATTGAGGGTGCCGGCAAGCGGTTCGGTCTGGATCTGGTGGACACCGTCGACAATTGCCTCAAATCCCCTGTTCAACTGCCCGGCCAGGTGCCGGCCCTTGTTGGTGGGCTCCATATTGCGACCGCGGCGGATAAACAGCTTTACCCCGAGCACCTCTTCGATCTGGCGGATCTGCTGGCTGACCGCAGCCTGGGTTACGTGCAGCTCGTCTGCGGCCCTGGAGTAGCTATGGTGGCGCGCCGCAGCCTCGACACAGCGCAGGGCCCCCAGGTGAGACAGGATTCTTTCCATAAGGTTTTCTTATAGTTTGTTAAATAATGGATCGTTCGTACGCCGGCCCGAACGCTGGAAGAATAGCGCTCGTGATCAAGTCCACGAGGAGAACGAAAGATGTCGGTCAACAACGATGCTAGCAACAGATTATGTAGCGGTGTAGAGACCAATGTCCACAATGAGCAGAAACCGGCGCGGGGGAAGGCGGAGTTGCGCCGCCGCCTGGAGCATCTGCTGCGGCAAATCGCACGGGCACTGGATCTGGAGGGACGGTCGCAGTTCAAATAATCACAGATTATCGGTTCTTCAATTTGTCCGGCGTTGTGGCGCCCTTTGCCTGTTGTAGTGCTCCGTGGCTGTGGCAATCGTCTGCCGGGGCTTCCTATACTGTTGGCCTCGCCCAGGCAGCTTCAACTCTCCACCTCGCAAGGAGGCCTCCGATGACACTGTGGAAGCCCGACCCGTCTTTTTATCCGTCCGCGAAAATGGCGATGCAGGCGCCGGCCGAGCGGCACGCCTATGTGGCGGCACTCAACCCGGACGGTGAGAATAAACCCGATGCCATCTGCGTAGTGGATCTCGATCCGGATTCCGGCAGCTACAGCCAGGTGGTACACCAACTGGAGTTGCCCAATATCGGCGATGAGCTGCACCATTTCGGATGGAACGCCTGCAGTTCGGCACTCTGCCCCTATGCGCCACACCCGCACCTGGAGCGCCGCTATCTCGTGGTTCCGGGTCTTCGCAGCTCGCGTATCTATATCATCGATACCAAGGCCGATCCCCGCAGGCCGGAGATTGTCAAAACCCTGGAGCCGGAGGAGGTGATGGAGAAGTCCGGTTACAGCCGCCCGCACACGGTGCACTGCGGGCCGGACGCCATTTACATCTCCGCCATGGGATCGAAAAACGGCGACGACGGGCCCGGCGGTATCTTCCTGCTGGATCATTTCAGTTTCGACGTGATCGGCCCTTGGGAACTGCACCGCGGCGACCAGGAACTGGCCTACGATTTCTGGTGGCACCTGGCGGAGGATGTGCTGATCAGCAGTGAGTGGGGCAAGCCGTCGCAGTTTGAAAACGGCCTGGTGCCGGAAGACCTGCTGGGCAATAAATACGGCCACCGGATTCACTTCTGGGATCTGCGCAAGCGCCGCCTGCAACAGAGTATCGATATCGGCAAAGAACACCAGATGCTGCTGGAGCTGCGCCCGGCCCACGATCCCACAAAACAGTACGGCTTTGCCGGCGTGGTGGTCAGTACCGAGGATCTGTCGGCCTCGGTCTGGGCCTGGCGGCGCCGGGGCGGGGAATGGCAGATGGAGAAAGTCATCACCATTCCACCGGTACCCGCGGAAGAGGATGTGCTGCCGGAGGCGCTGAAACCCTTCAAGGCGGTGCCGCCGCTGGTCTCGGATATCGACCTGTCCCTCGACGACCGTTTTCTCTACGTAGCCTGCTGGGGCACCGGTGAGCTGCACCAGTACGACGTCAGCGATCCGTTCAAGCCACAGCTCACCGGCAAGGTGGAGATCGGTGGCGTCGTCAACCGGAAGGGGCACCCCAAAGCCGAGGGCGAATTGCTGGGCGCGCCGCAGATGGTGGAAATCAGCCGCGACGGTCGCCGTGTCTATTTTACCAACTCTCTCTACAGCAGCTGGGACGACCAATTCTATCCCGGTGGCATGAGCGGCTGGATGGTGAAGGTCAATACCCGTCCGGACGGCGGTATGGACATCGATCCGGACTTTTTTGTCGACTTCGGCAAAACCCGCGTACACCAGGTAAGGCTGGAGGGGGGCGACGCCTCCACCGACTCCTACTGTTACCCCTCGTGACGCCCTGGCTGGCGATGCTCGCGTTCGGCGCTTTTCACGGTCTGAATCCGGGAATGGGCTGGCTGTTTGCCCTGTCGCTGGGACTGCAGCAGCGCAGCGAGCGTGTGATCTGGTATTCACTGTTGCCGATTGCCGCCGGCCACGCCGCGGCGATTGTCGCCGTGGTACTGCTGGTAATGGCGGGCCTGCGCTTCGTGCCGCTGGAACTGGTGCGCTGGCTGACGGCGGCCGCCCTGCTGGCACTGGGAATCTACAAGCTGTTCAATTACTACCGCCACCCGCGCTGGGTGGGAATGAAGGTGGGCGCGCTCGATCTCTTCTGGTGGTCCTTCCTGATGGCCACTGCCCACGGCGCCGGGCTGATGCTGGTGCCGGCGCTGCTGGGCGTGGCCGACGGGGCGGACAGCCATCGCGGCCACGCGGGCATGGCCGCATCCGCAAACGGCGCCATGTTGCTGGCAGTCGGTGTGCACACCCTGTCGATGCTGGTTGTCATGGGCAGCTGCGCCTGGCTGATCTACCGCAAGTTCGGGCTCGCGGTGTTGCGACAGAAATGGATCAACTTCGACCTGATCTGGGCGGTGGCGCTGTTGCTGGTGGGTATCGTTGCGCTGCTGATGGCCGGCTCGGCATAGATGCCTGCAGACCGTTTGCCAGTATACCGACTCCCCCGATAGATTTTGCCCCTATTTTGCGCTATCAATCCGCTGAGGTTGGATCAACCATTACAAAGCCAGGAGTCACGCATGACCAGATTACCAATTTCCGTTCTCGCAGTCCTGCTCGTCGCCACTCCCGTTCTGGCGCAAAAGCCGGATTCTGCCGACAAGGGCAAACCCGATCGGGAGGAGATGGAAACACGCCGGGAGGCGATGAAAAACAGGGCCGCAGACGAAGCCGCGAAGCGCCGCGAGGCGGCCGTCGAAAAACGTGCCGAGGCCGAGGAGCGCCAGCGGAAAACAGAGGAGCACCGCCGGGAAGCAGAGGAGCGCCGCGGGGAAGCGGAGAAAAAAAACGACGAGATAAGGCATGAGATGAATCGGGCGTCCGAAGCGAAAGAAAAGGCTGTCGGGGAAGACGCTGCAGCAGCGGAGAAAAAGCACGGGAAGCAGCGGCGCAAAGGGGAAAAAGAGCGCAGTGGCCTGGAAAAACAGGCGGAGAAAAAGTCCGCGCAGGTCCACAAAGAGGCGGATAAAGGTTCGCAGCAGGGACAGGAAGCCCGTGAGGAGAACAGCAAGAAGTGGTGGAAATTCTGGGAGTAGCCCGGCATTGAGCCATAACCGCTAAACCGCCGCCGCCCGCGGGCGGCGGCCATCCAGCCGCGCGGGGCGCTTTATTGCCCCTGCGTGGCGCCGAATACCTGTCCGATCAACACACTGCCCCGTGCAACCGGGTCTTTCCGAATCAGCGTTTCCGCTTCACCGATACGGCCGAAGAGCGTGGTCATGCTGCTGTCGATCACATGGCTCTCCAGGTCCATGTCGGGTTTGTTGGCGATGGGCAGGTTTTCGTAGATCGACAGCACTTCCCGGTACTGATCGTAGAAACCGGTTTTGCGCAGGTTGGCTTCCACAATCGGCTGGTAGCGCTGGCGCAGGGCATTTTCGGTACGGCCGCGGAAGTAGTCTGTGGCGGCGGTGTTGCCGCCGCGCACGATACCCAGGGCGTCGTCGACGCTCATGCCGGTAATCGCCCGCTTGAATACCGGTGCCGCCTCGGCCACGGCCTGTTCCGCGCCGCGGTTCATGGCGTTTTCCAGTTGGTCCACATGGCTGCCGAAGCCCAGCTGGCGCATGCTGTCGGCCAGCGGCTGGACCGATGCCGGCAGCCGCAGGTGGAAGGCGCCGGTCTGTGACAGGCTGCTGCTGGCGCGGTCGGTGCTGGTGTGCAGGACCTCCTTGATACCGCCGGCGATTCGGGAATCGGTATCGTAGCCCGCGTTCCTGGCCACCTGGTTGCCCACATCGACCCAGGGGGCCACGGCATCCATATTCTGGCAGCCGGCCAGCGCCAGCATCCCGGTCAGTAGCCAACAGTGTTTCATGGGGAATTCTCCTCGGTTGCAGATGCGGCAATGCTACCGCATCTGCCCGGGGCGGGAAGTGACGGGTTTCCCCTTCCCGAGGAGCCGGTTTTTGAACGCTCAGTTGCAGTGGCTTTCCAGCTTCAAAAGCGGGCCCTGCCCGGTTTCCCGGGAGCTGATATCCACGCCGTCGGAGCCGCTCTCGGGGGCGATCACCAGCCCGGTGTTGCCGCCGGCGAGCCAGCTGTCGATCAGGCCGGACGATTGCAGGTCGATCTGGCGAGTGCCGGTGGAGGAGGGGACAAAGGTGGCCGCCCGGGGGCCGAGCATGTCGGCGCCGCTGATGGAATTCCAGGTAGCCGATTCCTCCTGCCAGTCGCTGTTTGCCAGGTAGATGCCGTAGCTCTTGTCCGAGCGGTTGGTGATATCCAGCTCCAGGGTGGCGTTGCTGTAGCTGGAGCAGGCCAGGTCCGACAGGTCGAACTTGACCAGGGTGTAGAGTTCCCCGTAGATGAAATCCCAGCCGTCCGCGAGCAGGCCGTCGCTGTGGCCGTCAAAGTTATCGCCGCTCCGGTAGGAGGAGACAAACACATCGTCGCTACTCACGCGGGAGAGCTGTTGGCCGCCGCCGGAACCGTCGCAGTCGGCATCCACCCGGATGACCGGGCTGAGGCCCGTCTCTTTGGAGGTCATGTCCACGCCGTTGCTGCCGCCCCGCGAGGCGATCACCAGGCCGGTATTGGCGCCGTCCAGCCAGTCGTCGAGCAGGCCGGGGGATTGCAGGTGGATGGCGGCGATACCGGTGGAGGAGGGCGTGAAGCTGGTGGCGAGACCGCCGAGAATGCCGCTGCCGCCGACGGAATCCCAGGTGGCGCTGCCTTCCCGCCAGTTGCCTGCGGCTCGGTAGATGCCGTAGTTGTCGCCGGAGACGTTGGTGATATTCAGCTCCAGGCTGGCGCCGTTGATCGAACAGCCCGCCAGTTCGGACAGGTCGAATCGGATCAGCGTCATCATCTCGCCGAAGGTGCTGTCGCTGCCGTCCGCCAGCAGGCCGTCACTGTGGCTGTCGAGATTGGTGGCGCTCTGGCTGGAGGAGACGAATACATCGTCGGTCGCTGCCAGTGCAATGTCCGGGTCACCGTTGCCGGAACCGCCGTCTATCACGCTGCGGTTGGCGCTGTTGCGGGTGATGGTCACGGCCTCGCCCACCTGGTTGGCGGACCACCAGTTGACCCCGGCCGGCAACAGCAGCGGGTCGGCGTCGCGCTCGGCGCGGCTGAGGGTGGCGGCGGAGCTGTCGAACTGCGCGGTGCGCACTACCAACTGGTCGGGGCGCACCTGGATCACCTTGAACTGCTGGATGCTGGCCAGGTCGATGGTCCAGGATTTCGGGTCGTTGGCGGAGCGCGCCGGTGCGCCCCAGCTGCCCTCGCCGGTATAGACGGTGCCGCCGCTGGTGGTTGCGGCAAAATCGTTGCCGTCGGGAATCAGCGACTGGGTCAACTTGGTCATATGGGTGTCGGATTCCACCACCAGGTTCACGGCGTAGTCGTAGAAGGATTGTGCCCACCAGCCGAACAGGGTTTCGTTTTCCGATTTGCCGGTGTAGTGTGGGAACATGGGCTTGTGGTACTGGGCCAGGCGCCAGTCCGCGGCGCTGCCGGAAGCGGACAGGTCGCTCTGCAGCCAGTTGTTCATGGCCTGGGCATAGGAAGACCAGCCGCTGTCCTTGAACTGGCTGTTGAGGGTGTAGATGCGTAGCAGCGGGGAAACCTGCACCGCGCCGTAGGTGTCGTGTGGGTTGCAGTTGCCGTCGTCGTTGAAGTCCACACCGAAAACCTGGCAGAGGGTGGAGTAGTTGCCGTCCTCGTGGTTGCCGTGGGTGGGAATCAGCGGGTAGATGCGCTTGTAATCGTAGCCATCGATCTGGTCGCTGGAATAGGTGAGCGTCCAGTCGTCGAGAAACGCATCCATTTCCCAGGCGCTGTTTGCGTTGGTGAAGTCGCCGCCGTGCATTACGGCAAGCGGGCGCACCTTGGCCAGCAGGCGGTTGCCTTGGCGGCGGTTGGTGTGGCCGGTGCGGGTGTCGCCGCCGGCGACCACCACGTAGGGATCACTGTCGGCCGGTGCCGTCCGGAACCAGAAGCGCTGGCCGCAGCCGTCCTGGTCGCAGACGCGGAAATAGATTTCGGAGTCCGCATTGAGATTGGAAAGCCGCACGAAGTGGCTGGTAATAGAGCCGTCAAAGGTTTCGGTATTGTCCACCTGCGCGGAAGACCAGCTCCCCTCGTCGGTGGAGTAACCGTATTTCACTGTGGGGTTGTTGCTGCTGCCGTCGGGAGAAAAACCGATGACCGCGCTATTGCTGCCGTCGCCGTCCCAGCTCAGGCGATGGTGTTTGGTCGCGGCGGAAATATCGGCGGCGACCAGGCATGCCGACGCGAACAGCATACCTCCGAGAAACTGTCTCATGGGAGACTCCTCAAGGAAATTTGAACAGTGGTTGTGCGTTTGTGTTTATTACTCAACTCAAGTTTCGGGGTTCAGTTCAGGGAGCTGGAGCGGGGTGCGCCTTTCTGGGACACGCCGTAAATACATCCCTGTAGGCTTGTCTGCGAGGTCCCTCTCGCAGACAGTCCCAGAAAGGCGCACCCCGCTCCAGCTTGTGCCAATCGTAGGCACCACGAACTCTGAAACTCGAGTTGTTCAAGTTTCGGGGGTAGTTTCGACACTTGAATTATTACTGCACACTCATTATTTCCGAAGTTGATGACAGGCTTTTGAAGCGTCGGCCACGAGGCGCACAAATGCCGCATTGCGGTACGGAATTGTGACCTGTTCCCCGGCGATAAAATCGATGGCTACGGCGCCGTGTTTCAAATGGCGGTAAACGCCTTGTAAAGGTTTCTCGCCGTCGCGGGTCCAGTAATCGCCGCGCCGGGTTTTTGGAAAATAATCGGTATCGATCAGCGGGGCGCCTTCCTTTGCCTGCGGATATAGCAGTGTCTGCAATTCGGCGCTGGCGGGCAGGCGCCAGTTGTCGGTGCCGCAGAGTCGTTCGCGGTTGCTGCGGCGGATCAGGTCGCGAGTATCGCAGCGTTCCTCTTCGAAATAGCAGTCGCCGTTGTTTGGAACCCCGAAGTCCTCCCGATACCAGGAATAACTCCAGTCACCGTGGTGGATACCTTCGTCGTCGGTTTTCACTTCCCACAAAAGGCCGGTGCGGGCATCGCAGACGCAGGCCCAGGGGCCGGACCAGGCGCCCATAGCTTCGCCGTTGCGATCGATCTTGCCCAGGTGGTATTCCACCGGTGTGGGCGGGGGTTGCTGGTGCAGTATCGCGACGAGCAGCACGCAGGCCGGCGGGGCGAATAACAATAGGGCGCGGCGCCACATAAGATCACTCCAGCTCCAGCCGGATGGGCCGGTTGTGGCGGGTATGTGCCACCTGGGCGCGATCGAAAGCGGACACCCATAGACAGGTGCCGGTGTGAATGGCCACGTCTTTTGCCGAACCCGTATCCAGCGGGCGCGCCAGTTCCAGAGTCCAGCGCCCGTCCCGCCAGCGCGCGCGGGCGCGCACATCGGCCCTGTCGCCCTCGAAGCGGTTGGAACTGTAAATCACCGAGGGCATCAGCGTGCCCTCCGGGAAGTCATCGTTCTCCGCCGCATAGGGAGCGAAATCGAACCAGGGAATGACCCAGTCGCTATCGCCTCCGGCGCTCTCGTAGCGCGCCAGTTGTTCCGCCAGGCGGGGCAGGCGTTTGGGAATCACGGTGTCGGGCCTGTACCACTGCCAGTTCATTACGTAGGAACCGGATTCCTTGCCATCCTTCCGGTAGCCGGCGGTGTAGCGGCGCCGACCGGGCCGCCGGATATCCGGCGGGCCGATAAAGTTGTCGTCGGCGAGATACATATCGTTGGTACGCACGGCCTTCCAGTGCCAGAGATCGTGAATCCGGTCCGAGTCGCTGTAGTGGTAGCCGTGGCCGTGCCAGTTGGCCGGTTTGTTGTCGAGCGGTTTGCGGCCCAGGTGCGCGGTGCCAGCGGCGCCGAAGTCGCAGGCGTCGGACAGCAGCACGGCGAACTTGTCCTCGTAGTAGCGGGTTTCGTCGAAGCGGTGAAAACCGTCCTGCTGTACCTGCCAGCCGTTTTCGGTTTTCCGCAGTGGCAGGTGTGTCAGGCTCTCGGTGGGATCCCGCCAGGAAATCAGGAAATAGATTTCCCGGGTATTGTGCAGGGCGCGCAGTGTGACCGGGGTGTTGCCGTTCGCGAAGTTGGCGCCGCCCTCTGTGCTGAGAGTCAGTGGCTGTGCACTGGTCCACTCGGTTTCGTCCGCGGCGCCGTCGATATGAATCGGCGTCGACACGGAAACCCTGAGCACAGGCAGGGAATGCTGCGCGCTGCCGGCAATAAAATGCCAGCCGCCGAGCACCACACCGGTGGCGACAGCGGCGCTCGCCAGCAATCGCCCGCCGGGTTGGCGGGTGGGGCGCAGGATCAGCAGCAGCGCGCGCCTGCCGTACTGCAGCAGATAGCTGCCGCCATGAAAAAACAGATAGAGCAGCATACCCAGCGCGGCGGCAAAGTGCAGTTCCCGGGGCGAGCCCAGCGCCGCGGTATCGGACAGAAGGAGCCAGCCGCTGGCCAGCGAGACTGCCAGCACCGCGCAGCCGCCCCAGATCACGCAGCGGTGATAGTCGAAGTTTTTCCAATCCAGTGAGCGAAAGCCACCGCGGATTAGCGTGTAGAGACGGAACAGCAGATAGGCGCAGGCGATGGCGGTGAGGGCGCAGGCCCCGAGGAAATGCAACTGGTGGACGCGGCCGTCGGGCAACAGCTCGGCGATCTGAGCGATGGCTGGTCTGCGCAGGGTGGCAATGCGCAGGCCGCTGGACAGGTTCACCAGCAGCGCGAGAACGGCAGCGGTGTGGAAGAGTATCCAGAGGTTGCTCTTGGAATACTTCGTCACGGCGGAGTCCCAAAAAGTCACCACGTTAGCGGCCCAGTATGGCAGCTTTATGAAGCGGCTCCCTGTGCTTTATCACTCTGGTTTCGGGGGTGTGAAAGTGACTATCGATGCCGCGAGCTGGAGCGGGGTGTGGACTTCTATCGCAGCGGGGAGGGGTGGCGTATCGCCGATCGCGTGCTCAGTTTCCAGACACCTTCCGGCGGCTGGCCGCAGAGCTTTCCCCTGCGCGGCGAATACCACGACCTGGTCACTTTCAACGACCGTCGTCGTCAGCAATCTGCTGCGCATCGTCAACGCCGTCGCCAGTGGCGATGCGCGCCTCGGTTTTCTCCCGGAATCGCTGCAGGCTCAGGCGCGGGACGGCCTGCGGCCCGGGCCTTCGAGCCGGTGGCCATGGCCACATCGGAAAGCGCCGACCTGCTGCTGTTCCTGATGGCGCTGGAGCAGCCGTCGGACGAGATCAAGCGGACAATAGTGAGCGCTCACAAGTGGTTTGCTGCGCACCGGATCCGCGGTTACCGCTGGGACAGGGGTGAGCATGACTACAAGGAACTGCTGGCGGATGTGGATGCGGACGCGCTCTGGGCGCGCTTCTACGAAATCGGTTCCGGTCGCCCGGTATTCGGCGACCGCGACGGCAGTGTCCACTACCGGCTGAGTGAGATATCCGCGGAGCGCCGGCGCGGCTACGGCTGGTATACGGAGCACCCGAACAAGGTCCTGAAGCGCATCGCGGATTGGCGGCGGAAGCATCTGGGCAGGTGATTCCGGGCCGGCCGCTGGCGGCCAATGGTCCTGGCCCTGCCTGTCCGCTAGTGGCTGTTCACCCGCTAATGGCTTCGATGACTGTCGGCGATACGGTGATAGAGCCAGTCTTTCAGGTGTGCGCGCTGGATCTTGAGGGCGTTGAAGTGATTGTCGTCTGTGGCGACGCCGCGTTCCTCCAGCCCCCGTATCTGCTTGTCCAGCCTGTGGTAGGTGTCGCTCTCCGTCTTGAACTGAAGGTCGTCTTCATTCAGGCGCTTGATGGTTTCTGAGTATTCGGGGAAATCCTTGTCCAGCGCATGAGAGGCGATCGACATGGCGAGGTCTCCGGCTAGTGGTTTGTGCTTGTCCCCTCCAAGTGTAGTTGTCGGCGCCGCTACACCCAATCCATACAAATCTAAATGATAATTTATTGTATTTGGTTTTGTGTGTGCATAGAATGCGCGGCAAATTCACAAAGGGGGAAGGAATTGTGAGTCACTGCAAGCGTATACCTACTGGGCGCACTCTGCTGGCCACCGCTCTGGTGGCTGCCCACGCCGGCGCATGGGCGGAAAGCGAGCGCGAAGTCGAAAACGTCGAAGTCGTCGGCGAGCAGGTCGAGTCCTATCTGGTGGACGAGATGGATACGGCCACGGGGCTGGGCCTGAGCGGCCTGGAAACCCCGCAGTCGGTGTCCGCGCTCAGCCGCGTACAACTGGACGACTTCGAGCTGGACTCACTCAACCAGGCGCTGCTGGCGGTGCCCGGGGTGCAGGTGGAAAGCGTCGAGACGGACCGCACCTACTACACCTCCCGCGGTTTCGATATCACCAACTTCCAGCTGGACGGCGTCGGTGTACCGGCGACCTACGGCAACAAGGAGGGCGAAACCGACACCTTCCTGTACGAGCGCATCGAAGTGGTGCGCGGTGCCAGTGGCCTGATGTCCGGTGCCGGCAACCCGTCCGCCACCGTCAACCTGGTGCGCAAGCGCCCCACCGAGGATTTCCGCTTGTCCCTGGGCGCCGAGGCCGGTTCCTGGGACAAGGCCCGGGTGGAGGGGGATGTCTCCGGCTCCCTGACCGACGGCCTGCGTGGCCGCCTGGTGGTGGCCAAAGAAGACCGCGAGTCTTACCTGGACAACTACGCCATGGACAAGACCATCGTCTACGGCGTGGTGGAAAAGGATCTGGGCGCCTCCACGCTGCTGACACTGGGCTCCAGTTACCAGACCAGCTACGCCGACAGCCCGCTGTGGGGCGCCCTGCCGCTGAGCCATGCGGACGGCTCACCCGTGGACTACGACGCCTCTGTCAGCACCGCATCGGACTGGGCCTATTCCGACAAGGTCACCACCGATGCGTTCGCAGAGCTGAAGCACACCTTCGCCAACGGCTGGCAGGCCAAGGCCTACTACACCCACGCGGAAAGCGAGATCGACAGCGAGCTTTTCTATATGTTCGGCCTGCCGGATACGGAAAGCGGCGAGGGCCTGTTTGCCAACCCCGGTGTCTACGACCTGGAAGACCGGCACGACCTGGTGGATCTGCGCCTGACCGGCAATTTCCACTGGGCGGGCCGCGAGCACGACCTGCTGCTGGGTTACAACTGGTCCCGGGGCGACGTGGAGGATATCTCCCTCTACCCGACCGCCTACCCCTCGATCGGCGATTTCGGCGAGTGGGACGGCAGCTTCGAGCGCCCCGAGTACAACGGCGGTACCGATGGCAGCGACTGGACCGACGAGCAGAGTGCCTTCTTCGCCGCCACCCGCCTGCAACTGACCGATGCCCTGTCGCTGATCGGCGGTGCGCGCGTGATCGACTGGGAAAGCGAAGGTTATAGCTACGGCAACAGCAACAACACCGAGGAGAGCGACCGCGTACTGCCCTACGCCGGTGTCGTCTACCGTATCGGCGACAACTACTCGGTCTATGCCAGCCGTACCGAAACCTTCATGCCGCAGGACGACCTGAGCGAAGAGCTCGTCCATCTCGATCCCACCGAGGGAATCAATGACGAAATCGGTGCGAAGGGGGAGTTTTTCGATGGGAAGCTGATCGCCTCCGTCGCTTACTACGAGACTGAGCAGGAAAATGTCGCTGAGTCTGCGGGCACTGTGGAGCACCCGGAAACCGGTGCGCAGATCCAGGTTTACGAAGAGCGCGACTACGACAGCAAAGGCTACGACCTGACTCTCAGCGGCCAACTGGCGCCGGGGCTGCAGGCGAATTTCAGCTACACCAGGGTGGATATCGACAACCAGGACGGCGGCAGACAGCGAGACTTTGTGCCGGCCAATGTGGTGCGCCTGTTTGCCAGCTATCGCCCGCCGGCGATGGAACGGTTGAAAGTGGGTGGCGGTATCAACTGGCAGGACGATATCGAGCGGATCAACGAGGACTACGGCTATCCGATTGAACAGGAGGCCTATGCCACGGTGCGCGCCTTCGCCAGCTACGACGTGAACGAAAACCTGAGTTTCTCCCTGAACGGCAACAACCTGACCGACGAGAAATACATCAGCAGCCTCTACTGGGATCAGGGCTTCTACGCACCGCCGCGCAGCTTCACCGCCTCGGTGAACTGGCGCTACTGATTCGGCAGGCATTTTAGGGATGGCGGGCTCCGCCATCCCTATTTGCATCCGGGATCGTGAAAACCGTCGACCGGGTCGGCTCCCGCCCCATTCAGGCCGGGCTCAACTCCTCGGCGACGGCCAGTTGGCGGCGCTCCAGCAGCTCCCCCAGGTAGAGCTTCAGGTAGGCAATGGCCGCGCGGCGGCCCTCGGCCGCCATGGAGTTGGAGATCCGCCCGTGACGGGCATAGGACAGGGACCAGAAGGCATCGTTGATGGTGATCGCCTGCAGGAAACGCTCCTCCCAGTCCTGCGAGGGCGGCAGCTCAAAGGCCTGTGCGAACAGGTCGCGCAGCGTGCGCGCCAGGCGACGGTTATTGTCCTGCAGCAGGTCCCGCACCGCCCAGCTTACCTCGGGGCCGAATTTCAGTTTTTTTACCGGTTCACTCGCCTCGTAATTCTCCCTTGTCCGCTCGCAGAAAAGCGTGATCAGGTCCTGCCAGTTGTTCCATTCCCGCGCCTGGGAGGGAATGTCGAGCTCTGCGCGGGAACTGTTGAAATAGCGATCGGCCAGGGCGGTAACGCCGGCGTCGCGATTGGGAAAGAAGTGGTAAACGGAGGCGGTGGGAACGCCGGCGGCTTCACTCAGGTCCGCCAGGGAAATATCGGCAACCTCCCTGGTTTTCAGCAGTGTCTCGAGTGTATCGAGCAGTTTTTCGTACTTTTCGCGACCGTTTTTGCGTTGAGGTTTTCGTGGCAGCGCGGCGGACCGACGGTCGCCAATCAGTTTTTCGGTCACAGTCATATCCCTACGTCGTAACTCGGCGCGCCAATTCCCGGGCGCTGCAAAAAAACGGGCCAGATGTGTTGGCATCTGGCGAAGTCTGATTATCGACGGGGGTTCTTCATTGTGCAAGCGTACTTTGTCACTACGTGAGCCAGTTCCATTTATTGAAAATGGGAAGCCGGTGATCTCAATTCATCAAGGAATAGTTTATCATTTTTTCAGGGAATAAACTGAATTTGCCCGCAACATGGTTTTACCCTGTTGCGAAAATTGAATAAAAATTCAAATAATACTGGCCGAAAATTCCGGGAGCACAAAGTACTCCCGGCGGGTTCTCAATGGTACTCGAGATCCGTGGCTTTGCCGCTGAAAACGATATAGGAGTATGCGGTGTAGGCGAGGATTAGCGGAACCACAATCACTGCGCCGATCAGGATAAACATCAGCGACTCGGGCGCGCTGGCGGCCTCCCAGATGGTCAGTTTCCCCGGCACTATATAGGGGAAGAAGCTGAAGGCCAGCCCGGTAAAGCAAAGCAGGAATATCAGTACCGTGACAAAGAAGGGCACGCGGCAGTGGCGGTCACGCTCTTTTGGCAGGCGCGCCAGCAGCCGGTCGTTGAGTACGAAAGCCGCGAAACAGATGACGGGGATCAGCAGTACGAACATCACCAGTGGAAAGGTGAACCAGCGGCTGAATACCCCCGGGTTGACCAGTGGATTCACCAGGGATACCGCCACGACACCCAGGAAAGTAGAGCGGCCGGCCAGTTTGGCCCAGTTCACCGCGCGGCGCTGCAGTTTGCTTTCCGTTTTCATCACCAGCCAGTTGGCGCCGATATAGCTGTAGGCGGCGGTCACACCCAGGGCGCTGAGGCAGGAGAACAGCTGTGGCTGCCAGCCGGGATCAAACCCCATCACATACTGGCCCAGCATATAGCCCTGGGTCAGCGTCGTAAGCAGTGAGCCGATCTTGAAGGCCCTGTCCCAGGCCAGTTTGTGGGCCACTGCGGCCTTGGCGCGGAAGTCGAAGGATACGCCGCGCAGGATCAGGCCGATCAGCATGATGGCGGCGGGAATATAGAGGTGTGTCAGTACCATGCTGTGGGCGCTGGGGAAGGCGATCAGCAGCAGGCCCACCGCCAGTACCAGCCAGGTTTCATTGGCGTCCCAGAAGGGGCCGATGGAGGCGATCATGGTGTCCCGCTGGGCCTCGTCCTCCTCGCCCATGGGCAGCAGTATGCCGACACCCAGGTCGTAGCCGTCGAGCATTGCGTAGATCAGTATCGCCAGGCCCATCAGGCCGATAAAGATCACCGGCAACCAGTCTGCAAAAGTCATTGCGCTCTCACTCATGCTTCACCTCCGTGAGTGCCCTTCGAGGATTGAGGCAGGTGCGTCAGGCTGCCGGCCTGGTCGGGTTCGGCGGTTTCGAATTCTTCCGTCCTGACCGCCTTCATCGCCATCACCTTGAGTGTGCCGATATAGGCGGTCAGCAGCACCGCGTAGAGCAGCAGGTACATGGTCAGGGAGAAACCCACGTGGCCCGGCGGTACCGGTGTCACCGCATCGGCGGTTTTCAGGATACCGGTTGCCAGCCAGGGTTGGCGGCCGATCTCGGTCACGTACCAGCCGGCCAGCACCGCCACCCAGCCGGAGAAAGTCATGCCCACCACCACTTTCAGGAACCAGCGCGGCGGCTCTCTGCGTTTGCGCAGGAAGTAGACCCCGGTCCAGGCCACCGCCAGCATCAGCAGGCCCACGCCCACCATCAGCCGGAAACCGTAGAAGACCGGTTTCACCGGCGGGTGTTCTTCAAAATCGTTGAGACCGCGCACTTCGCCGTTGAAGGTGTGGGTCAGAATCAGGCTGGCGCCGTGGGGAATACCTACGGCCATCCGGTTGCTGCGCGATTTCTCATCCGGCACCGCGAACAGCAGCAGCGGCGCGCCGCGCTCGGTTTCCCAGACCGCCTCCATCGCGGCAATTTTCTGTGGCTGGTGCTCGAAAGTATTGAGGCCGTGCAGGTCGCCGACAAAGGCCTGGATCGGCGCCAGTACTGCCGCCAGCACCAGTCCGGTCTTCAGTGTCAGGCGCGGGGCCCGCTTTTCGTCGCCCTTGAGGATGCGGTAGGCGGAAATACCCGCTACAAAAAAGGCGGCCGTCAACCCGGATGCCAGCAGCATGTGGGTAAAGCGGTAGGGAAACGAGGGATTGAAAATGACTTCCAACCAGTCGATGGCGTGGGCGACACCGTCGCGCATTTCGTAGCCCGCCGGTGTCTGCATCCAGGAGTTCAGCGCCAGAATCCAGAAGGCGGACAGCATGGTACCGATGGCGACGATCAGTGTCGCGAAAGTATGGACCTTGTTGGGGACCCGGTTCATGCCGAACAGCATGATGCCGAGAAAGGTTGCCTCGAGGAAGAAGGCGGTCAGTACCTCGTAGCCGAGCAGCGGCCCGGCGATATTGCCGACAGTTTCCATATAGCCCGGCCAGTTGGTGCCGAACTGGAAGGACATGGTGATGCCGGTCACCACGCCCAGGGCAAAATTGAGTGCGAAAACCTTGACCCAGAAGCGGTAGGCGCGCATCCACACCGGGTCGTTGGTCCGGTCGTGCTGCAGCTTGAAGAAGAAGAGGATCCAGCACAGGGCGATGGTGATGGACGGGAACAGGATATGAAAGCTGATATTGGCAGCGAACTGTATCCTCGACAGTATCAGAGTATCTAGCATGGGTACCTCGGGGGGTCGGCTTAAAACTCAAGTTTGGAAGTTGGAGGTGCCTGCCAATGGCGCACCCGGCCCCGGCTCCCGAAACCGCCACCCAAGATTTGAGTGAAAAGACGGGTTTCGGTGCCGCACCATTCTCAGCTCCGGGCTGTTGGGTTGTCGCTCGCGCCCGGCGCCGCCATCTGTGGCGCTTACCGCTTTCTGCTGCCGCTTTTGCCTTTCAGTTCGAGCAACTTGCTGATTCCCGATCCCAACCTCATCAGTTTTAGCAGATCTTTCTGATCCAGCCGGCTCAGGGCGTTGGCGAAGCGGTCCAGCAGCTCCAGCAGGTCGTAGACTTCCTGCATGCGCTCCTGTGCCCCGGCCTCCTGTTCATCCTGCGGGTCGTTCAACAGCAACTGGCGCAGCAGTGTCAGGGTGGGGTCCAGCTCGCGCTTGCGGCGCTCTTCAAACACGGTCCGCGCCAGGTCCCAGATGGAACCGGCGGCGGTGAAATAATCCTTGCGGTCCCCCGGCAGGTGGTGCAGTTCTACCAGCCGCCAGGCCTGCAATTCCTTCAGCCCCATGCTCACGTTGCCGCGGCTGATCTTCAGCGCCCGGGCCAACTGGTCGGCGTTGAGCGGCTCCGAGTGGACTGTCAGCAGTGCAAACATTTGTCCCACGGTACGGTTGAAGCCCCAGCGGCTTCCCATCTCGCCGAAGTGCAGTACGAATGCCTGGGTCTGGGAGGAGAGATTCATGGATTTACGAATTTTCAGAAATTTCTGAAAATTGTAAAGCAATCGGGACGGGTGTCAAATGAAGCGGGAACGAGTGGGGTCGATGTAGGTTGGATTAAGTGCAGCGAAGCCCAACAACGGAGTCGGGGAGGCTACCGGGCTCTCCGATGCCCTCTCCCCCGGCCCCTCTCCCGGTGGGAGAGGGGAGCTATGTCGGAAGCATCGGGGGAGAGTCGACCATCGAGCCTTCTCGAGCCCCATACCAGTTCTCTCTCCCTGGGGAGAGGATTAGGGTGAGGGGAGCTGTGTCGGAAGCATCGGGGAGAGTCGACCATCGAGCCTTCTCGAGCCCCATACCAGTCCCCTCTCCCTGGGGAGAGGATTAGGGTGAGGGGAGCTGTGTCGGACGCATCGGGGAGAGTCGACCATCGAGCCTTCTCGAGCCCCATACCAGTCCCCTCTCCCTGGGGAGAGGGTTAGGGAGAGGGGGCGACCCGGCCCCCATGTCTCCTACTGCGCAGACCGGGGTGCGGGCACCGAGGTCCAACAAGGGCGCGACTGTCAGGGCAACCGTTCCAGCGCCGCCCGGTGCCACTGGTCGGGCACGATAAAGCCGCGCTCGATTTCGCGCCCGCCGTCCAGCGCGGCGGCGCAGACGGGGGTGTTCCCGCCTTCCCCCCGCAGCCTGCTCGCGAGCTCGTCGCAGCTTTCGCTGCCTCGCACCTGGCCGCGGAGCTCCGCCAGCCAGGTACGTTTGGGCAGAACCGCCCAGCGGAGCGGTTCGCGGCAGTAAGCCTGCCGGAATGTGTCCAGGGTAGCCCACCAGTATCCGGCTCCACTGGCGAGCGCCTCCCCCAGCGGCCGAAACAGCCGGCCGGGCATCAGCGTCCACTGGCGCTCGATCCGTATGCCGAGCCGCTGCAGAATTGTGTCAACCGGAGCTCGGTGGACGATCGGCAACTGGTGATCCCGCATCCGCGCCAGCTTGATATCCAGCCGGTCGCGCAGGCCGGGGCCGACCCAGTGTTCCGCATCCACCTGCAGGTAGAATTTGACCGCGATTTCCCAGTGTTCCATGGCCCCTGCGGGCAGGTGACGCACGATAAAATCCAGCTCCCCCAGCGTGCGGCCTTCGGCGCGCAGTGGCAGGTTGCGGTGCAGCAGCTCGTAATCTGGGTGATGGCGGAAGGCGAACTCCCAGAGATTCTCGAAATAGGCGCCCAGCCTGGTATTTTTCTGCTGTTCGTCGTGGCGGTGCAGTGCGGACTCCAGTTCGGGCGCCAGCCTCTCGCGGACGTCGGTGCGGGAAAAATACGCAGTCAGTGACTCCCCTCGCTCATGGGGCAGCCAGGGCAGATCGCTGTCGCGGGCGATATCTTCCGCAGTCACCGCCCAGAGCAGGTTGTTCCAGTGATCGGGTTCCGGCATGAATGCACTCGTCTATTGGCTGATGGTCCTGCGATGCAGGCGTTGCGGAGCTGGAGCTCCGCGTTCCCGGGTGCGCCTGCTTTGCAGGCGGGGTGAATCAGCCAAAGACCACCATACTCTGCCGGCTCAGCGCTACCGGCACGCCGCCCGGCCCCCACACGCGGCAGGACTGGTTGGTGTAGCCGTCCCGCGCCGCCAGCATACGGGCGTCGATGCGCCAGCCCTGCAGGGGCAGGGCGGCGAAGTCGTCGGTGAGGAATTCCAGCATCCAGGTGAGTGAGCTGCCGGCGGATATCTCTTTCAGCATGGACAGGGCCACCGGCGGCGGGAAGTCGGCGAGGGCGATGGCGTGCAGTTCGGAGGCCTGTTCGGAGGAGTCCTTGAAGTCCACCTCGATGACGGTTTCCGGCAGCTCGCTGCCGCTGAACGGCAGGCCGCCGCGCAGCCAGCGCGGGGTGAAGTGCTGCATGAAGGCCGGGGAGAGATCGGGTATAAAGGGAAGCTCTTCCGCCTCGCTGTTATCGACGGGGGGTTGTTCCGGGGCGAGCCGTATTGTGGACTGGCGGCCGGCGCCGAAAACGCCGATAGCGGTCATCAGGGTTTCGTTCCCCTGGACCAGACTTGCCTCCAGGTGGCGGGTATTCTTGCCACTGCGCAGGATCCGTGCCTGCGCAGATACCTCTCCCGCGGGCACTGGCGCCATGAATGTCACCTGCAGGGTGCGCAGTGGCAGTTCCGCCTCCACCAACCCGCGCATGGCGTAAACGGCCAGGGCGGCCTGCAGGCCGCCGAACAGACTGCGGCCCTGCAGCCAGTCGTCCGATACCTGCAGCCGGCTGGAACCTTCTTCGTGGGTTGCGGATTGCAATAATTCAGTAAAAAGCATGGCGCCGAATCCTGTGCATGAAATAAATCCCCTCTGCGGGCTCCTGCAGCCGGGATCGACAGATGCTAGCAGACCGGTAGCGGGCCGGGATTGACGGATTGTGCCGGCAGTCTTGCCCCGCGGGAAGTTCAATCGTGTTCGCGCACCCGCGACAGCAACAGCCCGCCGGCCACAAATAGCACGATCAGTGCCAGCATGGAATAGCGTATGCCGAACCAGGTGCCAAAGAGCCCGAACAGTGGTGGGCCTATGAGCGCGGCGAACTTTCCCATCAGGTTGTAAAAGCCGAAGAACTCGCCGCTGCGCCCGGCGGGAATCAGGCGGGCGTAGAAGGACCGGCTCAGGGACTGCACACCGCCCTGCACCAGTCCGATCAGTACCGCAATGGTAAAAAACTCCCAGGGTGAGCGGATAAAAGTGCCCCAGATACAGACCAGCAGGTAGACCGCCAGCCCCAGGTAGATACCGCGCCGGGGCCCGATGCGCTCGCCCAGGTGGCCGAAGGCAATGGCGGCGGGGAAGCCGACGAACTGCACCAGCAGCAGCGCCAGGATCAGGTTCGAACGCTCGAACCCCAACGCGCGGCCGTAGGCTACGGCCATGCGGATCACGGTCCCCACGCCGTCGATATACAGCCAGTAGGCGAGCAGGAAAACGGCGATAGTGCGGTGGTGGCGCAGTCGGCGCAGGGTCTGCCAGACCTGGCCGATACTGTCCCGCCACAGGGAGCCGCCGGCAGTTTCCCGCAGTCGGCCAGGCTCCGGTACAAAGAGCAGCAGTGGCAGCGAGAAGACCGCCCACCAGATGGCGGTGAGCGTGAAGGCGCCCAGCGCGGCCTCGGTGCTGTCCGACAGGCCGAACAGCTCCGGCCTGAGCGCTGCAGCGACGCAGACGAGATACAGCAGACCGCCGCCCAGATAGCCGAGACCGAAACCCAGCCCGGACACCGAGTGCCAGCGCGCCGGCGGTGCGACCTGGACTAGCAGGGCGTCGTACAGCAGATTGGCCCCCAGGAAACCGAGGCTGGCGCAGACAAACAACAGCGACGCCGTTAGCCAGGCGCCCTCCGGCACAATGGTGAGCGCGGCGGTGGCGGCCATGCCGGGTACGGCGAACAGGAAGAGGATGCGCTTGTGGGCGCCGGCGGCGTCCGCCAGGGCGCCCAGCAGCGGCGCGCTCAGCACCAGGACCAGCGAGGCGGCGGCGTTGGCCCAGCCGAGGCGCAGGTTGGCGATCTCTGCCGGGGCGCCGGCATTCCAGAAGTCCTGGAACAGCAGCGGGAAGAACCCCGCCAGCACCACGGTGGCGAAGGCAGAATTGGCCCAGTCGTAAAAGGCCCAGCTCCAGACGGTGCGCCGGCTGCGGTTCACGGTTCAGGCCGCCGGGTGCGGCTTGGTTGCGGGGCTGAAATCGTCATTCAAAACAAGGCACCGGGCACACGACACCCGGGGAAAATACCGGTTTGCAAATCGAGGTGACTCTAAAAATAGCAGCCCGGGCGGGAAGGAGCTGCGCCACGGTCGGGGGGGCGGGAACAAAAACGCCGCCTGCCCGAAGGCAGGCGGCGTACGGGAGCGGGTTTCCCCGAAAGGACAGTCTGGACTGAATGACACCGTGCCGGCGTCATTCAGTTCTGACCATTTATACCGCTGTTTTTCAGTTACAGATGTCCCCGGTTATCTCCGGTACCTGAACATCGCTGCCGCCTTTGTCACCCTTCAGGCCGAAGGAGACAGTCTGGCCGGCACCGATGGTGTCGTTCCAGCCCACGCCGGTGGCCGAATAGGGATTGGTACCGCTGACCGCCGCATTCCAGGAGCTGCTGACAGAGCTGCCATCGGTGTATTCCCAATTGATATCCCAGCCGTCCACTGCGCTGCTGCCGGTGTTGGTCAGTCGGATTTCTGCAGTGAAACCGGAGTTCCACTCGTTGGAAACCACATATTCACAGGCAACGCCGCCGGAACCGCCGCTCGAGCTGCTGCTGGACGAGCTGGAAGACGAACTGCTGGAGGAGGAACTGCTGGACGAACTGCTACTGGAGGAGCTGCTCGAAGAAGAACTGCTCGACGAAGAGCTGCTGGATGAGGAAGACGAGCTGGAGCCGGTGCCCCCGCCGTCAAACTGCGCATCGATACAGCCGTGAAAGCGCTCGTCGGTGAAGTAGTTGCGGCCCCATTCGCCGTAAATGATATGGCGGCCGGAGCGCTCCGGAATTTCACAGGAGGTGTGGAACAGGTTCGCGCTTTTTTCCGCAACCACCGCGGGGTTTCCGTCGGGATTGGTGTCGTCGTAATTCAGTACGCAGAAGGGCTCCGCCTCGAAATCGCTCCAGGACAGGCTACCGCCCACCTGGTATTCGAATCCGGGACGGGTGATCCAGTACTTGAACTCCTCGGTATCATCCCAGTGCGGCCCCCAGCTGATGTTCCAGGTAATCGTCTGGGTACCGGAGTCCATGTCGGTGGTGGGCCAGTCCAACTGGTAATCCCACGGCGAGGGACCGCCACTCCAGGTCTCACTGTCGAACCCGCAGACATTGGTGCTGGTTCCTTCCGACTTGCCGCGTGTGTGGGTGAGTACGCTCATGAACTGGTACATACCGTTGGCGTCGATTTCCGCCGCCTCCACACAGGCGGGGGTGGTCGCCTGGTCGGCCTTTTCGTTCAGGCCGCAGTGGGCGTTGCGGGACGGGGGCTCGACCATCAGGCCGTGGCCGAATGCCACTCCCCCGGAAAGGGCCAGTACAAGCCCGGGAATAATGTATTTGAGGGATCTGATTTTCATCATCACGTTCCTTAGTCAATTTATTATTTTGACCGAAGCTGAGTTTCACCGCGTAGTGAAACGGTTTTATGGATGGACCAGAGGTCGGTGCATCCTCGGTGTATCTGCATTGCCCGCCCGGATAGACGGCATCCGCCTGCGGGCGCGCGCTGGCTACAGATACAGTTCCGCCTGTTATGAGCCAGAAAAACAGCGGCTCTTATTGGTTTTTGTGCGGATTGGCATGCCCGGCGCAAGTGCCGGGTGGGGTGGTGAGAGCTTGTGAACTATTGAAACTTATTTTGTTATCGGCTGCCGCGAATCGGGGATTCCGGTGCAACCGTTTTTATTATCGGCGATCCCCGCGGGCTATGGGCGCTTGCCGGTAACGGCGCACTGCGATGGATCGCTGTCTGTATCGCGCCGAGACTAGCGGGGCATCCGCAGAGATTCGAGGGCATTGGGCGCCAAATCTGAATGTATCCGGAAGATTGAGAACCGGTACGCGCGCGGGTTACATCACCGGTTGCCAAAATTTCCGGTCCGGCAGGTGGCCTTCCCGATCGCGACACCGGGGCGGCAAGACACAGGGTGGCCTGGCAAATGAGCCGCGCGCCGGATCAGAAGTTATAACTGAATCTCAGGGTCGCATTGCGCGGTTTGCCGTAGTTGTACTGGTTGTAATAGCCGGCATTGAGATAGTTGTAATACGTCTCGTCGAGGGCGTTTTCCACGTTCATCTGCAGGTACATATTGCTGCTGAGATCATAGCGCGCCATCAGGTTTACCAGGGAGAAGGCATCCTGCTCCAGATGGTTGCCCGAACCCTCCGCGTAGAAGCCGGACTGCCAATTGACCCCGCCGCCGACGCTCAGCGCCGGCAGGCTGTCGACGAACTGATAGGTGGTGAACAGTTTGAACTGCCTGCGCGGGGAGGTGGTGTTGACTTCCCTGCCTTGCGCATCTTCCGCTTCGAACCGGGAGTAGCCGGCGGAGATATCCCAGCCGTTGCCGATGCGCCCGATCACTTCGGCCTCGAAGCCGTCGCTGACCGTACCCTGGGCCGCGTAGTAGGCGGAGTCCTGCTCCGGGGTGGGCACAAACTCCGGGTCGGCGACGGCCAGGTTGTCCTGTTCGACGCGGAACAGGGCGATGGAAGTCTGCAGGCGGTCGTTGAGGAAACGGCTCTTCAGGCCCACTTCGGTGTTGGTGCCCGTCAGCGGATCCAGGTAGTCACCGCTGGCATCCTTGTTGTTCTGCGGGGTAAAGATTTCCGTGTAGCTGGCGTATACCCGGTGCCCGGCCGTCAGGTCGTAGAGGGCGCCGAAATAGGGGATCACCACGTCGTCGTCGCCGTAATTGCTGACGTCGCCGTAGTAGGTGCGCCGGCGATCCCAGCTGGCAACGCGGCCGCCGGCGATCACCTTGAGGTGGTCGCTCAACGACAGGCGGGTGGAAGCGTAGTAGCCGGTCTGGGAAGTTTCGTTGTCGTCGCGGACCGTGGCCGCCTCGGTCCAGTCGGGTTCCGGCAGGTCGCCCCACTGGTAGTAATTGCCCACCGCCACGGAGTCCCAGCCGGTATTGCCGCCCAGCGGATCCGGATCCCGGGTGCTGGTATCGCCCCGCTGTTCGCTGTGCAGGGCGCCGGTGACAAATTCGTGCTGTCGCCCGAACAGTTGGTAATCCCCCTTCAGCTGCAGGTCGTAGCTGTCCTGCTCGGTGGCACCGGAAGAGCGGTAGCGCTGGGCGTAGAGGCCCTCGCCGGTCTCTTTATCCAGCGCGCCGCTGAGCAGCACGAGGCGGGATGCCTTGTCGTAGGCCAGGTGGTTGTAGTTGATTTTCAGGTCCCAGCCGTTGTCGAACACATGGTTGATGCTGGCGAAGTGGTTTTCGCTGGTGGTTTCCCAGCGGGTCCAGTCCAGGCCGGTGGTCCTGGAGACGTCCCAGTCAGTTGCGGTGCCGTCGGAATAGAGTGCCGGCAGGGCGCCCCAGGTTGCGCCGCGCGGGTTCCTGTTCTGGTAGTGGCCGCCCACCCGCAGCAGGGTGTTGGGGGTGAGGTCGCCTTCGATCACGCCGTAGAAAACGTTCTGCTGCTCCGAGAAATTATCCAGGTGGGATTCGCTGTCCAGGTAGCGGGCAACCATACGCGCCCTGACGGTGCCGGATTCGTTCAGGCCGCCGGCGATATCCGCGGTGGTCTGGGTTTTGCCCCAGCGGCCCAGGTCCACGTCCATATAGCCGGCCAGGTCCGTGTGGTCCGCTTTCTTGCGCACCAGGTTGATGGACGCGGACGGGTCGCCGACACCGGTGAGCAGGCCGGTGGCGCCGCGCACAAATTCCACCCGCTCGTAGATGGAGACATCGGCGGAGGTCTCACCGGAATCCCCGGCCAGGGACCAGGACAGCGGCACGCCGTCGATCTGGTAATTGCTGATATCGAACCCCCGGGACTGGAGGGAGTTGCGGACATTGTCCAGCTGCGAGGAGGAGATGCCGACGGCGTTGTTCACCGTCTCGACAATGTTGCTGAGGTTCTGGTCCTTGATCCGCTCGGCGGTCAGCACTGTGACGGACTGCGGGGTTTCCCGCAGGGTCAGGCCCAGGCCGGTGGCGGTATCGATGGATTCGTCGACGGTGTATTTCCCGGTCACGGTGACGGTTTCGATAGCCTGCTGTGACTGCTCCGGCCCTTTGTGAGTCTTTTCATCGGCGGCGAGGGCGGGCAGGGCGCCCGATGCCAGTGCAACTGCGGTGGCCAGGGTGCAAAAACGAGCACTCATGATAATCGTTCTCATTATCGTTTTGTGGGTGGTGCGAAAGCTAGCACAGGAGCCAGGCCTTTGCACTACCCGGTGGGGCACCTTCTTCAGGCGGCTCGGGTAACGGTCGGGCGGGTATTTCCTCTGGTTTGGTTGAATCCTGAACGGTCCGGTGTGAAGCGGTGGGAAGATCGATGGGGTCGCTTTATTAAATGCAAATGAGAATCTATTGTGGTAACTTTCGCATCTTTTCGGGCCCTGGCCGGGCAGCGCTGCTTCTCCGACAGGGAGACGGCTCTGGCGGTCGGTTACCGACAGTTCTCTTTCGGCGAATACAGACATACATGAATAAATTCCTGTTCAAGCTGCACAGCTGGATGGCGCTTGTCGCCTTTGTGCCGCTGCTGGTCATCTGCGTGACCGGCAGTATCCTGGTCTTCAAGCACGAGATAGATGCCCTGCTGATCGAGGACCGGGTGCGGGTGGACCCGGCGGGGCGCGAGCGCATGAACCTGGACGCGCTGGCAGACTCGGTAAACAGCCACTTCCCCGGTTACGAGATCGTCGGCTGGGTGCTGTTCCAGGATCGCGGCCGCGCCGACCTGGTCTACACCATGGAGCGCGGCACCAGCGAGTGGACCTACGCGCTGCTGAATCAGTACACCGGCGAGCCGTTGCGCCCGCCCATGAGCACCACACACCACCTGACCGACTGGCTGCTGGAACTGCATTACACCCTGTTAATGGACGACACGGGCCTGTTGATCAGCAGTATTTTCTCCATCCTGCTGTGCCTGCTGGGAATCTCCGGTTTCATCCTCTACCGGAAGTTCTGGAAGAACTTTTTTACCCTGCGCTGGAACGCGCGGTTGATTGTCTATTTTTCCGACCTGCACAAGATGACGGGTATCATCGCCGCGCCGGTCCTGCTGATCCTCGGCTTTACCGGTGCCTGGTGGAATATCGAGCATTTCGCCCACGAGATGGAACACCACGCCGAAGGCGCCGAGCACTACAAAATGGCCGGGCGCCTGTACAACGATGATCTCTCCCTACAGGAACTGATGACCGATGCCGGTCGCCAACTGGACGATTTCGAGACCACCTACATCTCCTTTCCCTGGGAACCGGATACCAACTTCACCTTCTGGGGGGATGTGCACAGTAACAATCCGTTGCTGGACGAATACGCCAGCATGGTGACCTACAACGCCCGGAGCGGTGAGCATATGTCGAGCTACGATATTCGCGAGGCCACCCTGGGTGCCGCCATCGTGGCCAGCTACCGCCGCCTGCACTTCGGCAACTTCGCCGGTCTGGCGAGCAAGGTGATCTGGTGTGTGGCGGGGTTATCGCCGCTGTTGCTGTCGGTGACCGGCATCTATATCTGGAACCGGCGCCGCAGCAAGCGCCGGGCCGCGCGGGAGAAGCGCCGGGCGAAGACGGTGCAACTGGCCGGGGCTGGCGCCTGACGGCAAATGTCTTCCCTGTGGCCGGGGCGGGCCTGCATTCGCGTCCGGGGAATGGACGTGAAAGTGGCCGCGTTTTCCCGGGCAGATCGCGGCCCCTTCAGGCGCCATAGAAAATGGCGACGATCAGCCCGGTTATAAAGACGCCCGCCAATATTAGAAGCGCGGTGACGGGCAGTGTCAGATTGAACATCAGGGCGAGGGTCCCGATGAACAGCGTGCCCCCAACTGTTAAGAGGCCGGCGATCTTTGCCCTGTCGTAAAGGGCGGCCCGCCGTTGCGCGCCGGGCGGGGTGCCGTGTATTCGCTGCCAATCGAACCAGTGCCCCCAGGCAGACTCGCAGAAGCGGTTGAATGCATCCAGATCGTGCTTACCCTGCTGGACGATCAGCGTCGCCCTGCCGGGCCGGTGCAGGGTAAGGAAACTCTGGTAGCGCATCTGATCGATCTCGGAGAACGGCACCCACCCGTGCCGCCCGAAGCGCAGCCCTCCGGCGTCTACGGAAACACTCTGGCGCATCGGCTGAAGTAACATCGCAAGCACGCCCGGCAGCACCATTCCCAGGCCGCCTACCAGGAAACACAGCCAGATGGGCAGCTGCTGCCGCTCGACCAGCGATAGCATCTGCCAGCCCGCCAGCGGACCTACCAGCAGAAAACCCAGAATCCCGGACAATTGATGCCAGCGGGTTCCCACACTGGCGTGGGGCAGGGCCGTGTTGGTGGGGTTCTTCGGTGTCGTCATATCTGAAATCCACTGGAGAAGCTTTTCACAGCTTTTATGTCTCGTATTCCGGAAGGTCGGGTGGCCCCTCTGCCAGCCGATCACTGCACGGCGGGCGATTCTGGAGGAGGCGACGGGGGAGGGCAAGTGGCCTGGACGGCCGGACGCGGCAGTAGGGTTGTTCAAAGATGGTTTGTGCCAGGTGTGGGGATAAACGAAAAAGGCCCGTCAAATGCCGAGCCTCCTGTAACTTTCTGCTTGCGGCTGGATAGATTGGGATGGGCCAGAGAAGCAAAAGCCCCGAAAACACTGGGCTTTCGAGGCTTCTGTGGTCCGTCTGAGATGGCGGGAGTCGAAAAGAATTTCTAAGTGATTGATTTACATTAACTATTTTTCGATTCTTAATCGAAACCCGTCACAAAACCCGTCCAACTGATTAAGCTGCCTTGATAAAGCTGCGGGGAGTATATTTCTCCGTCACGCGCCCGTGACGGCTGTGTAGACGACCCCGTGTCTACAAATGCGTCTGGTGACGGGGTGGTTGACGGCAGCGGCGAGATCGGCGGATACTGAAGCTGCCGTGGCAAAATCTGCGGCCGGGATTGGTCCCCCGAACTTCACAGGCGCACAACTCGCGCTCGCGAGTTTTTTTGTGCTCGCTCATCTATGGTGGGCGATTTGGGGCCGCTTCGGCGGGCCGTTCCTGTGACGGTAGGACCAACCTCGAATCGCCCGCCTCCATTCAGCGGTACCGGTGGGGGCCTCCATCCAATAAGGAGCCCAGCATGGACACCACAATCGAAAAGATCTCCAGAACCATCGAGGATTTGTACACATTGTGCGCCGCAGTCATTGATTCCGAGGAAATTACTCAGGCGCGGGGCCTGGCAATTATCGGCAAGAATTTCGCCGACAAGGGTCGCGACCTTGTTGATGAATTGGACATCAAAAACAGAGGGGAGTCTGCGCAATGAATGCTAAAGTTCAGAAAACTGCGTGCACTCCCGAAGAAGTTTTCGACATCGCCAGCACGGGAGAAGGCTTTTACGTTGACGCGCTGAATTGCGGACTCGAAAGATTACACGGCACGGTCACGATGCTTTCGGCGCATTTTGAAGCGGATTGCGATCGCCTGAATGAAGAGATTGTATCTAACGCGCTATGGGCAGTTGAGGGGCAAGTTAACGACCTCAAGAAACTTCTTAGTCTTGCTACCGCCGAAAAGAATTGACCTCAAGAACAGGTGCAGATTAGCCCGCTTAAAGCGGGCTTTTTTATCAGTTGTTCAGGGCCTCGCCTTCGGTGCCGAAGGCATAGGCGTCTCTGGGCATCGTGTAACCTCGAACTGCCACTGGGGGATAGCCCCGCTCGTAGAGGTCAGGTTTTCGTTTTCCATTACCATATAGCAAGTGCCACGGTAAGCATGAACGTTCTCTGCGCTGAACGCCTCTTGCATCACCGGCGAGGGTTGTTGGTCGAAATCCCCCAGATAAAGGGATGCTCTTTGTAAAAATGTTAAATCATTTGTTTCCAGAGTGGCGGTGTAGATTTCTGCCAGCTCTTGAGGAAGACCGTGCGCTACTACGTAGACGTCATTAATGTAAACTTCAGGGTCGTGTACGTATATCAGTTCATTGTTTCTCCAGATACGTTCTACCCGGGTAACAGGGCCTTCGCAAATGCGTATGGCATAAGTCCGGTATATCTCCCGGTGCTGGATCTTGATGTCAGGCCCAAACAAACCTCCAGACTTTCTCTCCGTCCATTCAACAATTTTTGGCTCGGTGGTAGCGATGATATTGCCTTTCACTGGCCTGACCGTGCCGAAAATGATAGGCCTCGGGACACCCGCCTTGCTGGTTTGTATTTTTACATCTACAGGCTGCGCGTCTATCTTGATGCTGCCAAATATCAATGATCCCACGGCGAGTACACCTCCACCAGCAGATGGCGCCATCGTTTGTCGAGAACATGCTCGACGACATTATGTTGAGCATGTGAGTGGACCAAGGAAAACCCGCCGTACCTATAATCAGCCAAGAAGCCAACATGGCAGGGGCCTCGGTTCTTAGCCTTGAACATAGCCACGTCGCCAGGTTGCCATTGCTCTTCCGGAATCGGGTTCCCGAAACATTCTTGCAGGTGCTCCCTCAACCCATCTTTCCAGGGCTCTCTGCCATAGTACTTTTTATCTCCAACTTGCAGGCCTGCGGCCGCGCAAGAGAGAACAACGAGTCCCCAGCAATCCACTGCCCAGGGTTGGCGTCCCCGGTGTCGAAACTTCACGCCAACCATAGATCGGGCATGTGACAGAGCGGCCTGCCTTTGTTCTTTGGTATCAATCATCGAAAAATTCATCCTCCTCGTCGTCTTTCTTCTCGGCGCGGTTGCGCTCATCGGTGAGGCCTAGCTCAGCCATGTACCCACGCAATTGGCTGTGCTTCGCCGCTTGGAAGCTAGCCGGATTAACCATCATTTCCTTCCAGAGCTCACAGAACGCGATCGCTGCTGGCTCTCGGCTGGCGTCGAGCCAGTACGCGGGCTCGATCCAGCGCTTCCAGGCCTTCGCCCCCTCTCCCTTCAGGCTCGGAGGCTTCTTCAGCGCTCCGAACGCGGAGCGATCTCGATCTGTGCGGGCCCGCTTCGAGGTCGCATCCCCATGACGGCCGGGCCGATGGGTCCCAGACACCAGATGAAGGCGCGCTGGCTTGGGTCTTCGCCCCTTTTTGGACATTTTTTAACCTTTTTGCCGAAATTGAAAATCCGAAATTTAATTTTGGCAGTGCGAAAATTTGATTGGGGGCGCGGTGTCCGCTCGGTGCGAATATTTTTCGTTTACCTCCCCCCCCTGGATTACGTCATCGCCTCGAGCCCAACCTCCGTTCGACCATCCGCTGTCTCTGCGCCGCCTCCGCAGCCAGTTGCTGGCGCGTCCTGGGTGTAGGCTGCTCCTTCATATTGAAGTTGTTGTTCACCGTCATTCCGCCGGGGCCGTTGCGGCCACTCATCCCGCGCTGAACGTCGTCCAGCGTGCGGTCCAGCTTGGCGGAGGTCTCGGCAGTGGTGACGCGCTCGCCCTGCTGTAACAGCCAGGTGCCGTCCTCCGGGACGGCGTCGATGCCGTCGTGCGCCATGCCGGTCACGCCGGCGGCAGCCACTGCGCCAGCGGCGTAGACTGTGCCGGCGGCGGTGGCGCCGAGAGCGGGGCCTACGTAGGGGATGGAGGCCAGGGCCTCGTAGGCGCCCATGGCGGCGCTGTGCGTGCTGGTGAGGATGCTCTCAAGCGCGTTGCGTTTTTTCTCGTCCAGCAGGGTCTGGCCGAGCTGGATGGCGGCGCGGGTGTAGGCCGCCTCTTCCCCCTCCAGCCCCTCGTAGTATTTGCCGGCCACATCGAGGATCGCGCTGTAGCCATCCAGCATTTGCTGGGTGCGTATTTCCTCGTTAGCTTTGGTGATCTCGGTCAGGCGGTTTTCGTATTCCTCCTGGAGGGCGAGTTCCTCCTCGTCCCAGGTGGTTTTGAGGTCGGCGCGCTCCTCGCGAAACTTGCGCAGCATGTCCAGCTGTTCGCCGTACCAGTCCTGCAGCTCCGTGCGGGCGGTGTCGATGCCCTCCATGCTGGAGACGCCGCCCAGCTCCGGGGCCTCCTCGGTGGCGTCGTCGGCGATGCGGCCCAGCGTCTGGTTGCGCTGGGCGTCAGTGATGTCCTGGACGGCATCGAGGACGGCCAGCCGCTCGCGGACCTGGTCGGTGAGTCGTTCCTCGTCGGTGCGGAGGTCCTCAACCAACTTGTTATATGCCTCTTGCGCATCGCGTTGACGCTGTAACGCCGCCTCCCGAGCCTCCAGCTTCTCGATTGTCGAGTCGTACAGATTGTTGAACCTTTCGAGAGGATCAACAAAGGCCGCAATATTATCTGCGGTTTCGCCGGTCTTTTCGGCAACCGCCGCGGCGCCCGTAATCAAAGAATTGTCGAGCTCCGGGATTACTCCCAGCGGCGGATCCTGAGCTTGCGAACCACCCCCAAGGCCGAAAAATTCTTCGCGCTGCGCCTGCAGAGATTTCAGCTTTTCTTCCAGGACCTCAACAGCTGTCCCCTGATGCAAAAATTCGCCCGTTGCCAGGCGCACGCCCGTCAGTAGCTTGCCGTCTGCAATAACCCCACTTTCCAGCGTCGATTGCAGTGAGTTGATAGACCGCTCAAGCGCCAGAACTTCCGGCTCCCCATGCACCAGCCGGGCCACACTTTCGGCAACTCCCTGTGTAAATTCTGTGATCTCCACCGTTGCCTTGACGGCGGCGGATGCGACTGTAATCAAGGCTTCCGCTACGTCACTGATAGCATCGATTGTTTTTGGGTCGCTCAGAAGTTCCGTCATATTATCGATGGCCGGAACCGCGTTGACCGTTATTTCGTTTTGCAGACCAGTGATCGCATTTTGTAAATCGTCGATGTTTTCCTTGGCGTCCAGCAGGTTCTCCAGCTCGATTTCGGACAGGACCGCGCCCGCTTCCTCCGCCTTGTCACCGAATCTTTCGAGTTCACGACCGTTGTCCCGAAGTAGCGGCAACAACAAGGTGGCATCGCTGGCGATAGCCTCCATATAGAATGTCATTTCATTTTGCGACAAATTCGCCTTTTCAAGGCTGTCTACATAAAGCCCAAGCGCGTCCGCGCCAGAAAGGTTTCGGAATTCATCGGCCGTCACCCCCACCTGCGGGGCGATGTTTTCGAAGAAGTCCGCCATCGGGCCGGCGCCCGTCTGGAGGAAATCCCCCACTCTGTCGGTGGTGTCCTTGAGAATGTCGGCCAGCTTATCCTGCTGGATGCCGACGCGCTCGGCGGCGAAGGCGAAGCGCTGGAAATCCTCTACGCCGGTGTTGGCCACATTGGAAAAATTTTCTATTTCCTTCGCATTGTTAATTACGCGCGTGGTCATTACGGCCAGTGCACCAGCGGCGACAGAGGCTCCTGCAGCAAATGCTTTACCGGCAGCCCGAACGTTTCGTTCTACCTCCTTGCGCCATTTCTGAGTGCGCTTTTCTGCTTTCCCCATACCCTGCTCGAAGCCGCCTATTTTGGCGACGAGATCCAGGGTCAGTGTGCCGAGTGAGCGAGTTGCCATGGGCTCCCCCTTCAATGTGTTTGTGTTGTCCCCGCGAAGTCCGCACGAAGCGCTTCGACGAGAGCGGCAACGAATTTTTCGCTACAGCTTCTCGGCACCGCGACGCGGGCGGTCTCCTCCAGATCGAGGAACGCCACAGCAGCCACGATCTCAATCATGCCGTCCTTAACTGTTCCGCTAAAAATTACATCACCGCTGTCGACCCCCAGAGATTCAGTAAAAAAGGCCACCCTTTCGGAAATTTCAACGCGCAGTGCACGGCTCTTGTCTGTATCAAGGCTCATCGATTCATCCTCTCTTCAAGCGAACGGCGCCGCGTCCGACGGTGTTCAGTTTTACAGCCTCGCCACGGCTGTATTGTTTTCCGATCTTGGCGCCAGGGTTTGCCGGGATGCTGACCACGGAAATCTCTATCAGCTCCCATTCCGTGAAGCGCCGGCCGGTTTTTATTGGCTTTGACTTGGTTCCGATAAACCCGATGGAGAAGCTATCCACCAGACCGGCCTCAAGCATTTTCCACACCTCGTCCGCGCGCGGGATTCCCTCGGCAATCTCAACGCGGACGCGGACCCCGGAATCGGTGGCCGTCGCCTCGCGCACCCATCCGACCGGTTCGTCATGCCGGTGCATCCACAACAATGGAACCGGCAGCGACCAGTGCCCGCCTTTGGGCTCGACGATGTCGCCCATTCTGTCCACCTGTTTGGTACTGGCTATCCCAGTAACCACCCTTCTGCCGCCGCTGACAAATTTCTGCACGTGGTCCAAGGCCAGATCCATTCTCTTGTGGCGCAAAGCCATCTCGAGATCAGCGACGCGGCGAGCCAGTTGATTTAATGTAACTGTCATCGCTACCCCCTTAATATTCCGCGCCAGTAACGAGGCTCACGGATCCTGCCCGGCGTACGGACCAGTTCGCGTTGCCGACAACGCGAAAGGCGATTGTGTTGGTATCGAACAGGGAGACCACGTTGGTGCCGGTTGGTGTAGCGCTGGACATATTGGGATCATCGTCCATCTGCAGTGTGGTGCTATTGGATGAGGTGATGACGCCCGCCTCCCAGGCCAATTGAATACCAGCAGCGTCGGCCAGAACGATCACACCGTCGGGAACATTGCGGGAAGTTATCAGGGGGATCCCGGCGACCTCACCCCCACGAGCGCCGGCCCCCTCGTAACCAGCGCCGTGCAGCGCGACCGCAAGAGCCGGGGTCGTGATGAGGAACGCAGCCCCCAGGTCGCCGTCAAAGTCGCCCACCAGGGCGGTGATGTCGGCCTGCGGGTCAGCGGTTGCGGCAACCGGGGTTACTCCGTTGGTGATACTCGGCGGGATGACATCGGCAACGCCGGCGTTGTTCGGGTCGATGAACGTCGAGTCCACAGCGTCGATGGCGGCTCGCAAAAGGTCGTCACGGATAGTGTTTTCGAAGTTGTCGGCACGCAGCGAGTCCTTGCTCGCTACGGTCAGCCCCCCATAGGTGCGGATCGGCAAGCCTCCGGCGTCGAAATCAAATCCCGAGACAGGGATCGCATTACCCTCTGCGAAAAAAGCAGCAGTGGTGCCGGCAGTGACCTCCACCAGCACGGTTTCGAAAGGCACACTGCGGATGCCGGGCATCCGGCCGATTATGGACCGCTCCCGCACAAGGTTGAAAAAATCAACAGCCTGTAAGTCGATGTCACCCAGGTCGCCGAATGTAGCGGCAGGCACAGCCGCCTTTGAGATTTCGATCCCCCAGCGGGATCGACCATAATTAACCGCTGTGGTGTAGCCACCCTCCGCCAGCGCACCGGCAATGGCGGATCGGACGAAATCTCGCCCGCCGGTATTGCCCAACCGTACTGAACCCATATAGACCTCGCTTTGCTCATTGAATCCAATGGTCATTGTCCACACGAAACGTGCCGCAACCGTGCCGAAGGGAAATTAAACGTGCCGACCCAACGCCTCCCGTACCGCCTCCGGGTCGAGCAACCACCTGCCTTCTGGTTTGATTGCCCCACCGGTGTGCGCCAGGCGCCGGGCCATTTTTCTGGCGTGGTCGTCGGTGATCCCGAATCGGTGGACAATCACGTGGGTCTCCAACCACTCCGGCTGGGTATCGGGATCTAGAGCAGGCTCCCGCTGTTCTTCCTGCACCAGGGCTCGCAGCCCGTCCAGCTCTGCCTGCACGTTATCCACTGCCTGGAGTATGCGTTCACGATCCACGACGCCTCCCCGAATACTCGATTTCGGTAACCGGGCGCTGTTGGACTGATAGGTCCGCGAAATGTCCGCTTCCGATGCGGACATTGAACCGATAAGTAACGGTGGAATTACGATGAAGTAACGGTCGGATCGTTACCGAGACGAAAAGGCTTGTTGCCGACCACGCGACACATAGCGGTAAATAATAAATCAGGGAGAACCCCTGGTAATCTATAGAGGAGTTCAGTTTCTGAAGCAGGTCACCCCCGCCCATCGGTTCATTTTCTGAAGCGATGGGCGGGTTTCCCGGTGCTTGTGGATCTCCCATCGCTTCACTTTTTAAACCGATACGGTTCACTTTATGAAGTAGGTTTTTTGATGCGCTCCAAGGAGAAGCTGCGCATCGGTGCTCTGGTCGGAGCGATCTCCAGCTTCCCGCGGCACTCGTCGATAGATTGCCAGGTGAGCGCGTAGAGCGCGCAGCAGCCTCCAGGCTTGAGGAAGCGCCCCTCCCTGGTCCGGACGACAAGGGCACGGTCCTGAAGCTCCTGCAAAGCTTTTGCGAGCGTGGCCGAACTGCCCACGCCCCATTCCCGCGCCTGGTTGAGCGTTGCGGAGAGGTCTCCATTGTTGTTACCGCGGTACTGGCGCAAGAGGCCCAGCAGCACCTTGATGGCACCCCCAGACAGCGAACGGAAGTCATCGCTATCCATGACGGCGTGAGGAAGTGCTGCGAATGTACCCGCCGGCTTGCGGCCCTTGGCTCTTTGTCGACTGATACCCACACGGTCACCCCCTCGCGCCATTCAGCGCTTTGGCAAGCTTTGTGCGGTCCTCATCAGTAGGGCGGTAGACGCCGCGGCGGCTGGAGATCCCGTCGCTCGTGATGAATGGCACCCGTATACAAGGGATTCTCACCCCCAGGCGCCGGCGCAACTGTCGGACGTATTCCGGCCCATTGCTGCAGGGCGTAGCGCGGTCTACGGCTTCCCGCGAGAGGCCTCCAACAGATGCCGAGAAGGCGCGGGCCAGGCGTTCCAGGCGGGAGGGTAGTTTGATAGGATTGGCGCTGTTCAGGGCGCTCGGCTGGTTCTTTGCTGGTCGGGCGTTTTTCATTTTGCGTCCCCCATGCTGTTAACTTCAGCAATGAGGGCCCGCTTTAACTCCAGTAGGTAGGCGCCGTCCCATACGGTAGTTTTAGGACCGAGTTTAGTGCCGCGCTTGGCCTTTCCGGTTTTTACCCAATGCCACCACGTCGAGAGTCCTATGCCAAAGAAGTTGGCGCAGGTACGGGCTCGGTAGCTGGCATCGGGATTGATCGCAGAGGGAAGGTTTAGATTGTGTGGCATGTATCAGCTCCTATGTGGGCTTGTTGAGGCTGATACGCACTTTATTTATATTTTCTCCCTGCCCGGGTCATCGGGATGGGTTGATTATTTTTTGTTCTGCTGTTGCCTGTGGGCGCTTATTTGGTTTTTGAAGGTCTTGTAGGATATTCCGCTAGGGTTGCCATCCCAGATAATTCTGCTTTTATCTGTTGTTTTCCCGGTGGTTTCTGACGGGTTTAGTCTGTTCTCGTCAAGCCACGCGTAAAGCAAAGGCCATAATTCTGCTGTAGGTAGTGATCCCCAGTCGTCTTGCCGTTGTGCAAGTTCCTTTATTTTTTTATTCAATTCGCCACGATTCCCCCAGCGAGCTTGTGCTCCCTTATCTCCTTTGTCACTTTGCAAAGCTGAGTAGCTGGCTTCTCTGTGTAATCGGATATTCGTACGCACAGTCTCGCAATTCGTGTCCAATAACATTATTGCCACAGTTAACCCATCGGCGTCACCGTTTGCTAGGCAATGTTTGGCATGACGCAACTGAGTTCGGAACAGCATTTCGAATTCTTCGCGGAGATTAGGTGGGAGTCGCGTAATGTCGTTAGGAATTTGAACTTCGGCTTTGCGCAACCATGCTTCTGGGTTTTGTGGCCATTTTCGCTCTCTCCAGTAGCGTTTTGCTCGGAGCTGAATTTCTTCTATATATTCATCCTCAGCCTTGAACTCTGCCATTAAAGTTTCAATTTCTTTCATGTTTCTTGCTTTATTTCGTACCAAAATGAACGGCAACCACGTTGCCCGATCTCGCGTGCTCGCGTAGGTCGTCTAGGTAATCAGCCCACTTCTGCATCATGGCCGCCCGCTGAGGCAGGTGCTTGGTGCGGTTGTAGGCGCGGCCCAGGGCATCTTTCACCCCGTGGGCTAACTGGTGCTCGATGTAATCCACCCGGCAGCCCAGCACTTCATCCAGCAGCGTGCGGGCCATTGCCCGGAAACCGTGGGCGGTCATGGTGTCGTTGTCGTATCCCAGGGAGCGCAGGGCGGTCCTGACGCCGTTGTCGGACAGGGGGCGGCTCTGGCCCCGGGCGGAAGGGAAAACGTACTTGCCGCGGCCGGTGAGGGGCTCGAGTTCCCGCAGCAGGGCCAGGGCCTGCTCTGCCAGCGGAATGATGTGTGGCTCGCCCATCTTCATCTTCTCGGCCGGCAGCTCTATCTGGCTGGCCTCCCAGTTGATTTCCGACCACTCCAACTTGCGCAGCTCCCCAGGGCGGCAGAAGAGCAGCGGGGACAGCTTGAGGGCGGTTCTCACGGTCGGGGTGCCCTGGTACTCGTCGATTGCCACCATGAGCTTGCCTACCTCCGCCGGATCCGTGATCGCGGCCAGATGCCGCTTTCTCGTGGGCTTCATCGCGCCGGTGAGGTCGGTGGTGGGGTCGCGGTCGGCCTTGCCGGTGGCCACGGCGAAGCGGAAGACCTGGCCGGCTACCCGCTTTACCCGGTGGGCGGTTTCGAGGGCGCCGCGGCTCTCGATCCGGCGCAGGCAGCGCAGCACCTCCGGCGCGGTAATTTCGGCGATAGGGCGCTTGCCCAGGTAGGGCAGCAGGTCGCTATCCAGAGCGCGCTGGGCGCGGTCCCTGGAGGACTTGGACAGATGGGCCATCTTGGCTGCGAACCACTCCTGGCTGACCGCGGAGAAGCTATTGCGATTGGCCTCGAGGGCGGATTCCTTGCGGGCGCGCTTCACGTCCCGGGGATCTATGCCGGCGGCCACATGCTGGCGTGCCTCGTCCCGAAGCGCTCGAGCGCGTTTCAGGGGTACATCAGGGTAGAGCCCCAGGGCCATCTCCGGCCGTTTGCCGTGGAGCCTGAAGCGGAACACCCAGCGCTTGGCGCCGCTGGGGGTCACTTCAATGGCCAGGCCCTTCTCGTCGACCTCGAGGTACTTCTTCCCGCGGGGCTTGAGTGCGCGGATCTTGGTATCTGACAGCGGCATGGCTGAGCCTTCCTCGCTGGATTTGGACGGGGTGGACGGTGCCGGCAGGCCCAACCCGTCCACAAACCCGGCCAGTTGCGGTTAGATTTGGACGGGTTGAGTTAGATTAACTGGGATGGGTCAGATAAGCAAAAGCCCCGAAAACACTGGGCTTTCGAGGCTTCTGTGGTCCGTCTGAGACGGTGAGTTGGTGGAGATGGCGGGAGTCGAACCCGCGTCCGTCAGCACTCTGCCAGAGGCTCTACATGCTTAGTTCCGTCAATTGATTTAGCCGCTTACAGCCCGACGGGCAGGACGTAATTGGCGAGCCTGTTTAGGTTTTAGCCGATCCCCGACAGGCGCGGTTCACAGCGATCCAGTTCTGTTTGACAGTCTGCAGCGCGGTACTGGCACCTTACTGAAGACCGCTAAGGGACGAACCCTTAGTTAGTGCTTCACAGGCTGCTTACGCAGCGAGTTGGGCACCGTAGTTGTCGTCGTTGGCAACTAATAGATTGCAGCTTTGGATTTACGTGATTGGCTGCCATCACGGCATGCACCCATGGTTTCGTCACCGGCGTCGAATCCAAGTCATCCCCGGTAGGAAACGCATTTGCGTGGAGCGGAGTATAACAAAATTCCCTGGGAGGCAATAGGCGTCGCGGGAGTATTTGTGGTTGTCGGGTCAGTGGAGGGCCTGTGGGCTGTGCGGAGCTGGCGGCGGGCGCTCCCGAGCTCCGCGGTCCCGGAATGGCCCGGGGGTCACATGACCGACTGGGCGAAAGCGGTCAGGATAAGCAGCGGACAGACGATACGCACATACCAGGGCCAGATCTTCCAGAACAGGGTCTGCTCGATATCTTCGTGGCCCTTTTTCAGTTCCGCCAGCAGCTGGTCGCGGCGCCAGATCCAGCCGGCGAAGATGCACAGGGCGACGCCCAGCAATGGCTGGCCGAATTTGGTGGCGATGGTGACTATCAGGAGGAACAGAGCTTTGAAATTGAAGATGATCAGGCTGCTGATGGCAAAGATGACCAGGCCGACCAGTGGAGTTGCCAGGCGGCGCGGTATTTTCAGGTTCTCGATGGTGAAGGCCACCGGTACCTCCAGCATGGAGATGGAGGAGGTGAGGGAGGCGATCACCATCAGGGCGAAGAAGGCGATGGCCACGAACAGGCCGGCGGTGCCCATGGTGTCGAACAGGGCGGGCAGCACTTGCAAAACCAGTTGATCTTCCGCGATCAGGTTGCCGGCCTTGTCAAAGATTTCCGTACCGGCTTCCCTGGCTACGTACATGGCAGGCAGTATCAGCAGGCCGGCGGTGAAGGCGATGCCCACGTCGATCAGGGTTACCAGTACGCCCAGGCGTGGCAGGCTTTCCTGCCGGCTGAGATAGGAGCCGTAGATCAGCATGGTGCCGACCCCCAGGGACAGCGAGAAAAACGCCTGGCCCATGGCATCAATCAACAGCTCCGGCAACAGTTCCGGCGATAGCTGGTTGAGGTCAGGGATCAGATAGACCTTGAGCCCCTCCATGGCGCCTTCCTGGGTCAGCACATAGACGATCAACAGCAGCAACAACACCATCAGCGATGGCATCAGCAGGGTGGACCAGCGCTCGATCCCCTTCTCCACGCCGCTGGCGATGATCAGCATGGTCAGGGCGCTGAAGAGGGCGGTGAAGGTCAGGTTGCGGGCGGTGCTGTTGGCGCTGAGCCACTCTGCGGTGCCCTCGACGCCGGCGAGGCTGAAGAAGGGCTCCGCCAGGTGCGCCACCATCCAGCCGGCGACGATGGCGTAGAAACTGAGGATCAGCGAGGCCACCAGGATGCCGCCGAAGCCTGTCAGGCCGCCGAGAAAGCGGTTGATCGGCCCGGTGGCGATGCCGCGCAGTGCCTGCACCATATTGCGCCGCGCGTGGCGGCCGATGGTGAGTTCCGCCATCAGTACCGGATACGCGAGCAGGAAGGCCATGATCAGATAGACCAGTACAAAGGCGGCGCCGCCGTTGGCGGCCACATTGGTGGGGAAGCCCCAGATATTGCCCAGGCCCACGGCGGAGCCGGCCGCGGCCATCAGGAAACCGATATTGGAGCTGAACTGTCCTCGCGGTGCACTCATTGTGATTCTCTTCGTTATTCTTATCTGTGCTTACGCCGAGCGTACTCTGTAGGAGCCCGGGTCAGCGGTACTCGTTGCGCATCAGACGCTGTTTCTCGCGGTTCCAGTCGCGCCGCTTTTCCGTCTCGCGCTTGTCGTGCTTGGCCTTGCCCTTGGCCAGCGCGATCTCGCACTTGATCAGGTGCTTTTTCCAGTAGATTGCGGTGGCCACCACTGTGTGGCCCTTCTGCTCGACAGAGGCGATCAGCTTGGCCAGTTCGCGCTTTTTGAGCAGCAGGCGCCGCGTGCGGTCGGGCTCGGTGACGAAATGGGTCGAGGCACTGGGCAGCGGCTGGATGCGCGAACCCAGAAGGAAGGCCTCGCCGCGCTTGAAAATCACGTAGCTGTCAGTGAGCTGCGCCTTGCCCTCGCGGCAGCTCTTGACTTCCCAGCCCTGCAACTCCAGGCCCGCCTCGAACCTCTCCTCGATGAAGTAATCGTGGCGGGCCCTCTTGTTCAGCGCGATGGTGCGGGAGGATTGTGCCTTTTTCTTTTTGGCCATGGATACTACTGGTGCCCGATTTAGAAGAAACTGTACCCGAAGTACTTGTCTGCCACCGTAATGATGAAGACCAGCAACAGGATCAGGGGGATAAAGGTCCCCAGGGAGAAGTTTACGTACCTCTGGAAGAGGGAGCCGGCAAAACCGCTGTCACCCTGCTGCAGCTCCTTGTCGAAGTTGGCCCGTTTCCATTTGTAGATCACGAACAGGCAGACCAGCAGGCCGTTCAGCGGCAGGATCGTAGAATAAAAGATCAGCTCTACCAGAGCAAAGAAAGAAGTGTCTTTGCCGGCCACCTGGACGAAGCTGGTCAGCCAGTCTGCCATACCGAAGGACATGGCGCAGCCGATGGCCAGCACGAGCTGGATTGCCGCCACTGTGTAAATGGACTTCTTGCGCCCCATGCCACCTTCGTCGCGCAGGGTGGCCAGCGGCACCTCGATGATGGACACCAGCGACGTGATTGCGGCCACCAGCACCAGGAAGAAGAAGGCCGAGGCGAAGGCGCTCGCGCCGAAATAGCCGATACTCTCCTGCAGGGCGAAGAAGATCTTGGGCAGAAACAGGAAGATCATGCCGGCGGAGGAGTCGCTGAGGGTGGTGGTATCTATCTGCGGATTGAAGTGGAAGATACTGGGTAGTATCAGCAGCCCGGCCGTGAAGGCAACCAGGGTGTCGGTAATGGCCACCGCCCGAGCCGAACCGGGGATCGAATCCTGCTTTTTCATGTAGGAGCCGTAGGTGATCATGATGCCCATGCCCAGCGACAGGGAGAAAAACGCCTGCGCCATGGCGTTGTTCACGACCCTCGCATCCAGCTGGGAGAAGTCCGGTATCAGGTAGTACTTGATGCCGACTATCGCGTTTTCGCGGGTGAGCACGAAGATCACCAGTCCCAGCAGCATCACGAACAGTGTCGGCATCAGGGTTTTCGCCGCGCGCTCGATGCCGTCCTTGACGCCCAGCGCCAGGATGCCGTTGATCCCCAGCATCACGATCACCAGGTAGAGAAACACGATCGGCGAATTGATGAACTGCTTGAAATGGGCCTGTGTGGCGAGCTGGTCCAGGTTGCCCCGCAGGGTTTCCACCAGGTAGCCGAGAATCCACACGGTCACCACCAGGTAGAAGACCGCAATCATGAAAGGGGTGATCAGGGCCAGCCAGCCGGGAATGCGCCACGGCCCGGAGCCGCCGGAGAGCTGGCGGTAGGCGCCCACCGGGTCCTTGTCGGACCTGCGGCCCAGGGACAGCTCGGCCATCATCACCGGCAGGCAGATAAAGAACACGAACAGCGCGTAAACCAGCAGGAAGGCGCCCCCGCCGCTCTTGGTGGCGGCTACCGGAAACGCCACCAGGTTGCCGATACCCACGGCGGAACCCGCCGCGGCCAGGACAAATCCGAGTCGCGATCCAAAGTGTTCTCTCGCTGCGGCCATAGTCTTCTCGCTCGCCTGTTATTCTTGTCTTTCGGATTGGTTGTGCCCGGCCGCCGCCGTGACCGGCCGGGTAAAAAGTGCGATTGTTGCAGGAATTGCCTTGCTTGAGTAGCGCCGGCTGTCAAAATTGCCGGCTCGCCGCCGATCGCAGGCAAAATGGCTCGAAGTATTGGAATAGACAGCAGTAATGACTGAAATAGAGCGCAGCGCGCTGGTGATGTTCAGTGCGGAACAGATGTTCGACCTGGTCAATGATGTGGCCAGCTACCCGCAGTTCCTGCCCGGTTGCCGCAGCGCCGAGGTTCTGTTCAGGGACGAACACATCCTCGAGGCGCGCCTGGAGCTGGCGCGGGCGGGGATTCACCAGACATTTGTGACCCGCAACGAACTGGAGCGACCGTTGCGCATGACGCTGACACTGGTTGAAGGGCCCTTTTCGGATTTTACCGGCCATTGGCATTTCACACCGCTGGCGGTGGATGCCTGCAAGGTGCGCTTTTCGCTGTCTTTCAGCCTGAAAAACCGGCTGGTTGCCGCCGCTGCGGGCAAGCTGTTCAGCGAGCTGGCCAATCAGATGGTGGGGGTCATGAGTGCCAGGGCAGAGCAGGTTTACGGAGACAAGAGCGGGGAATCGCCATGACGGAGAACAGGACGATTGCGGTGGAAGTGGTTTACGCACTGCCCCACGAGCAGCGGCTGATGCGCCTGCTGGTCGCGCCCGGCACTACGGCACAGGAGGCGCTGGTGCGCTCCGGCATCCCGGAGGAGTACCCGGAGGTGGATCCGGCCACGGCAAAGCTGGGGATCTTCGGCCAGGCCCTGGGCACCAAGGGGTTGGCACCTGCGGACCAGTACGAATTGCAGCCGGGGGATCGGGTCGAGGTGTACCGCCCGCTGATCGCCGATCCCAAAGAGGCGCGCAGGCAGCGCGCAGAGAAGGCGAAGCGGCAGGCGCAGAAACAACAGCAGTAGGCGCGATCCAGGCCGGTTACTCCGGCCAGCCCGCCGGCTGCCAGTCGCCGCTGGTGGCGATCAGGATGTCGCCATTGAAGTAGACGCTGAAGCGCTTTTGGGTGACTTCGTTTTCCGGGTCGCGCACGCGGTTGATGTAATCCCAGCGGTTGGGATTGAAAGTGTCCTCGATCAGCGGGGTGCCCAGTACGAAGCGCACCTGGCGGCGGGTCATGCCCGGCTTGAGCTGGTCGACCATCTCCTGGGTGACGATATTGCCTTGCTGTACCTCGATGCGGTGTACACCGGGGAACTTGAAAAGGCTGCAGGCCCCGAGCAGGGCGCTCAGGCCGACGACGGCGAGGATTCTCAGGCTAGACGGCATTCATTGCTCCATTATGGTTTCTCGGTCAGCATTGGCGGCCGGGTTACAGAATAGGCGCTCGCCGGCGGCGAAAGTTCCACAGCCGGGCGCCATCGGCCGCCAATGCGACCGGAAAGTGCCCCGGGGTTCCGCTGACTCCGCTGGGCGTGGATAATACCCGAAGTATTGGCCCGCTGACAGGGACCCCTGCGGAGTCCGGGCACGGCCCTGTCGCGGGTCGTTGTCGAGTCGGCCGGCAGTCTGCGGGCTGCGCGAGCGAGCCTCTGAAAGTGAACAATCCACCGAAATCCTGTCGGGAACTATTTATTCATGTCTACTGAGAATCAGGAACTGCGCAAAGCGGGCCTCAAAGTCACCCTGCCGCGGGTGAAGATCCTGCAGCTGCTGGAAAGCTCCAGCGAGCCGCATCTGAGCGCCGAAGATGTCTACAAGCTGCTGCTGGAGGCGGGCGAGGACGTCGGCCTTGCCACTGTCTACCGGGTGCTGACCCAGTTCGAGGGGGCGGGTCTGGTGATACGCCACAATTTCGACGGCGGTCACTCGGTGTTCGAGCTGGACCGCGGCGAGCACCACGACCACATGGTCTGCACTGATACCGGCAAGGTGATCGAGTTCCACAACGAGGAAATCGAGCGCCTGCAGGAGCAGATCGCCGAAGAGCACGGCTACGAACTGACGGGCCACAGCCTGGTGCTCTACGTGAAGAAAAAGTGATCCCGGGAGTGCGGAGCTCCAGCTCCGCTTGCAGGCCGCAGGCCTGCCGGACTGGGCTCCGGCGCGACCGGCATCAGGCCGGTGGCGTATAGCGTTCGGGAAACTTGCCAACTTTGTCCGCGTAAAAGTCCCGAAAGCGCTCCAGTTCCGCCTTCAGGTTCTCCCCCATCTCCATGGCCATCCCCATTCCCACTTCCTTTCTGGGATAGTTGATAAAGCCGCACACCACCGGTACCACCGCGCCGCGGGCGATGTAGTAGAAACCGGTTTTCCAGCGTTCCTTGCGGCCGCGGGTGCCCTCCGGCGGCACCGCCACGACCAGCTCGCTACTTGCGTTGAACTGGTCGACGGTGCCCTGCACCAGGTTGTTGGCCCTGCTGCGGTCCACGGCAATACCGCCGAACCAGCGCATTGCCCCGCCGAGCGGGAATGTGAACAGCTTGTCCTTGCCCATCCAGTGGGGTGTCAGCCGGAGCTTGAGTGCGGCGAGGATAAAGTAGTAGCCATCCCAGTTGCTGGTGTGGGGCGCGCCCAGCAGTACGTACTTTTTCAGTTTCAGCGCCTGCTGGTCGGCGACCACGCGCCAGCCGTGCAGTCTCAACAGCAGGCGGGCGCCCTGACGCAGGAGCGGGGTGAGAATGGGGGTGTTGAATATGGTTCTTCGCATGGATAGTGCCGAGATTGTTACTTCTGGTGGCGCAGCAGTATAGGTGAAGTTTACTGCCATTCCCGGTCATTTTCGGCCCATTGGCCGGTCGGTGCGAGGCCGCCAAGGATGCGGGGTGCCGCCCAGCGGTCATGCAGAAAACGCATGGAGCAGTTGTCTGCCACGGCGCACCTCACTGAGTCCCCCAGTCAACTCCGCTCCAGCATCTCCCCGGCGTGGGCCAGGGACTGGGCGGTGGTTTCGCCGCCCAGCATACGCGCGATTTCCTCGCGGCGCTCGCTGTCTTTCAGCTCCCGCAGGGAGACGAACGCGGCCTCGCCGTCGCTGTGTTTTTCCACCAGGTACTGTTTGTGGGCCCGGGCTGCCACCTGTGCCAGGTGGGTGACGCAGATCACCTGTCCGGCGCGCTCGTTGCGGCGCTCGCCCAACTGGCGCAGCAGGCGACCGACCACATCGCCGGTGACGCCGCCGATGCCCACGTCCACCTCGTCGAACACCAGCGTCGGCGTGCGCGAGGTCTGTGCGGTGACCACCTGGATCGCCAGGCTGACCCGCGACAGCTCGCCGCCGGAGGCGATCTTGCCCAGCGGCCGCGGCGGCTGGCCGGGGTTGGTGGAAATCAGTATCTCCACTTCCTCCAGGCCACTGGCGCTGGGCTTCTCCTGCGGTTGCAGTGCCAGTTCCACCCGCGCGTGGGGCATGGCCAGATCCGAAAGCTGCGCGTTGACCGCCTCCGCCAGCTCCGCGGCGGCTTCTGTGCGCAGATCGCTCAGTTTGCCGGCGGTGGCGCGGAAGGTCTGTTCCAGCTTTTCGCACTCGGCCGCCAGGCGATCGAGGGTGTCCGGTGCGCCGATATCGTCCAGTTCCGACTGCAGTTGCTGTTGCAGATCCGCCAGTTCGTGGGGTTGCACCCGGTGCTTGCGCGCCGCCTGGTAGATGGCACTGAGGCGCTCCTCCACCTCGGCCAGGCGCTCCGGGTCCATCTCGAAGCGGTCGATATGGCGCGACAGGGTGCCGGCCGCCTCGTCCACCTGGATGCGCGCGCTGTCGAGCATCTGCGCCACCTCCGCCAGTGCCGGCGACTGCTCCGGCATCGCCGTCAGCAGTTGCAGTGCGCGGTGCAGGTGTTCGGCGATATCGCCCTCGCCACCGCTCAGCATCGCCGCCAGCTGGTAGCTGCCGCTGAGTATCTGGCCGGCGTTGGCCAGTTGGCGCTGCTCGCTCTCCAGTTCCTCGATCTCGCCGGGCTGCAGGTCCAGTTGTTCCAGTTCCTCCAACTGGTATTCCAGCAGGTCGCGGCGCGCCTGGGTTTCCTCGGCGCTGTCGGCCAGGGAGCGATAGCGGCGGTACTGGTCCCGCCAGGTCTTGAAATGGATGCGGGTCTCGGCGGCCAGCTCCTGGGCATGGGCGAACTCGTCCAGCAGGCGCCGGTGGGTGTCCTTTTTCAGCAGCGACTGGTGCTCGTGCTGGCTGTGGATATCGATCAGCTGCTCGCCCAGGGCGCGCAACTGCAGCAGTGTCACCGGCTGGCCGTTGATATAGGCCCGCGAGCGGCCGTCGGCGCCGATCACGCGCCGGAGGATGGCCTCGGGCCCGGCGTCCATCTCCTGCTCCTCCAGCCAGGCCGCCGCCTCCGGATGGTCGCTGATATCGAAGGTGGCGTGGATGTCGGCGCGCTTGGCGCCGGCGCGCACGAGTTCGGCGTTGCCGCGGTCGCCCAGGGCCAGGCCCAGGGCGTCCAGGGTGATGGACTTGCCGGCGCCGGTCTCGCCGGTGAGGGCACTGGTGCCGGAACCGAACTCTAGCTCCAGCTGGTCCACCAGGGTGAACTGGCTGATCGACAGGTGCAGCAGCATAGCAATCGTGGCCGTTGTTATTGGGTCAGGTTTCGGGGTTCAGTTTCGGCGGCCGGGGCATTCCCGGCGCTCGAATCAGTGTTTATTTATACAGTAATCCCGTGGGGTTAGCCAGCCGGGCGGGGCGACACTAGTGTGGTGTAACGTACTAAATGCACTTATCAGAGCCCCCCAAATCGTCCACAGCGGCGTTGCCGCTCTTGCAAATGGAACCACCATTCCCTGCGAGCGGCGCCTTGCTGTGAACAATTTGGGGGGCTCTGATAAGTGCATTTAGTACGTTACACCACACTAGCCTGCCCAGAGGCTGCGCCGCCGCCGCGGCAGCGGGCTCTTCGCGGACCCAATCGGTTCCGCGGCGAAAAGTCCACTTGAACTGTGGGGGTGGGGCCCCATATAGGTTGGCAGTGCCCGCCCGACGGGCAATTTTGTTGAAACTGACAGTCGACGCGACGGAGAAAGCAGTGGCCAAAGAGCGCAGCGAAGAAGATCAGATAGAAGAGCCCTCAGTTGGGGGGGAAGAGCCCGAGGCACTGACCGAAGAGGCAGCCGCAACCGAGGAGGAGGCCTCCGCGGAAGTCGAGGAGCCGACCGAAGAGGAACAGCACCAGGCCGAGGAAGCCCTGCACGCTGAGGACGAAAGCTCCGACGCACTGCACGAAGAGATCGTCAAGCTGCAGGAACAGCTGTCGATCCAGAAAGACCTGGCCATGCGCGCCCAGGCCGAGGCGCAGAACGCCCGCCACCGCGCGCAGCAGGATGTGGAAAAGGCGCACAAGTTCGGTGTGGAGAAGCTGCTGCAGGACCTGCTGCCGGTGGTGGACAACCTGGAGCGGGCGCTGTCCACCATCGACACCGACGATGAGGCCAACAAGGCGATTGTCGAGGGTATCGAGCTGACCCACAAGTCTTTCGTGGACACCCTGGCGAAATACTCGGTGGAGGCCGTGGACCCGGCCGGCGAACCCTTCGACCCGGAGCTGCACCAGGCCATGACCCAGGTGCCCAACGGCGATGTGGAGCCGAACACGGTGCTGGAAGTGTTCCAGAAGGGCTACCGCCTGCACGGCCGCCTGGTGCGCCCGGCGATGGTGGTGGTCAGCAAGGCACCCTAGGGATCTGCACTGAAGTGTGAAGACCGGGAGGCGGATCGCTTTCCGGTCCGCCTCCTGCATCTCGACAAGAGTTCCGGAGGATCGGGCAAAAAGCCCCTTGAAATTGTAAGGCCGGCACCAATATAGCTGGCATCACCGAATGCAAACGCGCAGCGGGCCCGCTCGACGCGGTCGGCGCGCAACAAAAGCGAGGATTCTACAGATGGGCAAGATTATCGGTATCGACCTGGGTACTACCAACAGCTGTGTGGCAGTACTGGATGGAGACAAGGCGCGCGTGATCGAGAACGCCGAGGGCGACCGCACCACGCCTTCCATCGTCGCCTTCACCGAAGACAGCGAAATCCTGGTGGGGCAGGCCGCCAAGCGTCAGGCCGTTACCAATCCGCAGAACACCCTGTTCGCGGTGAAGCGCCTGATCGGCCGTAAGTTCAAGGACGAGGTGGTCCAGAAAGACATCAAGATGGTGCCCTACGGCATCATCGAAGCCGAGAACGGCGATGCCTGGGTGGAAGTGAAAGGCGAGAAGAAGGCCCCGCCGCAGATCTCCGCCGAAGTACTGAAGAAGATGAAGAAGACCGCCGAGGACTTCCTCGGTGAGACGGTCGATGCCGCGGTGATCACCGTGCCGGCCTACTTCAACGACTCCCAGCGCCAGGCCACCAAGGACGCCGGTCGCATCGCCGGCCTGGAAGTGAAGCGCATCATCAACGAGCCCACCGCGGCGGCGCTGGCCTACGGCCTCGACAAGCAGAGCGGCGACCGCACCGTGGCGGTCTACGACCTGGGCGGTGGTACCTTCGATATCTCCATCATCGAGATCGCCGACGTCGACGGCGAGATGCAGGTGGAAGTGCTGTCCACCAACGGCGACACCTTCCTCGGCGGCGAGGACTTCGACCTGCGCCTGATCAACTACCTGGCGGACGAGTTCAAGAAGGACCAGGGCATCGACCTGTCCGGCGACGCGCTGGCCATGCAGCGCCTGAAAGAGGCCGCCGAGAAGGCCAAGATCGAGCTGTCCTCCAGCCAGCAGACCGAGGTCAATCTGCCGTACATCACCGCGGACAACACCGGTCCCAAGCACCTGGTGGTCAAACTGACCCGCGCCAAGCTCGAGAGCCTGGTCGAAGAGATCGTGACCCGTTCCCTGGAGCCGGTGAAAACCGCCCTGGCCGACGCGGACCTGTCCGCCTCCGGTGTCGACGAAGTGATCCTGGTGGGCGGCCAGACCCGCATGCCGCTGGTACAGCAGAAAGTCACCGAGTTCTTCGGCAAGGAACCGCGCAAGGACGTCAACCCGGACGAGGCGGTCGCCATGGGCGCGGCCATCCAGGGCGCGGTACTGGCCGGCGACGTCAAGGACGTACTGCTGCTGGACGTGACCCCGCTGACCCTGGGTATCGAGACCATGGGCGGCGTGGCCACCCCGCTGATCGATAAGAACACCACCATCCCGACCAAGAAATCGCAGGTGTTCTCCACCGCGGACGACAACCAGACCGCCGTGACCATCCACGTGGTACAGGGCGAGCGCAAGCAGGCGGCGCAGAACAAGTCCCTGGGCCGCTTCGACCTGGCCGATATTCCGCCGGCGCCGCGCGGCACCCCGCAGATCGAGGTGACCTTCGATATCGATGCCAACGGCATCCTGCACGTGCACGCCAAAGACAAGGCGACCGGTAAAGAGCAGTCCATCGTGATCAAGGCCTCCTCCGGCCTGTCCGAGGAAGAGATCGACAAGATGGTGTCCGATGCCGAGGCCAATGCCGAGGCGGACAAACAGTTCGAGGAACTGGTGACTGCCCGCAATACCCTCGACGGCCTGATCTCGGCCACCCGGAAAACCCTCGAAGAGGCCGGCGACAAGGCCACCGCGGAAGAGAAAACCGCGATCGAGGAAGCCATCAAGGAAGCCGAGGAAGCGGTCAAGGGTAACGACAAGGAAGCCATGGACGCCGCTACCAACAAGCTGACCGAGGCTTCCGGCCCGGTGGCCCAGAAGATGTACGCCGAGCAGGCCCAGGCCGCCGGCGGCGCCGAAGGGGCAGCCGGTGAACAGGCCGAGCAGTCTTCCGGTGGTGACGACGCAGTGGACGCCGAGTTCGAAGAAGTGAAGGACGACAAGAAAGAGGATAAATAAAAGGTAAGCGTCAGCTTACTCCTCTTATGTAGGGGCTTGCCTCGCAGGCAAAAAAACAAAGCTGCATGCAGGGCAGGCTCCTACAAATAGCTCGCAAGGCGCGACGGCAATTCTGCGGAAAAGCCGCCGCGCCTTACGCCGTTAAGAAGTGCCGTCAAAAAAGAACACTCCTGATATGTCCAAGCGCGATTATTACGAAGTCCTCGGTGTCGACCGGGACGCTTCGGAAAAAGACCTCAAGAGAGCCTACCGCCGGGTGGCGATGAAGTACCACCCGGACCGCAATCCCGACGACGTCGAGGCGGAAAACAAATTCAAGGAGGCCAGCGAGGCCTACGAGATCCTGTCCGACCCGCAGAAAAAGGCGGCCTACGACCAGTTCGGCCACGCCGGCGTGGACGGCCAGATGGGCGGCGGCGGTGCCGGAGCCGGCGGCTTCGGCGGTTTCTCCGATATCTTCGGCGACGTGTTCGGCGATATTTTCGGCGGCGGGGGTGGCCGCCGCGGCCCGGCGCGGGGTTCCGATCTGCGCTACGACCTGGAACTGGACCTGGAAGACGCGGTGCGCGGTACCAACGTGAAGATCCGTGTGCCCACCCTGGCGGCCTGCAATACCTGCGACGGCTCCGGCGCCAAGCCGGGTTCGCAGCCGCAGACCTGTGGCACCTGTGGTGGTATCGGTCAGGTGCGCATGCAGCAGGGTTTCTTCTCGGTGCAGCAGACCTGCCCGAATTGCCGCGGGCGCGGCAACATCATCACCGACCCCTGCGGTAGCTGCCACGGCCGCGGCCGCGTGGAAGAGGCCAAGACCCTGTCGGTCAAGGTACCGCCGGGCGTGGACACCGGCGACCGCATCCGCCTTTCCGGCGAGGGCGAGGCGGGGCCGGACGGCGGCCCGCCCGGGGACCTGTACGTGCAGGTGGTGGTCAAGGAGCACGAGTTGTTCCAGCGCGATGGCCGGAACCTCTACTGCGAGGTGCCCATCAGCTTCGCCACTGCCGCGCTGGGCGGCGAGCTGGAAGTACCGACCCTGGACAACAAGGTCAAACTGAAGATTCCCGCCGAGAGCCAGACCGGCAAACTCTTCCGCCTGCGCGGCAAGGGCGTCACCCCGGTGCGCGGCGGCCCCCCCGGCGACCTGCTGTGCCGCGTGGTGGTGGAAACGCCCGTGCATCTGACCAGCAGGCAGAAAGAGCTGCTGGAAGAGTTCTCCAATACCCTCAGCGAAAAGAAAAACTCACCGCGCCAGACCGGCTGGTTTGAAGGGGTGAAGAATTTCTTCGGGGATATGAAGTTGTAAGTTTGGGACTCGGAACCCGAAAAGAAAGCTCCCCTCTCTCTAACCCTCTCCCAGCGGGAGAGGGGACTGGCACGGGGTCGAACGAGGCCTCGCAGGCCGATCCACCCCCGCCGCTTCCGACTAAGCTCCCCTCTCCCACCGGGAGAGGGGCCGGGGGAGAGGGACCCGCCGCGCCCCGGAACCCGGACGCCCCACCAGTCCAGCCCGCATTGCATCGCCAGCCACCTCTGCTTGAATTGTCCCAGTTGTGCGTTTTCCATGGCCGCGGCCCGGCGGGTTTATTGCTGTTCGCGCCGTGTAAAACGATTCTATGCCGGGTGATTCCTCCGGAGGTAGAATCGGCGTCTTTGTATCGGGGTTTAAGGGAGAGGGCAATATGCCGGTAAAAATGGCGATAACGGGATTCGGCGGCCGCATGGGGCGTGCGCTGGCGGCGGCGGTGGTGCAGTCGGAGCGGGCCGAGTTGTCCGCGGCAGTGGTGCGCCCGGGCTCCAGCCTGGTCGGTGCCGACGCCGGCGAAGTGGCGGGGCTGGGGTCCCTCGGTTTCGGGAAGGGGACTCTGGCGATCGTCGACAGCCTGGAGCGGGCCGACTTCGATGTCTTGATCGATTTCACCGCGCCGGCGGCCACGCGGGACAACGCCGTCTTCTGCGCCGAGCGGGGTCGCCCCATCGTCATCGGCACCACCGGTTTCGACAGCGAGCAGAAAAGCGAAGTGCTGGCCCGGGCGCAGCGGGTGCCGCTGTGTCTCGCCAGCAATTATTCCACCGGTGTGAATCTCTGTTTCAACCTGCTGGAAACCGCCTCCCGGGTGATGGGCGAAGACGCCGACATCGAGATCGTCGAGGCCCACCACCGCCACAAGGTGGACGCGCCCTCCGGCACCGCCCTGAGCATGGGCGAGGTGGTGGCCGACACCCTGGGCCGCGACCTGTCGAAGGTGGCGGTCTACGGCCGCGAGGGGCAGACGGGCGCGCGCGAGCGGGATACCATCGGCTTCGCCACTGTGCGCGGCGGCGACGTAGTGGGCGAGCATTCGGTGATGTTCCTGGCCGAGGGCGAGCGGGTGGAGATCACCCACAAGGCCGGCAGCCGCCTGTCTTTCGCCCGCGGCGCGGTGCGCGCGGCACTCTGGCTGATGGAGGACGGCCGCGCGCCGGGCCACTACGATATGCGCGATGTGCTGGGCCTGAAATGATTCTGCCCGGTGGGAGCCCGCCCCGGATCGCGTCCGGGTCGGGCCCTGCCGGAGGACCGGGACGCAAAATCTCCACGAGCAAGGGAAGCGAAATTGGAAAACAAACTGATTGTCGGCAGTGAAGAGTGGTGCGGCCTGCCCTCCCTGGGGGTGCCCGCGATCAAGGCGCGAGTGGACTCGGGAGCCAAGACCTCCTCGCTGCACGCCTATAACATCCACACCTTCAAACGCGACGGCGAAGCCTGGGTCAGCTTTGAGGCGCATCCCCTGCAGCACCAGCGCCGGCCGACGGTGCGCTGCGAAGCCAAACTGCTGGACAAGCGCACCGTGCGCAGCTCTTCCGGCGAGAGCGAGCGGCGCCCGGTGATCCGCACGGGACTGTCCATCGGCGGCAGCGTCTGGGATATCGAGCTGACCCTGACCAACCGCGACACCATGGGCTACCGCATGCTGCTGGGACGCGAGGCGATGCTGGGGCGCATGATGGTGGATCCGTCGGAGACTTTCTGTCTCGGCGATGTGCGCCCCAGTGAGCTGGAAGAGTATTACCGCGACGAGCACCATATGGCCGGTACCGGCCTGCGCATCGGGCTGCTGGCTTCCAACCCGGACCTGTACAGCAACCAGCGCATCATGGAAGCGGGGGCCGAGCGGGGACACCGCATGAGCTTCCTGGATATCCGCCAGTGTTATATGAAACTGGATGCCAACGATCCGGAAGTGCACTATCGCGACGGGCGTATCCTCAACAACCTGGATGCGGTGATTCCGCGCATCCGCCCCAGCCAGACCTTCTACGGCTGTGCCCTGACGCGCCACTTCGAGAGTATCAGCGTGTTCGCGCTGAACGGCTCCTCTTCCATCAGCCAGTCGCGGGACAAGCTGTTCTCCCTGCAGTTGCTGCAGCAGGCCGGGCTGAATATCCCCACCTCCGGTTTCGCCAACTCGCCGGTGGACACCAACGAACTGATCGAGATGGTCGGCGGCGCGCCGCTGATTGTGAAGCTGCTCGAGGGCACCCAGGGTCGGGGCGTGGTGCTGGCGGAGACGCGCAAGGCCGCGGAGTCGGTGATCAACGCCTTCAAGGCTCTGAAGGCCAACCTGCTGGTGCAGGAATTCATCCGCGAGGCGGAGGGCAAGGACCTGCGCCTGTTCGTGATCGAGGGCAAGGTGGTGGCCTCGATCCAGCGCGAAGCCGCGCCGGGTGAGTTCCGCGCCAATATCCACCAGGGCGGCACCGCGTCCGTGGTCAAGGTGACGCCGGACGAGAAGCGCCTGGCGGTCAAGGCGGCCAAGGCGCTGGGGCTCAAGGTGGCCGGTGTCGATATCATCCGCTCGAAGAAGGGGCCGCTGTTGCTGGAGGTCAACTCCTCGCCGGGCCTCGAGGGCATAGAGAGCGCCACCCGCAAGGATGTGGCGGGCTCCATGATCGCGTCGATCGAGAAGGCGCTGAAATGGCGCCCCGCCGCCAACAACGGCGCCGCGGATCGCTGAAATCCCCGCAATGAAGGTAACCGCCTGCACAACCGGCCCCTGCGGCCGTGGCGAAGCCATATCCCCGCGACTAATCTTTTCTTTGGTGGGCCGCAGCGGCGTTCCGGCGCGGCTTTCCGCGCAGGTTTGATCGGAACGACTGGTCGCCAGGAACGGCGAGCGGGCAGTGCCATCGGCGACGACTGCCCCGGTGGCCAGATGGTGAGAACCATAGGGCTATTATGATCTCAAGTTTCGGGGGTCGGGCCGGAGGTGCCGGGTGGCGCGGCCCTTTGCGGGACACGAGCTAGGCGCCCCCCAGCAAGTACGTCCCTGTAAGCTCTAATCGACTTCCCTGTCTCACAAGGTCCCGCAAAGGGCCGCGCCACCCGGCTCTGTGCCAATTTTCAAGGATTCTCAACTCCGAAACTTGAGTTATGATGAAGCGCCGATTCCCCAGCTTTCTGACCCTGCCCGGCCTGCTCTCCGGGCCTCTGGCGGTGTTGCTGCTGGTGGCGCTGGCCCCCGGTGCACAGGCCGTCGGCCAGCTGTCCGATTCTGCCGCCGGCCGTCAGGTCATGGTCGACTACATCGTGCATTTCGCCCACCACCTGCAGTGGCCTATCGAGGTCTTTTCCGGTGCCGATGCCCCGTTTCGTATCTGCGTGATGGGCGGCGAGGCGCTGCTCGAGCCCCTGGCCGAGCGCCTCGACCGGCACCGGGTGAAGGACCGCTGGGTCGAACTCGAAAGCGTCAACGACGGTGAGACGATGCGCGCGCGCAGCTGCCAGATAATCGTGTTCGGCGCCATGAAGCGGTCGGAACTGCTGGAGGCGGTGGGTGCGCTGGAGTTTTTCCCCGTCCTGACCGTGAGCGATGCCGACCGCTTTGTCGCCACCGGCGGCATGGTGGAGTTCGCCGGCAGCGGTGCCAATGTCGCCCTGCAACTGAACAAGACGATGCTCGAGCGCGCCGACCTGAAAATCGGCAGCAGCCTCTTCCGCCTGAGCCGGGAGGTGGATTGAATGCGGAGTGCGGAATAGCCCGGGCTTCGGGGCGACCGGGTCGGCGGGCGCTCGCGGCAGGCGCTGCAGATACTTTCCCCACAGCCCTGTTCCGCTCCGCATTCAAAAGAACTGGCACAAGCCGGCGGATTCGCGTAGAATCTGCGCCCGGTTTGGGTCGGCCCCGCGGCCCGTCAACGCCGGCGGCAATCGCCGGCCACAGAGTGAGAGCCGCGCGTGAATAACCGAAAAGAGCGAGATGGAGCCGTGGAGTTTCATCTCGCTTTTTTATAGGGCGAGCAAGTGCGCCCTGGCCGTTGGGCGGCTCTCGCCGCGCCGAGCCGCTCCCGGCGGTTTGGATGCAATTGGAGCCCGCAAAATCCGCCCGCTAGCGACTGGAGATCAATTTGACTAAGACTGTCCCCACGCCGGAGTCCTCGATGTCCCACGACTTTATGCAGAGTACAACCCCGGCCCTGCTGGTGCTGGCAGATGGCAGTGTTTTTGAGGGGTGCGCGATCGGTGCCCACGGCAGTGCCATCGGCGAAGTGGTCTTCAATACTTCGATGACCGGCTACCAGGAAATCCTCACCGATCCCTCCTACGCCCGACAGATCGTCACGCTCACCTATCCCCATATCGGCAACACCGGTACCAATACGGAGGACGAGGAGTGCGCAGATATCTGGGCCGCCGGACTGGTGATCCGCGACCTGCCACTGCTGGCCAGCAGCTTTCGCAAGGAGCAGTCGCTGGACGACTACCTGCGTGCGCGCAACGTGGTGGGTATCGCCGATATCGACACCCGCCGCCTGACCCGCCTGCTGCGGGACAAGGGCGCCCAGAGCGGCTGCATCGTTGCCGGAGAAAACATAGATCGCGAGGCAGCGCTTGCCAGAGCGAAGGAATTCGCCGGCCTGAAAGGGATGGACCTGGCGAAGGTCGTCTCCACCGAAAAGAGCTACCCCTTCAACGAGGGTACCTGGGTACTGGGGCAGGGCTACCGGCCGGCGCCGGCGGAACAGCCCTTCAGGGTGGTGGCCTACGACTACGGCGTAAAGCGCAACATCCTGCGCATGCTGGTGGACCGTGGCTGCGAAATCACCGTGGTGCCGGCGGAGACCCCGGCGGCCGAAGTGCTGGCGATGAATCCGGACGGTATCTTCCTGTCCAACGGCCCCGGCGACCCCGAGCCCTGCGATTACGCGATCGAGGCGATCAAAACCTTTATCGACAGGGGCATTCCCACCTACGGCATCTGCCTGGGCCACCAGTTGCTGGGCCTGGCGGTGGGCGGGCGCTCGATGAAAATGAAGTTCGGCCACCACGGCGGCAACCACCCGGTTCAGGACCTGGACAGCGGCAAGGTAATGATCACCGCCCAGAACCATGGCTTTGCGGTGGATGCGGATACGCTGCCGGACAATATCGAGGTGACCCACAAATCCCTGTTCGACGGCACGCTGCAGGGCATCCGTGTGAAAGACAAGCCGGTCTTCAGCTTCCAGGGTCACCCGGAAGCCAGCCCGGGCCCGCACGATGTGGCGCCGTTGTTCGACCAGTTTGTCGAAATGATGCAGGCGCGCCGCTGAGTGTGATCTGTAGGATGGGCAAAGCGCAGCGTGCCCATCTGTTCGGTGGCGATGGGTACGCTGCGCTTTGCCCATCCTACGCCTGACACAGTTACTCTACCTACCGGCAAGCGACCGGAGCAAAACGGAAGAAAGATGCCCAAACGCACAGATATCAAAAGCATTCTGATCATAGGCGCGGGCCCGATCGTCATCGGCCAGGCCTGTGAATTCGACTATTCCGGTGCCCAGGCCTGCAAGGCGCTGCGGGAAGAGGGCTACCGGGTGATCCTGGTGAACTCCAACCCCGCCACCATCATGACCGACCCGGCCATGGCCGACGCCACCTATATCGAGCCGGTGGAATGGCGCAATGTGGCCAAGATCGTCGAACAGGAGCGCCCGGACGCGATCCTGCCCACCATGGGCGGTCAGACGGCGCTGAACTGCGCACTGGACCTGGACAGGCACGGGGTGCTGGAAAAGTTCGGCGTGGAGCTGATCGGCGCGGATAAAGACGCGATCGAGAAGGCCGAGGACCGCGACCTGTTCGACAAGGCGATGGAAGCCATCGATCTGGAAACCCCGCGCGCCAAGATCGTCCACTCCATGGAGGAGGCAAAAAAGGTACCGGAGGAATTCGGTTTTCCGGTAATCATCCGCCCCTCTTTCACCATGGGCGGTTCCGGTGGCGGCGTGGCCTACAACTGGCCCGAGTTCGAGGAAATCTGCAAGCGCGGTCTCGACCTGTCCCCCACCAACGAACTGCTGATCGACGAATCCCTGCTCGGCTGGAAAGAATACGAGATGGAGGTGGTTCGCGATAAGAACGACAACTGCATCATCGTCTGTGCCATCGAGAACTTCGACCCCATGGGGGTGCACACCGGCGATTCCATCACCGTGGCGCCGTCGCAGACCCTGACCGACAAGGAATACCAGATGATGCGCAACGCCTCCATTGCGGTGTTGCGCGAGATCGGTGTGGAGACCGGCGGCTCCAACGTACAGTTCGGTGTCTGCCCGGACACCGGCCGCATGGTGATCATCGAGATGAACCCGCGGGTATCCCGCTCCTCGGCGCTGGCCTCCAAGGCCACCGGCTTCCCCATCGCCAAGGTGGCGGCCAAGCTGGCGGTGGGCTACACGCTGGACGAGCTGCAGAACGAAATCACCGGCGGCGCCACGCCGGCCTCCTTCGAGCCCAGCATCGATTACGTGGTCACCAAGATTCCGCGCTTCACCTTCGAGAAGTTCGGCGAGGCGGACGCGCGCCTGACCACGCAGATGAAATCCGTGGGCGAGGTGATGGCCATCGGCCGCACTTTCCAGGAATCCCTGCAGAAGGCCCTGCGCGGCCTGGAAGTGGGCAGTTACGGCCTGGAAAGCCGCATCGACCCGGGCGAGGAGGGCGCCAAGGAGCGCCTGCGCCGCGAGCTGTCCGTGCCCGGTGCCGAGCGCATCTGGTATATCGGCGACGCCTTCCGCATGGGCATGAGCGTGCAGGACGTCTACGAACTGTCCGGCATCGACCCCTGGTTCCTGGTGCAGATCGAGGAGCTGATCCGGATCGAGGAGCCTCTCAAGACGATGCCCACCTCGGCGATAGACGCCGTCGCCATGCGTTTCCTCAAGCGCAAGGGGTTCTCCGATATTCACCTGTCCGATCTGCTCGGCGTGAGCCAGAAAACCGTGCGCGAATTCCGCCACAAGCTGGGGGTCTTCCCCTCCTACAAGCGGGTGGATACCTGTGCGGCGGAGTTTGCCACCAGCACCGCCTATATGTACTCCACTTACGACGAGGAGTGCGAATCGAACCCGTCCGACCGGGAAAAGATCATGGTACTGGGCGGTGGTCCCAACCGTATCGGCCAGGGCATCGAGTTCGATTACTGCTGCGTACACGCGGCGCTGGCGATGCGCGAGGATGGCTACGAGACCATCATGGTCAATTGCAACCCGGAGACCGTGTCCACTGACTACGACACTTCCGACCGCCTCTATTTCGAGCCGGTGACCCTGGAAGACGTGCTGGAAATCGTGCGCAAAGAGAAGCCGGCGGGCGTGATCGTGCAGTTCGGCGGCCAGACGCCCCTGAACCTGGCGCGCTTCCTGGCCGCCGAGGGAGTGCCGATTATCGGCACCACCCCGACCCAGATCGACCGCGCCGAGGACCGCGAGCGCTTCCAGCAGATGATTGTGCGCCTGGGCCTCAAACAGCCGGAGAACGCCATAGTGCGCTCCGTTTCCGAGGCCATCCAGGCCGCCAAGGAAGTGGGCTACCCGCTGGTGGTGCGCCCCTCCTATGTGCTGGGCGGCCGCGCCATGGAGATCGTCTACAAGGAAGACGAGCTGCTGAACTACATGAAAGAGGCGGTGGAAGTTTCCGAGGATTCGCCGGTGCTGCTGGACCACTTCCTGAACGCGGCGATCGAGGTGGATGTGGACGCGGTTTCCGACGGCGAGAATGTGGTGATCGGTGCCATCATGCAGCATATCGAGCAGGCCGGTGTACACTCCGGCGACTCCGCCTGTTCCCTGCCGCCCTACAGCCTGTCGGCGGACGTGCAGGACCGGATGCGCGAGCAGATAAAAGCCATGGCCCGCGAACTGGGCGTGGTGGGCCTGATGAACACCCAGCTGGCCTACCAGGATGGCGAGATCTACGTGATCGAGGTGAACCCGCGCGCTTCCCGCACCGTGCCCTTCGTCTCCAAGTGCATCGGCACCTCCCTGGCCAAGGTGGCCGCGCGGGTACAGGCCGGCATCAGCCTGAAAGAGCAGGGCTTTACCGAGGAAATCGTGCCGGATTACTTCTCCGTGAAGGAATCGGTGTTCCCGTTCAACAAGTTCCCGAAAGTCGACCCGATCCTCGGCCCGGAGATGAAGTCCACCGGCGAGGTGATGGGCGTGGGCGCGACCTTTGCCGAGGCCTTCGACAAGGGCCTGCTGGCCGCCGGCGACAGGCTGCCGGAGTCCGGCAAGGTGTTCATCTCGGTGCGGGATTCCGACAAGCCCGAGGTGGTGAGTGTGGCGCGGGACCTGGTCGGTCTCGGTTTCGAGCTGGTGGCCACCCGCGGCACCGCCAAAGCCTTGCAAGATGCCGATATTCCCGTTACAACCGTCAACAAGATGAGCGAGGGCCGCCCGCATATCGTCGATATGATCAAGAACGACGAGATCGCACTGGTGGTGAACACCACCGAGGGGCGCCAGGCCATCCGCGATTCCGCCGGTATCCGCCGCAGTGCGGAGAATCACCAGGTGTGCTACACCACCACGCTGGCCGCAGCCGAGGCCATGGCCTTGGCGATGCAGTTGGGCGAGCCGCTGAAAGTGCGCCGCCTGCAGGATCTGCACCAGCAGGTGGTCAAGCTGCCGGAATAGCGCCGGCGCGCATGCGAGGCCCGGGAGCGGGTCCCCGCATCCATATCGAATTGTGAATACCGACCGGGCTGCGCCGACTGGCGAGGCCGGGTTTGCTAATGAATAAATCTGGAGGTCCCACATTGAACCGGGTACCAATGACCGTTGAAGGCGCCGACTCCCTGCGCGCCGAACTGGAGAACCTGAAAAAGGTAGAGCGGCCGGCGGTGGTACAGGCCATCGCCGAGGCGCGCGAGCACGGCGACCTGAAAGAGAACGCCGAGTACCACGCCGCGCGCGAAAAGCAGGGTTTTATCGAGGGCCGCATCCAGGATATCGAGGGCAAGCTGTCCCACGCGCAGATCATCGATGTGAAAGCCATCGAGCCCAGCGAGAAAGTGATCTTCGGCACTACCGTCACCATCATCCATATGGACAACGACGAGGAAGTGACCTACAAGATCGTCGGCGACGACGAGGCCGATGTGAAAGATCGCAAGATCTCCGTCAACTCGCCCATCGCCCGTGCCCTGATCGGCAAGGAAGTGGGGGACGTGGTGGAAGTGCACACGCCTTCCGGCGCGGTGGAATACGAGATCGACTCCGTAGAGCATATCTGATCCCGCATTCCTTTTCCGCGGGCAAACGAAGAAGGGCGGCCTCTGGCCGCCCTTCTTCGTTTGCGCCACAGCCTGCGGGTCCCGAGCTGTCCCATTGGGGAGCCCATGCCTATCTCGCTCGATGGTGCAACATGCGGCAATGCAAAATGTGAACTGGAAGGCGATTGCGCTGCCTACTACTGATAGGATGGGTAAAAACCAATAAATTCGAGGAGGCAACACCGTGACCGGACTTCTGGATAGCCTGCCGCTCTGGCTGTGGTTTGTGCTGGCGCTGGTGGCCCTGTTTGTCGCACGCAGACCGGTGCATCAGGGCATCTTCTCCCTGGCGCGTTTTTTTCACCAGTCCCTGCGACTGGGCGCCAGTGCGGTGTCCGCGGCGGAGCTGCGCCTGCAGGAGCGCAATCGCGAGGTGTTGCTGGCGGTGGGGCGCGAGGCGGCCGAACGGCACGTGGAGCGCGAGTTCGACCGTATCGAAAGCACCATGAAGAAAGAATTGGCGCAATATCCCACATTGCATCGCCACCTGTGCGAGCAGCTCACCGCCATCGACGAGGACTATGTGCGCAGCGCCGAGGTACCGCCGGAGCCCACCAACTGGGCCAAGGCGATCAAGGCGGTAGCGGATATCCCGGCCAAGCAGGACCCGGTGGTGGGCGATGTGCTGGAGACGATCCACAACTCGATGCGCAAGGCGGAATCCAAGGCGCTGGAGGTCTACCGGGAATCGGCGCGGGAGCGCCACCAGCTGCTGAAACGCATGATGCCCCACTGGCGCTCCATGCTGACCACGCTGGGGCGCGTCAACAAGAGTGTCGACTCGGTGATCCGCCGCGCCGGGGCCATCGACGGCCATATGGAGCGCTACGAGGAAATCCAGGCCGGCAGCGAGCGCGCCCGGCGCATGCTCTCCTCCTCTTCCCTGAGTCAGTTCTTTATTTCCGCGTTTGTGCTGACGATCGCCGTCGGCGGCGCGCTGATCAATTTTCATTTAATCGCCCGGCCCATGACCGAGATGGTGGGCGGCACCAGCTATATCGGCAGCTTCAAGATCGCCGATATCTCGGCACTGGTGATCATCCTGGTGGAGATCACGATGGGGCTCTTCGCAATGGAGTGCCTGCGCATCACGCGGCTCTTTCCGGTGATCGGCTCGCTGAGCGATAAACTGCGCACGCGCATGATGTGGGCCGCGTTTGTGCTGCTGTTTTTCCTCGCCACGGTGGAGGCGGGACTCGCCTTCATGCGCGAAATACTGATGCAGGAAGACCTGGCGGTCAGCGCGCAACTGCGCGGCGACGAGGTGGCGGCGACCAGCGGTGGTGTCTACTGGATCACCACCGCGGCGCAGATGGGGATGGGCTTTATCCTGCCGTTTGCACTGACTTTCGTCGCCATTCCGCTGGAGAATTTTATCGCCTCGGCGCGCACCGTGATCGGCGTGGTCACCGCCTTCCTGTTGCGTATCCTGTCGGTGACCCTGCGCCTCGCCGGTACCGCGGCGCTGCGCGCCGGCACCATGCTGGTGCGGCTCTACGATATCGTCATCTTCTTTCCCCTGTGGCTGGAAAACAAAGTGCTCGACTGGCGCGCCCGTACCGGCGGGTCGAAAAGTGTGGAGAAAGCCTCATGAAAATTGTATTCCCGAGTATGGCGGTGCTCGCCTGCAGCCTGTTGCTGAATGCCTGTGGTGAGCCGGTGGCGCGCAACCAGGGCGTCTATATGCTGATCGACACTTCCGGTACCTACACCCGGGAGCTGGACAAGGCGCAGCAGGTGATCAACTTCACCCTGGCGAAACTGAACCCGGGCGATACCTTCGCCGTGGCCAGCATCAATACCGGCAGCTTCAGCGAGAAGAACATCCAGGCCAAGGTCACCTTCGACGATCGCCCCAGCGTGACCAACAAGCAGAAGCGGGCCTTCCAGGAGTCCATCCAGCAGTTTGTGGAGGAAACGGAAGCGGCCGCCTATACCGATATTACCGGCGGCCTGCTGCAGGCGGTGGAATACCTCAACGAAAAACGGCCAGGCACCAAGACCATCCTGATCTTTTCCGACCTGAAGGAGGAGATCAAGGAGGGTTACAACCGCGACGTGCCGCTGGCCCTGGACGGCTTCAACCTGGTGGCACTGAACGTGACCAAGCTGCGCAGCGACAATATCGATCCCACCGAATACCTGGGGCGGCTGGAGGACTGGCAGGGCCGGGTGGAGCAAAGCGGCGGCAGTTGGCGGGTCATCAACGACCTGGAACGGCTGGAAAAAATCCTACCGTAGGGTGCGCCGTTTGCACCATGATTGTTGGGTGGATACCGCAACCGGGCCGGTGCGCACGGCGCACCCTACCTGTTTATTGAACAAGGCTTCAGATGCTCTGGCTGGCACTTTTCGCAATCGTCGTTTTCCTACTCTGGTGCTACGCCACCGCGCGTCCCGCACCGCTGACCTCGCTCTCCCTGTCCCACAGACAGAGCCCGCTGGTCATCTCCCACGGCGATGAGGCCGGCAATGGCCTCTACCCCGGCAATACACTGCTCTATCTGCAAAAAATGGTGGAGTTGGGGGTAGATGCCATGGAGATGGACCTGAATCTCACCGCCGACGGTCATCTCGTGCTGATGCACGACAACACCGTCGATCGCACCAGCGACCGCAGCGGCGCCATTATCGGGATGACGCTCGACGAGTTGCGTTCGCTGAATGTGGCCCACCATTGGCGCGGCGACGGCGGGAATTATCCCTATCGCGACAGGCCGCTGCGCATCGCCACCATCGATGAGGTCTTCGCCGCACTGCCGCAGACGCCCATGATCATCGAACTGAAAAACGACGATCCCTTCGCAGCCCGGGTACTCAGCAGTGCGATAGCCGAGGCCGGTTGTGAGGCGCGCGTGATCGTATCGTCTTTCCACCGCGGCGTGATCCGCGAGTTCCGCCGCCTGTCGCCGTGGGTGGCCACCGGGGCCAGCATGCCCGAGGCGCTGCTGTTCTTCCTGGCCCAGTGGTTTTTCGCCGAGCGGCTGCTGAGCCCCGCCTACCAGACAATGCAGCTGCCGATGCACTACTACGGCATCCCGGTTTTCTCGCCGCGCTTTGTGCGCGCGGCGCGCAACTGCGGGCTGCATATCTCGGTGTGGACCGTGGACCGGGAAGCGGACATGCGCGACTATATCGACCTGGAACTGGACGGTATCGTCACCAACCGGCCGGACAGGCTGCTGTCGCTGCTGGAAGAATAGCGGCACTGAAACCGTAGGGGCGAACCTTGTGTTCGCCCTGTTTGAGACCGGCACTGCAGGTTTTCCGGGGCATTCCGCCCGGGCGAACACAAGGTTCGCCCCTACATTTCCCCGACAAGCTCCCCCTGTCGAATCGGTTTGTGTTCGGTTTCTTCGCCACTCTCCTCCCGGACCCGGAACCAGGCCGCGTAGAGTGCCGGCAGGAACAGCAATGTCAGTGCCGTGGCCACAATCAACCCACCCATGATCGCCACCGCCATGGGGCCGAAGAAGTCGCTGCGCGACAGCGGGATCATTGCCAGCACCGCGGTTAGCCCCGTCAGCACAATCGGCCGAAAGCGACGCACGGTGGATTCGACAATCGCCTCCCAGGGCGCCAGCCCCTGTTTGATGTCCTGCTGAATCTGGTCCACCAGAATCACCGAGTTGCGCATGATCATGCCCGCCAGCGCGATGGTGCCGAGCATGGCGACAAAGCCGAACGGCTGGCGGAAAAACAGCAGGAACAGGGTCACGCCGACAATTCCCAGCGGTGCGGTGAGAAACACCATGGTGGACAGGGAAAAGCTGCGCAGCTGCAGCATCAGCAGTGTGATCACCACCAGTACGAACAGCGGCATACCGGCGTTCACCGATTCCTGGCCGCGCGCCGATTCCTCCACCGCACCGCCGATTTCCAGCAGGTAGCCCGGCGGCAGTACCTCGCGCAGTTCGCCCAGCCGCGGCCAGACTTCGTTGACCACCGTGGCCGGTTGCTGTTCGCCGTAGATATCCGCGCGCACGGTCACCGTCGGCAGCCGGTCCCGGTGCCAGATCACCCCCTCCTCGAAGCCGTATTCCAGAGTCGCTATCTGGTTCAGCGGCACGCTGCGGCCGCTCTCCGTCTGCACCGCCAGGTTGTCCAGCCGCCCGAGTGCGCTGCGCTCGCTGTCGTCGCCGCGCACCTTTACGTCGATCAGTTCGTTGTCCTCCCGGTACTGGCTGACGGCGATACCGGACAGGGAGCTCTGCAGGGCGCGCGACAGATCGGCGCTGGTTACGCCCAGGGCGCGGGCACGCGCCTGGTCGATATTCAGTTGTACCGCCTTGCTGGGCTCCTGCCAGTCCAGGTGTACATTGTTCACCGCCGGGTTTTCCCGCACCTTGTCCGCCACTTCGCGGGCGATTTTTCGCACTTCGGGAATATGTTCGCCGGAGACGCGGAACTGCACCGGGTAGCCCACCGGCGGGCCGTTTTCCAGCCGCGAGATACGCGAGCGCACCGTGGGAAATTCCTCGCGCATTGTCGAGATCAGCCAGCTTCGCACTCGCTCGCGCTCCTCGATCGAGCGGGTCAGCACCACAAACTGGGCGAAGCTGGCCGCCGGTAATTGCTGGTCCAGCGGCAGGTAGAAACGCGGTGAGCCGGTGCCCACATAGGCCACGTAGTTTTCCACCAGCTCGTTGCCGGCCAGCATTTTTTCCAGCCGCGCGGCCTGCTGTTCGGTGGCCTCCAGCGATGCGCCCTCGGCCAGTTTCAGGTCCACCATCAGTTCGAGGCGTGCGGAAGAGGGGAAGAACTGCTGCGGTACAAAGCGGAACAGTGCCAGCGAGCCGACGAAGACCAGCAGTGTCAGCGCGATCACTGTTTTACGGTAGCGCAGACACCAGTGCACCAGCCGGCGGAAGCGCCGGTAAAAGGGCTTTTGGTAGGGATCCTGCACCGTGCCGCTGCTGTCGCGCCGGGTGAGATCGGGCAGCAACCGGTCGCCCAGGTAGGGGACGAATACCACCGCCGCTACCCAGGAGGCCAGCAGTGACAGGGTCACCACCTGGAAAATCGAACGGGTATATTCCCCGGTGCCGGACTGGGCGGTGGCGATGGGCAGAAAGCCGGCGGCAGTGATCAGGGTACCGGTGAGCATCGGAAAGGCGGTGCTGTTCCAGGCCGCGCCCGCGGCCTTGAGACGGCTGAAACCCTGTTCCATCTTTATCGCCATCATCTCCACGGCGATGATGGCGTCGTCCACCATCAGCCCCAGGGCCAGTACCAGTGCGCCCAGGGAAATCTTGTGCAGGCCGATATCGAAGTAGTGCATCAGGGCGAAGGTCATCGCCAGCACCAGCGGTATCGACAGGGCCACCACCAGGCCGGTGCGCATGCCCAGCGAGAAAAAGCTCACCAGCATCACGATCGCCAGCGCCTCCGCCAGCACCTTGACGAATTCGCCCACGCTGCGTTTGACCGCCGCCGGCTGGTCGGAGACCTTACTCAGTTCCAGCCCCAGCGGCAGGTCCTGTTGCAGCCGGGTGAATGCCGCGTCCAGGTTTTCACCCAGCTCGAGAATATCGCCGCCGGCTTTCATGGAGACGGCGATACCGATGGCGTCGTCGCCCATGAAACGCATGCGCGGTTGCGGCGGGTCGCTGAAGCCGCGGTGTACCTCGGCAATGTCGCCGAGTTGCTGGGTGCGGCCGCCGACGCTGATGGGGAAGCGGCGAATCTCGTCCACGGTGCGGAACTGGCCGCTGACTCGGATGCGTACCCGGTCGCTGCCGGTTTCCACGAAGCCGGCGTTGGCCACGGCATTCTGCGATTGCAGAGCGCCCTGTACCGCGGACATGGGAATGCCCAGGGATGCGAGCTTGGTGTTGGAGAGTTCCACCCAGATTCTTTCGTCCTGCAGGCCGATCAGCTGTACCTTGCCCACATCCTCGACCCGCTGCAGTGCCAGTTTCAGGCGGTCGGCGTAGTCCTTTTTCAGGGCGTAGTCGAAATCCTTGCCGGTGAGCGCATAGATATTGCCGTAGGTGGTGCCGAATTCGTCGTTGAAGAAGGGCCCCTGGATATCCGGTGGCAGTGTGTGGCGGATATCGCCGACTTTCTTGCGCACCTGGTACCAGAGATCCGGAATTTCGCTCGAGCGCATATCGTCGCGGGCCATAAACAGGACCTGGGACTGGCCGGGGCGGGAGAAGGAAGTGATGCGGTCGTAGTCGCCGGTCTCCATCAGTTTCTTTTCCACCCGCTCGGTAATCTGGCGGGAGACCTCCGCGGCGCTGGCACCGGGCCAGAGGGTGTTGACCACCATCACCTTGAAGGTAAAAGGTGGATCCTCGGACTGGCCCAGTTGGGTATAGGAATAGATACCCATCAGCCCCAGCAGGATCAGGGCGTAGAGCACCAGCGGGCGGTTTTTCAGCGCCCATTCGGAGAGGTTGAAGCCCATTGTGATTCTTCCTGAATAAATTCGCGCGTTTTGAGGCCTGGAGGCCGGGAATCGGTGCCTTTAAGCCAATGTCGTGGTGGTCCTGCTACCGGGGCATGGTTTCGGGACACGAGCTAGGCGCCCCCCGTAAATCCATCCCTGGAGGCTTGTCAGCGAGGTCCCTCTCGCTGACAGTCCCGAAACCATGCCCCGGTATCAGGACCTTCGTATCGGTTCCCCGGTTCTTCTTGTGCCTTTGCGTATAGCCGCAGGATGGGAACGAGTCGGTGTAGGGTGCGCCCGTAGCTCCCGCATCAGTTCTGCCCGGTCTGCGAAAGCCCGATTTCCAGCGGCCGGTTCATCCGGTCCACCGGTCGTACCCGCTGGCCGTCCCGCAGCAGTTGAGTGCCGGCGGCCACCACCCAGTGGTGGGGCTCCAGGCCGGCGAGCACCGGTACCCGCTCGGCGCCGAAGGCGCCTGCGGTGACCGGCGTCTTGTGCAGGGTGTTGTTATCCGGGTCCAGTACCCAGACAAAGGGCTCGCCGTCGTCGGCGGTCAGTGCGGCCAGTGGAATCGACAGGGCGTGGCGCCGCTCGGCGGTATTGGTAAACACCCGCGCGCTCTGGCCCAGCTCGGCCTTGACCTCGCCGTTGTCGAAGGCCACCCGCGCTTCATAGGTGCGGGAGGCGGGATCGGCGGCGGGGGAGAGCTCGCGGATCTGTCCGCGGAAGGGCTCGCCCGGGCGGGACCAGAGTTCCAGGGTCACCGTCTGTCCCACGGAGAAGCGTTCGATTTCCTGCTCCGGCAGGTCGATGCGCACTTCCCGCTCGCCGTCCGCCGCCAGCGTAAAGACCGTCTGGCCGGCGGACACCACCTGGCCGGCTTCCGCCCGGCGCCGGGCGATCACCCCGTCCCGGGGGGCCTTCAACACCGCGTAACCGGCCCGGTTGCGGGCTACTTCCAGATTGGCACGGGCCCGTTTCAATTGTGCGGCGCTGGCATCGAAGCGGCTCTGTACGGTGTCGAACTGCGACTGGCTGATCAGCTGGCGTTCCAGCAGGGAGCGGTGGCGTTCCAGTTCACTGTCGGCGAGATGGTGATCCGACTGTGCCGAATCCAGCTGCGCACGGGCGCTGTCCAGTTCCAGCTGCAGGTCGTCGGCGTTGAGTTCTGCCAGGGGGGCGCCGCGCTGCACGCGGTCGCCCTCCTGTACCAGCCGGCGGCTGATCTTGCCGCCGATGCGGAAGGCGAGGTCGGGCTCGTAGCGGGCGTGCACCTCGCCGGGATAAACCTGCCGGTGGACGCCGGCAGGCTGCGGTTGCACGACGATGGCGGGGCGCGGCTGCTCCGCCGTGTCGGCTTCCTTCTGCGAGCAGGCGGCGAGTGCGAGACAGAGCGGCAGCGCCGCCGCGACAGCCCCTGTGAGAGTGAGCGATCGGGCCATGGACATTCCCTTTGCCGGTGAAAGAGGGCGCCGGCTCCGCCGGCAATGTTATACTGACGAGTATAGTAATTTTATTGAACTCCCGAGTCCAGTATATGGAGCGCTATGTCTGAACAGTCTTCACCGGCCGCAGTGCGGGGCCGTCCCAAGGACCCGGCCAAGCGCCGGGCGATTCTCGATGCGGCCAAGGGGCTGTTCCTGTCCGGGGGCTTTGCCGGCACCAGTATGGATGCGGTGGCCGCGGCAGCCGGTGTGTCCAAGCTGACCGTCTACAGCCACTTTTACGACAAGGCGACGCTCTTCAGCGCGGCGATCGGTGCCAAGTGCGAGAGCCAGATGCCACTGCCGATGTTTGCGCTGGAGGAGGGGGACTCGATCGAGGCGGTCTTGAAGCGTATCGGCGCGGCCTTCCTGGCCATGGTCGACAGCGACGATTCCATCAGGCTGATGCGCCTGCTGTGCGCGGTGGCGCCGCGGGAGCCGGAAATGGCGGAGCTGTTCTTTGAAGCCGGGCCCAGGCGCACCCTGGGAGAGATGGAGTGCCTGTTGCGGCGCGCGGTGGAGCTGGAGCTGCTCCAGCTGGAGGATCCGGCCGCGGCCGCGGAGCATTTCTTCAGTATGCTGATGGGTTGCCGGAACACGCAGGTGTTGATCGGCTGCAGCGAGCCACCCTCGGAAGCGGAAATCCGCGAGCGGGTGGACAAGGTGGTGCGGTTTTTCCTGCGCGCCTACGAAAACTGACGACAGGAGCCTGCCTCGCCAACATTTGCCGGCACGCCGGGGATCCGACCTTTAGGTCTTGATGCGGTACCCGGTTCGGAAAATCCACCAGATCCCGGTCATGCACAGTACCAGGAACAGCAGTGTCATCCCCAGGCTGATACCCACATTCACGTCCGATACCCCATAGAAGGCCCAGCGGAAGCCGCTGATCAGGTAGACCACGGGGTTGAAGAGGATGACCTTCTGCCACAGCTCCGGCAGCATATTGATGGAATAGAAGGCGCCGCCGAGGAAGGTCAGCGGTGTCACCACCATCAACGGAATCACCTGCAGTTTCTGGAAGTCGTCCGCCCAGATACCGATGACGAAGCCGAACATACTGAAGGTCAGTGCCGTCAGTACCAGGAAGCCGAACATCCAGAAGGGATGCACGATTTCGTAGTCGACGAAAAAGCGCGCCGTGACCAGGATCAGCAGGCCGAGAATGATCGACTTGGTGGCTGCCGCGCCCACATAGCCGGCGACGATTTCGAACGCCGATACCGGTGCCGACAGCACCTCGTAGATGGTGCCGGAAAATTTCGGGAAGAAGATACCGAAAGAGGCATTGGAGATACTTTCACTCAGTAGTGACAGCATCAGCAGGCCGGGAATGATGAAGGCCCCGTAGCTGATCCCGTCGATATCCCCCATGCGCGAGCCGATGGCGGCGCCGAAGACGATAAAGTAGAGCGAGGTCGATAACACCGGCGAGGCGATACTCTGCATCAGGGTGCGCCCGGTACGGGCCATTTCGAATTTGTAGATGGCGCGGATTCCATACCAGTTCATTCCAGTGTCTCCTTGGTCAACTGCTCTGCCTTTTCCTCGCGCTCGCCGCGCACCAGTCCGACGAAGATCTCCTCGAGGGAGCTCTCCCGGGTGTGCAGGTCGCGGAACTCGATCTCGGCTTCGTTCAGCCGCCGCAGGAGTTCGGTGATGCCGGTATCGTTGCTCTTGATATCGAAGCGGTAGATCAGCCGGCTGCCGTCGTCGTTCAGCGTCAGCGGCAGATCCCGTAGCGCCTCCGGCACCTGCTGCAGCGGTTCCGGCAGGTGCAGGCTCAGTTCCTTCTCGCCCATCTTCTGCATCAGGGTGTTTTTCTCTTCCACCAGTACCACTTCGCCGTGGTTGATTACGCCGACCCGGTCGGCCATCTCCTCGGCCTCCTCGATATAGTGGGTGGTGAGAATGATGGTCACCCCGGATTCGCGCAGGCCGCGCACCATCTCCCACATATCCTGGCGCAGCTCCACGTCCACGCCGGCACTGGGCTCGTCGAGGAACAGGATGGCCGGCTCGTGGGACAGGGCCTTGGCAATCATCACCCGGCGCTTCATGCCGCCGGACAGCGCCATGATCTTGCTGTCCTTCTTTTCCCACAGGGAAAGCTGGCGCAGCAGCTTTTCGATATAGGCCGGGTCCGGCGACTTGCCGAACAGGCCGCGGCTGAAAGTGACCGTGGCCAGCACGCTCTCGAAGGCGTCGGTGGCCAGTTCCTGCGGTACCAGGCCGATTTTGCTGCGCGCCGCACGAAAATCGCGGATGATGTCACAGCCGTCGGCGGTCACACTGCCGCCGGTCGGATTGACGATGCCGCAGATGATACTGATCAGCGTGGTCTTGCCGGCGCCGTTGGGACCCAGCAGCGCAAATATCTCGCCGCGCCGGATATCCAGGTCCACGTTCTTCAGGGCGGTAAAACCGCCGGCATAGGTTTTACCCAGCCCCTTCACGGAAATAATCGATTCCACTTTGCTTTCTTCCTTCTGAAAATGCCCATTTGAGTGTGGTGTCTCATACTGTCGACTGTAAGCCGGGCAGGTCGACATCCTACCCTATTGACGTGGCGGTGTGTCGACGTGGCGGAGCCAGCTTTGTCCGTCCGGAGTTCGAGACTGTCGAGTTTATGGCAGTTGCCTGTCAGGATATGTCAGTAGCTGAATTCCCGGTCGTTCGCCGGGGTAAATCCGCTGTGCTCACTGCCCTGCGGCGCCTGAGCGGGACCACCAGAGCGACCGCAGCCAGTAGCAACAGCAGTGCGCCCATATGGGTGAAACTGTCGGCGAGCCCGAAATGCCGCGCCCAGGGCTGGCTGATCAGGGGCGACAGAAACTGGCCGAAAAAAATACTGGCGGTCAGCACACCGGATACGCGGCCCCGCATCCCCGGCGGGGCCAGCCCGATGGCAGTATTGGCCAGGTGGGGCATCACGGAACCCATGCCGATACCGAACAGGGCCATTGCCAGCACTACCGCGGTAAAGCCGCCGCTGCCTGCAACCAGCATCAGACCGCAGGCCATGACCGCAAAGCAGAAGGCGAAGACACCCGCTGTGCCCAGGCGCGCGAGCAGTCGTCGGTAGAGCAACAGCGAACTGATGGCGCCGAGCAGGTTGCCGCCGCCAATGGCGATACCGGTGAGGCTCGGCCGGTCGATACCGATGTCCCGCAGCAGGAAAGGGAGCTGGGTCGGTATCAGGTAGAAGGCCAGGCTGTTGACTATTGCCGCAGCGAACACCGCGGCCAGCGCCAGACGGACGCCGCCCGGGGCTGCGTTACCGGCCACACTTCTCCCGCCCGCTGTCGGTTCGCGCAGGAAAAGTGCCGCCGCCGGCAGCAGTAGCAGGGCCGTGCCGTAGATGGCAAAAGGGGCTCGCCAGTGCAGGTCCGCCAGCAGGCCGCCGCCCACCAGAAATACCACGCCTCCGAAACTGATGAAGGCAGTCTGCTGGGTCATGAACTTTTCCCGGGCGGCGCCGGAAAAGTAATCCCCTGCCAGGGCGGTAACCGAGGTCATGGTGCCGGCAACGGCGATACCCAGCAGCGCGCGGCCCGCCAGTATGCCGGCCAGGCTGTCCTGCAGCAGTGCCGAACTGCCCGCGAGCGCATACAGCAGGATCGAAGCCAACAGCAGCGGGCGACGTCCAAAGCGATCCGAAACGACACCGGCAAGCGGTGCAAACAGCGCGATGAACAGCGCCGGCAGTGTCAGTACCAGCCGCGTCAGCAGTTCGCTGTGCGGATTGTCGACGAAATGCAACTGCAGCGCCGGCAGCGAGGGCGCAATAGTGGCCCCGGACATGACTGTCAGTGCCGCCAGGCAGAGCAACGCAATACGGCGTCCGGCCAAGTGCCGCTCGGTGTGATTCATGCGGCGATCTCCCCGATTTCCCCGTAGGGCACCCGCGCGCGGGCCCGGCGCAGGGCATCGGCCCACCAGTGCAGATGCGTGAACATCCGTTTCAGCGAGCGCTCGGCGCGCGCCGGATCGCGCAGCTGGCCGTCTTCGAACTGCTCCCAGGCGTTGATGAAGCTGACGCTGTCGCGCAGGGTGACCGAGTGCATTTCCGCGAACACCTGCCGCAACTGCTCCACCGCGCGGCTGCCCCCCGATACGCCGCCGTAGCTGACAAATCCCACCGGCTTGCCCTGCCAGCCGGAACCGGTTGTGTCTATCAGTGCCTTCAACGGTGCCGGGTAACCGTGGTTGTACTCCGGCGTGACAACGATGAATCCATCCGCCCGCTCCAGGCGCTCGTTCACGGCGTCGGGGGCCGCGGGGTCTATCAGGTCCAGCTGGCAGTCGCCCAGTCTTTCCAGTTGGGCGGCGGTCCAGTCGACGATGGTGTCGCAGAAACGTCCTTCGCGGGTGCTGCCGTAGATCAGTGCGATGCGGAGTCTGTTTTCCATGGTGATTTCTCCCGGTGGTTGTTGCAATCGAACGCCGTGCAGTGTAAAAGCTCAAGTAAACTTTAGGTCAACAAAAAATGGCGATTTATTTTCGCTATGGCAAACCCGGGTGAATGGCTATGAAAAAAAGCGAAAGCTGCAACAAGCTGAACCGCGAACTGAGCGTGGGAGAGGTGGCCGAGCGCAGCGGCGTGGCGGTATCCACGCTGCATTTTTACGAGACCAAGGGGTTGATCAAAAGCTGGCGCACCGGTGGCAACCAGCGGCGCTACCCGCGGGATGTGCTGCGGCGGGTGAGTATCATCAAGGTGGCCCAGCGCACCGGTATTCCACTGGCGGAGATCAAGTCGGCGCTGGATACGTTGCCGGAAGGTCGCACACCCAACAAGAAAGACTGGACGCGGCTGTCGGCGCGCTGGCGGCAGGAACTGGATACGCGTATCGAGGAGCTGACGCGATTGCGCAGTAGCCTGGATGATTGCATCGGCTGCGGCTGCCTGTCGATGAAGAGCTGCCCGCTGCGCAATCCGGGCGACAAGGCGGCGGAGTGGGGCAGCGGCGCCTGGTACCTGGAATCGGTGCGCCGAAAATCGTAGGGAATTCCGGTTGTGCCCCGGTGTTTCCGATGTAGCTCCCCTCTCCCCCGGATCAAGTCCGGGGCAGGCTCTAACCCTCTCCCGGTGGGAGAGGGGACTGGTATGAGGCCTGAGAGGGATGGAAGGTTGGTTTGTCCCCGGTGTTTCCGGCTTAGCTCCCCTCTCCCGCCGGGAGAGGGGCCGGGGGAGAGGGGGCGAAGGAGCCCGGTGCCCCGATCAGCCAAACAGCTTGCGGTAAAAGGCGGTGGCGCCCTCCCAGGCGTCCCTGGTGGCGTCTTCATCGTAGGCCAGAGGGATGCCGAATTTCTCGCCGCGCCCGGTGGCGGCGGGATTGGTAAAGCCGTGCTTGACGCCCGGGTAGCTGGTCAGCTCGAACTTGGCCCCGGCTTTCTGCATTTCCTCGACAAAGGCACTCACCTCGTCAGCCGGAATCATATCGTCGGCACCGCCGGTGTAGACACGCAACTCGGCTTTCACGCCGCCCGGTTTCGCCTCGATATCGCTGGCCAGGTTGCCGTGGAAACTCACCACGCCTTTCAGGTCCAGTCCCAGCCGCGCCATGTTCAGTGCCACGGCGCCGCCGAAGCAGTAGCCCTGCGCGGCGATTTTGTCCGCGTCGACAGTCTCGTGTTTCTGCAGGATTTCCAGCGCCGCGCGGAAGCGCGCCTCGATGGCGCCGGGGGTTTCCAGGGCGGTGTTCATCAGCGCGGCGGCGTCGTCCGGGTTGTCCGCCTGCTTGCCGGTGCCGAACATATCCAGGGCAAAGGCGGTGTAGCCCTCCGCCGCCAGTTTGTCGGCCTCCTCGCGGGCAAACTCGTTGTGGCCCCACCACTCGTGAATCAGCAGGATACCGGGGCGCTTGCCGCTGGCGCTGTCGTCATAGGCGATATAGCCGGTAAAGGAGTCGCCCTCTACCGTGTATTCGATCGTTTCGCTGTGCATCTTTGCTCTCCTTGTCATCTGGATTGAATGTGTCTGTTTGCGGGTAGGTGCGCCCTGCGCACTGCTCAGTGCGAACGCAGATCATGGTATCGGTGCGCACGGCGCACCCTACGGATCAGGTCTCCCGGGGCGGGCCTTTGAGCTCCACCACATTGTCTTCGGGATCGGCAATATAGATAGAGGGGCCCTCGCCCCCGGCGCCGTAGCGGGATTCCACCGGGCCGGGGTCGACACCCTGTCTGCGCAGGTGGCGGATGATGGCGTCGGCGTTGAAAGGGGCCAGGCTCAGGCACAGGTGATCCAGGTTGCGGCCCTCCCTGCCCGGTGCCGCGCCGCCGGCGCGGCCCAGTTTCCGATCGACCGGCACCAGGTCGATCAGGCTGCTGCCGGCGCGCAACTGGTAGAGGCCGATCTCGCGCTCTTCCCGCTCCAGGGTACAGCCGAGCACGTCGATGTAGAAATCCATCATCGCCTGCAGGTCGCTGACGCGCAGCACGATATGGTCGATCTGTTGAATCTTGAACGGGCGCATTTTAAGTCAGTGGTTTCTGGAAAGGTTCAATGGTAACCCAGTCGCCGGTATCGCAGTTGCCGCTTTCGCGCGGCAGTACAATAAAACAGTTGGCGCGGGAAAAGCCGGACAGGATATGGCTGCCCTGGATGCCCGCCGTCTCCACCACCTGCAGGCCGTCGCCGTCGCGGTAGGTATAGCCGCGCTGGAAATCCAGGCGCCCCGGCGATTTGCGGATCGGGTTCAGCAGGCGCGCGCGGCCCCGAAAACGCACAACATCGTCGCCGGCGCCGCGCAGTTTTTCCAGCGCGGGCAGTACCAGTTGGTAGAGGGTGACCAGCGCGGATACCGGGTTGCCGGGGAGGCCGAAGAAATAGCTGACGCCCTCGGTGCGCGGCAGCCGCCCGAAGGTGAAGGGCTTGCCGGGCTTGATCGCCAGGCGCCACATTTCCAGTTGCCCCAGCTCCTCGAGCACGTCGCGAGTATAGTCCGCCTCGCCCACGGAAACGCCGCCGCTGGTGATGACGATATCCGCGCTGTCCCGCGCTTTTTCGAATGCGGCGCGAATCTGTCCGGGATCGTCCGGCTGGCAGCCCAGGTCCACGACTTCGATATCCAGTTCGCCCAGGGCGGCCTTGAGCGCGATGCGATTGCTGTCGTAGATATCGCCGGTACCCAACTCCGCCGCCGGCGTTTCCAGTGGCTTGAGTTCGTCGCCCACCGACAACAGTGCCGCGCGCAGGCGGCGCAGAACCGTGACCCGCGACACGCCGGCGGCGGCGAGCAGGGCGATATCCGCGACCTTGAGCCGGCGGCCCGCCGGCACGATCTGTTCCCCGCTGCCGACATCCTCGCCGCGGCGGCGGATATGTTCGCCGATACGAGCCTCCTTCTGCAGCAGGACAGTTTCTCCATCGAGGTCGGCATTCTCCTGCATTACAACCCGGTCGGCGCCCCCGGGCAGCGCCGCGCCGGTGGTGATGCGCACGCATTGGCCGGGCTGCAGGTTGCCGCTGTGGGGGTGGCCGGCCAGGCTCTTGCCCACCAGGGTGAACTGCCTGCCTTCGCCGCAGAGGGCGTAGCCGTCCATGGCCGAATTGTCGCAGGGGGGCAGGTCCACTTGTGCGTCGGCGGGCTCCGCCAGTACGCGGCCGCAGGCCTGTTCCAGTGGGAGCGTCTCGGTTTGCCGCAGCGGGGTGACGGATTCCAGCAGTTGCGCGCGGGCCTGCTCCACCGGAAGCAGGCCACTCTGCAGGCGGGGATCGATGGTCATGGGCTTTTGTCTTTATTGCGGAGATGGTCCCGACCATAGCGCGATCGGCGCCAAAATTAAATCGGTGGGTAGCTCTTTAAAAACGGGGCTGTCGGTACTTATGGGTATTACGCGACACTTCTGGCCTGCGCCCGCAGAATCGATGCAATCTCCGGCTTGCAGGAACCGCAGTTGGTACCGCAGCCGAGCTGTTCGCCCAGTGCTTCCACGGAGTCGGTGCCCTCGGCGATGGCGGTTTCGATCTGGTCCCGCGATACCTGCATGCAGCTGCAGACCATCTGCGCCGCCGGGGTGATTTTCTGCAGCAACAGTGCCGGGTTGTCCGGCAGTGGATCCGTCAGCCACTGTTCCAGCGCGTGTCGGTCGGGCAGCTGGCGCCAGTCGGTGGCGCTGAACAGCAGCAGTTGCAGCGCGTCCGTGTACACCAGCCAGCGCTGGTCCGCGGGCAACTGCAGTTGCTGCCAGCGGAGCGGCTCGCCGATACCTTCCAGCAATTGCTGCGCCAGCGGGCGGCAATCCGGCGGTTCGCTCAGTGCCAGCTCGTAACGGTAGCCGCCGTCGCAGGGGACCCGGTACCAGTGCACCAGGGATTCGATCTCCGGCAGCAGGGATTGAAACCGGGTTGCCGTTTCCGACGGGCAGATCAGGCACAGGTAGCTGTGCACGGACAGCGGCCGCAGCCGCACCGCCACCTGCTTGAATTCGGGTTGTCCGGAGTGGGGATCGATGGCCGGTTCCGCCAGTGCACTGACACGGCTGTCGCCGGCCAGGCTTTCGCTCCAGTGAATCGGCGCGAACAGCTCGCCCTGTTTCTGCGCCGCGGTGATCTGGGCGCGGCCGCGCAGCCGGCCGCGGGCGCTGGCCAATTCCACCAGTTGTCCGTCGTCGATGGCGCAGTCGCGGGCATCGGTGGGATGGATCTGGACCTGCGGCATTTCGCTGTGGTCCAGCAGTTTGCGCGCGCGCCCGGTGCGGGTCATGGTGTGCCACTGGTCGCGCATACGGCCGCTGTTCAGCCACAGGGGGTAGTCGCCGCTGCGCTGCTGCTGCGGCGCCAGCGGCTCCACGGGGAGAAACTGTGCGCGACCGCTGTCGGTAAAGAAGCGCCCGTCGGCGAACAGCCTGCGGCTGCCCCCGGGATTGGCGTTATTGACCGGCCACTGCACCGGCTGCAACTGGTCGTACTCCCGCTCGCTGATATCCGCCAGTGCGGAGATATCGAAGGCGCGCTGGCCCGGCGTTCCGGGCTGGTTTTCGAAGCCGGACAGGGCGGCGTGTTCGCGGAAAATTTCCGCCGGATGCCGGTAGTCAAACTGTTCGCCGTAACCGAGGCGTTGCGCCAGGTCGCAGATGATCTGCCAGTCGTGGCGGGCTTCGCCCGGCGGTGCCAGAAAGCGCCGCTGCCGGGAGATGCGCCGCTCGGAATTGGTGACGGTGCCGTTTTTCTCTCCCCAGGTGGTGGCCGGCAACAGCAGGTCGGCGCAGCGGGCGGTATCGGTGTCGGCGACACAGTCGGACACCACCACCAGCGGGCACTTTTCCAGTGCGCGGCCGATGCGGGCCGCGTCCGGCATGCTCACCGCCGGATTGGTGGCCATGATCCAGATGGCCTTGATCTCGCCGCGCTCCACCGCGCGGAACAGGTCCACCGCTTTCAGGCCCGGCCCCTGCGCCATATTGCCGGCGCGCCAGAAACGGCCCACGCGGTCGATTTCCTCCGCCTCGAAATTCATGTGAGCGGCGAGCATGTTGGCCAGCCCGCCCACCTCGCGCCCGCCCATGGCATTGGGCTGGCCGGTGATGGAAAAGGGGCCGCTACCGGGTTTGCCGATACGGCCGGTCGCCAGGTGGCAGTTGATGATGGCGTTGTTCTTGTCGGTGCCGCTGCTGGACTGGTTGATGCCCTGGGAATAGAAGCTGACCGTTCTTTCGCTGCGCGCAAAGAGCGTAAAAAATGCCTGCAGGTCGGCGACTGCCACACCGCATCTCTCTGCAGTTTTCTCCGGTGTCCACTCCCCCGCCGTTTGCAGCGTTTCCTCAAAGTGCTCCGTGTGATTGGCGATGAATTCCCGGTCGAGCGCATTTTCTTCCGAGAGGAAACGCAGCAGGCCGTTGAACAGCGCCCCGTCGCTGCCCGGTGTGATCGGCAGGTGCAGGTCCGCCATTTCGCTGGTGGCACTGGCGCGGGGGTCGATCACCACCAGTTTCGTCTGCGCCGCCTGCATGCGCTGGAAGAGGATCGGGTGGGTCCAGGCGGCGTTGGAACCCACCAGCACCACCAGGTCCGCTTCCTCCAGGTCCTCGTAGCAGCAGGGCACCGCATCCGCACCCAGGGAACGCTTGTACGCGGCCACCGCGGACGACATGCACAGGCGCGAGTTGGTGTCCACATTGCCGCTGCCGATAAAGCCCTTCATCAGCTTGTTGGCGACATAGTAGTCTTCGGTCAGCAACTGGCCGGAGAGGTAGAAGGCCACCGAATCGGGGCCGTGTTCGGCAATGGTGCGCGCGAACTTGCGGGCCATGTAGTCCATGGCGCTGTCCCAGTCGTGCTCGCGGCCGTGCAGGCGCGGGCGCAGCAGGCGGCCGCGCTCGCCGAGGGTTTCCGCCAACGCCGACCCCTTGACGCACAGGCGGCCGAGATTGGCCGGGTGCTGCGCGTCGCCCTCGACGCTGATCTCCTCGTTGACACCGCGTTTGTGCGTGGCGGCGACGCCGCAACCGACGCCGCAGTAGGGGCAGGTAGTGCAGGTTTTCTGTGCGCGAAACCGCTCGATCAATGCCATTTTCAGGATTCTTCCGGCCCGGTGGATACAAGCACTGTCTCGCCGTCAAAGGCGGTCGGGTAGGTGGCCAGTTTTACGTTTTCGTCCTCCAGGCAGACGCCGTCGCTGAGGCGGAAATGCTGCTTGTAAAGCGGCGAGGATACCGTCAGTTCCCCGTCCACCTCGGCAACGATGCCGCGGGCGATGACGCCGGCATTGGCGAAGGGGTCGCGGTTGTCGATGGCGTAGAGCTGCGGCTCCGCGCCGGGAATAAAAAACAGGGCGATACTCTTTTTGCCGGAAGTTTTGCCGGAAGAATCATCGCCCACAAGGGCACACACTCCGGAATCGGCAACCAGATCCGATTGCTGACAGATCGGCTGCCACTGGGTGTGGGTTATGGCAACTTGGTTCATGGTGTTCTCCTGAATACGCTGGGAGCGCCGAGCTCCAGCTCGGCTTGCGGGCCGGAGGCCCGCTATTGGTGGATGCGCGTGGGACTTATCCACCCTACAAGACTACGCGCTGTTCCGGGCGCTGGCGGTGCGCACGGCGCACCCTACACTCGCCATCAGCCACTCATCATGCCGGCTCGGCGATTTTTACGATTTCCTCTTCCTCCGCCGGACGCGGCTGGCCGCGTTCTTCTACGAAGACGATCTTTTCGTCCGGCTCGTCGGTGTTCACGAACTGGCGGAAGCGCTTGAGCATTTCCGGATCGTTGATGGCGGTTTTCCATTCGCACTGGTAGGTGCCCACGATATTGGCCATCTGCGCTTCCAGTTCGTCGCATATACCAAGTTTGTCGTCGATGATGACTTCGCGGAGGTAGTCGAGGCCACCGTCCAGGTTCTCCAGCCACACCGAGGTGCGCTGCAGTTTGTCCGCGGTGCGCACGTAGAACATCAGGAAGCGGTCGATGTACTTGATCAGTGTCTCGTCGTCGAGATCGGTGGCGAACAGGTCCGCGTGGCGCGGGCGCATACCGCCGTTGCCGCAGACGAACAGGTTCCAGCCGTTCTCGGTGGCGATCACGCCCACGTCCTTGCTCTGGGCCTCGGCGCACTCGCGGGTACAGCCGGACACGGCCATCTTGATCTTGTGCGGCGAGCGCAGGCCCTTGTAGCGGTTTTCCACATCCAGCGCCATGGCGACGCTGTCCTGTACGCCGAAGCGGCACCAGGTACTGCCGACACAGGATTTTACCGTGCGCAGGGCCTTGCCGTAGGCGTGGCCGGTTTCGAAGCCGGCGTCGATCAGCTCGCGCCAGATTTCCGGCAGTTGTTCCAGCCGCGCACCGAACAGGTCGACGCGCTGGCCGCCGGTAATCTTGGTGTAGAGGTCGTACTTCTTCGCCACCTGGCCGAGCACGATCAGCTTGTCCGGGGTAATCTCGCCGCCGGGCACGCGCGGCACTACCGAGTAGCTGCCGTTTTTCTGCATATTGGCCATGAAGGTGTCATTGGTGTCCTGCAGGCCCACGTGCGGTTTCTCGTGCACATGCTCGTTCCACAGGGAGGCGAGGATCGAGGCCACTGTCGGCTTGCAGATCTCGCAGCCGTTGCCGCGGCCGTGCTTTTCCAGCAGTTCGTCGAAGGTTTTGATTTCCTCCACCTGCACCATATGGAAGATCTCCTGGCGGGTGTGGGGGAAGTGGGGGCAGAGGTCGTTGTTCACTTCCATACCCAGTGCGGCCAGTTCCTCGTCGACGACGTTTTTCAGCAGCGCGGAACAGCCGCCGCAGCCGGTGGAGGCCTTGGTGGCATCCTTCACTTCGCCCAGGGAACAGCAGCCGCCCTGTACCGACTGCACGATATCGCCCTTACTGACGTTGTGGCAGGAGCAGATGGTGGCGGTCTCCGGCAGGGCGCCGGCACCCAGGGTCGGCGCCGCGCCGTCGGCGGCGGGCAGGATCAGTTGCTCCGGCTGTTCGGGAAGTTCGATCCCGTTGAGGTGGTATTGCAGCAACTGGTCGTAATCGTCGGTATCCCCGACCATTACCGCACCCAGCAGTTGCTTGCCCTCGGCGTCGGTGATCATGCGTTTGTAGACACCGCTCTGCTCGTCCACAAAAGTAATGGCCGCGGCGCCCTCGGCGCGGCCGTGAGCATCGCCGATGGAGCCCACCTGCACGCCCAGCAGTTTCAGTTTGGTGCTCATGTCGGCGCCGGTGAACAGGGCTTCTTCGCCGCAGAGTATCGACACAGTATTGCGGGCCATGGTGTAGCCGGGAGCCACCAGGCCGTAGATGAAATTGTTGTAGAGGGCACATTCGCCGATGGCAAAGATGTTGCCGTCGGAAGTGCGGCAGGCTTCGTCGATGACGATACCGCCGCGCTCGCCCAGTTGCAGGCCGGCGGATTTTGCCAGCTTGTCTTCGGGGCGGATACCGGCGGAGAAAACGATCAGGTCGGTGGTCAGTTCGCGGTCGCCCTTGAACTGCATGCGCAGCCGGCCGTCTTTCTCTTCGATCAGTTCGGTGGCGGTGCTGGCGTGTACGGTTACGCCCAAGTCTTCGATCTTGTGCTGCAGTAGCTCCGAGCCGCCCTCGTCCAGTTGCACCGACATCAGGCCCGGGGCGAATTCCACCACGTGGGCTTCCAGCCCCAGCTCCTTCAGCGCATTGGCCGCCTCCAGGCCCAGCAGGCCGCCGCCGACCACCACGCCGGTGGTGGCCTTTTCACTGGCTGCGCGAATCGCGTCCAGGTCTTCCAGGGTGCGGTAGACGAAGCACTTTTCGTGCTCGTGGCCGGGGATCGGCGGCACGAAGGGATAGGAGCCGGTGGCGAGAATCAGCTTGTCGTAGCTTTTTTCGGCGCCGGATTCGGAGGTGACGACCTTGTTTTTCCGATCGATACTCACTGCGGCGTCGTTCAGCAGCAGCTCGAAGCCCCAGTCGCGGTATTGCTCGATCTTGCCCATGGCCAGGTCGTCAGCACTGCGGCCGGCGAAATACTCGGACAGGTGGACGCGGTCGTAGGCGGGTCTGGGTTCGGCGCAGAAGACGGTAACGTCGAACAGTTCTTTTTCCGGCCTGGAGGCCAGTTGTTCGAGAAAGTGGTGGCCCACCATGCCGTTGCCGATAACGATCAGTTTTTGCTTAACCATAATGCCTGCCGTGTTGTGTCTGAATTGCCCGGCAGGAGAGGGGGGAGCGGTGCGGCCTGGCACGGGCGCCTCCTCTTCTGCCGAAGAGTTCAGGCGCCGTTGCCTCGTTAGGAAGATAAATTGTGTTGGTGATATTGCTTATTCAAGTAGCGTGCCAACCGCTAAGGGCTTGATATTTGTGGGGTTGCCGCGGGATTGCCGGCATGGTTTGCAATAAATTGGTGCGAATCCGGCTTGTTTGCACCCGGCTGGTGCTGCCCCGCCCGGAAACGGTGGCGTGGCGGCCGTCAGGGCCCGGTGAAGTCGAATGGGTGCTGCGCGACCGCGCCGTTGCCGAAGACGTCGGCTGCGATGGTGATCAGTACATAGTGTCCCGCGGCTGCGGGTTCTTTCGAAATGGGAATCTGAGCCCGCACCGGAATGGGGCTGCCCATCCGCGGCGCCGGTGTGGAATCCGGCGCGTTCGGCGAGATCACTTGCAGGCTGGGTGTGAAGGTGCCTTCGTTCGCGGCTTCCGCAAGCGCTATTGCGGAGGCGCCACCGGGAGACAGGGTCAGGACTATGTCCTCCACGGCAGTGGCGCCCTCCCGGTAGAGCAGCCAGGCATTGGCTTTGTCGCCGTCCGTTTCGGTAAATATGCCGGGGATTGCGAGTATCGGTGGCTCTGCCGGCGCCCCGGTGAAGTCGTGCGGGGGCGCTTCCCACACCTGTACGTCCACCAGTTGCTGGCCGCCCTTGCCATCCGGCAGGGTGGTGACCCGGCCGTCCCAGGCCACTCGATAGTCGGTGCCCGGCTCTATGACGCCGCGTGCGATCAGGCCCGTGTGCACTGCCTGGTCCGGGTTGTCCGGATCGACGATGGCCAGGTCCACCTCGGCGGCGGCCGCATCGGCTTCCGGGACGGAGAAAGTCAGCACGGGCGGGTTGCCGGACTCGTCCAGGTTCGATTGGATGGTCGGGGGGCTGTGGTCGTTGAAATCGGCGTAGTGATCCAGCACCCGGTCCCAGCCGGTGGCCTCCGCGAAACCGGTGGCATTGCGCGCGTAGTTCTCCAGCAGCTCGGGGGTGGTTTCGGTGGTCGGCGGCAGTTCCAGGTGGAAGCCGCTCTGCCCGCGCCGCAGGTCGCCCTGGGATACCGCAATGGTGGCCTCCGCCAGGGCCATGCGCGCGGTGAGAGCTTTGCCCGCGAGTGCATCCACCTCCTCGGCAACCGCATCCAGAAATTGCCCCACATCGCGCAGCTCGGTGTTGCGCTCGGCGGGCTCCGCCAGGGACTGGCTATAGGTGGGTTGCGCGAAAATTGCCGCGCGGGTGAAATCGATGCCTTCCGTCGCGGAAAGCTGGCGCACGCCCTCGGCGAAGTCGGCGAATGCCGCGACGAAATCCGGGTAGGCCTCCATATCGAGCGCTATCTGCGAGCGCAGCAGCGGGTCGGAGATCTGCTTTCCGCCGCCGGTCTTCCACTGGTCCCACAGGGCCACTTCCGCTTTACCCAGTTGCTTCAGATCGGCTTCAGGGTTGGCGCCCAGATAACTGAGAAAGCCGGTGTAGTTCCAGCTTCCGCCGTAGTCCATCTCGGCGGGGGCGAGGTACAGCCGGGTCACGCCCACCAGGTCCTGGGTCACTTCGGCACCGGCGAGCAGGCAGGCGTCGAAACCCAGCAGATCGAGTGGGGCGCTCAATGCCGCCCGTTCCAGGCCCGAACGCACCGCCCCGGCGATTTCTGCGGTGCGGATGCCCCTGGGCGATTCCAGGGTGCCGTCCTGCTGGTCGCCGCCGAAACCCCAGGGCCAGGAACCCCCGTGATCCCAGAGCAGGAGGGCGCGGCGCCTGGACGGGAAGAGGGAGAAAGCCCGAGCTACCGCCCGTCGGAGCGTCGCGGGGTTGTCCATATTCAGCTCGTCGAACCACTGCACCAACTGGGGGTCGCCGCCGCCGCCGGGGAGCCGGAACAAAAAGGCGCCGCGCGGATATTTCTCGCCGGTTCCTTCGCCTTGTTTGTTCCTTTTCTCCTGGCTCGCGTCGTAGTCGATAAACACCAGCAGATTGACGTTGCCACCCAGGTCGGCGGCGGCCATTCGCTGGAAGTCCGACGTGGCCGAGTCCACCAGGGCGTTGTCGCCGTTCATATAGGCGAGGAAGGTCCATTCCTTTGTTTCCCCGCTGGCGGGTCCTTGTTGCAGGCGGCGGGAGGCGCCGGAATCGCTGTCACAGCCGAACAGCAGCAGGGCGACTACTGCCAGCAGCGGGTACAGGGCGCGGATAGAGGCTTTGCGCGGGTTTGTCGATGTCATCGATACAGTCTCTTCCGTTGAGTCGGGCGGGGCATCCGTGCTCCCGGGGTCATGCGAAGTGTAGTCGCTCCCGTCAAAGCAGGTGCAGCAGGTGGGAGAGCAGCAACAACAGCGCCACCAGTTGCCAGAACAGCAGCGGATTCCGCTCCATCAGCGGCCGTTCCCGCTCGTGACTGAATTCCGGGTTGGGGGTGTGCAGGTCGTGCACGAATTCGGACAGCGCCGGGTAGCGGTGGCCGGGGTCGGGCGCGCAGGCTTTGCGCAGGGCGCCGTCTATCCACTCGGGGATATCTTCGCGGTGTTGCCGGGCGCGGGTGTAGCGCAGACTGGCGTAGTGCTTTAACTGGTAGTGACGAAAACCGGCGCGCTCGGGATAGGGGTAGCGACCGGTCAGCAGTTCGTAGGCGATTACGCCCAGGGAAAAGATATCCGAGCGGTGGCTGGGCCTGTCGCCGAGGAAGTATTCGGGCGCGGCGTAGTTCTTGCTGCCCGGCGGGGTGTCGTCGGCCAGGTTCAGGTGTTCGCGTATCCCGGCACCGTCGGCGCCGCCCAGGTCGATCAGTTTCAGGCGGCCGTCGGCCGTGACCATGATGTTTTCCGGTTTCAGGTCACCGTGCACGATTTCCATGCGTTGCAGCCGGCGCAGGGCGCTGACCAGTTGCGCGATCAGCTCGCGCACCTGCTCGACAGCCGGCTGCGGGTTCAGTTGCATCCACTGGCGCAGGTTCTGGCCGTCGATATATTCCAGCACATGGTAGAGAAACTGCCGTTCCGGCCTGGGCGGATACACGCGGATGATGCCCGGGTGGTCCAGGCGGCGGCCGGTCCACTCCTCGGCGATAAAGCGCTCGATATAGAGGGGGTCGTCGGAGAAGTTCACCGAGGGGGTCTTGATGGCCCGCAGCTCGCCCGTGTCCAGGTCCCGGGCCAGGTACAACTGGCTGCGGCTGCTGGTGTGCAGTTCCTGCAGAATCAGGTAGCCGTCCAGTTTGTTGCCGGGGCGCAGGTCCGGGGGGAAGGGGAGCTGGCGGTTGTGGTTCAGCAGGTCGTCGTCGCTGGCCTCGACGCGATTGACCCGGCAGACAACGGCGCTCAGGTTGTCGCCGGACCCGGCGTCCAGGGCCGCGTCCACCAGCGCCCGGGCGGCGTTATCGCCGCTGTTATGCAGAATCCCGACAACCGTTTCCGCCGGCAGGAAATCGTGTACACCGTCGCTGCTGACCAGGTAGGTATCGCCGGGCTGCAGTTCTTCGCGGCGGTAGTCCACGTCCACATGGGCGTCCATGCCCAGCGCGCGGGCGAGGAAGGTGCGGCCGGGTCCCAGGGCGCGGCTGTGGTCTCGGGTGAGGCACTCCAGCCTGTCGCCACGCAGGCGGTAGATGCGCGAATCGCCGATATGGATCAGGTGCACGCTGGCGCCCTTGAAAATGGCGGTGGAGAAGGTGGTCAGCCAGCCCTGCTTGATTTCGCCGCCGCCACTCTTGCGGTAGAGCCAGCCGTTGAGGGATTGCAGTACCCGTGCGGCGGCCTTTTTCAGCGGCCAGGTTTCCGGGGTGCTGTAGTAGTCGGACAGGAAGCCGCTCACCGCAGCCCGCGCCGCCTCGCCGCCGGCTTCGGCACTGGCGACGCCGTCGGCCACGGCGGCGAGGGCGCCGCGGCTGCGCAGCTCCGCGCCCTCTGGCTGGCAGACGGCGCAGGCGTCGTCGTTGTGTTGGCGGCGGCCGGCGATGGAGGCGCTGGAGAATTTCAGGGACTCGTTCGCCCTCTCCCCCGGCCCCTCTCCCGGAGGGAGAGGGGCGCATTCTTTTTGTGTTTCTAGGTTCAAATCGGCGTTCCCCTGTCAGGCCACATCGATCAGCGAGACACTGCCATCGGGCATCACCTCGGCCATATGTCCTTGCGGTTCTTCCAGCAGGAAGAGTGCCGCAAAACCGACCGCGGCAGTGGCGGCGATGACCAGGAAGAAGGTCTGGTAGGACACCAGGCTGAGCACCGTGAGAAAGCAGACCGCCCCCACATTGCCGTAGGCGCCGGTCATGCCGGCGATCTGGCCGGTGAGGCGGCGCTTGATCAGGGGAACCATCGCGAACACCGCGCCGGAACTGGCCTGCACGAAAAAGGCGCAGCCCATGGTTGTGGCGACAGCCAGGAACAGCGGCCAGTTGTCGCCTATCTGGCTCATGACGCAGTAGCCGGCGGCCAGCCCCGCCACCAGCACCAGCAGTGTGGCCTTGCGTCCGCAGCGATCGCTGATCAGGCCGCCGGCGGGGCGCGCCAGCAGGTTCATGACCGCATAGGATGAGCCCAGCAGCCCGGCCATCACCGGGCTCAGGGTAAAGGTCTCGGAGAAGAACAGCGGCAGCATGGAAATGACTGCGAGCTCGGAGCCGAAGGTGATGAAGTAGAGCAGGTTCAGCACCGCCACCTGCTTGAATTTATAGCGCAGCAGCGGCTCCGGCGGTGTGGTCAGCATTTCGCGGTTGACGCTGAAACTCTTTCTGACATCCAGCAGGTAGAGCAGTCCCAGGCCAGAGTAGATGATTGTGGCCCAGAAGCCGGACAGCAGGCCGGCCTCGCCGGAGAGTTTCCAGGTCAGCAGCGCCAGGGCCGCGTACAGCGGCAGCCGCATCACCAGCAGCAACACCAGGTCGCCGGGGCTGGTGACCTCCATGGCGCCCATCTTTTTCGGCTTGAAATAGGTGGCGCCCTTGGGGGTGTCGGTGACGGAGAAATAGTAGATACAGCCGTACACCACACAGAGCACACCGGTGAGCCCCACCGCATAGCGCCAGCCGTCCTCGCCGCCGAATACCAGCGCGACAGCGGGCAGGCTCATGGCCCCGGCGGCGGAGCCGAAATTGCCCCAGCCGCCGTAGATGCCCTCGGCGGTGCCCAACTGCCTGGCTGGGAACCACTCGGATACCATACGGATACCGATGACAAAAGCGGCACCGACAAAGCCGAGCAGGAAGCGGCTCAGGGCCGCGGCGGCGAAGCTGTCCGCCAGTGCGAAGATGAAACAGGGCACGCTGCCTACCAGCAACAGCGCGGAGTAGGTGCGCCGGGGACCGTATTTATCGGTGAGCATACCGACAATGATGCGCGCGGGAATGGTCAGTGCCACGTTCAGGATCAGCAGTGTCTTCACCTGCTGGCTGCTCAGCGACAGGCTGTCGGCAATCGCCATCAACAGCGGCGCGTGGTTGAACCAGGCAAAAAAGCAGATGAAAAATGCCAGCCAGGTCAGGTGCAGTATTCTGCTCTTCCCGCGAAAGGAAAACAGTTTCAGGGAATCTCCGGACATACTCTTTCCTTATCCGTTTCTCTCAGGTTTCAAACGCTGAAAAACGGGAATCCCCTGGAAACTCCAGGGGATCCCCGCCAATTACTTTCCGGTTTTCAATTTTTGTTTTTTGCTATTTACATCAAGTGACATTGATCAGGGAAACACTCCCGTCCGGCAGGGTTTCCGCAATCTGCCCCTGCGGTTCCTCCATCAGCAGCAGCGCGGCGAAGCCCACCACCGCGGTGGCGGCAATGACCAGAAAGAAAACCTCGTAGGACACCAGGCTCAGCACCGTCAGGTAGAAGACGGCTCCCACATTGCCGTAGGCGCCGGTCATGCCGGCGATCTGGCCGGTGAGGCGGCGCTTGATCAGTGGCACCACCGCGAACACGGCGCCCTCGCCGGCCTGCACGAAGAAGGAGCAGAACATGGCCGCCGCCACTGCCAGGTAGATGGGCCACGCCGAATTGATCTGGCTCATCAGCAGGTAACCCGCCGCCAGGCCCAGCACCAGAATCTGCAGGGTGATCTTGCGGCCGTACTTGTCGCTGAACAGGCCGCCGGTGGGGCGGGAAACCAGGTTCATGAAGGCGTAGGCGGAGCCCAGCAGGCCGGCCTTGACCGGGTCCAGGGTAAAGGTTTCGGAAAAAAACAGCGGCAACATGGAGACCACCGCCAGTTCGGAGCCAAAGGTGGCGAAATAGAGCAGGTTCAGGATGGCGACCTGCTTGAATTTGTAGCGGTGGATGGGCTCCGGCGGCGTCTGCAGTACCTCGCGATTGATGTCGTAGCACTTGCGCGCATCCAGGATATAGAGCAGCACCAGGCCCGCGTAGATGATGGCGGCCGCGATGCCCGGCAGCAGGGAAACGCCGGCCGGCGACAGTTTCCAGGTCAGCAGCGCCAGGGCCGCGTACATCGGCAGCTTCATTACCAGCAGCAGCGCGAAATCCCCCTTGCCGGTGACTTCCATGCCGCCGATTTTCTTCGGCTTGAAATAGGTGGAGCCCTTGGGTGTATCGGTGACGGTGTTGTAGTAGATGACGCTGTAGACCAGCGCGATCACACCGGTCAGCCCGATGGCGTAGCGCCAGCCATCGTCGCCGCCGAAGATCAGCGCCACTGTGGGCAGGGTGATGGCCGCCGCGGCGGAGCCGAAATTGCCCCAGCCGCCGTAGATCCCCTCGGCGGTACCCAGCTGGCGCGCGGGGAACCACTCGGACACCATGCGGATACCCACCACAAAGCCGGCGCCGATAAAACCGAGCAGGAAGCGGCCGATGGCGGCCTGCACGAAATTGTCTGCCAGCGCAAAAATGAAGCAGGGAATACTGCCTACCGCCAGCAGCAGCGAGAAAGTCAACCGCGGACCGTATTTGTCCGTCAACATTCCGATCACGATGCGCGCCGGAATGGTCAGGGCCACGTTGAGGATCAGCAGGGTTTTCACCTGATCCGGTGCCAGGGACAGGCTCTCGGAAATCGCCATCAGCAGCGGTGCGTGGTTGAACCAGGCGTAGAAGCTGATGAAGAAGGCCACCCAGGTCAGGTGCAGTATCCGGGTCTTGCCGCGGAAGGACAGCAGGTTGAGGGCATTGCTGGACATGCTCGTTTCCTCTTATCGGTTGCGCGGTGCGGAATTGCTTCCACACCTCGATAGTCCGCGGGCACGAAAAAAGCCCACGGGTGCAGCCTTGGCAGGGCCTTGGCTGCGGCCGGTGGACTTCGTTGTCCATTCAGTGATTTTCCTGCGCGAACAGCGGGGTTGCCGTTGCACTCTTTATTTGAGCGAACACAAGGTTCGCCCCTATGCAGTGGTATTCAAATAGCGTGCCACCATTTGGCTTTCCGCCGGCCGGGGGCCCGCAATACGGAGCTGGAGCTCCGCGCTCCCGGGATCATTTGCGTCGTTGCAGGAAATCCAGTGTCTGTTGGTAGAGATCCGCGCGAAACGCCTTTTCGGCGCCGGCGCTGATGGGCGAGAAGCGTTCGCACAGGCCGAGTAACTGCTGGGCCTTGTCCGCGTCGGGCCGCCCGCAGTCGCTGTCGGTGTGGGCGAACAGGTGCCAGTCGGGGTTGGCTGATGGCGGCTGCCCGCTCCGGGCCTGAAGTTGATCGTTCAGCGACGGTGTCAGGCTCTCCGCATCCAGGTCCAGGTATTCCCCCCGCGCCAGTATCGCCGCGACATCGCGCCGCTGGGCGCGGTCGGCGAGCCAGTCGCAGGCCTGCAGCAGCGCGGCGCGCAGCGCCAGGTGGGTGAGTGGGTTTCTCTGATGCCAGGATTCGGTCGCGGCCAGCACTTTTTCCGGCATCGCCGGTAGCAGTGCATTGCAGGTGGTGACGATGGTGCCGAGGCCGCGTTGCGCGGCGATGGTGTTCCAGGGCTCGCCCACACAGTAACCGTCGATCTCGCCGCGCTCGAGCCGCGCCACCATCTGTTCCGGCGGCAGCACCTGGATTTGCAGGTCGCGGTCCGGATCGATACCGGCGCCGCGCAGCCAGTGGCGCAACTGCAGGGTGTGGCTGGAAAAGGGGTAGACGGTGGCGAGTTTCAGGGGCGCTGTGCCCGGGGTGCGCCGCTGCAGGTAGGCGGCCAGGGCACTGCCGGCGGCACCGGAATCCGCGGCGGCCAGTCCCAGTTTTCCATGCATTTTCCGCGACAGGGTGATGGCGTTGCCGTTGCAGCTCAGGATCAGGCCGGTGAGCAGTTTTTCCTCGCAGTGGGGCAGGGCCTGTTTCAGGGTCAGCGGCATGGGCGCGAGCATGGCGGCGGCATCGGCGGCGCCGCCGATCAGCCTGTCGCGCAGCGTCGCCCAGGAAGTCTCCCGCTGCAGCGCCACGTCGAGGCCGAAGCGAGAGAAGAATCCCATCTCCCGGGCAACGATCAGCGGCGCACTGTCGGTAAGCCGCAGATACAGCAGTTTGAGGCGGGGCTTTTCCGGTTTCAGTGGCGTTGCTGCGGTCATGGCTGGGACTGTAAATGGTTGATGATCTGCTCCGCCACGGCGAGCATGGTGGAATTACTGTTCATGGCAATATTGCGCAGCGTGCGGTGCGCCGCTTCCTCGTCTAATCCTTTTTTGGCCATCAGCAGGCCCTTGGCCCGCTCGATGGTCTTGCGTTCCTGCAACTGTTTCCGGGTGCGCTCCAGGGACTGGCGCAACTGCTGGAAATTGCGAAACTGCGCCATGGCGATCTCGATCGCCGGCGTTACCCGCTCAGCGCTCATGCCTTCGGCCATATAGGCGCTGACCCCGGCTTCCACCGCGCGGCCGATAAAGTCGCTGCCGCCGCGGGCGGAGAACATGGCTACCGGGGTGGGGTTCTGCCGGTTGATGATGCTGAGGCTGTCGAGAATGTCGCGGTCCGGGGATTCGATATCGATCAGCACGATATCCGGGCGGTGGCTATCCACGTGCTGCAGCAGCCCCTCGGCACTGGTCAGCTGCACGAGCAGGCGGTAGCCGGCGGCCCGCAACTGCCGGCTCACCATCTCCGCGCGCTCTGGCTGGTCGTCCACCAGCATGATGCCAAGGGGTTTGCTCATCGAATCCGTCTTGTCGGTTTTGCTGTTTTCGCACCCCGGCGCTGCAAGGGCAGTGTCGGGGCGCACAGAAAAGCCCGGCGAATCGCGGGGATTCGCCGGGTCTCCTTGCTTCTACCCATAGGCAATCAAATGCCGTGCCAATTAGCGCCCGCCTTGTAGGCGGCGGCGTTTCGCCGCACCGCGACGATCCATCCACCGATTATCGAGGGGGCCGCGCCTTCAGAGGGCTCCTCCGTTGCGCTATGCTGGTGCGGTGACCGCAGGCCCGGCCTGCTTTTGGTGCGTTCCCGCCGCTCGGGTCCGGTGACGGTTGAGGTGAGCGGGAGAGAGCCATGGCACGGAGTTTGCGTGAAGAAAGATGTGATCAATCCTCGGAGCTGTTCGTATTTGAGAGCAAATCGAATTCGCTAAATTTACAAACACCGAGCCCGCCGATCTAAGTTCACCGAATAGGATCTGCGGGCCGTGACCGAAGCCGCTTGAGCGGTTTGGGTCACCAGGGTCGGCGGAGAAATCTTCCGGCCTCCCGAGAGCCCGCAGCGGTGTGGCTCGATGACTTGGAAAGGCGTTTGATGCTTACAGATAACCTCGGGCGCAGGTTTTACTACCTGCGCCTGTCCGTCACTGATGTCTGCAACTTCCGTTGCAGCTACTGCCTGCCGAACGGCTATCAGCCCACGGACGAATCCCCCCATCTCTCCTCGGCGGAATCGGCCACGGTAGTGCGCGCCTTTGCCGGCCTGGGTACGGAAAAGGTGCGACTGACCGGCGGCGAGCCATCGCTGCGCGCCGACCTGCCCGAAATCATCGCCGCCGCCAGCGACACCCCCGGCATCCGCCGGGTGGCGGTGACCAGCAACGGCTACAAGCTGCCCAGGGTCATCGACGACTGGCGCGACGCCGGGCTCGACCAGTTGAATATCAGCATCGATACCCTGGATCGCCGCGAATTCGCCGACTTCACTGGTCACGACTGCCTGCCGAAGGTGCTGGAGGGGATCGACCTCGCCCGCGACTTGGGAGTCAAGGTCAAGGTCAACGCCGTACTGCTGGCCGACGGCGCCGAGCGTCGTCTGCAGGCCTTCCTGCATTGGCTGCGCGACAATCCGGTGACGCTGCGCTTCATCGAACTGATGCGCACCGGCGACAACCGGAACTACTTCGCCAGTAACCACCTGCGCGGCGAGACCATCGAACGGCAACTGTTGCGCGAGGGCTGGCAGCTGCTGCCGCGGGACCGCGATGCCGGCCCGGCGCGGGAGTACCGGCACCCGGACTACCGGGGCCGCATCGGCCTGATTACCCCCTACAGCGAGGACTTCTGCGATAGCTGCAACCGCCTGCGGATTTCCGCCCAGGGGCGGCTGCACCTGTGCCTGTTCGCGGATCAGGGCATGGACCTGTACGACATCATCCGCTCCGGCGACAGCGACGCCGTGGCGGAGCGAGTGCGCGAGCTGATCGGTCACAAGGAGCCCAGCCACTACCTGCAGCAGGAAGAGGTGGGCGCCACGCGCAACCTGGCGATGCTCGGTGGCTAGCGTGCGAATCTGTCCGCTGGTGCTGGCCGGCGGCCGCTCCCGGCGGATGGGGCGGGACAAGGCGCAGATGCAACTCGCCGACGGGCAGACGCTGTTGGTGCACGCCGAGACCCTGTTGCGCCGAATGCGGGCGCCGGCGGGTGCAGCCCTGCTGCCGCCGCTGATCAGCGGCGACAGACCCGGTGGTATTGCCGACCCGGTACCCGACTGCGGCCCCCTCGGCGGCCTGCACGCCGCCGCCGAACACCTGCGGCGCGAACGGATCCACTGCGATGTGCTGCTGGCGATACCGGTGGATATGCCGCTGTTGCGGAGAGCGCAGTTGCAAACCCTCTGCAGTGAGGGACTGGCAAATCGCGCCGGCGCCCTCTGCTTCGAGCGCTGTTACCTGCCGCTGTGGCTGCGGCTGGACGAACCCAGCCGCGATTACCTGCGGGGCGCTGTTGCGGAAAGAGAGAAACCGTCGGTGCGCGCACTGATAGAGGCCGTTAGCGGGCGCCAGTTACCCAAGCCGCCGGGCGATTGGCACAAAAATGTGAATACCATGCGGGAGTTTGCGGATCTCACACTTCCGTAGGCTCCTGCAAGAAAACAACCGAGTTTCGAGGAAAATCAGACAGTGCAAAATCGAGAAGAAAACTCACTATCCATTGCGGTACTGACCGTCTCCGATACCCGCACCGAAGACACGGACACCTCAGGCCAATACCTGACCGAGGTACTCCGGGCCGCCGGCCACAGGCTGTGGGAAAAGAAAATCGTCCCGGACGATATCTACCGGCTGCGCGCGGAAGTTTCCCGCTGGATTGCGGAAGAGGCCGTGCAGGTGGTGTTGACCACCGGCGGCACCGGTTTCAGTGGTCGCGACTCCACCCCGGAGGCACTGGCGCCGCTGTTCGACAAACACGTCGAGGGCTTCGGCGAACTGTTCCGGAGTATTTCCTACGACGAAATCGGTTCCTCCACAATCCAGTCCCGCGCCCTGGCCGGGCTCGCCAACAATACACTGATCTGCGCCGTGCCCGGCTCCACCGGCGCCTGCCGCACCGCCTGGGAAAATATTCTCAGCCGGCAACTGGATGCCAGCTTCAAACCCTGCAATTTTGTCGCGCACCTGTTGCCTCGCACTTGAGGAGGAGTGAATCGTGTTGAGCCATCTGAACCGGCGTGGCGAAGCCAGCATGGTGGATGTCACTGAAAAAGAGGTCAGCGAACGTATCGCCCGCGCCGAATCCCTGGTCTGCATGAGCGCCGATGCCTTCGAGCAACTGCGAGCCGGCCAGAACAAGAAGGGCGATGTACTGGCCACCGCGCGCATCGCCGGCATACAGGCGGCCAAGAAAACCGCCGACCTGATACCGCTCTGCCACCCGCTGGCGCTGACCAAGGTGCAGGTGGATTTCGAGCTGGAGCCCGAAGACAACCGCGTCCGCATCGCCAGCTTCTGCAAACTCGCCGGCCGCACCGGCGTGGAGATGGAAGCGCTCACCGCGGCCTCGATCGCGGCCCTGACGATTTACGATATGTGCAAGGCCGTGGATCCGGCGATCACTATCGCCCACACGCGGCTGCGGGAGAAAATCGGCGGCAAACGCGGGCACTGGGTGCCCGGCGACAGCGACCCGCAGGTGAGCGGAGAAGAGGAGAAGCAGCAGTGATACGGGTACTGTTTTTTGCCGGGCTGCGCGAGCGGCTGCAATGTGCCGAGGTCAGCGTGCCGGCGAGCGAATGCTCGACCCTGGCGGAGCTGCGCTCCCACCTGAGTGAGCGCGGCGGGGAATGGCGCTCGGCGCTCGCCGACGACAAACTGCAGATGGCGCTCAATCGCTCGGTGGCCGAACCGCACAGCGCTGTTGACGGCGGCGACGAAGTCGCTTTCTTCCCGCCGGTAACCGGGGGCTGAGGGTGGCGATTGCAGTCTCGGTACAGCGCGAGGCATTCGACGTGGCCGCGGAATATGCGCAGTTGCGCCGGGACAACAGTGCAGACGGGGCCACGGCGATGTTTGTCGGCTCCGTGCGGGACTTCAATGTCGCGCAATCGGTAGCGCATCTGGAGCTGGAACACTACCCGGGCATGACCGAAAAGGTGTTGCGGGAAATTGCCGGGGAGGCCCGGCAGCGCTGGCAGTTGGGGCGCGCCCGCATCGTGCACCGATTCGGCCGCCTGGATCCCGGCGAGGATATCGTCTTCGTGGGCGCCGCCGCACCGCACCGGCAGGCGGCGCTCGACGCCTGCGCATTCATGATGGATTTTCTCAAGACGCGCGCGCCTTTCTGGAAAAAGGAATCGGGCCCCGATGGCGAGCGCTGGGTGGAAGCGCGGGAGAGCGATCGCGATGCGCTTCGCCGGTGGTGATCGATTGGTGGGGGGAGCCATCTGCAAATCCCTCCGCTTCCGACCCCCTAATCACCTCCTTTCCGGCTGTTCAATATCGCACAGTATCATTTGAAACTGTGCGCCGATAAATCGGTTCGAACCCCGCCGTTGAATCGACTATGATCGAATCGACCTGCCGATACGGTCGAATCGGATAATCGATTGTCGGGGGCGGGCCGCCGTTTCCGGGGCCTCCGGCAATGTTTCAACTGCAACTGGAAATGCGCAGATTGGGACTATTGGCAGGCGCGAATTTCGTTATTGATGAATTTTATAGGCGAATAAGCCAAATATTCTTTTAATGGGCCCTGCTGGCGTATAGAATTTTTCGCCCTTTCCGAGAGTTCCCATATCTGCAATCCCTGTTAAATATTCGGTTTATGCGGACAGCTTGCACTCGGGAAGTAGAGTAAATTTATAAAGACTCGCGTTTCGGAGTTGAAGGTGCCTGCCGATGGCACCGGCCCCCAAAAAACTCCCGAAACCCGAGATAAATAGAACGCCAGTGTTGGCTTTGCGACGTTGCAGGAAGTTGGTGGCAGGCGTAGGGCCGACCCGGCAAATAGATTGACGGAGCAAAGCGGTGATCATAGCCATACCGAAAGAGACTGCACCGGGAGAGGCGCGGGTAGCGGCCACTCCCGACAGTGTGGAGCGTTTGCGCGACCTGGGATTCTCGGTCGCGCTCGAGCAAGGTGCGGGTGCCCCGGCCAGCTTCACCGATGAAGCCTATGAGCAGGCCGGCGCGAAAATTTGTGCAGACGGCAAGGCGTGCCTGGAAGGTGCCGGCCTGGTGCTCAAGGTGCAGGCCCCGAGCGATGAAGAACTGGATCTGATCCCCTCCGGCGCCACCCTGGTGGCCTTCCTCAAGCCGGCGCAGAACGAGGACTATCTCAAAAAGCTCGCGGAAAAAAATATCAACGCCCTGGCGGTGGAATCCGTTCCGCGCATTTCCCGCGCGCAAAAAATGGACGCGCTCAGCTCCATGGCCAATATCGCCGGCTACCGCGCGGTGGTCGAGGCCGCGCACAACTTCGGCCGTTTCTTCACCGGCCAGATCACCGCCGCCGGCAAGGTACCGCCGGCCAAGGTGCTGGTGATCGGTGCCGGTGTCGCCGGCCTGTCGGCGATCGGTACTGCCAAAAGTATGGGCGCCGTGGTGCGTGCCTTCGACACCCGCGCGGAAGTGCGCGAACAGGTGGAGTCGATGGGCGCGGAGTTCCTCACCGTGGATTTCGAGGAAGAGGGCTCCGGCAGCGGCGGTTATGCCAAGGAAATGTCCAAGGAGTTTATCGACGCGGAAATGGCGCTCTTCCGGGAGCAGGCGAAGGAGGTGGATATCGTCATCACCACCGCGCTGATTCCCGGCAAGCCGGCGCCCAAGCTGTGGCTCGCGGATATGGTCGACAGCATGGCCGAGGGCTCGGTGGTCGTCGACCTGGCGGCGGAGAACGGCGGCAACTGCGACTACACGGTGCCGCATGAGAAAGTGGTCGAAAGCGGTGTCACCATCATCGGTTACACCAACCTGCCCAGCCGCGCGGCGACCCAGTCCTCCACCCTCTACGCCACCAACCTGGCGCACCTGCTCAGCGAGCTGGCGCCGGAGAAGGACGGCGAGATCAATCTCGATTTCGACGATGAAGTGATCCGCGGCGCTACCGTGGTGAAAGACGGCGAGGTCACCTGGCCGCCGCCCGCCCCCAAGATCACCGCCCAACCGAAACCCGCGCCGGAGAAGAAGCCCGAACCCGAGCCGGAAGTGGCCGAGGAGAAAAAGCCGGTGCGCAAATCGCCGCTGGGAATCCTGGCCTTCTGGGCGGTGGCCGGCGCGCTGCTGTTGTGGCTCGGCAGTGTGGCGCCGCAGGAGTTCGTGTCTCACTTCACCGTGTTCGTGCTGGCCATTTTCGTCGGCTGGCAGGTGATCTGGAATGTGACCCACGCGCTGCACACACCGTTGATGAGTGTGACCAACGCCATTTCCGGCATCATCGTCGTCGGCGCGTTGCTGCAGGTGGGCGCCAGCGGCTCCGGCCTGGTCACACTGCTCGCCTTCATCGGCGTGCTGGTGGCCAGTATCAATATCTTCGGTGGCTTCTTTGTCACCTATCGCATGCTGAAAATGTTTCGGCGCTAACAGAGGAGAAGAATAATGAACGGTATGATTTCCATGGCTTATCTCTTCTCCGCGGTGATGTTCATCCTCAGCCTCGGAGGCCTGTCGAGCCACGAGACGGCGCGGCGCGGCAACATCTACGGCATGGTGGGCATGGCGGTGGCCATTATTGCCACCATCGCCGGTATTGCCTCTGGCGCCTACTGGCTGGTGGCCATCGCCATGGCGGTGGGCGCGGTGGTCGGAATCTTCCTGGCCAAGCGAGTGGCCATGACACAGATGCCGCAAATGGTGGCGTTGCTGCACAGCTTCGTGGGCCTGGCGGCCGTGCTGATCGGTTGGGGCGGCTTTCTCGATCCGCGCCTCTCCCTCACCGGTGCCGAGCATATTGTGCACAATACCGAGATCTATCTGGGGATCTTTATCGGCGCCATCACGCTGACCGGCTCGCTGGTGGCCTTCGGCAAATTGCAGGGCCTGATTTCCGGCAAGCCGCTGGTGCTGCCGGCGCGCCACTGGCTGAACCTGGCCGCGATCATCGCCTGTGTGGTGCTGGGTGCACTGTTTATTCCCGCCGACCTGAATGCGGGTACCGTGATCAACCTGCTGATCATGACCTCCATCGCACTGTTGCTGGGGATTCACCTGATCGCGGCCATTGGCGGCGCCGACATGCCGGTGGTGATCTCGATGCTGAACAGCTACTCCGGCTGGGCCGCGGCCGCCACCGGCTTCATGCTCAGCAACGACCTGCTGATCGTGGTGGGCGCGCTGGTGGGCTCCTCCGGTGCCATCCTCAGCTACATCATGTGCCGCGGCATGAACCGCTCTTTTGCCAGCGTGATCCTGGGTGGCTTCGGCTCCGACGGCGGCGAAGTGGCCGAGGGCGAGATCGAGGGCGAAGCGGTGGAGACCAGCGCGGACGAAGTAGCCGCGGATCTGGATATGGCCAAGAGCATCATCATCGTCCCCGGCTTCGGCATGGCAGTGGCCCACGCCCAGCAGGCGGTCAGCGACCTGACCGACAAGCTGCGCAAAGAGGGAAAGACAGTGCGTTTCGGTATCCACCCGGTAGCGGGGCGGCTCCCGGGCCACATGAACGTGCTGCTCGCCGAAGCCAATGTGCCCTACGATATCGTGATGGAAATGGACGAGATCAACGACGATTTCCCCGAAACCGACATGGTGCTGGTGATCGGTGCCAACGACACCGTCAACCCGGACGCGGTGGAAAAGCCCGGCTCGCCCATCGCCGGCATGCCGGTGCTGGAGTGCTGGAAGGCCGGCAAGGTGGTGATCCTCAAGCGCTCCATGGCCTCCGGCTACGCCGGCGTCGCCAACCCGCTGTTCTACAAGGAGAACTCGCGGATGCTGTTCGGTGATGCCAAGGACAGCCTGCAGGCGGTATTGGGCAAACTGGCCGGCTGATCGTTTTTCCCTTCTACTAATGCCGGTGGCGGTGGTAACCTTCAGGTTTCCAGAATAAAAAGGAGCCTGCTTTCATGGAGGTTATCGTCCGCCGCCTGGCATTTTCCCTTACTCTTCTTTTCGGTGCGCTGTATCTGTCTGCCTGCGGCGGTGGGAGCGATGGCGGTTCTGACGATCCTCCCGGTAATGGCGACGGAGGCGGCAGTGATGGCGATTTCGACTATGAGTGGGAGGAAGGTGTGTTTCCCCCTTCCGCTGACTTCAAGAATCAATGCGGCTCTGTACTTGCTCAGAACCACTGGCTCCGCTCCTGGAGCCATGAAACCTACCTGTGGTACGACGAGATTGTCGATCGTGATCCCGCCGATTACGACAACCCGCTGAAATACTTTGAACTCTTGAAGACCGAAGAACGCAGTCCCTCCGGCGCTTACAAAGATAACTACCATTACGCCGAGCCGACCGAAGAATATGAGAGGCGCTCCGAATCAGGTATATCGCTCAGTTACGGTTTCCAGTGGACGATCCTCGATGGAGATCCACAGCAGATTTATACAGCCTACAGTGAATCGCCAGACTGGCCGGCAGGCATGGAGCGCGGTATGCGAGTCGTACGCATTGATGACCTGCGCATGTCCTATGCCGATGGCCAGAAGGACGTGGATTTTATCAATGCCGTGTTGTGGCCTTCCTCCGAAGGACAAGCTCACGAGTTCGAATTCGAGAGCCGCAGTGGCCTGTCCTATACCACTACCCTGACGGCCGGTGAGATCGATATGAATCCGGCGCCGACACACTACCAGTCGAACATCGGGCCCGGTGGGAAAACGGTGGGGTATCTGCTTTTCAACAACCATGTCGCCACGGCGGAGAAGGCATTGTTCGAGGCGGTGGCGGACTTCAACTCCAATGGTGGTATCGACGAACTGGTGCTGGATTTGCGCTATAACGGTGGCGGTTACCTCGGCATTGCCAGCCAACTCGCCTATATGATCGCCGGCTCCAACGCCACCGATGGCAGGATTTTCGAAGAGTTGCTGTTCAACGATCAGCATCCGGACCGCAACCCGTTCAATGGCGAACCGCTGGAGCCGATCCCGTTTATCGATGTGACGGTCGGCTATTCTTCCCTGGATGAAAACCAGGCGTTGCCGACGCTGGACCTGGAAAGAGTGTTTGTTCTGTCTGGCCAGGCCACCTGCTCGGCCAGTGAATCGATCATCAACGGCCTGCGCGGTATCGGTGTCGAAGTGATCCTGATCGGGGACACGACTTGCGGCAAGCCGTATGGATTTCACCCCACGGGCAATTGCGGCACCACCTATTTCACCATTAACTACAAAGGGGCGAACGATGAGGGCTTCGGCGAGTATGCCGATGGCTTTGTCCCCAACTCTTACGATGATGGCTACGCGCTGGTGGAAGGTTGTGAAGTGAGCGACGACTTCGATCACGCGCTGGGTGATACCGGGGAGCGGCGGCTGGCCGCGGCGCTCAATTACATGGACAGTGGAAGCTGTGGCGCCTACGCCAGCAGTTATGCCCGAGTGAAACCGATGGTTGCAGACGGTGGGGAGGTGAACCGTATTGCCCCGCCGGAGTGGCAACGCAGTCGAATTGTCCAGATGCCCCGGAGGTCCGATGAGAATATCGAGCATTAAGTCAGCGGCTATCGCAGTGGCGTTGCTGACCGCTTGCAGTGTGCAGACGGCGCGCAGCGAGGCGGTCCCGGCGCTGCTGGTGAGCCCGGATCCATCGGTCCATGCGGTGTTGGAGAGAACCGTCTCCCAGGCACTGAACGGTGCCTCCGCCAACCTGGCCGATGACGCCCTGACTCGGCAGAGTAATCTTATCGTGGAGCGCCGGCCTTTGCGCAGCCTGCAGGAGCCCGGCGGCCTGCACGGCCGCAAACTGGAAAAACCGGAAAAATTCCGCCTGATGACCGACGGTGCCGAATGCTGGCTGCTGAAATCGTCCGACGGCAGTCGCTGGCCGCTGCCGGGCGTCCGCTGCGTTCCGGAAGCCTAGACGAGGTGAGGTAGGAGCCTGCTTGCAGGCGAAGGGTTTTCGCCTGCAAGCAGGCTCCTACGGGAGGACGCGGCTTTACCGCAGCAGATTGGACAGCCTGGCGCTGGGCTTCTCCGCCGCCCGGTAGATCAACGCGATCTTGCCGATCTCCTGCACCAGCTCGGCGCCGCTTTTCTCGCACAGCTCGCCGATCACCTCGCGACGCAGGTCGCGGTCGGCCACCACCAGCTTGACCTTGATCAGTTCGTGATCCTCCAGCGCCCGCTCCAGTTCTTCCAGTACGCCTTCGGTCAGGCCCTTGCCGGCGACGGTAACCACCGGTTTCAGGTTGTGCCCCACGGTGCGCAGGGTTTTTTTGCGGTCGGCGGTTAAAGGCATACAATACTCCATTACCACTATATAGATACCTATTGTAGGAGCGGCGGGGCGGATGGCCGCCCCGCCGCTCCTGCAACGGATGTTGTAAACAGAGCATTGTACCCGATGGGCCGATCCAAGAGCAGTCACCGCTGGNGTACCCGATGGGCCGATCCAAGAGCAGTCACCGCTGGCTGCGAGAGCATTTCAACGACCAATACGTCAAGCAGTCGCAGAAAGAGGGTTATCGCTCCCGCGCCAGCTACAAACTGTGGGAGCTGCAGAAGAAGGACCGGCTGATCAAGCCGGGCATGACGGTGGTGGACCTGGGCGCGGCGCCGGGCGGCTGGTCCCAGGTGGCGATGGAACTGGTGGGTCACAAGGGCCGGGTGCTGGCCTCCGATATCCTGCCCATGGACGCGCTGGCCGGCGTGGAATTCGTGCTGGGCGACTTTACCGAGGAGTCGGTCCTCAACGAGCTGCTCGACCGCCTGGGCGAAGAGCGGGCCGACCTTGTGATTTCCGATATGGCCCCCAATATGAGTGGTGTGCGCGACGTCGACCAGCCGGCCTCTATGTACCTGGTGGAGCTGGCGGTGGACATGGCGCGACAGGTACTGAAACCCGGCGGCGCCTTCGTCGCCAAGGTGTTTCAGGGCGAGGGGTTCGACGCGCTGATCCGCGACCTGCGGGCCAGCTACAGCAGCGTGGTGACCCGCAAGCCCGGCGCCTCCAGGCCCCGCTCGCGCGAGGTCTATCTGGTGGCGCGGGGCTTCAGGGGCTGAAAGGCCGGTCCGGGCCATTTCTGGCCGACGCCCCGGTATGGTATAAGCGTTCCTGCGCCAGCGGGCGCGGAGATGCACATGCCTATACTGGTGTGGCTGAATAGTATTGCGGCACAGGGCGTGCCGCCTGCCGGGCCCGCCCGGCGACAGGGTAAACAACGCAAGAGGGCGATCCCTTTGAACGATATGGCAAAGAATCTTGTACTGTGGTTGATCATCGCGGCGGTGCTGCTGATGGTATTCCAGAACTTCAAACCACAGTCCCGGGACGAGTCCCTCAGCTATTCCCAGTTCGTGCAGGATGTGCAGGCCGGACAGGTGGAAAGTGTGGTCGTCGACGGCCTCACCATCACCGGCGAGAAGAACGACGGCAGCCACTTCAAGACCATCCAGCCGCGGATCATCGACGACGAGCTGACCAACGAGCTGGTGCGCGGCAATGTGGAGTTCGTCGGTCGCGAGCCGGAATCCCCCAGCATCTGGCAGCAGTTGCTGGTGGCCAGCTTCCCGATCCTGATCATTATCGCCGTGTTCATGTTCTTCATGCGCCAGATGCAGGGCGGAGGTGGCGGCCGCTCCGGCCCCATGTCGTTCGGCAAGAGCAAGGCCCGCCTGCTGGGCGACGACCAGATCAAGACCACCTTCTCCGACGTGGCGGGTGTGGACGAGGCCAAGGAGGACGTTCAGGAACTGGTGGAGTTCCTGCGCGACCCGAGCAAATTCCAGCGCCTGGGCGGCGCCATCCCCCGCGGCGTGCTGATGGCGGGCCCGCCCGGCACCGGCAAGACGCTGCTGGCCAAGGCCATCGCCGGCGAGGCCAAGGTGCCCTTCTTCTCCATCTCCGGTTCCGACTTCGTGGAGATGTTCGTGGGCGTGGGCGCGTCCCGCGTGCGCGATATGTTCGAGCAGGCCAAGAAGCAGGCCCCCTGCATCATCTTTATCGATGAGATCGACGCCGTCGGTCGCCACCGCGGCGCCGGAATGGGCGGCGGTCACGACGAGCGCGAGCAGACCCTGAACCAGTTGCTGGTGGAAATGGACGGCTTCGAGGGCAACGAGGGCGTGATCGTCATCGCCGCCACCAACCGCCCGGATGTGCTCGACCACGCGCTGCTGCGCCCGGGCCGTTTCGACCGCCAGGTGGTCGTCAGCCTGCCGGATATCCGCGGCCGCGAGCAGATCCTGAAAGTCCATATGCGCAAGGTGCCGGTGGACGACAAGGTGTCCGCGCAGACCATCGCCCGCGGCACCCCCGGCTTTTCCGGTGCCGACCTAGCCAACCTGGTCAACGAGGCGGCGCTGTTCGCCGCCCGCGCCAACCGCCGCACCGTGACCATGGAGGAGTTCGAGCGGGCCCGCGACAAGATCATGATGGGCGCCGAGCGCAAGTCCATGGTCATGAGCGAGAAGGAAAAGGTGAACACCGCCTACCACGAGTCCGGCCACGCGATCATCGGCCGCCTGGTGCCGGAGCACGACCCGGTGCACAAGGTCACCATCATTCCCCGCGGCCGCGCCCTGGGGGTGACCCAGTTCCTGCCGGAGGAGGACAAGTACAGCATCTCCAAGCGCGCCATCGAGTCGCAGCTGTGCTCCCTGTTCGGCGGCCGCATCGCCGAGGAGATGACCCTGGGCGTCGACGGCGTCACCACCGGCGCCTCCAACGATATCGAGAGGGCCACCGAACTGGCGCGCAATATGGTCACCAAGTGGGGCCTGTCCGAGAAGCTCGGCCCGCTGCACTACGGCGAGGACGAGAGAGGCCAGCCCGGCGCCGGCAACCCGGTGTCCGGCAAGACCACCTACGAGATCGAGGCCGAGGTGCGCCGTATTATCGACGGCTGCTACGAGCGAGCGCAGACGCTTCTGGAGGAGAACCGCGATATCCTCGAGGCAATGAAAGACGCGCTGATGGAATTCGAAACCCTGGACGCCGAGCAGGTGGGCGACCTGATGGCGCGCCGCAAGGTGCGCCCGCCACAGGATTGGCACGACAGCGACCTGGGCCCCGGCGGCAGCGCCAGCGGCGAGACCACCGGCGAGGGCGAGAAGCCCATCGGCGGCCCCGTCAGCGACCACTGATTGACCGGGATTCCCGGAAACCCGAAAGCGAGCTCCCCTCTCCCGCCGGGAGAGGGGCCTGCCGGTGCCTCCCCGGCTTCCCTACCTACACCAATAACACCTCATCCAATGCATCTAACCTGCGGCAACCACACCCTGGACCTCACCCGCCCGGCGGTCATGGGCATTCTCAACATTACCCCGGACTCCTTTTCCGACGGCGGCAGCTACTACGCCGGCGACCGGCTGGATCCGGAGCTGGCGCTGAAGCGTGCCGAGCAGATGCTGGCGGAAGGCGCGGCCATCATCGACGTGGGTGGGGAATCCACCCGCCCCGGCGCGGCGCCCGTGTCCGAACAGGAGGAGCTGGATCGCGTGGTGCCGGTGGTGGAGGCCATCGTCTCCCGACTGGGCGCCATCGTATCCGTGGACACCAGCACACCGGCGGTGATTGCCGAGTCGGCCGCCGCCGGTGCCGGTATGATCAACGACGTGCGGGCCCTGGAGCGCCACGGCGCCCTGGAGTCTGCGGCGCAGACCGACCTGCCGGTCTGTGTCATGCATATGCAGGGGCAACCCGGCACCATGCAGCGGGACCCGCACTACGACGACGTGGTGGCCGAAGTGGGCGCTTACCTGCTGCAACGGCTGCACGCCTGCGAGGATGCCGGTATCCCGCGCGGGCGGCTGGTCTTCGATCCCGGCTTCGGCTTCGGCAAGAACGACGCGCACCACCTGGCGCTGATGCGGAACCTCCCGCAACTGGCGCCGTCGGATATCCCGCTGCTGGTGGGTGTATCGCGCAAGTCGATGGTCGGCCGCCTGCTGGACCGGGACGTGGAGGACCGCCTGCCCGGCAGCCTGGCCTTGGCCATGCTGTCCGCCCAGCGCGGCGCAAAAATCCTGCGGGTCCACGACGTCGCCGCCACGGTGGATGTCCTCAAAATGCAACAGCTGGTGGACGCCCAAGGCAATTGAACCGAGGGGAGAGGGCCGCCGACGGCCGCCCCGAAACCAGCCGTAGGGTGCGCCGCGCGCACCGCAAACCCGGAAAAACAGAGAAGTACAAAACATGGCGAGAAAATATTTCGGCACCGACGGCATTCGCGGCCGCGTAGGCGAGGGCGTGATCACGCCCGATTTCATGCTGCGCCTCGGCTATGCCGCCGGCAAGGTGTTCGGCGAAATGGCCGCCGACAAGCGCGCCGGCCGTCCCAGCATCCTGATCGGCAAGGACACCCGCGTATCCGGCTATATGTTTGAGGCGGCGCTGGAGGCGGGCCTGATCAGTGCCGGTGTCGACGTGGGCCTGCTGGGGCCCATGCCCACGCCGGCCATCGCCTACCTGACGCAGACCTTCCACGCCAGCGCCGGTATCGTGATCAGCGCCTCCCACAATCCCTACCAGGACAACGGTATCAAGTTCTTCGGCGCCGAGGGCAGCAAGCTGCCGGACCGGCTGGAACAGCAGATCGAGGCGGCGCTGGAAGAGCCGATGACCACCGCCCCGGATCTGGGCAAGGCCTGGCGTATCGACGACGCCGCCGCCCGCTACATCGAATTCTGCAAGGCCTCGGCGCCCTGGGGCTTCTCCCTGGAGGGACTGAAAGTCGTGCTGGACTGCGCCAACGGTGCCACCTATCACATCGCGCCCAAGGTGTTCCGCGAGCTGGGCGCCGAGGTCTCGTCCATCGGTGTGAGTCCGGACGGTGTCAATATCAACCTGGAGTGCGGCTCCACCAAACCGCAGCGGTTGCAGCAGGCGGTGCGGGAAGAGGGCGCCGACCTGGGAATTGCTTTCGACGGCGACGGCGACCGCGTCCTGTTCGTCGACCGCAACGGCGAGCTCGTGGACGGCGACCAGTTGCTGTTCCTGATCGCCATCCACCGCCATCAGTTCCTCGGCGGCTGCAGCGGCGTTGTCGGTACCCTGATGAGTAACTACGGCTTCGAGCTGGCCCTGGGCGAGCTCCAGATTCCGTTCGCGCGGGCCAAGGTGGGCGACCGCTATGTGCTGGAGAAAATGTATGCCAACGGCTGGAAACTCGGCGGTGAATCCTCCGGCCATATCATCTGCGCCGATGCCACCACCACCGGTGATGGCATCATCTCCGCCCTGCAGGTGCTGCGGGCCGTGTGCGATTTTGGCGAGCCGCTCGAACAGTTGAAAGGGCGCATGAAGATGTTGCCCCAGCATATGATCAACGTGCGCCTGGCGCACCGGGACGGGGTGCTGGATCACGGGGACGTCAAGGCCGCCGTCGGCGCCGCCGAGACCGAACTGGCCGGTCGCGGCCGGGTGCTGCTGCGCCCGTCCGGCACCGAGCCCCTGATCCGGGTCATGGTCGAGGGCGAGGACAGCGTGCAGGTGGAAGAGCTCGCCGGACAGATCTCGGCGGTGGTCGAGCGGGTCGGGAACGCATAAATGCGGAGTGCGGAATACGCGGCGCGACACTGCGCGGTGGATATGGCCGGGGCCGCGACCCGGCGACTGAGGAGCCCGGCAACTCGATCGCGGCCAGCGGCCGCTCCCGGCCGGACCGCCCTGCAGCACGGAGTCGGCGCGCGTATTCCGCATTCCGCATTTACATTCCCCGGCAATATCGCTAAGATCTGCGCCCCTTGAAGGAGCACACATGCGTACACCGCTGGTAGCAGCCAACTGGAAAATGAACGGCAGCCGCGAGTTTGCCGAACAATTTTTTGCCGGGCTCGATCTCGGTGGCGCTACTGCCGAGGTGGCCATCTGCCCCCCGTTCCCCTACCTGCCACTGGTGGGGGAGAAGCTGAAAGGGCTCGGGGTGGCACTGGGTGCCCAGAACCTCAGCCGGGAGACCTCCGGGGCCTTTACCGGCGAGGTTTCCGCAGAGATGCTGCAGGATATCGGCGCCCGCTACGCGATAGTGGGGCACTCCGAGCGCCGCAGCCTCTACGGCGAGAGCAGTGAGCTGGTGGCGGGCAAGTTTATCGCCGCCCAGGCGGCCGGCCTGGTGCCGATACTCTGTGTCGGGGAGACCCTGGAGGAGCGCGAAGAGGAGCGCACCCTGGCGGTGATTGGCTCCCAGATCGAGGCCGTGATCGACGCGGCCGGCCCGGGCATCTGGAACAGGGCGGTCGTCGCCTATGAACCGGTCTGGGCTATCGGCACCGGCAAGACAGCCACGCCGGAACAGGCGCAGCAGGTGCATGAATTCATACGGGGGCAGCTCGGTGAAGCCGGCGCTGCAGTACAGATCCTGTACGGCGGCAGCGTCAAGAGCGGCAATGCCGAGACCCTGTTCGCGCAGCCGGATATTGACGGTGCGCTGGTGGGCGGCGCATCCCTGGATGCGGAAGAGTTTGCCCAAATCTGCCGCGCCGCGGGTTAGAATCCGGCGCGCAGGTACAACGGAATATTGAACAACGGGCTTTCGGGCCCCGATAGCGAGCTTCCTGAAAATGGAAAAATTGGTTTTAATCTTTCACGTCCTGACCGCGCTCAGCATTATCGCCCTGATCCTGCTGCAGCAGGGCAAGGGCGCTGAAGCGGGGGCCTCTTTCGGCGCCGGCGCCTCCCAGACCGTGTTCGGCAGCCAGGGCAGCGGCAACTTTTTCTCCCGCCTGACCGCCATCATGGCCACCGTTTTCTTCGTCACCAGTCTCGGCCTGGCACTGCTGGCCAAGCGCGATGCCGGTGCGGGTATCGACACGGACATGCCGCAGGCGCCGGCCATTGAGGAAAGCCAGCCGAGCGAAGTGCCGGCGATGGAGAGCGATATTCCCGAGCTGGACGAGCCCGCCGCAGAGGTGCCGTCCGCCGACGAGATTCCGCAGACAGGTGAACCGGAAGGGGAGCCGCAGTAACAGTTTTCAGCCCAGGTGGTGGAATTGGTAGACACGCTATCTTGAGGGGGTAGTGGCCTCTGGCCGTGCGGGTTCAAGTCCCGCCCTGGGCACCAACATCGAAAGGCACTCGCGAGAGCGAGTGCCTTTTTTTATGTGTGCCAGGCATGGCGCGTAGCGCCGTGACTGG
>NZ_JAPIVK010000050.1 GCF_026183675.1 Microbulbifer halophilus
GCTGCTTAAACGCAGTTATTTGGACAACTGGGTTGAAAATCACCGGAACTGGCCAACGCCTATGTAGGCACCCTTCGTTTGAAGCTACTGAAAGTGGCTGCCGTGGTGACTTGCAAAGCCTCTCGCTGGGTGTTTCAGCTCGCTGAGCAGTACCCTTGGAAAAACCTGTTTCGCCAAACGGCCGAGCGCCTGCTAAGCGGATAACTCCATGTGAGCGCTGTCCCCGGCGTGTAGAAAAAGCATGGGGGTTGGGGGAGTTGCGTCTCGGCTCAGACGAATAGTTCGCTTTTTAAACAAAAACGTGCTGCGTGAGAATCCGAAACACNAATTGGTTGACGTCAAAGTAGCAATAATGAACCAACAAGACAGAGAAACCTGTCTGGCACATACACCAATTGAAACAACTTCTAATTAATCAGCCGACAACCGCAAGCCGGAAGAGGCGCGGGACCGGATTACTCCTACCGTACATTCTATGCCAGGCGCACAACAAAAAGCCCCAGCTTAATACTGGGGCCAATTAAGGTAATACTATATATCACCTAGTAAAAACGAAACAATCTTTTAACTCTTTAGCTAACGCCCCATAATAATATAACCGACAACTTCGGTCGTATGGGCAACTTCAGAGTCATCTGACTGCTCTTCTTCCACCTTAACTTGTACACTACTAGAGGTCAGATTCTTTCGACGAAGTACAGCAGTATCTCCCCCATCAAACGTCTGCATTGCTGCGATCATTTTAGGGCTGGACACACTGCTATAGCCAATTGACTTCCAAGAATCGGTTACGCTATTTGAAGTTCTCCCAACGACCAGTTTAGCGCCATTACTGTTAGTAGTACCGCTTTCGATAGCTATCCAGTGAACTTTTTCTGTCGCATGGACCCCATCAGCTCCCTCTTCCTCCTGCAAACGAACCTGAAAGCTTGTACTTGTAACATTTCGAATGCGCGTGGTCACTGCCGCTCCTCCATTACGAGTGACAGTTTGAGCGACGGCTACAGGCTTATTAGAGAAAGAAGAGCCGAAATTAACGGTTTTCCAGTTATGGTTAAGATTTATTTCCCCCGATTTAACTGAAAGTGAACCGAATCTAGAGCTACCATTTTTTGCCACCAGGTAGCTAATATTTTCATTCGTATGAGAACCATCAAGATAGTCCCACTCGTCAAGCTGTACCGTAAAGGAATTGGCTGACGTATTCCTTATCCGAGCTGTTGTCGGATGAGAACCATTGTAACTCGGCGTCCCCATCACCACTCTCGGATTGCTTGGCCCGGAGTAACTTCTCTTCTTCCAATTATGATTCAAGGTCATATTATCGCTTATCAAACTCTGACTGCTAGAAGCAGCATTAACTGCTGAAGCCGCATTGACTATGCCAGAACCACACTGGCTACAGGAAGCGGGAAAACTACGAGCGGTGCTCTTCAGGATGGATTCCACGGAGTTGGGAGAGAGACTGGAGTCCACCGAATAGAGCAGTGCCGCAGCGCCTGCCACATGGGGTGAAGCCATGCTCGTTCCCTGATAGAAAGCGAAACTGTCTCCAGAAGGGCCTTGCGTTCCACTATTGAGGGTCGACAGCACACCATTCCCGGATACAGAGGTGTCACCGCCTGGCGCCGCAACATCCACCACACTGCCGAAGTTGGAATACCAGGCTCTACCACCAGATCTGTCCACCGCTGCCACGCTCACTACACCATTACAACTCGCGGGGGTAAAGTTGCCGGCATTGGCACTGGAGTTACCCGCAGCCACTACCACAGTGGCGCCCTGGCTACGCGCCGTATTGATGGCATTCTGCATGGTACTGCCGCAACTGCCGCTGCCGCCCAGACTCAGGTTTAACACCTCGGCCGGATTGGCATTGGCTGGAACGCCACTGACCGAACCGCCTGCGCCCCAGATAATCGCGTCAGCGATATCCGAAGTGAAACCACCGCAACGGCCCAAGACACGGATAGGTACTACCTTGGCCTTGTGGGCTACACCGGCCACACCAGAGCCGTTGTTAGTGACAGCGGCAACGGTGCCCGCCACGTGGGTACCGTGCCAACTGCTACTGCGAGCCGGGGAGCCCGAACCGCAGGCCCCCGCCGGCGCCCAATCACCTGGGTCCCGGGCATTGCTGTCGCGACCATTGCCGTCCTGGGCCACGCTGGGATCAGAGATCATGTCATAGCCGGGGAGGATATTAGCCGCCAGATCCGCATGCGGGCGATATCCGGTATCAATCACACCAACCACAACGCCCGCACCCCGGCTGGTATTCCAGGCACCGGGCAAATTGAGACCACCGGCGGCCTCAAAGTAATGCCACTGCTGGTTGTAGCCGGGGTCATTGGGAGTGAACATAGGCTGCAGCAACAAGTCAGGTTCTGCATATTCCACATTCGGGTCCTGCTGAAGACGGGCGACAACCCCCGCCAACTCAGTCTTGCCTTTGCGACCCTGGAAGCGCAATAACTGGGCGCCCGTGGAAAGCCGGCGCAAATGGTGCAACTCAGTGCCTGCGATACGCGAGGCTCTATTCAGAGCCGCCTGCGACATGCTGCTCGCAACTCCCATCGGAGTCGTGTCTTTGTATTTAACGATAATACGATCGGTGGAGCTGGCAGCTTGTACAGGCACCGACGAGGGCCCTTCAACCTGAACAGCGTTAGCCGCAAAAGGCAAAACCGCAAGCAATGATGCCACTCCTAACAAAAAAAATTTCACAACCGATATTTTCATGGTCCCAAACTTCCTTATATCCTTTATGATCACCTGTATGCTTTTTGGCATTAGATTAGAAAAATCTTGCAAAAGCGTTTCCTTATCTTCCTTAATCCTCCCTTCCCATAATCAGAAAAAATCGAATTACAATCTAAAATCAAAAATACTTAGACCACCAATCTTCTAAATATCACCTTAACCTAACAATATTTAACATTAGAGAACATTAACACTCACGACAAAGTCAGTAAAACCTGTTTTTGTTTAATTTAGCGACATAAAATTAATAAACATCACTCACCAACACTTGGCACATACATACCAATCATGAATGCCATCCTGATGGCTACATTCTCAAAATTAATAAATTTGACCACATAACTTATATTTTCATGAATGAGGGATAGAAACCCGATCTCAGATCGATAGTATTATCTTCCCCCTCTCAGAAAAACCGATATCTAACCAAATCAGTTTTTAAACCGTAAAAATGTAACCATTGTGACTCCTCGTCAAATAGTCTCACCGTAAACTGCCGGACTAACATTTATCAACGTCATCAGAGGCTTCACAAGGATACACTGCTTTTCAGTTGTCACTCGTATTTATAGGGAAAAATGGATCTCAGCTCAGGGGAGAGGAATCCTGATTAGGTAGCGGAAAATTAATTTCGAAGAAACGCCACCCAAAGAGCTAGTGGTCCATGCGGTAAATTCAGCAACACTATCTCTTCGCCACAGGCCCCAGTGCTGCGTTGGAAAAGCTTGAATTAGCGCTGCTAGTCCAGCGCTTTTTCGCCTTGCCCTGGAACCTGTGGCTGTGAGATAGAATCACCGAATTTACCGCATGAACCACTATTTCTAACACCTGACCAGAAGGAGAGATCAGCGACGAGTAGTCGCTCTAAAAGATAGCTGAAGCTCTGACTTCACCCGTTTATCAGATTTTTTTTGAATGACAGTGCTCAGATCGCAAAAGACTAAGAAAGTCGATATCGAAGAAGGACTATTGAAGGGACACAGAAACCCGGCTTCCTGGACGTGGAAACCGGATTCTTGGAGCCCTGCATCAGGCTGCAACGCTCGATAAGCGAAGAGCACTACCGCAAATACAGGGCTTTTCTCCAGACAGCGGAATCGGTATCAAGGGCAGACAATACCGCCACCGCCGGTCTGGCTGGAGCAGGTATTGCTGCCCACACAGCTCTCATTGTTCTCCCAACCCCAGCCGTCATCCTGGTTGGAACAGAGCGGAGTATCGGTGCCCCACCAGTTACAGCTGCATGAACCGCCGCCGGAGCTTCCGCCGGAACTGCCTCCTGAGCTTCCACCGGAGCTACCCCCTGAACTTCCCCCGGATGAACTGCCGCTACAACTGCCGCTAAAGCAATCGCTGGTGTCCCCGAATCCGATAACGCCATCGCAGTGCATTGTCTCGGAGTTGGAGCCACCGCCACATTCGCCATCGGCATAGGTGGCCGTGTTGTAGTCCATATCCTCCGCCTGGCGGGTCTCGCCATTGACGTAGACGTAATCGAGAATCACGTCGCGGTCGCCACCGTCGTTGTCGAATTCAACCTGGATATCGCCGGCTGCGTCGCCTGTGTAGGTATAGTCGGCGTCGCTGGTGGTGAGGTTCCAGTCGGCCACGGTGCTGCCGCCGATACGTAGGTTGATATGCTCCCCGCCGGCGGTACCGCGGGCGCGCACAATGATGTCGGTGCCGGACGGGCCACCGCTACTGCTGCCGCCGCTACTACCACCGCTGCTGCTACTGCTGCCGCCGCTACTGCTACCGCCACCGCTGCTGCCTTCGGTCACGGTAATATCCGAGCTGCCGGTGCTCTGGTAACCCTCCGTCGCCATAATCTGGTAATAGTGGTCACCCAGGTTCAGGCCCGCGGCCGCCCAGGCGTCGAAGTGGTTGCCCACGTTGATGGTGCCGCTGATGCTGCCAAAGCCCTTCTTCGGCTGGCGCACGCTGAAGTACTGGTAGAAGGTCTGGGTACCGTCGATGGAAGGCTTCTCGACACGCTGGCAGCGGATGATCTCGTAGGTGGCACCATCGGTCTGGAAGGTACCGTAGGTCTCCCTGCCGGTAGTACAGCTGGATGGATTGTAGGAGCCGTAGCTCTCGATTACGTAGTACTCAATCAGGGGATCTCTGGTCCATCCGTACAGGGCGAGGTAGGAATTCTGCGAGTTGTCCACGTTGTACTCGCCGGAATAGTTGACGATCCTGCGACCGCCCGGATTCCAGCCCTTGCCGCCGACCCAGTTATTGGAGTTGCTCCACTGGGAGGTGTAGCGGCCACCCGGATACAGCGTCATGGAGGCATCGCCATTGTCCTTCCAGAACGAATAGAAGAAACCGTCGTGGGTCCCCTCGCTATTCGAGGATACGGTTTCCAGGGCACCGGCCGGCGCTACACCGAGCAGGGCAGCGCAGGCGAACGCCGCCGCCAACCCGCGGCCGGCAGAGGCTATTTTTTCATCGCTTATAAAACTCATGAGAATGACCCTTTCGTTTTCATTATTGATCCTTTGAACGAAGCCACATCAGCCGGCAACCACCTCTATCGAAAATGTTAGCGCTAACAAATTGGGTTAAAAAAAGGGGCGCCGGTGCGGAAAGAGAACAAGCTTCTGCGAACTCAAGAAAGACAATTATCCCCTCCCCGCGAATGCTTCGAATCAACAACCCAATGACGGCAAATCCGATACCGTCTACTACTTCCAACAAATGTTAACGCTAACATTTAAAGGTTGGCAGCCGAGGATACGTCGGGTCAAGAAAGGAAAAGGCCCAATAAAAAGTTTTTCGTGACAAAATATTTGTACCATTTCCCAAATCCGGGTATTCGCGCAGCTCTGCAAAATGAATTGACCTTCCCGTCCTATCGATCGGCAGTCACGCGCCATATTCGCCCGACAGCACTCTTCTGACATTCTCTCCCACCTCGTCCAGGAAGATTCGCATCCGATTCACCCGTCTCAAATCGGGATGAATCAGCAACCACAAGGGCGTCGCCAGTTCTGCAATCGGCGGAGTCAGTCGCAGCAGCTGCTCGTCCGGTTCCGTGAGGTAACAGGGCAATACCGCTACACCGTTACCCTGGCGAGCCGCTACCTGTATTCCGAGCAGCGAGTCAATCCGGTAGCGGCAGTGTTCCCGGTAACCCCGGCTGTCCATCCAGCCTTCCAGAGCGGCGTCCCCCATATGCACATCCGGCCCCAGCCAATCGCAATCATCCAGCGCCCCCGGCGACAGGGGTAACGGCTGCTCCCGCCACTGTGCCCGCGCGCCGTAGACGGCCATCCGGACCTCCCCTACCCGCCGGCCCGCCAGGGTCTCCTGCGGCGCGCGGGTCGGGCGGATGGCGATATCGGCCTCGCGCTTGCTGAGGCTGTGGACCTGGTTGGAAATCGCCAGCTCCAGCTCGATCTGCGGATATTTCCGGCGGAAGTCCGCCAGTATCGGCGCCAGCAGACCGCTGTACAGGGTGTCGGTGGTGGTGAGGCGGATGGTACCGGACAGTTTGATATCCCGCCCCGCAATGCGGCGCTCCGCGCCCAGGACATCCGTCTCCACCCGCGCGGCCACTGCCGCCAGGTCTTCCCCGGCCGGGGTCTGGCTGTAGCCACTGCGAGATCGCTCGAAGAGGGTGACACCGAGGCGCCGCTCCATCTCCGTCAGCCGCCGGAATACGGTGGCGTGACTCAGGCCCAACTGGCGGCCGGCGCCGGACAGGGAGCCGTTGCAGGCAATGGCCCGGACTATCTGCAAATCGTCCCAGCGAATCAGCTGTTCATCCATGCAAACCAGATTCTCATTATTGGGGAGTGTATGTGTATTTTCGGACAGTTTAAGCTGGCGTCCAATAAGTGCAACAGGAGTACGAGCGATGAATACCCTGATCGTGCTGGCCCATCCGGAGCCGCAATCTTTCAATGGCCTGCTGGCCGGGTGCGCTGTCGACGTGCTGCAATCCGCTGGCCACCGGGTAGTGCTGGACGACCTCTACCGCGAGCAGTTTGACCCGGTGGAGAAGGCGTCGAATTATCCCGATCGCGAGCAACCCTTTGCGCCGCTGACCGAGCAGCGGGCCCACCACGATCGGGGATGCCTGCCGGCGGATGTACAGCGGGAGATCGAGCGGCTGGAATGGGCGGACCTGGTGATATTCCAGTTCCCACTGTGGTGGCACGCGCAGCCGGCCATATTGAAAGGCTGGTTCGACCGGGTGCTGGTTTACGGCGGCCTCTATTCCGGCATCATGCGTTACGACCGCGGTTATTTTCGCGGCAAGCGCGCCATCTGCTCGGTGACCGCCGGCTCGCCCGAGCGGGCGTTCATGCCATTCGGCCGAGCCGGCAATATGGTGGAGTGGCTGTGGCCGATACATTCCTCTCTCTATTACGTCGGCTACGATGTGCTGGCACCGCAGGTCAGTTACGGCGTGCAGGGCGGCGGCATCCAGTACCAGCAGGAGGCGGCCTTCCGCGAGCATATCGAATCGCTGCGCGCCGACTGGGTCGATCGCCTGGAAGGAATCGAGCGCGATGCCCCGATTCCGTTTACCGGCTGGGAAGATTGGGACGAAGCAGGCACACTACAGAACCGCCATCCGATGCGCTGGCGATTGTCCTGATGCGAATGAGAGGGAGATGCGAGAGTGAAAGTAAAACGGATAATGTCGAACTTCGAGACTCGCGATACCGAAAAGGCCGCGGCTTTTTACGGCGATATCCTGGGGCTCGACCTGCTAATGGATCACGGCTGGTTCCAGACCTACGGTTCGGATGCAAAGATGATGGTTCAACTCAGTTTCGGTACCGAGGGCGGCTCGGATACGCCGGTGCCGGACCTTTCGATCGAGGTCGACGATGTGGAAGCAGCGCTGGAGAGAATGAAAGCGGCGGAAATTCCCATCGAGTACGGGCCGGCGAGCGAGCCCTGGGGCGTGCGGCGCTTTTATGTGCGGGATCCGTTCGGGCGGCTGCTCAATATTCTGCAGCATGAATAAAAACGGTGCCCGATTGGGCCAACGGGCCAACTGAAAACTCAAAGTGCAACCGAGGTAGGACGCGCGATCGCCATGGATGGCGGAGTGCCGCCCAGCGGGATGCCGCCCAGCGAAAGTGCAGAAATTATGCAGGAGCATTTTTCTGTCCGTGCACACTGGGCAACCTAGGCGGCGTCGTCATTCCGGACTTAATCCGGAATCCAGGGGCTACGGTGGCTGGATCCCGGATCAAGTCCGGGATGACAGAAGGTTAAAAAAGAGTGCCTACAACGTGCTGACGCCATTCCCGAAAATTGAATAAAAAAATACACCCGCACCAACACCAGCTACCGTGCGAGCAGGTACTGCGATCGCACTTAAGCCGGCAGCCGTTGCTCGTAATCAGCCTTCAGGCGATTGATCGCATCCCAGAAAGGCTCCGGCTCCCCATCCGCCAGTCGCGCGGCCAGGACCTGCAGATGCGCGTGCCAGCCGGTACTGACACTCAGTAGGGTCGAGCGATCCGGCACACGGTGGTGGGTCACCGTCAGCAGCACTTCGCCGCCGCGGGGTTCCAGCTCGAAGGACACGCCGCCGGTACTGTCCCACTCAATTGCCAACTTGCGCGGCACGTCCAGCTCGGTGATGCGGCTCTGCATCCGGTGTTCCTCGCCGTAGTTCGGCGGCCGCTGGCCGGGCGGATCGGTCAGTTCGTCGTTGCGCCAGACAAATTCGAACGGGGAACCGGTGGCCATCTGCATTTCACCGGCGGCCAGCCACTGGCGGCGCAGGTCGCTCTCGGTGAGGTAGGCCCACACGCGCTCGATCGGGCCCGGTAGCAGGCGCTGAATCCTGAGTGTATCCGGTTCAACCAGGGTGCCGTAGTTGTCGAGGGTAATATCTTCGGTCATGGGTCGTCTCCTTCCCTGTTTGGGGTTTTGGAAGCATCCTCCTCACGGAGGAGGCGTTCGAGAATATCCAGGCGTTCGGTCCAGAAGTGCTCGTACTGTTTCAGCCACTGCTGCGCGCTGGCCAGGGGACCGGGTTCCAGGTAGCAGACGCGGCTACGCCAGCGCGCCTCGCGCCGGATCAGGCCAGCCTTTTCCAGTACCTTGATATGTTTTGAAGCCGCCGCCAGCGACATCTCAAACGGCGCGGCCAGTTCTCCTACCGTCTTCTCCCCTTCGCTGAGTTCGCGCAGCATGCGGCGGCGCGTGGTGTCGCCGAGGGCGTGGAAGACGTCGTTCAATTGGGCAAGTTCTGATTCAACCATATTGTTGAATGTAGCAGCCTCCGGAGAATCATTCAACTAAAAAGTTAAATGAGTGAGTACCGGAGGATCAGGAAGCTGGAAAGATGGGAGAAAGAAGCGGACCGGGAGGCATTGATCGGCACACGACGGCTTTCCTTTGCCCGTCCTCCGGCGGCAGACGCTCGACCGGGGCCGCCCGGGCCGGGTAGTATGCCGGCGGTCTCCACGCACGTAACGGCAACACGAGGATCACCATTGAACCTGGGAATCTATATCTACGACGACGCCGAAGTGCTGGATTTTTCCGGCCCCTTCGAAGTGTTCAGCACCGCAAAGCGACTGGCGCAGGCCGACTGGAATATCTTCCTGCTGGCCGAAACTGCCGGGCCCGTGCAGGCGCGCGGCGGTTTTCCAGTGTGCCCGCACTTTACCATCGACGATCACCCGCCCATCGATGTGTTGCTGGTCGCCGGCGGCATTCATACCGGCGAACTGGAAAAACCGGCGGTGATCGAGTGGATTGCAAACGTCGCCTCCAGTGCCGAACGGGTGGCCTCGGTCTGCACCGGCGCTTTCCTGCTGGCGGAAGCCGGCAGGCTGGACGGGCTGCCGGTCACCACACACTGGGAAGATATCCCGAACCTGAAAGCCCGCTACCCGGCGCTGGAAGTGCTGGAAAACCAGCGCTGGGTCAATCGCGGCAATACCACCACCTCCGGTGGTATTTCGGCCGGTATCGATATGAGCCTGTTCCTGGTTTCGGAGCTGGCGTCTCCGGAACTGGCCGAACGCACGGCGCGGCAGATGGAGTACCGCTGGCAGAAACAGCCGTAAAGCACCGACGATTGACCTCGGGGTCACCGCTTTCCGCTCACCGCGACGAGCCGGACTTCGCACACGAGCTCCGGATAATCGGGCTTTGTGCGCCCCGGCAATCTTTGGTAGTCTTCGCCCGCCGTCAACCCGGAATGTCATTTTCTCCACTTTATTCCGCTGTTGTACCCGCAGTCCATTCTGCATCTTTATCTGCTGGATGAGTTTTGAAAGCAATCAGCCCCCTCGAATCACCGAACGGAAGCGCCCCGACAGCTCCCCTGCTTGAACCGCGGGCCGGTGCTGTGTTCGCGCTTGCGGCGCTGGTTGCCGGTGTCACAGGCCTGCTGATTCATTTCGGCCTCGTGTACGATACCGCTGAACTGATCCCGCTGCTGGAAAACGGCACCGCGTTGAACCTGCTCGCCGGCCTCGGCCTGACCGGGCTCGCGGCTTCGCACATCCTGGTTTACCGGCACTTCCTGCTGCTGCTCAATTTCGTCAGGACCCTGCGCACCGTTTTCCTGCGGTATCTGCGCCACCTGCTGCCGGCCGCGCCAGCGCTCTGCTCTACCCCGCGTACGGCCCACGGCTGCCGGGCTCCCCCTCTCGCCATCTGATACGCCGGCCGATTCCGCCGGTCAGCTCCCGATTCTTCGCATAGCCGCCTCCTGAACAGGTTTCACCGTCGTGTGCGTTGCGCCCGGCAATCCTGTCACTCATCGCGACTCGATCCGGTTCGCGGGAGCGGCTTTGCGTTGTCCGTACTGCCTCTCCATCGGGCAGATGTTGTAAACCTCCGTGTTGGGAGGATCTCTCCTCGTGTTAGTTCGTAGCCTAAGAAAAGCTGCGCTGGCCGCCGCCGTGTTCGCACTGGCGGGTTGTCAGGGTGGCGTGCTCGACCCCAAAGGCCAGGTGGGTGTCGACGAGAAATACCTGATTATTATCTCGACCCTGCTGATGTTGTTGGTGGTGATTCCCGTGATTGTCATGACGCTGTACTTCGCCTGGAAGTATCGCGAGGGACGGGATCACGAAATCTACGCGCCCAAATGGGCCCACTCCGGCAAGATCGAAACCATCATCTGGCTGGTGCCTGTCGCAATCATCGCAATCCTGGGCGCAATTACCTGGCGTTCCACCCACGCGCTGGACCCCTACAAACCGCTGGCACACAAGCGCGAGCCGCTGACAGTGCAAGTGGTATCTCTCAACTGGAAGTGGCTGTTTATCTATCCTGAACAGGGCGTGGCATCAGTGAACGAGTTGGTATTCCCGACCGATGTGCCGGTGCAGTTCAAGATCACCTCCGAGTCCACGATGAATTCCTTCTTCATTCCGCAGCTCGGCAGCCAGATCTACTCCATGGCCGGCATGGAAACGCGGCTGAACCTGATCGCCAACGAACCCGGTTCCTACGAAGGCTTCTCGGCCAACTACAGCGGCGCGGGCTTCTCCGATATGCAGTTCGAGGCAGTGGCCACCGACGAGGCCGGCTTCGAAAAATGGGTTGCATCACTGAAGCGCGAAAGCCCTGCCCTCACCAGTGAGCGCTATTCGGAACTGGCGAAACCGAGCGAAAACCACCCGGTGGAGCACTTCGGTCGCGTCAGCGATGGCCTTTTCCACGGGATCATCCACAAGTACATGCAGAACTACAACGACTGGAATCAGGGGCCGGCGCACGCGTCCCCCGAACATTCAGCCTCTGAACATGCCGCGGCACTGTCCGGTGCCGAAAAACCTGAGGAGGCCTAGGAGTTACCATGTCCCTACTCGGTAATCTATCGCTCGATGCGATTCCCTTTCACGAGCCCATCATCATGATTACGCTTGCGGTGGTCGGCCTGGCCGGCATCGCCATCGCCGTGGCCATCACCGTTTACAGAAAATGGGGGGTGCTCTGGCGCGACTGGCTGACGTCCGTCGACCACAAACGTCTCGGGGTCATGTATATCGTGCTGGCCCTGATCATGCTGATACGCGGTTTTTCCGATGCCATCATGATGCGCACCCAACTGGCGCTGGCCACCAACGGTGCCGAAGGCTACCTGCCGCCGGAGCACTACGACCAGATCTTTACCGCCCACGGCGTCATCATGATCATGTTTATGGCCATGCCCTTCATGATCGGCCTGATGAACATCGCCCTGCCGCTGCAGATCGGCGCCCGCGACGTGGCCTTTCCGTTCCTGAACAACCTGAGCTTCTGGCTGTCCGCCGGCGGCGCGGTGTTGATCAACCTGTCGCTGGGCCTGGGCGAATTCGCGAAGACCGGTTGGCTGGCCTATCCGCCGCTATCGGAATTGTCGTTCAGTCCCGGCGTGGGGGTCGATTACTATATCTGGGCGCTACAGATATCGGGCATCGGCACGCTGTTGACCGGGGTCAACTTCCTGGTGACGGTCTTCAAGATGCGCGCACCGGGCATGAAACTGATGCAGATGCCCATCTTCACCTGGACCTGTACCTGGGCGAATATCCTGATCGTGGCCTCCTTCCCGATCCTGACCGCGGTGCTGGGCCTGCTGACGCTGGATCGCTACCTGAACTTCCACTTCTTCACCAATGCCGCTGGCGGCAACGCCATGATGTATATCAACCTCTTCTGGGCCTGGGGCCATCCGGAGGTGTACATCCTGATCCTGCCGGCCTTCGGTATTTTCTCCGAAGTGATTTCCACCTTTACCGGCAAGCGCCTGTTCGGCTACAACTCCATGGTCTGGGCCAGCGGTGCGATTTCCATCCTCGGCTTTATTGTCTGGTTGCACCACTTCTTCACCATGGGCTCCAGTGCCAACGTCAACGCCTTCTTCGGCATCATGACCATGATCATCGCCGTGCCCACCGGGGTGAAGCTGTTCAACTGGCTGTTCACCATGTACCGCGGCCGCCTGCGAATGACAGTGCCGGTGCTGTGGACACTGGGCTTTATGGTGACCTTCACCATCGGCGGCATGACCGGCGTACTGCTGGCCGTGCCGGGCGCGGACTATGTACTGCACAACAGCCTGTTCCTGATCGCCCACTTCCACAACACCATTATCGGCGGCGCCGTGTTCGGCTACCTGGCGGGCTTCGCCTACTGGTTCCCGAAAGCCATGGGCTTCCATCTGAACGAGCGCCTGGGCAAGGCCTCCTTCTGGTGCTGGCAGGTGGGTTTCTACGTGGCATTTATGCCGCTGTACGTGCTCGGCTTCCTCGGCATGACCCGCCGCCTGAACCACACCGACAACCCGGACTGGAATATCTGGCTGTACATCGCCTGCGCCGGTGCCGTGATCATCCTGGTGGGTATCGTGCTGCAATTCGTGCAGCTCTATATCGCCTTCCGCCAGCGCGAGCAGAACCCCGATACCACCGGCGATCCCTGGAACGGCCACACACTCGAATGGTCCACCGCCTCGCCGCCGCAGTTCTACAACTTTGCCGAGCTGCCGCGGGTGCGCGATATCGATGCGTTTACCGATATGAAGGAACAGGGCATCGCCTACCAGCGGCCGGCCAGCTACGCGCCCATCCATATGCCGAAAAACACACCCTCCGGCATCCTGATTGCCGGCGCCATCACCACCTTCGGTTTTGCCGCCATCTGGCATATCGGCTGGCTGGCGGTGGCCGGGCTGGTGGCTTCCGTGGTGTTTTTCCTGCTGCGGGCCTACAGCAACGATGTGGACTACTACGTGCAACCCAATGAGATAGAGCGCACTGAATCCGCCTACCTGAAACAGGTAGGCGTGGCGCCGTTGAAGCAAGAACCCGAGGAGGTACCGGCATGAATACCATGACGGAAGCGGCGTACCTGGCCGATAAAACCAACTGGCAAGCGGACGACCACGCGCACCACGATACCGGTGACAATACGATATTCGGCTTCTGGATTTACCTGATGACGGACTGCCTGCTGTTCGCATCGGTTTTCGCCACCTATGCGGTGTTGTTTATGAACACTGCCGGCGGCGTATCCGGCCGGGATATTTTTGAGCTGGACTATGTGGCCATCGAGACCGCGGCGCTGCTGCTGAGCAGTATCACCTACGGCTTTGCCATGATTGGCGCGCACAAGCAGAACCGCGCCACCACTCTGGGTTGGCTGCTGGTGACCTTTGCACTGGGCGCCGTGTTTATCGGCATGGAGGTGAATGAATTCCACCACCTGATCGCCGAGGGCAATGGCCCGTCCCGCAGTGCCTTCCTGTCTTCCTTCTTCGCGCTGGTGGGCATGCACGGCCTGCACGTGACCGCCGGCCTGATCTGGATGGCGGTGATGATGCTGGAAGTCGTCAAACGCGGCCTCGGCAACCAGACGGTGACGCGACTGAGCTGCCTGAGCCTGTTCTGGCACTTCCTGGATATCGTCTGGGTCTGTGTATTTTCCGTTGTCTACCTGATGGGAGTACTGTAATGAGCTCGCACGCTTCCAACGCGCACGAAATGGATCACGGCAGCGTCAGGTCTTACCTGGTCGGTTTTGTGTTGTCCGTAGTCCTTACCGCCCTCCCCTTCTGGGCGATCATGACCGGGCAATTTGAAAAATCCACCGCGATCCCGCTGGTGGTGACCATGGCCGTGATCCAGGTGATCGTGCACCTGAAATATTTCCTGCACCTGGATTTCACGCCAGCGGGCAAGGCCAATACCTTTACCTTCCTGTTTACCGCACTGATCATCGTCATGGTGGTGGGGCTTTCGGTGTGGATCATCTACAGTGCCAACGCCATGATGATGTACTGAGTATGTCCACCTCGATCCGACATTACTTCAAGGTCACCAAACCCGGGATTATCGCCGGCAACCTGATCTCCGTTGCAGGCGGCTTTTTCCTGGCCGCCCGCGGCGAGATCGACTGGCCGCTGTTCCTGGCAACGGTGATCGGCCTGTCGCTGGTGGTGGCGTCCGGCTGCGCCATCAACAACTGTATCGACCGGGATATCGACGCGCGCATGCAGCGCACCCGCAACCGCGTCACCGCAACCGGCGAGCTGTCGGCGCGTGCGGCGCTGGTGTTCGGGCTGCTGCTGGGCGCGGCCGGCTTTGCGCTGCTGGCGGTATATACCAACGGGATCAGCGTGGCATTTACCGCGCTTGGTTTTCTCGTCTACGTGGGGCTCTACAGCCTGTACCTGAAGCGCTATTCCATCTACGGCACATTGGTGGGTGCCCTGTCCGGCGCCATGCCGCCGGTGGTCGGCTACTGTGCGGTCACCGGGCAGTGCGACGCCGGCGCCATGATCCTGCTGGTGATGTTCTGCCTGTGGCAGATGCCCCACTCCTACGCCATCGGGATATTTCGCTACCGGGACTACGAGGCCGCCGGTATTCCGGTATTGCCCGTGGCCCAGGGCGTGGCCAAGGCCAAGCTGCATATCGTGCTGTATATCGCCGTATTCAGCCTGGTGACGGTACTGCTGCCGCTGAGCGGTTACACGGGCGCCGCCTTTATGGCGGTGGCCTGTACAACCAGCCTGTGGTGGCTAGCAATGGCGCTGCGGGGGTACCGGCGCGATATCGATGTTACCGGCTGGGCGCGGCAGGTGTTCGCATTCTCGATTGTCACCATAACCGCGCTCAGTGTGACCATGGCGTTGGATTTCAATGTGGTGGCGCCCGAGTTGCTCGTACTGAATCCATGATATTGCTGCGATATGCCGCATTGTAGGAGCCTGCTTGCAGGCGAATAGTCCGGGGGCCACGCCGCAAGCAGCTCCGTAGGATGGGCAAAGAAGCGCAGCGACGTGCCCATCACCCGGAAACCTGATGGGCACGCTGCGCTTTGCCCATCCTACTCGACTACCACCACTGCCCGATTGCCGCCGGTCTGTATCTTGCATACACTCAGTCACTCCCCGGAAACTGAATGGAGGGATTGCAATGAATAAAGCAACGGACCAATCCGGCTTACACGGTAGCTGCCTCTGCGGCCAGGTCACCTACCAGATCAACCCGCCCTACCACAAACTGGTGCACTGCCACTGCCAACGCTGCCGCAAGGCCACCGGCACCGGTCACGCTACCAATATGATCGCCGAGCCGACACAACTGCAGTGGCTCTCCGGCGAGGATAAAATCCAGCGCTACGACCTGCCCACTGCGAAGAGCTTCGGCAAATGGTTCTGCGGCCAGTGCGGCAGCCCGCTGCCGCGGCCAACGCGCGATGGGCAGCGAATGATCATCCCCGCCGGATCGCTGGATGAGGAACCACCCATCGATCCCAGCGATCGTATTTTCTGGGGTTCGCGGGCGGCCTGGTCCTGTTTTGACAACGAGCTTGTTACGCACGAGGAATATCCGGACTCCTGGTAAGCCAACCAGGAATACTCGCGATCAACCTGGATTGCCGTGCCGGCTCGTTCAAACCTTCCTGGCGATATCCAACGCCAACTGGTGGATTTGCGGTCCGCACAGAAAGGAGATCAGCCCCGCGGCAGGCCATGCCAGCATCCAGGCCGAGAGCCAGTAGCGCACGAACCCTTCAATCGCTCCCATATTGATAAAAGTCACCCAGGCAGACATAAACAGCGTCAGCACAAACGACATCAGGGTGGCGAAGATCAATCGATGTTTCATAACTCTCCCCTCTCAGCAAGTGTGGGGAACAGACTATCACCATCCCATATTTGTAGTGTATCGTTAAAATCGGAAACACATTTTGCAAATATGGAAAGCATGCTGGATAACCTGAAGATCTTTATCAACGCTGCTGATCAACAGAGCCTGACCAACGCCGCCCAGGCACTCGGTATGACGGTGGCCACCGTTTCGCGGCGGGTCAATGAGCTGGAGAAAGCGCTGGGCAGCGAGCTCTTTCATCGCTCAAGCAGGGGATTGACGCTTACACCGGCGGGGCTTTTGTACTATCGGGAGTGCGCCGAGTTTATCACCGCACTGGACAGACGCCTCGACCACCTGGACCAGGCGATCAACAGTCCGAGCGGCGAACTCAAGGTGATGGCACCGACAAACCTGGGCAGCGGTCCCCTGGACGTTTTCTGGCAGGGGTTCGTAGCCAACCATCCCGATATCGCACTGAAAATAAAGCTCGGCGACCCCGCCGAGGATGTGATTTCCAACCAGTCAGATATAGCCTTGCGGTCGGGGCCACAGATGAATTCGTCCCTGATCCAAAAGCTGATCGGTACCATCCCCCTGGTACTTGTAGCCGCTGAAAAAGTTACCGGAAAGCTCCCGTCAACAATAGACACGCTGGACGTCTTCCCCAGTATCGCCGCCGAAATGTTCAGCGACTGGGTGCTGCAGTGCGGTGGCCAGAGCATCGAAATCCCGAGGGAGCATCGTCATATCAGCAACGATATGCAGATCACCCTGAACCTGGTGAAGGCAGGGGCCGGTATCGCCCTGTTGCCAATGAGCATGGTTCACGAAAGCCTGAATGACGGTGAGTTGATACAAGTCCTGCCACAGTGGCAGGGGCCCCATCGGGATATATACCTGGTCTGGCCCTACCAGCGCACACTGTCTGTCCGAGCCAGGCTCTTCCGCGATGAACTGATCGATTTTCTGCACAAGCAGCCATGGTTTTACGTCGCAGGAGAGTCGCAATGACAGTATCCATCCAATCCCCTTCGAATACCTGGAACGCTTTCCTCGCACACCTGCTGTTTATTCTCGCCGCCTGGACAGTCTTTATTAAATACCTGTTCCCAATCGGCTTCGCGCTGGCCAACGGCGCCCCCTGGAACAACCATATCTACTGGGACCTGTGGCCACTCGCACATATCTGGCTGGGCTGGGCATTGCTGGCGCAGCCGCGCTATGTCCGTGCCCTCGCGATCGGCATGTCTGTTGTGGAGATCATCATTATTGTCGCCCTGTTCATTCAGTTCCTGGCCGATCCGGAGTGGTCCATCTGGCGCACCAACTGGTTTGTCAATAAAGTGTTCGTACTGGCATGCTTTGTCCTGGTGTTGATCACTGCCCTGTGCCGACCTGACAGCCTGAAACCGCGTTCGCCATGAAAAACCGACTCACACGTAGACAGCTTCTACAACTGACCGGCGCCGGCCTGGCCGCCGCTGCCCTGCCGCGATCACTGCTGGCCGAAAGCACGGCGTTGCTGGCAAAGCCCATCCCGGGATCCGATGAAAAGCTGCCCGTTATCGGCATGGGCACCTGGCGCACGTTCAATGTGGGCAATGATCCGCAGTTACTGGATGCACGCACCCGGGTGATGCAGGCCTTCTTCCGGCAAGGCGGTGGTCTGGTGGATTGCTCGCCCATGTATGGCTCGGCGGCAGATACCATCGGCTATGCGCTAAAGCGCCTGGGGATTCCGGAAAGCCTACTTTCGGCGGAGAAGGTCTGGAGCCCGGCCGGCGGTTCAACGCGGGAACAGGTGGCCGAACTGGCTGGGCGCTGGGGTGTGCAAGGTTTCGACCTGATGCAGATTCACAACCTGACGGACTGGCGCGAACATTTGGCGGCTCTGCGGGAAATGAAAGCCGCAGGCGAGATTCGCCATATCGGCATCACCACTTCCCACGGGCGCCGCCACTGGGAGTTCGAGCAGATCATGGCCAGCGAGGATATCGACTTCGCCCAGCTCACCTACAACATCACCCACCGCGAGGCGGAAGATCGGTTGCTGCCGCTGGCGAGGGAAAAGGGGATCGCCGTGATTGCCAACCGGCCCTACGACGGTGGCAGCCTGATCAAGGGCCTGAAACGCAGTGGCGAGAAAGTTCCCGAATGGGCCACTGAGGAATGCGGCTGCCGTACCTGGGCCGATTTTCTGCTGAAGTTTATCGTCAGCCACCCGGCGATAAGCTGCGCCATCCCCGCCACCACCCGCGTCGAGCATATGAACGAGAATATGCGCGCTGGTCGGGCACCCCTGCCCTCCACCAGTACCCGGCAGCGGATGGCGAGGTTTATCGAGTCCCTATGAGCGATTGGGCCAGCTACCACCTCCAGGACTTTATTCCATTTACGGCAGATATCTATTTCCGCCTGCTGGAGCGGATGGGCGAGGCCTTCTGGCCGCTGCACCTGCTGATGCTGGCACTGGGCGCCACCGCATTGTTCCTGGCACTGAAAAACCGCACGCGTCTCGCCTGCCTGTTGCTGGTTCCGCCCTGGACTTTTGTCGCCGTGGCTTTTTTCATGCAGCGCTATGCGGAGCTCAACTGGGCCGGCGGCTATATCGGCTGGGCCTTCCTGGCACAGGCAGCGCTTCTGTTATCGATCGCGTTTGTGCACCGCGGTCCCGCACAACTGCCGCGATACACGAGCCCGCCGGTGATGGCCGGTATCGCCATCGCCCTCTTCGGCCTGGCCGGCCTGCCGTTGCTCGCACCACTGGGCGGCCACTCCTGGTACGGGGCGGAAGTGTTCGGTATCCATCCGGACCCCACCGCCATCGCCACCCTCGGCGCGGTGCTGATCGCACTCCGCGGCCCGGCGAGGTGGCTGGCCGCCATCATTCCCGCACTGTGGCTCCTGCTCTCTGGCCTGACCCATACGGCACTAAGATAAGACAACGCTCCTTGTGGGATGGGCAAAGGAGCGCAGCGACGTGCCCATCAGTGACAGGGGATGATGGGCACGCTGCGCTTTGCCCATCCTGCGAATTGGCCTGGAAGAACTGCCTGGCAATAACAGTGGTCAGCTGAAACCCTGTATTCCGTATGGAAAGAAGAAGTTATTGCCGCCATCTGACCGATAACCGATCGAAATTCCCGAAGCCACCCTCACCAGGTGCTATACAGTGACTGATCTGCCGGATTCCCGGCGCGCCATACCCGCCGCTTCATCCAGATAAAACGCGGCCCCGGTGACTGGTTACTGCAAGAGGTTTCGACATGGGCCGAACCCTGGCCACGGTACTCGTGGTGGTATTGATCATCCTCGCTGCGCTTTTCTTCCTGATTCGCAAACCGTCGATTGCCGCGGTGGAAACACCCGGCGCCTCGTCCTTCAGTGCGGAGCAGGTAGAGCGCGGCCGGGTATTGGCCGGTATCGGCAACTGCGCCACCTGCCACACTGTCAACGAAGATGATCCTTACGCCGGCGGCCGGGAGTTTCCCACCGGCTTCGGCAGCCTCTATGCCACCAATATCACCCCGCACCCGGAAGACGGTATCGGCAACTGGTCCCGCGAGGCGTTTGTGCGCTCCATGCGCGAGGGGGTGGCCCGCGATGGCTCCTACCTCTATCCCGCATTTCCCTATACCCACTTCAAAAACCTCACAGACGAAGACCTGGATGCGCTCTATGCCTACCTGATGACACGGGAACCGGTGGCCTATACCCCGCCGGAAAACGCCCTGCATTTCCCCTTCAACCTGCGCTTCCTGCAGTGGGGCTGGCAGTTGCTGTTCTTCTCCAGGGATCCGCTGCAACCGGATCCCCAGCAGAGCGACGACTGGAACCGAGGCGCCTACCTGGCGGAGGGGGCCGGCCACTGCACGGCCTGCCACTCACCGCGCAACGCTTTCGGTGCGGAGAAAAAGGATAAGGCCTACGCCGGCGCACTGGTGGACAACTGGTATGCACCGGCGCTGAATACCGAGCAACCGGTTCCGGTGCACTGGGATAGCGACACGCTCTACGATTACCTGCGCGAGGGGCAGACCGATTACCAGGGTGTGGCCGTGGGCTCCATGGGCGAAGTGGTGCATCAGGGCCTGGAGCGGGCACCGGACAGCGATATCCGTGCAATTGCCATTTACCTGGCCTCACTTGCCGGCCCGGAGGAGGCAGATGGTGTGGACCGACAAGCCGGGCAGATCATTGAAGCGGCCCACGAGCGCACGGACGGGGATCGCGGCTACGGCGAAAACGTGTATATGGCAGCCTGCGCCGCCTGCCACTACAACGCGGCAGACAATCCCATCGCCCTGCGCGCAGAGCTCAGCCTCAACAGCGCCGTCACCGCCGCGGATCCCACCAACCTGCTGCGGGTCCTGTTGCAGGGCATTCCCGCCAACGAGGGGACGCCGGGCGTGGTTATGCCGGACTTCGCCCGCCTGGACAACCGGGATATCGTCGAGCTGGCGCAGTTCCTGCGCAAACGCGCGGACCGGCCGGCGTGGGACGGCCTGGAGAAACGACTTGAAGAACTGCGCCAGCAGACGGGTACCGCTGCGCCTCACCAGGGAGGGAGTCAATGAGCACCAGATTCCGGATCAACGGCCAGCGGGCAGAAGTGGATGTACCGGAGGAGACGCCGCTGTTGTGGGTCGTCCGCGACGACATCGGTTTTACCGGTACCAAGTACGGCTGCGGTATCGGTCTCTGCGGCGCCTGCACGGTACACGTCAACGGCCGCGCCGTGCGCTCCTGCGTTACACCGGTGAGTGGCGTCTCCGACACCGAAGTCACCACCATCGAGGGCCTGTCGCAAAACGGCGAACACCCGCTGATACAGGCCTGGGTAGAGACACAGACACCCCAGTGCGGCTACTGCCAACCCGGCCAGATCATGCAGGCGGCGGCCATGCTGGCGGATTTCCCCAACCCCACCGACGAACAGATCGACCATGTCATGAGCGGCAACCTGTGCCGCTGCATGGCGTATATCCGCATCCGCGAGGCGATCAAGCTGGCCGCCGGCCGTATGCGCGCGGACGCCGGCGAAGACAACCCGGGGGCCGACCATGCTTAAGTTTCCCAAGAGCGCGTCCGCCGACAGCGACACACCGGACCTGGGCCGGCGCGGTTTCATTATCGGTATGGCGGGCGCCGGCCTCACTTTCGCCTTCGCCCGCTCGCCGCTGAGCCTGGCCGATCCCACCGGTGCCGCCGCCGAGGGCGCTTTCGAGCCCACCATCTGGTACCGGATCCGGAAAGACGGGCATATCGTGGTGAATATCGCCAAGGCGGAAATGGGCCAGCATATCGGCACCGCCCTCGCCCGTATCGTCGCCGACGAACTGGAGGCGGACTGGGACCAGGTCTCCCTCGATCATGTCGACAGCGATCCCAAGTGGGGCCTGATGGTTACCGGCGGCAGCTGGTCCGTATGGCAGAGCTATATCCCCCTGAGCCAGGCCGGCGCCGCCGGCCGCATCGCGCTGATCGAGGAAGGCGCCCGGCAGATGGGCGTATCCCCGGACCAGTGCCGGGCGCGCAGCGGCCGCGTGATTGCCGGCGGCCAGTCCATCAGCTACGCGGATCTGGTCCGCAGCGGCGGCCTCAGCCGCAGCTTCAGCGAAGATGAACTGAAGAAAATGCCGATCAAGCCCGCCAGCGAGCGGCGACTGATCGGCGAGCCGGCAAAGGCCCTGGATATTCCCGACAAAACCGATGGCAAGGCCCTCTACGGATTGGACGCAAAAGTTGAGGGCATGGTCTTCGGGCGCCCGCTGATTCCACCTACCCGCTACGGCGCCACCGTAAAAAAGATCGACGACAGCGCCGCCCGGGATATTCCCGGCTACCGGGAAACCATCGTACTGGAAGATCCGTCCGGCACCGTGCCCGGTTGGGCGATCGCGATTGCCGACAGCTTCCACGCCGCCAATATCGCGGCCGATAAAATCGAGGTGGACTGGACGCCGGGCAAAACCGCCGATATCGATGAAAGAGCCATCCTCGATCGCGGGCGCGAACTGATTGACAGCGGCGACGCCGGCGTGGTGGTGGTCAACGACGGCGATGCGAAAAAAGCCTTCGCCGAAGCGGACTCCACCCTGGAAGCCGAATACATCACCCACAGCGCCCTGCACTTCCAGCTGGAACCGGTCAACGCCCTGGCCCGGGAAAAAGATGGCACCTGGGAAATCCACACCGGCAACCAGTGGCAATCCCTGATCATTCCCACTCTGGCCGAGGCCCTGGGCGTACCGCAGGAAAAAGTGGTGATGAAAACCTATATGCTCGGCGGCGGCTTCGGGCGCCGGCTCAACGGCGACTACGCCGTACCCGCCGCCCTGGCCGCCAAGGCCCTGGGCAAACCCGTAAAGCTGGTGCTCACGCGCGAGGACGATATCCGCTTCGACTCCCTGCGCTCCCCGTCGGTGCAACGAATGCGTATGGCCTTCGACGGCGACAACAGAGTCACCGGCATGGAACACCACGCCACCGCCGGCTGGCCAACCCAGGTGATGGTGCCCGACTTTCTCGCCGAGGGTATCTCCGGCGGCATGTACGACCCCTTCTCCATACAGGGCGCCATGCACTGGTACACCGTCGGCGCCAACCGCCTCCGCGCCATCTCCAACGACCTCGCCAACGAAACCTTCCGCCCCGGCTGGCTGCGCTCCGTGGGGTCCGGCTGGGTCAACTGGGCACTGGAAAGCTTCATGGATGAGGCGGCGCACAAAGTGGGACAGGACCCGATCGAATTCCGCCTGGAAAAACTCAAAGCCGAAGGCAAAAACGCCGGCTCTTCACCCAACTCTGTCGGCGGCGCCTCACGCCAGGCCAATGTGCTGCGCCGCGTACAGGAAATCTCCGGCTGGGGCAGCGAAATGCCCGCGGACACTGGCCTGGGCGTCGCCACCACCTACGGCCAGGAGCGCAATATGCCCACCTGGACCGCGTGCGTGGCCCGCGTACACGTAGACCGCAAAACCGGCCGCCCCACCGTGGAAAAACTCACCCTGGTCACCGACGCCGGCACCGTCGTCCACCCGGACGGCGCTCGCGCCCAAGTGGAGGGCGCCGCCCTATGGGGCGTCAGCCTGGCCCTGCACGAAGGCACCCACTTCGAGAAAGGCCAGGTGGTCGACACCAACCTGAACAGCTACACCCCGCTGCGCATGCGCGATGTGCCGGAAATCGAAATGGAGTTTGTCGACAGCACCGAGATGCCCGTAGGCCTCGGCGAACCGGCAACCACCGTGGTGGGCCCAGCGATTGGCAACGCGATTTTCGCCGCAACAGGAGTCCGCATGCGAGCCCTGCCGATTCGGGCGGAGGATCTCCTGCGGGTGATGCGGGGCGATTCATCGGCGCCTAGAAAGTGAGCAGGGATTGTTCGCTTAACCTACGATAGCTGCGGACTCTCGCCACCCGGGGCCCTCGCAGCGCCTTCTCTTCTCCCTTCCCAGCTTGCAGATATGCTTCGGGGATCCCCTGCCCTCCCCACCGATCGACGAAAAATCAACCAACACCTGAAAATGACCAGACAGGGCCAGACATTTCGGCCCCTGCGACCGATATTTCCGCAGCGCCCCGGGAAATGTCAAAAACCTGCAGAAAATCAGAGGCTTGTGCGGCATGGCAAAAACCGGGATACGCGTCATCGGGATTGATTATCGTAAATGAAACGGCGGTTCCAGTTTGGCTGAAACCTTGACGGGATGGGGGATTGGCGACATTCTGTCGCTAATTTCAGCCTTGGATATGCTTCAAGGTGATATCCGTCGTGAGGACCACGATATAACTGTTATGAGTCCGAGTTGCCCATGAAAAGAGTGATCGTGGCTGTATTATTTATTGGTAGTATATTCTTGTACACGACCTATTCAATTGAGAAGCTTACCTTCTCAAATTTCTTCGGATGGCTAGCTTTCTCTGTGGCTACAGGAGCAATGGCATATTTTGCAGTATTCTCGCCTTATGGCTCACGTTCGCACACAACGGTATTTGGCCGCAGACAGAAATACAGACATCCCGTTCCAGAAATACCAGGAAAAATAGCAGCAAAAATTTTGGGTCTAGTGGTTGTGTGCTGCGCAGTAAGCTTCAGCTTTTACGTCTATGGCAAGTAATACTCATAACCAGGCCATGCTGCGGACGGCCTACACAACGCGCTTCGCGCTAAATACGTTACGGCCGCCGCAGATGGCGGCGTTCAGGCTGTAGAAAAACTCTTAAAAACCAGCACTTTTT
>NZ_JAPIVK010000051.1 GCF_026183675.1 Microbulbifer halophilus
TCCCGAGTCCCGAGTCCCGAGTCCCGAGTCCCGAGTCCCGAGTCCGCTCAGTTATTGTGCAACGCCTCGTTCAGCTCCACCGCACTCTTGTTGGTCCGGCACTCCACGGCGCCACTGGTGGAATTCCGGCGGAACAGCAGATCGGACTTGCCCGCCAGGTCCCGCGCCTTGACGTGTTCTACCAGTTTGCCGCCGTCGTCCAGCAGTGCCACCTTGGTGCCGGCGGTAATGTACAGGCCGGCTTCCACGGTGCAGCGGTCGCCCAGGGGAATGCCGATACCGGCGTTGGCGCCCAGCAGGCAGTTGTCGCCCACGGAGATGACGATATTCCCCCCGCCGGACAGGGTGCCCATGGTGGAGCAGCCGCCGCCCAGGTCGGAACCGCTGCCGACAAAAACGCCCGCGGAAATACGGCCCTCGATCATGCCCGGGCCCTCGGTACCCGCATTGAAGTTGACGAAGCCCTCGTGCATCACGGTGGTGCCTTCACCCAGGTAGGCGCCGAGGCGCACGCGTGCGGTGTGGGCGATACGCACACCGGCGGGGACCACGTAGTTGGTCATTTTCGGGAATTTGTCCACGCAGGCCACGTCCAGGTGCTCGCCGTTCAGGCGCGCCTGTAGCTGTCGCTGCGGCAGTTCGTCCAGGTCGATGGCGCCCCGGTTGGTCCAGGCGACGTTGACCAGTTTGCCGAAGAGGCCGTCCAGGCTGGTTTCGTGGGGTTTCACCAACCGGTGGGACAGCAGGTGCAGCTTCAGGTAGCCCTCGGGCACATTCTGCGGCGCCTCGTCGGTGAACAGTACCGTGGCCACCAGCGGACGTTCGCTGTGGGCGAACTGCTTGAGGATTTCCGCCTGTTCGGTGGCGCCGGCGGCGTCCAGTTTGCTCGCCAGCGGTTGCAGCTGTGTCGGCTCCAGGTCTATGGCGGCGTTGCTGCCGTCGAGTTGCAGCGCTTCGGTAACCGCGTCGGCGATTTTCGCATCCGGCTTGAACAGTGGTTGCGGGTAGTAGACTTCCAGCCAGTCGCCCTTGCTGTTGCGGGTGCCGACGCCAAATCCAATGCTGTAAATGTCGCTCATGATCCTTCCCGTTTATTCAATGTCTTGCGTTTTTGTAGGATGGGCAAAGGAGCGCAGCGACGTGCCCATCACTCAACGCCATTTGATGGGCACGCTGCGCTTTGCCCATCCTACGAAGTTTCCTAAACCAGCTCTGAAAAGTCGGCTTCCCTGAAACCGAACAGTGTGCTGTCGCCGGCGACGGTGACCGGCCGCTTGATCAGGGTGGGGGTGTCGCCGGCCAGCGCCAGAGCGGTGGCGTTGTCCATGGCTTCCTTCTGCCCGTCGTCGAGCGCGCGCCAGCTGGTGGAGCGGCGGTTCAGGACCTGCGGCCAGCCGAATTCATCCAGCCATTCCTTCAGGGGGACGCTGTCCATGCCGTCTTCGCGGAAATCGTGAAAGCGGTATTCGACCGTATTCTTCTCCAGCCACTTGCGAGCTTTCTTGACGGTGTCACAGTTCTTGATGCCGTAGAGGACAATTGAGGGTTCAGTCACAATCAGGCCTTCTTCGTTTTCTTCGGGTTTTTGCGCGCCGGGTAGCAGGTTGTGCAGATGGGGCACACGGTGCCGTCGCAGCCGCGCGCGGTACAGTATTCGCGACCGTAAAAAATGATCTGCAGGTGCAGCCGGTTCCATTTGTCGCGCGGGAACAGCCGCTTCAGGTCCTTTTCCGTCTGCGCCACATTCTTGCCGCTGGTCAGGCCCCAGCGTTGGGCCAGGCGGTGAATATGGGTGTCCACCGGAAAGGCCGGCTGGCCGAACGCCTGGGACATGACCACACTGGCGGTTTTGTGGCCGACGCCCGGCAGTGTCTCCAGCGCGGCCATGTTTTCCGGCACCCGGCCGTGGTATTCGTTGACCAGTATCTGCGACAGTTTGCTGATGGCTTTGGATTTCTGCGGCGACAGGCCGCAGGGGCGGATGACTTCCCTGATCTCCTCCACCGGTACCTTCGCCATATCCGCCGGGTTGTCGGCCAGTTTCCACAGTGCCGGTGTCACCTGGTTGACGCGCTCGTCGGTGCACTGGGCGGACAGCAGCACGGCCACCAGCAGGGTATAGGGGTCCTTGTGGTGCAATGGCACCGGGGTTTCCGGGTAGAGTTCTTCCAGCTTGTGGAGGATGAATTCCACCCGTTCTTTTTTCAGAAGGTTCTTTACAGCCATTCCCGTTTCGCCTGACAAACTTTAAGCTCCTGCAGAATTTGCATTTCCGCTGGGCGGCATTCCGCCATCCATGGCGGTCACAGCAGGCGCCTACAAACAGAATTCTCGGATGCGCTTCGCTGCCTCGACGCACTCATCCTGCGTCGCCACCAGTGCCATCCGCACATGCTCCCTGCCCGGGTTGGCGCCGTCCGCCTCCCGGGCGAGGAAGCCGCCGGGCAGCACGGTGATATGCTGCTGCCGGAAAAGCTCGCGCGCGAAAGCCTCGCCATCGCCGACCCGCGGCCAGAGGTAGAAGCTCGCCGGTGGTTGGCTGACATCCAGACAGTCGTCGAGAATGTCCAGTACGGCGGCAAACTTGTCGCGATAGAGCGCGCGATTATGCCGCACATGCTGCTCGTCCTGCCAGGCGGCGATGGAGGCGAACTGGCTGGGGACCGGCATGGCGCAGCCGTGGTAGGTGCGGTAGAGCAGGAATTTTTCCAGTATCCGTGCGTCGCCGGCGACAAACCCGGAGCGCAGCCCCGGGAGGTTGGAGCGTTTCGACAGGCTGTGAAATACCACGCAGCGGCGGTAGTCGCCGCGGCCCAGTTCTTCGCAGGCCTGCAGCAGGCCCGGTGGCGGCTTCTGCTCATCGAAGTAGAGTTCCGAGTAGCACTCGTCGGAGGCGATGGTGAAATCATGGCGGTCCGCCAGTGCGATCAGCGCTTTCAGGTCTTCCGTTTCCAGCAGGGCGCCGGTGGGGTTGCCCGGGGTGCAGAGATACAGCAGTTCGCAGTCGCGCCAGACGGAATCCGGCACTGAAGCGAAATCCGGCTTGAAGCCGGTGTCCGCACGGCAGTTGATAAAGTGCGGGGTGCCGCCAGCGAGCAGTGCGGCGCCCTCGTAGATCTGGTAGAAGGGGTTGGGCATCAGCACTTTTGCCCCCGGCGATACCACTGCCTGGGCGAAGGCGAACAGTGCCTCGCGGGTGCCGTTGACCGGCAGTACCTGGGTGTCGGCACAGACGGTACCGAGCCGGAAACGTTCGCACAGCCAGCGGGCGATGGCCTCGCGCAGTGCCTCTATCCCTTTGGTGGCCGGGTAGCTGGCGAGCCGGTCCAGGTTGTCGATCAGTTCGTCGCGCACGAATGCCGGCGGTTGGTGTTTGGGTTCGCCGATGGACAGGGCGATGTGGGGCTTGTCCGCCGGCTCCAGGCCCTCTTTCAGTTTTGCCAGTTTCGTGAAGGGGTAGGGCTGTAACTTTTCGATATTTGGATTCATTGTCGATTATTGTTCCGGTTGTTCTGCGCTTTCACTCAGAGCCGGTTCAGGCGATACGCTCGCAGCCGGGCCCCGATTATTGAATCGCTTCCAGCTCGTCGCAGATGGCCTGTTCCAGCTCGCGGTTGGTGTCGTCGTCCCGCAGCAGTTCGCCGTCGGCGTCGGTGATATGGAAGATATCCTCGACCCGCTCGCCCAGGGTGGAGATCTTGGCGTTGTGCAGGCGCAGGTCGTGGTCGACGAAGATGCGCGCTATCTGTGCCAGCAGGCCGGGGCGGTCGGCACAGGTGATTTCCAGGGTGCTGTAGAGATCGCCGGGCTCGGTAGTCAGGTGGGCGCGGGTCTCCATTTCGAACATCTTCAGGCGCCGGGGGATTCTCCGTTTGATGACTTTCGAATAGTCCTCCACCAGCGCCAGTTCCTCCTGCAATGTGTCGCGGATCTGTTCCAGGCGGCGCGGCTCGTCCAGTAGCGGCTGGCCGGATTCGTCCAGAACGTAGAAGGTATCCAGGGTGTAGCCGGAGGCGGAATTGTACAGGCGTGCGTCGTGGATGTTCAGGTTGAGCATGTCGAGGCCCGTGACCACGGCGGCGAAGACGTTGGCGCGGTCCGGGGTGTAGACGAACACCTCGGTGGCGCCGTCGTGTTCGCCGGGGCCGGAGTTGCGTGTCAGCACCAGGGTGTCGCCGGGCTGGCCCTTTGCGTTGGCGGCGTGCAACTGGTGGATGGCGGCCGTGTGCCAGGTGATGTTGTCGGCGCTCTCGCGCACGAAGTAGTCCTCGCCCATCTGCGCCCAGATATTGTCGACCGACGCAGCCGGCAGGCCCATGGCGCGCAGCATGTTGTGCGCCTGGCCGCGGGTCTCCTCGATGATCTCGTCGCGGTCGATGGGGTTTTCCAGGCCGCGGCGCAGGGCGCGGCGGGTGGCCTGGTAGAGCTGGCGCATCAGGCTGGCGCGCCAGCTGTTCCAGAGGTCCGGATTGGTGGCATTGATATCGGCCACGGTGAGCGCGTAGAGATAGTCCAGGTGTTCGCGATCGCCCATGGTGCGGGCGAAATCGTGCACCACTTCCGGGTCGGAGATGTCCTGCTTCTGCGATACATGGCTCATCAGCAGGTGCTTCTCCACCAGCCAGCAGACCAGGCGGCGGTCGCGGGAGGGCAGGTTGTGGCGGCGGCAGAAGGCGTCGGCGTCGACGATTCCCAGCCTGGAGTGGTCGCCGCCGCGGCCCTTGGCGATATCGTGGTAGAGACCGGCGATATACAGCAGCTCCGGTTTGCGCATGCGCGACAGGATTTCCGCCGCGATGGGGTGTACCTGCCAGGCCTCGGGGCTGCGGAAGCTGCGCATATTGCGTACCACCTGCAGTGTGTGGGCATCCACGGTGTAGATATGGAAGAGGTCGTGCTGCATCTGGCCGGTGACGCGGCCGAATTCCGGCAGGTAGCGGCCGAGGATGCCGTAGCGGGTCATGCGCGACAGCTGGGTGGATAGGCCCCGGGGAGAGCGCAGCAGCTGCATGAAGAGTTCCGCATTGCGTGGGTCCGCGCGGAAGTCGTCGTCGATCAGGTGGCGCTGTTCGCGGATCAGCCGGATGGTCGACGCCCGCACGCCTTCGATATTCGGGTTTTCCGCCATCAGCACGAAGATTTCCAGCAGCGCCGAGGGCTGCTCCAGGAACACCTTGGTCTGGGTGACTTCGATGGTTTTGTCGCGAAGCTGGAAACGCTCATTGAGGGGCGTCACGCTCTGGCGTTCGCCGCGCTGCAGTATGGCCTCGTCGAGGAATTGCAGCAGCACGTCGTTCAGTTCCCGCAGCGCCATGACGATGCGGTAGTAGTTGTGCATGAACTGCTCGACCGCCAACTGGGTGTCGCTGTCGAGATAGCCGAACTGTTTCGCCAGCTCGCGCTGGTAGTCGAACAGCAGCCGCTCTTCGGCGCGGCCGGCGAGCAGGTGCAGGCCGTAGCGGACCCGCCAGAGGAAGTCCTCGCCGGACTGCAGGATGGCGAATTCCTCTTCGGTAAAGAAGCCCTTGCCCTGCAGTTGTTTGAGGGTGCGCACGCGGAAGTAGCGCTTGGCCACCCAGGAGATGGTCTGGATATCGCGCAGGCCGCCGGGGGCGTTCTTGATGTTGGGTTCCAGGTTGTACTCGGCCGCCTGCTGCCGGCTGTGGCGCTGTTGCTGCTCGGTGTATTTGGCGCTGAAGAATGTATCGGCCGGCCAGATCTTTTCCGGGCTCATGCGCTCGTTCAGCCGGGCGCGGAGCCGGTCGTCGCCCACCACGGTGCGGCACTCCATCAGGTTGGTGGCCACCGTGATATCTTCTGCGGCCAGTTCCAGGCAGTGATCGATGGAGCGCACCGAGTGACCGATATCCAGGCCCAGGTCCCAGAGAAAGGCGACCAGTCGCTCGATATTGTCCACGGTATCGGGGGCTGTGCCATCGGTGAGGATCAGCAGGTCGATATCGGAGTGGGGGTGCAGTTCGCCGCGACCGTAGCCACCCACCGCCAGCAGGCTGATATCGTCGGGCCAGTCGTACTGGTGCCAGGCGTAGTGCAGCAGGCAGTCGATGAAGAGGGCGCGCTCGTGAACCAGGGTGCGTACGTCCTCGCCCTCGCGGAAGCGCTCGGCCATCTGCCACTCGGCGCCGCCGGCGGCATCCTTGAAAATCTCCAGCGCCGGTTTCTCGCCCCTCTCCAGGGCGCGGCGGAAGCGGGCCTGATCGAAGAAGAACAGGGGGCGTTCGAAGTAGGGGATATTGGCCGGCTGCATCTTGTATCCGTTTGGGCTGGGGGCTTTGTGCCCGTAAGCTGGTCCGTGGCGGCCTGTCGCCGGTGCCTGTTTGCGGGACACGGACTAGGCGTCCCCCGTATATCCATCGCTGGAGGCTTGTCTGCGAGGTGTCTTGGCCGCTCCAGGTATTCACGGCGCCTTCGGTCCCTCTCGCAGACAGTCCCGCAAACAGGCACCGGCAGCAGGGCCTTCGTATCAAACTCGGGTGTTTTTCCGGGATCGAGCCGTCGTTGTGACCTTGTCGGTGCGCACGGCGCACCCTACGCCGGGTCCCGGGTCCCGGGTCCCGCTTTTAAAAACTTTCCTCGCCGCGCGCTGTCAGTACCTCCACGCCATCGCCGGTCACCACCATGGTGTGCTCCCACTGCGCCGACAGGCGGCGGTCCTTGGTGATGGCTGTCCAGCCGTCGCCGAGGACGCGGGTAGTGGCCTTGCCGGCGTTGACCATCGGCTCGATGGTGAAGGTCATGCCTTCTTCCAGAGCCAGGCCGGTACCGGGCTGGCCGTAGTGCAGGACCTGCGGCTCCTCGTGGAAGACATCGCCGATACCGTGGCCGCAGAAGTCGCGCACCACCGAGTAGTAGTTCTTCTCGGCGTGCCGCTGGATCACATGGCCGATATCTCCCAGGGTGGTGCCGGGACGGACTATCTCGATGCCCTTGTACAGGCATTCCTGGGTGATGCGTACCAGGCGTTCGGCGTGGGGGGCGGGCTTTCCGACGAAGTACATCTTGCTGGTATCACCGTGCCAGCCATCCTTGATCACGGTCACATCGATATTGAGGATGTCCCCTTTCTTGAGAATCTTGCTCTCGGAGGGAATGCCGTGGCAGACGACCTCATTGACGGAGGTGCAGATGGATTTGGGGAAGCCGCGATAGCCGAGGCAGGCGGGGATGGCCTTCTGTACATTGACTATATGGTCGTGGCAGCGCTGGTCCAGCTCTTCGGTGGAGACGCCGGGCACGACATACTCGCCTATCATCTCCAGTACCTCTGCGGCCAGGCGGCCGGCAGTACGCATTTTGGCGATCTGTTCCGGTGTCTTGGTAGCTGTGGTCATTCGTGTCCCCAGGGTTGTTGCGTGGTCGCGAGGTCCTGGCCCGCGATGGCGCGCTATTGTAGCGGATTATGAGTGGTTGGTGGGTAGTGGTGGGCGGTGAGCGACCGTATGGCGCTTGTCGCCCGCTGGCCACTGACCGCCGCCCACCGACCACTACCCACGAACCACTCAATATGGTATAAAGCGCGCCGCTCCGGGCCGCTCCCGGGGTGAAACCAACGCCGCACACGCATCGGCACATGTGTCTGGGTGCTCCATTTCGCCTCGTTATACCGGGCGGTGGGGTTGATGCATGGGATGCGTGGAGGACTAACCCGTACAAATTGAGGTTTTACTTATGCCCCAAGTCAGCATGCGCGATATGCTGCAGGCTGGTGTGCACTTTGGCCACCAGACCCGCTACTGGAATCCGAAGATGGACGAGTATATCTTCGGCGCCCGCAACAAGATTCACATCGTCAACCTTGAGAAGACTGTCCCGGCTTTCAATGAAGCCCTGGACGTGATCAAGGGGATGGCCGCGCAGAAGAAAAAGATTCTGTTCGTCGGCACCAAGCGCGCCGCGCAGAAATCCATCAAGGAACAGGCCGAGCGCGCTGGCCAGCCCTATGTCAGCAACCGCTGGCTGGGCGGCATGCTCACCAACTACAAGACCATCCGCGCTTCCATCAAGCGTTACCGCGACCTGGAAGCCCAGTCCCAGGACGGTACCTTCGAAAAGCTGACCAAGAAGGAAGCGCTGATGCACACCCGTACGATGGATAAGCTGGAGCGCTCCATCGGCGGTATCAAGGATATGGGCGGCCTGCCGGACGCGCTGTTCGTGATCGACGTCGAGCACGAGCGCATCGCTATCCAGGAAGCCAACAAGCTGGGAGTCCCGGTAATCGGTGTGGTTGATACCAACAGCGATCCGGCGGGTATCGACCATGTCATCCCCGGCAACGACGACGCCATTCGCGCGATCAAGCTGTACACCACCGCCGTGGCGGATGCCGTAGTGGCGGGTGCGGCAGAGGCCGGTGCCGGCGCTGCGAAGAGCGAATACGTCGAGGCGAGCGACGACGAAGCCGCTGCTGAGTAATTGCAGGGCGCAGTGGTGTAACACAGCGTGGTTACACTGCGAATTCGAAAAGGGGCCCGCGTGCCCTGTCCCGCGCTGAATACGGTGATAACCGTATTTCGGGCGGGGCAGGCACCCGCCCCTTTTTTCTAATCATCAAAGTGACAGAACCCCGAGGATTGAATCATGGCGATTACCGCGTCTATGGTAAAAGAACTGCGCGAGCGCACTGGCCTGCCGATGATGGAGTGCAAGAAAGCACTGACCGAGGCGGACGGCGATATCGAGAAGGCGATCGAGGACCTGCGCAAAGCCTCCGGCCTGAAAGCGGCTAAGAAGGCCGGCCGCACTGCTGCGGACGGTGTGGTTGCAGCGAAAGTGGCCGACGACGGCTCCTACGGCGTGCTGGTTGAAGTCAACTCCGAGACCGACTTCGTGGCCCGCGATGAAAACTTCCTGGCTTTCGTATCCAGTGTGGTGGAAAAGGCCTATGCCGACCGCCAGAAAGATGTTGCCGCGCTGATGGAGGGCGAGCTGGAATCGGCCCGCGAAGCGCTGGTACAGAAAATCGGCGAAAACATCGGCGTGCGCCGCATCGAAGTGGTGGCAGCGCCGGTAGTGGGTGCCTATGTTCACTCCAACAACCGCATGGCTGCAATCGTGGCCCTGAGCGGTGGCGATGTGGAGCTGGCCAGGGATGTCGCCATGCACGTGACTGCGGTCAATCCGCAGGTTGGCAAGCCGGAAGATATGCCGGAAGAAGTGCTGGAAAAAGAGAAGGACATCATCAAGGCACAGCCGGATATGGAAGGCAAACCGGCCGAGATTGTCGAGAAGATGATGGGTGGTCGCATCAAGAAGTTCCTGAAGGAGAACAGCCTGGTGGAACAGCCCTTCGTCAAGAATCCGGATCTCAGCGTCGGCAAGCTGGTCAAAGAAGCCGGCGCCGAAGTGACTTCCTTTGTCCGCTACGAAGTGGGCGAAGGTATCGAGAAGGAAGACGTGGACTTTGCCGCGGAAGTGGCGGCACAGGTCAAGTCCTCTTCCTGATCGCCTTTACAGGCGGGCGCCTGCGGGCGCCGTTCGCAGTGGGGTGCCTCCGGTGGGTCCAGATTGGACTGCATCGGGGCACCCCTCTGTGTAAATGACCGAAATTGTTGTAATGTTCGGCGGCAGACCCTGTCCGCGCCCACAGTGGCACCAGAAGAGGAACCGATGAATGCCCGGTGTTAAAGACCGCAAGTACAAGCGAATCCTGTTGAAGCTCAGCGGCGAAGAGCTGATGGGCGATCAGGGCTTTGGAATCAGCCCCAAGGTGCTGGACAAGATGGCCCTGGAGATCGGCCAGCTGGTGGGGATCGGTGTACAGGTAGGGCTGGTCGTCGGTGGCGGCAATCTCTTCCGCGGTGCAGCGCTGCACGCGGCGGGTCTCGACCGGGTGACCGGCGACCATATGGGCATGCTGGCCACGGTGATGAATGCGCTGGCGCTGCGGGATGCACTGGAGCGCTCCAATATCTCTTCCCGGGTGATGTCCGCGATCCAGATGAGCGGCATCATCGACCACTACGACCGCCGGGCGGCAATCCGCCACCTGGGGCGCGGTGAAGTGCTGATTTTTGCTGCCGGTACCGGCAACCCTTTCTTCACCACCGATTCCGCCGCCTGTCTGCGCGGCATCGAGATCGAGGCGGAACTGGTGCTGAAGGCCACCAAGGTAGATGGCGTCTACTCCGCCGACCCGGTGTTGGACCCGAATGCCACCCGCTATGACCAACTGACCTTCGACGAGGTGCTGGACAAAAAGCTCGGGGTGATGGATTTAACTGCAATCTGCCTGTGCCGCGACAACAACCTGCCCGTGCGGGTTTTCCGCATGGACAAGGCCGGCGCGCTGCTCAACATCGTGGTGGGCGGCGAAGAGGGCACGCTAATCGAAGAGGAAGTGACACAGTGATCGAAGACATCAAAAAAGACGCAAAAGCGCGTATGGACAAGTCGCTCAAGGCGCTGGCCGGCAACTTCAACAAGATCCGCACCGGCCGTGCGCACCCGAGCATTCTCGACGGCATTCACGTGTCCTATTACGGCGCCGATATGCCGCTGTCCCAGGTGGCGAACATCAATGTCGAGGACGCGCGCACGCTGGCCGTGACCCCCTGGGAGAAAAACATGGTGCCCGAGATCGAAAAGGCGATCATGAAGTCCGATCTGGGCCTGAACCCCAGTACCGCCGGTGCGGTGATCCGTATCCCCATGCCGATGCTGACCGAAGAGACCCGCAAGAACTTTATCCGCCAGGCCAGGGGCGAAGCGGAGAATGCGCGCGTCTCCATCCGCAGTGTCCGCCGCGACACCCTGGCCGAGATAAAGGCCCTGCTGAAGGAGAAGGAAATCTCCGAAGACGACGAGCGCCGCGCGGGTGACGAGATCCAGAAAATTACCGACAAGCATGTCGCCGAGGTGGATCAGGCCCTGGCGGAGAAAGAAAAAGACCTGATGGAAATTTGATGTCTTCCAGTGGTTCCGCCGAAAACGCGCAGACGCGCCCCGGCCCGCGCCATATCGCCATCATCATGGACGGCAACGGGCGCTGGGCCGCCCAGCGGGGTCTGCCCCCCTCCGCCGGCCACAAGGCCGGCGTAGAGCGCATCCGCGACCTGATCGAAGCCTGCAAGGACCGCGGTGTGGAAGCGCTTACCCTGTTTGCTTTCTCCAGCGAGAACTGGCAGCGCCCCTCGAAGGAGGTGGAGCTGTTGATGAGCCTGTTTCACTCCTACCTGCGAAAAGAGGCCCAGCGCATGCGCGAAGAGGGCGTGCGCCTGCGGGTAATCGGCCGGCGGGACCGGTTTTCGCCGCGCCTGGCGCAAGCGATTGAAGAGGCGGAGGACATGACCCGCGATGGCAGCCGCGGCAACCTGGTGATCGCCGCGGACTACGGCGGTCAGTGGGATATCGCCCGGGCGGCCCGCTGCATGGCGGAAGAGGTGGCCGCGGGCCGGCGATCGCCGGAATCCATCACCGAGCGGACGCTCGCGGACTATGTCCAACTGGTGGATCTGCCGTCGGTGGATCTGTTGATCCGCTCCAGCGGCGAGCAGCGTATCAGCAACTTTATCCTGTGGCAGGCCGCCTACAGTGAATTCTATTTCACGGATACCCTGTGGCCGGATTTTGGCGAGCGGGCACTGGACGAGGCGATCGAGGCCTATTGCGGCCGGAATCGCCGCTTTGGCGGTCGGGGGCGGGGTGGCCTGGCGGCGGGGGCCTGAACCGGCGCCGGCGGGAAAATTCCCTGCGACAACAATATCTTGTACTCTGCTTTGGCTGGCGCCCCGGTGGCCGGCATCCCGGTGGCCGGCGATCCGGCACTCCGCCGGGCGGATGTGGCAGCGAAACGGGAAACAGACTAAGAAAAGGGTTTGACGGTGCTAAAACAAAGAATAATTACCGCGCTGGTATTGCTGGTTCTGTTTCTCGGCGCACTGTTCTTCTTCCCCATCAGCTGGTTTTCCGCCGCGACGGTGGCGGTGATCCTGGTGGGCGGCTGGGAGTGGGCCAACCTCTCCAATCTCAATCGCGCCCTGCGCTTTGTGTTCCTCGCCGCGCTGGGCGCCGCCCTGATCGGTACCGCCAGGTACGTATTTGCGATGGATTTCTCCGCCCCCGATACCTCCCGCGCACGCCAGATCCTGGCAGTGGCCTGCGGCTGGTGGGCGCTGGCCTTCCTCTGGGTGCAGAGTTACCCGGCCAGCGCCATGCTGTGGGGCAGCCGCGTGGCGCGCTGCGTGATCGGCCTGCTGGTACTGGTGCCCGCGTGGCTGGCGCTGGTGATCCTGCGCGGCCAGGAACACGGCGCCTGGCTGGTTCTCTTCGTGGTGGCGCTGGTGGTGGCCGCGGATGTAGGCGCCTATTTTGTCGGCCGCCGCTTCGGCAGGCACAAACTGGCGCGCGAGGTCAGCCCGGGCAAGTCCTGGGAAGGCTTTTTTGGCGGTCTGGGTGCCTGCCTGATCCTGGCGCTGGGGGTCTCCTACCTGCTGGAACTGCCCCTGAAAAACACGGTTCTCTTCTCTTTCGGCGTGCTGGTCACGGCCCTGGCATCGGTGATCGGCGATCTGGTGGAAAGCATGTTCAAGCGCCACCGGGGCATCAAGGACAGCAGTCGCATACTGCCGGGCCACGGGGGAATCCTGGATCGCCTGGACAGCCTGTCAGCGGCGTTGCCGGTGTTTACCATGGCGGCGCTGGCCAGCGAGTTGCCGAAGTATTTGTAGGGACTGGGGATTAGGGGCTGGGGACTGGTATCGGTAGGGCCAGTGCATTTCCCGGTCCCCGATCCTCAGTCCCCGGTTCCCGAGGTTTTATGCAATCCATCACCGTCTTAGGCTCCACCGGCTCCATCGGCGTCAGCACTCTCGACGTGCTGGCGCGCCATCCGCAGCGCTATTCCGTCTTCGCGCTCACCGCCAGGGAGCGTATCGGCGAGCTGGCGCAGCAGTGTCGCCGCTTTGCACCGCGCTACGCCGTGGTCGCCAGCGAAGAGGGCGCGCAACAGCTCGGGGAGTTGCTCGCGGGCGCGGAATTGCCCACCGAGATTCTCTGGGGTGTCGAAGGGCTGTGCCGGGTGGCCTCGGATCCGGCGGTGGATGCCGTGATGGCGGCGATCGTCGGCGCCGCCGGCCTGCGGCCCACGCTGGCGGCGGTGGAGGCGGGCAAGAAGGTATTGCTGGCCAACAAGGAATCCCTGGTGATGGCCGGGCCGGTGTTCATGCGTGCCCTGTCCGGCAGCGATGCGCAGCTGCTGCCGATCGACAGTGAGCACAATGCCATCTTCCAGTGCTTGCCGCAGCCCAGTGATAGCCTGGAGAGTGCCGGTGTGGAGAAAATCCTGCTCACCGGTTCCGGCGGTCCCTTCAGGGCCCGCCCGGCGGAGGGCCTGCACCGGGTGACGCCGGATGAGGCCTGCGCCCATCCCAACTGGTCCATGGGGCGCAAGATCTCGGTGGATTCCGCCACCCTGATGAACAAGGGGCTGGAGTTTATCGAGGCCTGCCTGCTGTTCAACGCGCGGCCGGAACAGATCGACGTTGTGGTGCATCCGCAGAGTATCGTCCACTCGATGGTGCAGTACCGCGACGGCTCGCTGCTGGCGCAGATGGGCAACCCGGATATGCGCACACCCATCGCCCACGCACTGGCCTTTCCGGAGCGGATCGACAGCGGCGTGGCGGCGCTGGACCTGATTGCCCGGGGGCGCCTGGATTTCGAGGCGCCGGATATGGCGCGCTTCCCCTGCCTGCGCCTGGCGCGCGAGGCCATGAATGCGGGCGGCAGCGCGCCCACGGCCCTGAATGCCGCCAACGAAGTGGCGGTAGACGCCTTTCTGGGCGGTCGGCTGGCGTTTACCGGTATCCCGGCTGTCATCGAACGGGTCATGAAAGCCGCGCAGTCGGTTGAACTGACCGGGCTGGATGCAGTCGAAGCAGCGGATCGCAATGCGCGGGCGCTGGCGTACGAGGCCCTGGGTGGATAGTCACCCGGCCACAATGGCGAAGATTTCGCGCAACGGCATGAATTAGCACTATGGATTTTATTCAGACGGTCATCTGGGCGCTGGTCGCCCTCGGCATACTGGTCAGCTTTCACGAGCTGGGCCACTTTCTGGTGGCGCGTGCCTGCGGGGTTAGGGTGCTGCGCTTCTCCGTGGGCTTTGGCCGCCGTCTGTTCTCCCGTTACGACCGCCATGGCACCGAGTTCACCATAGCCGCCATTCCCCTCGGCGGCTATGTGAAGATGCTTGACGAGCGTGAGGGCCAGGTGCCGGCCGACCAGCTGGATCAGGCCTTCAACCGCAAGAGCGTCTGGGCCCGGATTGCCATTGCCGCCGCGGGGCCGCTGGCCAACTTCCTGCTGGCAATCGTGTTCTTCTGGGTTGTGTTTCTGGGCGGTACTTCCGGTCCGGTGCCTATCGTCAAATCGGTGGAGCCGGGTTCCATCGCTGCCCGCGCCGGCCTGGAGCCGGAACAGGAGATCCTCTCCATCGACGGGCAGCCCACGCCCACTTGGCAGGCGCTCAACTGGCGCCTGGCCAACCGCCTCGGCGATACCGGCACCATCGAGTTCGCCGTGCGCTACCCGGATTCCGAACTCGAATACCAGATGGTGGCGGATATCGACCGCTGGCTGTCCGGCCGGGAGGTGCCGGATCCGGTGGCGGAGGCCGGCCTGGAGATGTGGACGCCGCCGATCACCATGGTCCTGTCACAGGTAGTGCCCGACAGCCCGGCGGAGCGAGCGGGCGTGAAGGCGGGCGACCGTATTCTCGCCACCGACGGTCAGCGTTTCGACGGCTGGAGCAGTTGGACCGAGTATGTCCGCGCCCGCGCCGGCGAAACCCTGCAGGTTGAAGTGGAGCGCGACGGCGAGCGCAAGCTGCTGGAAGTCACCCCGGAGCCGGTGACGCTCGACAACGGGGAGCGCATCGGCCGCATCGGTGTGGGGCCGGTGGTGGAGTCCTGGCCCGAAGAGCGGGTGCGAACTTTCCACTACGGTGTCGTCGGTGCCCTGACGAAAGGGTTGCAGGAGACCCGGGACAAGACGGTTTTTACCCTGAACGCCCTGAAAAAGCTGGTCTTCGGGCAGCTTTCGACCAGGAACTTGAGCGGCCCAATCACCATTGCTAAAGTGGCCGGCACTTCGGCCGAGGCCGGCTGGCAGTCGTTCCTGTCGTTGCTGGCGCTGCTCAGCATCAGCCTCGGTGTCCTCAATCTGCTGCCGATCCCCGTCCTCGACGGCGGACATCTCCTTTACTACGGTATCGAGGCGATCAAGGGATCGCCGGTATCGGAGCGGGTGCAGATGATCGGCCTGCAGGTGGGCATGGCCATGGTGCTCGGCATCATGGGACTGGCGCTCTACAACGATATTCTGAGGCTATAGTGCGACCGAAGGTCGCCGGCAATTACCCATCTCCCCTTTGGAGAGGGTGCCCCGAAGGGGCGGGAGAGGGCGGCGACAGTCGCCCCACCAACTGGAATTTTTAATAAAGAATTTGGACAGACAGTAGATGAATCATTTCCTGAAAGCGGCCTCTCTGGGCCTGGCTGTGCCGATCACCGCTGTGGCGCAGTCATTTGTCGTCAGCGATATCCGCGTTGAAGGCCTGCAGCGTGTTTCGGCCGGTACTGTCTTCGCGGCATTGCCGGTGCGCGTGGGCGACCAGATCGAACGCCTGGATATCCAGAGCGCCACCCGCGCCCTGTTTCGCACCGGTTACTTTCAGGATATCCAGATAGGACGGGAAAACGGCGTACTGGTGATCACCGTGCGCGAGCGCCCGGCGATTTCCAAGATCGAGATTACCGGCAACAAGGCGATCAAGACCGAAGACCTGATGGTGGGCATGGAGGAGAACGGTCTCTCCGAGGGGCAGATTTTCAAGCGTGCCACACTGGAAGGCCTGGCCCAGGAGCTCCAGCGCCAGTATGTGGCCCAGGGCCGCTACGGCGCCAGTGTGAAAACCGAGGTCAAGGAGCTGCCGCGCAACCAGGTGGAGTTGAAGGTCATTGTCGACGAGGGCTCCGTTGCCGCCATCAAGCATATCAATATTGTCGGCAATTCCGCCTTTTCCGATGAGGAGCTGGCGGAGATTTTCGAGCTGCAGACCACCGGCTGGCTGTCCTGGCTCAGGAGCGATGACCAGTATTCCCGTGAAAAACTCACCGGCGATCTGGAGCGCCTGGAATCCTACTACCTGGATCGGGGCTACCTGGAGTTCAAGATCGATTCCACCCAAGTCTCCCTGAGCCCGGACAAACAGAGCGTTTTCATTACCGTCAACGTGACCGAGGGCGATGTCTACAAGGTCAGCGAGGTAGACCTGGCCGGCGATCCGGTGGTGCCGGAAGAGGAGATCAAGCGGCTGCTGCTGGTGCGCGAAGGGCAGACCTTTTCACAGGTGTTGATGACCACCACCTCCGACTACATTACCAAGCGCCTGGGTAACGAGGGCTACACCTTTGCCGAAGTCAACGGCATGCCCGAGCCTAACGAGGACGACAAGACGGTCAAGGTTACCTTCTTTATCGATCCGGGCAAGCGCGCCTATGTGCGCCGTATCAATTTCCGCGGTAACACCCGCACCTCCGACGAAGTGCTGCGCCGCGAGATGCGCCAGATGGAGTCTTCTTCCGCCTCCTCCGCGCGCATCGAGCAATCCAAGGTGCGGCTGGAGCGCCTGGGCTACTTCAAGGAAGTGCAGGTGGAGACCAGCGAGGTGCCCGGCACTTCCGACCAGATCGACGTGGAATACACAGTGGAGGAGCAGCCCTCCGGTACCATCGGCGGTACCGTCGGCTACGCCCAGTCCAACGGCCTGGTGCTGGGTGCCAATGTGCAGGAAAACAACTGGCTGGGTACCGGCAAATCCGTCGGCTTCTCGGTGAATACATCCCGCTACCAGCAGGTCGCCAATTTTTCCTACACGGATCCCTATTTCACACCGGATGGTGTCAGCCGCGGTTTCAACCTGTTTTACCAGGAGCGGGACTACTCGGAGATCAACCTCTCCAGCTATAACACCTCGAGATACGGCGCCGGCCTGAATTTCGGTTACCCGATTTCGGAGATTTCCCGGATCGGGCTGAATATCGGTTTCAGTCACTTGGAGCTGGGGACGCAGACGAATTCCGTCAAGGAGATCAAGGATAGCCCGGTGCCCATCGATGGCGTCAATACGGTAGCAACACCGGATGATATCGACGAGGCGACAGAGGTTATCGGTGCCGTTGACGACGACGATAACCCGATACCGGAGGAGATCGACCTGAGTCAACCGCTCGGCCCCTCCCTGTTGAATACGAACCTGGACGGCTTTGTCGACCTGAATGGCACCGATTTCGATTCCTATACCGGCACCATTTCCTATGCCCGCTCGACCCTGAACCGCGGCATTCTCGCCACCCGCGGTACTTCCCAGCGGCTCTCGCTGGAAGTCGCGCTGCCGGGCGGCGACCTGGAATACTACAAGGCCGTTTTCAAGGGCCAGTATTTCCGCCCGCTGACTGACGATCTGACGTTGCGCCTGCGTACCCGCCTGGGCTATGCCGAAGGTTACGGGGAGACCTCCGAATTGCCGTTCTTCGAGCATTTCTATGCCGGTGGCTTCGGCTCGGTGCGCGGTTTCGAGCGCAATACCCTGGGGCCGCGTTCCACGCGTCCGGAGCAGTACATCACCGGGGTTTCCGCTTGGGATGACGCCAATGGCGATGGTGTAGTGGACGCCGATGAGTTGACCGAATCCTATGTGATTGATCCCGATACGGGGCAATTACAGGTGCAGCAGCTTTCCAGCCGAAAGCCCGACCCCTTCGGCGGCAACATCCTGGTCGAGGGCAGTGCGGAAGTGATCTTCCCGATTCCGTTCGTCAAGGATCAGCGCTCCATGCAGTCGGCGTTCTTTGTCGACGCGGGTAACGTTTTCGATACCAGCTGTGGCATTTCACAGCTCAACTGCTACGATGTCGACCTCGACCATATCAATGTCTCCGCCGGTATCGGCCTCACCTGGATTACCGGTTTCGGACCCCTGACTTTCAGTCTGTCCAAGGCATTGGAGAAAAACGCCGACGACGAGATCGAAGTGTTCCAGTTCTCGCTGGGTAACAGCTTCTAAGACCCCTAGGGTTTTGTTGCCACAAACGATAAATAAAGCAATATGGAGAATCCGACGTGCTTAAGAGTGTAAAAATTTTCGCAGTCCTGCTTGCCGGGATCCTGGTCTCCGGCGCCGCCGTGGCCGAGACCAAAATAGCGGTAATCAACCTGCAGGCTGCCATCATGAGCACCGAGGACGCCAAGTCCAAGGTCAACGCACTGAAGACCAGCTCGGAGTATTCGGAGCTGCAGAGCAGAGCCGAGTCCATTCGCACCGAGGTGCAGAAGTTGGCTGAAGACGCGCAGAAAAATTCCGTGACTTGGTCCGAGGAGCAGAAGGCGGAACACCAGCGCAAAATGAACTTCAAGCGCTCCGACTTCGAAAGTGCGGTGAAGAAGCTGCGTTCGATGGAGTCCCAGGTGGGACAGGAAATCCAGAAAGCCATGGCCCCGAAGGCCAAAACCGCGCTGGAGGCCATCATCAAGGAGCAGCAGCTGGACCTTGTCCTGGATGCCAACTCCGCTTTCTATGCCGGTGAAGGTACCGACCTGACCGCCGCTGTGGTCAAGCGTATGAACGCTGACCAGTAGGCTACCGGCAGAAGCTTCCCGATGAAAGAAAGACCGACGCTCGCCCGGCTGGCGGAACAGCTGGGCGCTGACCTGCGTCTTGCGCCCGGAGCGGATACCGAACAGGTGCCGACCGGGCTCAATACGTTACAGGATGCCACACCCGCGCAGGTCAGCTTCCTCGCCAGTGCCAGTTACCGCCGTTTTCTCGTCGACACCCGCGCCTGCGCGGTGCTGGTCAGTGAGGAGCTGGCGGCCGAATGCCCGGTATCCGCGTTGGTGGTGGAAAATCCCTATCATGCCTTTGCCCTGGCAACGGCACTGTACGACCGGACTCCGCGACCGGCACCGGGGATTCATCCGGCTGCTGTGGTGGACCCGGATGCAGATGTCGATCCGGAGGCGAGTATTGCCCCGGGAGCGGTGGTAGAGGCCTTCGCGCGTATTGGTGCCGGTGCTGTGGTGGGCGCCAACTGTGTGGTGGGAGAGAGCAGCGAAATAGGTGCCGGTACTCGGTTGCATCCGGGGGCCGTGATCTACCACGGCTGCTTCATCGGCCGCGACTGTGTCGTCCACAGTCAGGCGGTAATCGGAGCTGACGGTTTCGGTTTCGCGCCGCACCGGCGTCGCTGGACCAAGATTCACCAGCTCGGTGGCGTGGAAATAGCCGACGAGGTGGAGATAGGGGCAGTCACCTGTATCGATCGCGGTGCACTGGGCAATACAGTGATCGGCCGCGGGGTCAAGATCGACAATCAGGTGCAGATCGCGCACAATGTGCAGATTGGTGACTACTCAGCCATTGCCGCCTGTTCGGCGGTTGCCGGCAGCGCCACCATCGGCAAACACTGCACCCTCGCCGGCGGCGCCGGGGTGGTAGGGCATGTGACGGTGGCGGATGGCAGCCATATTACCGCGAGAACACTGGTGACCAAGTCCATCGACAGCGCCGGTTCCTATTCCAGTGGTACACCTTTCTCCGACAGCCGTAACTGGCGCCGCAATGCCGTGCGCTACAGCCAGCTGGATCAGATGGCCCGGCGCCTGAAGGTGCTGGAAAAACAGCTGGAGGCATTGCGGCAACCGGGTCGGGACGGAGAAAAAGATTGACTTAGTCGGCATCTGGCCGGTCGTATTGGGTTTGTTGTTTTCGGGGCGTGGGTATGCGGAAGCGCATCGGCGCCCCGAAATGGTTTCTGGGGACTTTTTGGAATAATGATGGACGTACGCGAAATTCGTCAATATCTGCCACACCGCTATCCGTTCCTGTTGGTGGACCGGGTGGTTGAGCTGGAAGAAGGCAAATATATCAAGGGCTACAAGAATATCTCGGTCAACGAAGAGGTATTCAACGGCCACTTTCCCGAGGCACCGATTTTCCCGGGTGTCATGATCGTTGAAGCCATGGCCCAGGTATCCGGTATTCTCGGCTTCAAGACACTGGGAAAGAAACCGGAAGACGGATTCCTGTATCTGTTCGCGGGCATTGACGACGTGCGCTTCAAGCGCCAGGTGGTTCCGGGGGACCGGCTTGAACTCGAATCCGAAGTGCTTTCAGAGCGCCGCAGTATCTGGAAATTCTCCTGCAAGGCGAGTGTTGACGGAGAGCTGGCGGCCTCGGCCAACGTGCTGTGTGCAGTGAAACAGGTTTGATTACAATCGCACTGTGACCAGTTCGGTTTCGCGGTTTTTGATGTATATATAGAGTTGCCGGATTTTCTGATACCGAGGAGCAGGGTCCAGAATGCAGACGAATATCCACCCCACGGCCATTGTCGACGAGTCAGTGACTCTGGGTGCCGGGGTGCGCATTGGCCCCTACACGGTGGTGGGGCCCGGGGTGGAAATCGGTGACGGCTGCGACATTGCATCCCATGTGGTTCTCAGTGGACCGACGCGGATGGGCAGGAACAACCGTATCTACCAGTTCGCATCCGTTGGCCAGGATACGCCGGACAAAAAATACCAGGGGGAAGACACGACCCTGGTGATCGGCGACGATAATGTCATTCGCGAGGGGGTCACCATCCATCGCGGTACGGTCCAGGATCGTGGCGAAACCACCATCGGCAACGACAACCTGATCATGGCCTACGCCCATGTGGGCCACGACAGTGTCATCCGCAATCACACCATTCTCGTCAACAATGTCGCGCTGGCCGGGCACGTGGAAGTGCGTGACTGGGCCATTCTCAGCGGCTTCAGCCTCGTTCACCAGTACTGCACCATCGGCGAGCACGCATTTACCGGCATGGGGGCGGCCATCGGCAAGGATGTGCCCGCCTATGTGATGGTCGCTGGCAATCCGGCGGAAGCGAAGACCATCAACGCGGAAGGGTTGCGGCGCCGCGGTTTTGACCGCGAGCAGATTGCGTTGATCAACAAGGCCTACAAAATCGTCTATCGCCGCGGGCTGACCATGCAGGAGGCACTGGAAGCACTGCTCGAACTGCGCGAGCAGTCGGCCGTGGTCCAACCCTGGATCGATTCCCTCCAGACTTCCTCCCGCGGTATAACCCGCTAATCATTTGACTCCCCTCTCCCTATGGGAGAGGGGGCGGGGGAGAGGGCAGGTCAGATGACCGGAAAAGGCTGGAATAAAGCCGGATAAAGCGTGGAAGAATAGAGCGGAAGAAAACCTCCCTCCGACCTCGAACCGATGGACATTATCGAGTGACTGTCAACGAGAAAACACTGCGCATCGGAATCGTCGCCGGCGAAGCCTCGGGAGATATCCTCGGCGCCGGCCTGGTCGCCGCGTTGCAGAAGCGGTTTCCGGGTCTCCAGGTCGAGGGGATCGCCGGTCCGCGTATGCTGAAACTGGGGGCGCAGTCGCTGTTTCCGATGGAGCGCCTGTCGGTGATGGGGCTGGTAGAGCCGCTCAGGCGGCTGCCGGAACTGCTCGGTATCCGCCGCACACTGCGCAGGCATTTTATCGACAACCCGCCGGATCTTTTCGTCGGTATCGACTCGCCGGATTTCAATCTCTCTCTCGAGCAATCCCTGAAAGCCGCCGGTATTCCCACGGTGCACTATGTGAGCCCGTCGGTCTGGGCGTGGCGCAGCGGCCGCATCAAGAAAATCGCCTGCGCGGTGGATCATATGCTGACGCTGCTGCCGTTCGAGGCCGATTTCTACCGCGAGCATCGGGTGCCGGTGACTTTTGTCGGCCATCCACTCGCGGACGAGATTCCGTTGCAGGTGGACACCGCGGCGGCGCGCGAGGAGTTGGGTTTCGAGCGGGATGACAAGGTGATCGCGCTGCTGCCCGGCAGTCGCGGCGGTGAAGTGAAATTGCTGGGGCCGCTGTTTCTGCAGGCGGCACGCTGGTGTTTTCAGCGCCGCCCGGAACTCAGGTTTGTGCTACCCGCGGCGAACGGACAGCGAAAGGCTGAACTGGAAAAGCTCCTCGAGGATTTCCGCGATCTGCCGGTGACACTGCTGGATGACAATTCCCACGGCGCCGTATCGGCGGCGGACCATGTACTGATCGCCTCCGGCACCGCCACGCTTGAAACCATGCTGCTGAAAAAGCCGATGGTGGTGGCCTACAGAATGGCGAGGCTGTCCTACGCGATCTTTTCGCGCATGCTGCACACCTCCTGGGTATCGCTGCCGAACCTGCTGGCCCAGCGCGAGCTGGTGCCGGAAATCCTGCAGGACGATGCCACACCGGAGAACCTGGGCGCGGCGCTGCTGCAATTCTACGACGACCCGCTGCTCTACGATCAACTGCAGCGGGAGTTCGACGACCTGCACCAGCAACTGCGGCGCAACGCCTCTGAACGCGCTGCGGAGGCTGTCTGTAAATTGATTGATGCCGAATAATGAGTACAAAAAAAGAATTGCCTCCCTATGTCTGTCCCTACGACGGAAAGCTGCTCGCCGGCGTCGACGAAGTTGGTCGCGGCCCACTGGCCGGCGATGTTGTCGCTGCGGCCGCAATCCTCGACCCGGCGCGGCCGATCGAGGGGCTGGCGGACTCGAAAAAGCTGACCGAGAAAAAACGCGAAGCGCTGTTCGACCTGATTCGCGAGCGGGCGCTCTGTTACGCCGTTGCCCGCGCGACAGTGGCCGAAATCGATCGACTCAATATCCTGCACGCGAGCCTGCTGGCGATGCGGCGCGCCGTCGAGCAGTTGTCGGTACAGCCGGAATTCGTACTGGTGGACGGCAATAAAAAACCCGACTGGCACTATCCCTGCGACACCGTGGTAAAGGGAGACAGTCGCGTACAGGCGATTGCGGCGGCGTCGATTCTGGCCAAGGTCACGCGGGACCGGGAAATGGCGGAGCTGGATAAGCAATATCCGGGCTACGGACTGGCGGGGCACAAGGGCTATCCCACCAAAGCGCACCAGCAGGCACTGGAGCAGTTGGGCCCCAGCCCCATCCACCGGCAGAGCTTTGCGCCGGTAAAGCAGTTGTCGATGGAGTTCGGTTGAACGGTAGGGTGCGCCGTGCGCACCGGCTGTGACCGGGATTTCCGCGGGCGTTGCTCGGTGCGCACGGCGCACCCTACGATTGCGGCGACGCCTGTCGATCCATCTGCTTGACCCGCGCCCGGGTAATCATCTTGTCCGACATCTCCACAATCTCCACCCGGTAATTCAGGATAAAGAAACTGATATTGCCGTCCGGGATGTTTTCCAGATGCTCCATCGCCAGCCCATTGAACGTCTTGGGCCCGTCGGTGGGCAGTTCCCAGTGCAGGGTGCGGTTGATTTCGCGGATGGAGGTGCCGCCCTCGACCAGGTACCAGCCGTTCTCCTGCTCGACGATCTCATCTTCCTCGCCGGGCACCGGGCTGGTGGTGAAGTCGCCGACGATTTCCTCCAGCAGGTCCTCCAGGGTGACGATCCCCATCACCTCGCCGTACTCGTCCACTACTAGCCCCATGCGCCGTTTCCGGTGCTGGAAGTTCATCAGCAGCGTGGGCAGGGGGGTGGCTTCGGGCACGAAGTAGGGTTCGTCGGTGTAGGGTTTGAGCTGGTCCGGGTCGAAGTCCTCCGGGCCGTTGCGCAGTATCTGGATTGCGCGGCGCAGGTGCAGTATGCCCACCACACGGTTGATATCGCCCTGGAAAACCGGCAGACGGGTGTAGCTGCTCTCGGCAAGCTGTTGCAGGATCGCCTCGCCGGAAGCCTCCAGGTCGATGCCGACCACTTCGTTGCGGGGAATCATGATGTCTTCCACTGTCGCCTGGTCCAGGTCCAGTACGTTCAGCAGCATGCCCTTGTGCTTGCTCGGCAGCAGGGCGCCGGACTCGAACACCACGGTGCGCAGTTCTTCCGGTGCCAGGTGCTCGGCCTCGGACTCCTCGCCCGCTTCCACGCCCACCAGGCGCGCCAGGCCGTTGGAGATGCTGCCCACCAGCCATACCGCCGGGGCCAGCAGCCACAGCAGCGGGCGCAGTATGATACTGGCCGGAAAGGCCACCTTTTCCGGGTGCAAGGCGGCGATGGTCTTGGGTGTGACTTCGGCGAAAATCAGGATGACGATCGTCAGCACGCCGGTGGCATAGAAGACGCCGGCATCGCCGTAGAGGTGGGTAAAGACCGCGCCCGCCAGTACCGAGGCGAGAATATTGACCAGGTTGTTGCCGATCAGGATTACACCGATCAGCTTGTCCGGACGCGACAGCAGGTCGGCAGCTCTCCTGGCACCGCGGTGGCCGCTCTTTGCCTGATGGCGCAGACGATAGCGGTTCAGCGCCATCATGCTGGTTTCGGAGCTGGAAAAGAAGGCGGAAATGACTATCAGCAGGCCCAGCAGGGTGAACAGCAGGCCGAGCGGTATTTCGTTCAATTTGGAACCCGGTTCAATAATGAACGGCGATATTGAAACAGAATTGTGGGGCTGGCAAGTTTAGTGCCTCAAGTTTCGGGGTTCAGTTCAGGGAGCTGGAGCGGGGTGCGCC
>NZ_JAPIVK010000052.1 GCF_026183675.1 Microbulbifer halophilus
GGCCAGATAGCCCCTTGAGGGATGTAGGGACAGATGGTATCTACACATGTAAATGGTCCCCGGCCGTAGGAGCCTGCGAGCAGGCTCCTACGGGGCTTCGCCGAAATCCGGACCGAGTATGTATAATGTGCCTCTGGACGGGAAGAAGGCACAGTATGAACTCAATCACCGGACTGCCGCGAGAGAAAGGCGAAGCCAGCGATCGCAAGTTTATCGAGGCGCTGGCGCGCGGTCTGGATGTACTGCGGGCTTTCCAGCCCGGTGACGGTTTTCTCGGCAACCAGGAAATTGCCGAGCGCACCGGCGTGCCCAAGTCCAGTGTCTCCCGCCTCACCTACACCCTGACCAAACTCGGTTACCTGAGCTATTCCGAACGGCTGGAAAAATACCAGCTCGGCAGCGGTGTACTGGCTCTGGGCTACGCCTTCGTGTCCAACCTCGCCATCCGCCAGGTGGCCAGGCCCATGATGCAGGAGCTGGCCAACAACACCGGCACTTCCGTGGGGCTCGCCGATCGCGATCGGCTGGAAATGATCTACGTGGAATACTGCGCGCCGGAAAAAGTCACCACCTTCCGCCACGAAATCGGCAACCGGGTGCCCCTGCCCACCAGCGCCATGGGCCGCGCCTACCTGGCGGCATTGCCCGAGGACGAGCGCCGCTACTTCGAAAGTTATATCGAGCGCAAGTCCGGAGAAAAGTGGGCGGAGGTCAAGGCCGGTATCGACGCCGCCGTGGAGAGTTTTCACGAGCGCGGTTTCTGCACTTCTTTCGGCGAGTGGGATCGGGACCTCAATGGCGTGGCCGTGCCCCTGAAACTGAGCCAGGGGCAGGTGTTCGCCTTCAACGCCGGCGGACCGGCCTACCGGCTGGAGCCGGAATTCCTGATCCGGGAAGTCGCCCCGCTGCTGAAAAACATGGTGCGCAATATCGAGGCGACGCTGATCCGCTACTGAAGTGTTTCCGGTTTACCCGGAGTTGGAGGAGGCACCCCGCTCCGGCTCCCGGAACTGAACCCCGAAACTTTAGTGCATAAAGCGCGCGGTGTGAAAGTTGGTGCTGCCGAACAGGTACTGGACCGCGGTCAGCCGCTTGAACAGGTGCGCCACATCCAGCTCGTCGGTGACGCCGATACCGCCGTGCAGTTGCACCGCTTCCTGCCCCACCGCGCGCGCCGCCCGGCCGATGCGGCTCTTGGCCGCCGATACCGCCCGCGGCGCCACGCCGCCGTTGGCATCCAGTTGCGTGGCCGCCATCAACAGCATGGAGCGGGCCTGCTCGCACTCGATGAACATCTCCGCCATGCGGTGTTGCAGCGCCTGGAAGCTGGCGATGGGCCGGCCGAACTGTTTGCGTGTGCGGGTGTACTCCAGGGTTTTTTCCAGCGCGCTGTCCATAGCGCCCACCGCCTCGGCGCAGACCGCGAGCGTGGCGCGGTCTATCATTTTTTCGATCGCCGGCAGGGCTTTTCCCTCTTCTCCCAGACGCGCTGCTTCGGCTACGCGTACGTCGCGCAGCCAGATATCCGCGGCGCCGTGACCGTCGACGTTTTTGTAGCGGCGCCGCGTCACGCCCTCAGATTCCACATCCACCAGGAACAGGCTGATGCCCTCCCGGTCGCAGCGGTCGCCACCGGTGCGCGCGGCCACGACCAGCTGCTCCGCGGCGCCGCCGTTCAGTACCACGGACTTGTGGCCGTTCAGCCGGTAGTGATCGCCGTCGCGGGTCGCTCGGCAGTCGATATCCGCCAGATTGAAGCGGCCCTGGGGTTCGGCAAAGGCGAATGCCAGTTGGAGGCGGCCCTCGACCAGCGCCGGCAGCAGTTCCGCCTTCTGCGTATCGCTGCCGCACTCGGCCAGCAGGCCGCCGGCGAGTACCGCGCAGGGCAGGAAAGGTTCCACCACCATGCCCTTGCCGAATTCCTCCATTACCGGCAGCAGGTCCACGGCGTTGCCGCCGAGACCGCCGTCCTCCTCGGCGAAGGGCACCATCAGCCAGCCCAGCTCGGCGAAAGTCTGCCAGTGTGCGCGGCTGAAAAAATCCTCGCCGTCGACGACCTGCCGGCGGCTGTCGAAATCGTAGTCCTGCTGCACGAAGCGGCGCACGCTGTCCGCCAGCATCTGTTGTTCTTCGCTGTAGTTGAAGTCCATTGCGTTAGCCTCCCAGACCCAGCACGGCCTTGCAGATAATGTTTTTCTGGATTTCGTTGCTGCCGCCGTAGATGGAGGCCTTGCGGTTGTTGAAATAGCGCAGCCAACTGGCGGCGGCGTCGCCCGGCCCGATATGCTCGCCGTCGAAACCGTCACTGAACTGCTCCGGCACAAAGGGCATGCCGTAGTAGCCGGCAATTTCCACGTGCAGCTCGTCCACCTGCTGCGCCACCTCGGTGCCCTTGATTTTCAGGATCGAGGATTCCGGTCCCGGCGCCTGGCCGGTGCTGACCGCGGCCAGGGTGCGCAGCTCGGTGTACTCCAGCGCGAGCAGTTCGATTTCGGTTTCCGCCAGTTTCTGTGCGAAGGCGGGGTTTTCCAGCAGGGTGGGGCCGCCGTCGCCGGTTTCCGCGGCCAGTTCGCGCGCCGCTTCCAGGCGCCGCCGGGTCTGCGGCACCCGCGCAATGCCGGTGCGCTCGTGGGTCAGCAGCACCTTGGCGTAGGTCCAGCCGCGGCCCTCCTCGCCGATGCGGTTTTCCACCGGCACGCGCACATTGTTGAAGTGCACCTCGTTGACTTCCGGGTAGCCGTCCAGCGTATGGATCGGCGAGACGGTGATACCGGGGGATTTCATATCGACAAGAAGGAAGCTGATGGCCTGCTGGTTTTTCACTTCCGGTCCACCGGTGCGCACCAGGCAGAAAATCCAGTCGGCGAACTGGGCCAGGGTGGTCCAGGTCTTGGTGCCGTTGACGATATAGTGATCGCCGTCGCGCACGGCGGTGGTTTTCAGGGAGGCCAGGTCCGAGCCGGCGTTGGGTTCGGAGTAGCCCTGGCACCACCAGACATTGCTGGCGAGAATATCCGGCAGGAAACGCTGTTTCTGTTCCTCGCTGCCGTAGCTGTAGATGACCGGCGCCACCATTTTCATGCCGAATGGCAGCACTTCCGGTGCGCCGGCGCGGGCGCACTCGTCGGCCCAGATGGCTTTCTGTGTCGCGTTCCAGCCGGTGCCGCCGTACTCCACCGGCCAGTTGACCGCGGCCCAGCCCTGTCGGTAGAGGATTTTCTGCCAGCGCACATAGTCTTCTTTTTCCAGGTGTAGGCCGCGCAGGGTTTTGCGCTGGATATCCGCCGGCAGTGCGTCGTGCAGGAATGCCCGCACCTGGTCGCGGAAGGCCAGTTCCCCTTCGTTGAAGCTCGTCTCCATATTTTTCCCCTCAGCTTATTGTGCGCATCATGTTCCGGGCGATGATGGTGCGCTGGATTTCCGATGTGCCCTCGTAGAGGCGGAAGAGGCGCACATCGCGATAGAAGCGTTCTACTCCATAGTCGGCGATATAGCCGGCGCCGCCGTGAATCTGCACCGCGCGGTCGGCCACCCGGCCGACCATCTCGGTGGCGAAGAGTTTGCAGCAGGAAGACAGGGTGCCGGTGGCTTCGCCGTCGTCCCGCCGGCGCGCGGCGTCGAGCACCATGGTCCGCGCGGCGTAGGCCTCGGTGCGGGAATCCGCCAGCATGGCCTGGATCAACTGGTGCTCGCCGATGGGCTTGCCGAACTGTCGACGCTCGGCGGCGTAGCGCAGGGCGTCGTCGATCAGCCGCTCGGCGGTGCCCACGCAGAGGGCGGCGATATGCAGCCGTCCCCGGTCCAGTACTTTCATCGAAGTGGCGAATCCCTCGCCCTCGCGGCCGCCGATCAGGTTCTCCGCCGGTACCCGCACATCCTCGAAAATCACGTCGCAGGTGTGGGCGCCGGACTGGCCCATTTTTTTGTCCTTCGCGCCCAGGCCGATACCCGGTGTGTCGGCATCGACGATAAAAGCGGATACGCCGCGGGCGCCCTTGATCGACGGATCGGTGCGCGCCATCACCGTGAAGGTACCGGCGCGGGGGGCGTTGGTGATAAAGCGCTTGGTGCCGTTGAGGCGGTAGTGGTCGCCGTCGCGCACCGCCGAGGTCTGTATCGACGCGGCGTCGGAGCCCGCGTCCGGTTCGGTGAGGCAGAAGGAGCCGATCAGCTCGCCGCTGGCGTAGCGGGGCAGGTAGCTGCGCTTCTGCGATTCGGTGCCGTCGAAGGCGATGGCGGCGGAGCCGATACCGTTATTGGTGCCGATCAGCGAGCGGAAGGCCGGCGAGGTGCGCCCCAGCTCGATGGCCGCCAGCGCCTCCTCCTCCATTGTCAGCCCCAGGCCGCCGTATTTCTCCGGGATGGTGAGGCCGAAGAGCCCGAGGGCTTTCATTTCCTCCACCAGCGGCGCCGGGATGGCGTCTGTTTCCGCCACCTGCGATTCCGCCGGCACCAGCCGCTCGCGTACAAAGCGGGCGATGGTATCCAGCAACTGCGTCAGCGTTTCCCGGTCGCGGATCATGGTTTCCCGGCCTCCCCGTTTTATCCGTTGGGTATTTCACTACGCTAACACTAAATTCTGCACTGCGGAACGGTTGAATTACTTTTGGGTTCTGTGTATCAATAAGCGGCAGGTAGTTCGGTTGTGACCATGGCGATGTATTCACCGCCATTGGTGCAGCGAGCGAAAAGGGCTCCACGGGAGATGCGGGTATGAGCGCCTATATCTACGACGGCGGTCGCACGGCCTTCGGCCGCCACGGCGGCAGCCTGGCGGCGGTGCGCCCGGACGACCTGCTGGCGCGGGTGGTGTCGGAGCTGGTGGCGCGCAACCCGTTCGACAGGCAGCGCTGCGAGGACCTGATCGCGGGCAACAGCAACCAGGCCGGTGAGGACTGTCGCAATGTGGCCCGCTTTGCCGGGCTGCTCGCGGGGCTGCCGCTGCAGGCCGGCGGCCTGACCGTGAACCGCCTGTGCGGCTCCGGTATGGCGGCGGTGGCGGATGCGGCGCGCTGCGTTCGCGCGGGGGAGGGCGAGTTGTTTGTCGCCGGCGGTGTGGAGTCCATGAGCCGCGCACCGCTGGTACTGTCGAAAGCCACCAATGCCTTCGACCGCGGCCAGCAACTGGCCGATACCACCCTGGGGCCGCGCTTTACCAATCCGCTGATTGCCGAGCGCTTCGGCAATCACGCCATGCCCGAGACCGCGGACAACATCGCCGCCGAACTGGGCATAGGCCGCGAGGAGAGCGATCGCTTTGCTGCCGCCTCCCAGGCCCGCTTCGAGGCGGCCCGCGCGCGGGAATTCTTTACCGAAGAAATAGTGCCGGTGGCCGTGCCCGCCCGCCGCCGGGGGGAAGGAGAGCGGTTGGTGAATCGCGACGAGCACCCGCGCCCCGGCAGTGACGCGGCGGCACTGGCAAAACTGAAGCCGCTGTTCGACGGCGGTGTGGTCACCGCCGGCAACGCCTCCGGTATCAATGACGGCGCCGTGGCGCTGATTGTGGGGTCGCACAGGATCGGGGAAGTGGCCGGTATCGAGCCCCGCGCCCGCGTGGTCGCCTCCGCCGTCGCCGGTGTGGAGCCGCGGCTGATGGGGCTGGGGCCGGTGCCGGCGTCGCGCAAGGTGCTGGCCCGCGCCGGCCTGGCCCTGGCGGACATGGACCTGATCGAGATCAACGAGGCGTTTGCGGTGCAGGTACTGGGTTGCCTGCGGCAACTGGAGATCGATTTTGCCGACGAGCGCGTCAATCCCAACGGCGGCGCCATCGCCGTGGGCCATCCACTGGGTGCCAGCGGCGCGCGCATCGTGTTAACGGCGATGCGGCAGCTGGAGCGTAGCGGCGGGCGCTATGCGCTGGTGTCCATGTGTATCGGTGTGGGGCAGGGGATTGCGCTGGTTTTGGAGCGCGCCTGAAAACGCAGCGTGCCCATCGTCAACTGAGTAAGAGATATTGGTGCGCACGGCGCACCCTGCGGCTCGGCTGTAACAGAGAGATTAGACAGAATATAAAAGGGAGAAGTATGTCTCTGGTTCACTACGAAATTCGCGACGGTATCGGCGTTATCCGGCTGAACAACCCGCCGGTGAATGCCCTGTCCACGGCGCTGCGCCGGGATATTCAGGAGGCGTTTGCGGCCGCCCGGGAGGATGCCAGCGAGGCACTGCTGCTGATCTGCGACGGCCGCACCTTTGTCGCCGGCGCGGATATCAGTGAATTCGACAAGCCGCCGCAACCGCCGTCGCTGCCGGAGGTGATCGAACAGATCGAGCAGTCCCACAAGCCGGTAATCGCGTCGCTGCACGGCACGGCCCTCGGCGGCGGCCTGGAGCTGGCGCTGGCCTGCCATTACCGGTGTGGACTGGCCAGCGCCCGGGTCGGCCTGCCGGAAGTCAAACTGGGGCTGCTCCCCGGTGCCGGCGGTACCCAGCGGTTGCCGCGATTGGTGGGTGTAGAGAAAGCGCTGAAAATTATTTCCGGCGGCAAGCCGATACCGGCTGTAGAGGCCGAAAAAATGGGTCTGCTCGACCGGGTCTTTGATACCGGCGCCGCCGATCTGTTGCCCCGCGCACTGGAATACGCGCGGGAAATCATCGATCGCAGGGCGGGCCCGAGGCGCGTCGGCGAACTGCCGGCACCGTCGGCCGGGGCGGAAACTTTCAGCCAGTTCCGGCAGCAACTGGATAAGCGCAGCCGCGGCCAGTTGGCGCCGCAACTGATTGTGGATGCGGTTCAGGCGGCCACCGAACAGCCGCTGCAGCGGGGGCTCGAGACCGAGCGCCAACTGTTTGTGCAGTGCAGGGAATCCGATCAATCGCATGCCCTGCGACATGTCTTCTTTGCCGAGCGCGAGGCGGCCAGGGTAGACGGTCTGGAAGGTGTCGAGCCACGGCCGGTGCACTCGGTGGGCATTATCGGCGCCGGTACCATGGGTGGCGGCATCGCCATGTGTTTTGCCAGTGCCGGTATCCCGGTAACCCTGCTTGAGATGAATGGCGAGGCCCTGGAGCGTGGGCGCGCCGCGATCGAACGCAACTACGCCACCGCCGTGCGGCGCGGCAAGCTGGACGAAGTACAGAAAGAACGCTGTCTGGCCGCCATCCGCGGCACCACCGATTACGGGGACCTGGCGCAGGTGGACCTGGTCATCGAGGCGGTGTTCGAAGACCTGAATGTAAAGCGCGAGGTTTTTGCCCGGCTCGACCGCACCTGTCGCCCCGGTGCCATTCTCGCCAGCAACACTTCCTACCAGGATCTGGATGCGATCGCCGCGGCCACCGCGCGCCCCTACGATGTGGTGGGACTGCACTTCTTCAGCCCTGCCAACATCATGAAACTGCTGGAAGTGGTACGCGGAAAAAGGACGGCGGACGATGTACTGGCCACCGCGATGAAGCTGGCCAAACGCATCGGCAAGATGCCGGTGTTGTCCGGTGTCTGTTACGGATTTATCGGCAATCGCATGTTGCGTCGCTACGGCAGCCAGGCGCAACTGTGCCTGATCGAGGGCGCCTCGCCGGAGCAGGTGGACGGCGCAATGGAATCCTGGGGCATGGCCATGGGGCCGATCGCCGTGGGGGACCTGGCGGGGCTGGATATCGGTTACCGCGCGCGCCAGTCGCTGGACGACGAACAGAAAGGCGATCCGCGCAGTTACTGTATTGCCGATGCGCTGGTGGAACAGGGCCGGCTGGGGCAGAAAAGCGGTGCCGGCTTTTACCGTTACGACGCCGAAACGCGGTCGCGAAAACCCGACCCGCTGGTCGCGTCCCTGATTGAGGAAAAGGCCACTGAATTCGATGTGGTACGGCGTACTTTCACCGATGCGGAGATTCGCGAGCGCCTGCTATTGGCCCTGGTCAACGAGGGCGCGAAGATACTTGAGGAAGGCATAGCGCAGCGGCCCGGGGATATCGATGTGGTCTATATCTACGGCTACGGCTTTCCCGCGCACCGGGGCGGTCCCATGTTCTACGCCGATAGCCGGGGCCTGCGCGGGGTTTACGCTGCAATCTGCGATCTACAGGCACAGTACGGGGGCGACTGCTGGGAGCCGGCGCCGCTGTTGCGGGAACTGGCGGAGAGTGAAATGACGTTTGCCGGCTGGGCCGAGGGGAATCGCCAGTTCTGAAACTGTATTGGTAGTTTTACTACATGATTTCTTCGTTGACGCCGGGCTTATTGTACCCGAGAGGTAATGGTGGGAGTGCCACTAACCTGTATTTAATGTCATCGGGATAAAGGAAACCCGGTCGTCACTAATAAAGTGTATAAACGACGGCAATTTTCCTTTACACGACTTCCTGATCGGGTAATCTGCAGGGGATCTCCCGCATCAGGGGGCTTACAGACAGCGCGGTAACTGGTCGGGGTTCCGAGAATAAAAATAACCGGAGCCATAGCAGTACCGGCCGCGGTGTTTCCGTTGCTGAACAATGATCAATAAAAATAAATCAGCGCAATGGAGAGAAAGTCATGGGACGTCTATTTAATCCGAGAGCCAATTTAGCGATTGCTTCCACCTGCTCGTTCGCCGCCCTGTCGCTGGCCTGTGGTGTGGGCAGTGTCCAGGCCGCGGAGGGTTCGGTGGGGACCATCCTGGAAGAGGTTGAAGTCACCGCGCGCAAGCGCGCCCGGGGGGAAAAACTGCAGGAGGTGCCGGTAGCGGCTACCGCTTACTCCAGCGACCAGCTGGAGGCGCTTCAGACCAGAGATCTGGAGAGTCTGGCGTTTAAAATGCCCAACGTGCAGATGGACGATGTGGGCACCATCAAAGGCACGGCTAACTTTACCATCCGGGGTCTCGGCGTTAACAGCTCGATCCCTTCCATCGACCCCACCGTGGGAACTTTTGTCGATGGCATGTACATGGGCATGAATGCCGGTGTCATTCTCGACACCTTTGACCTGGAAAGTGTCGAGGTACTGCGCGGGCCCCAGGGCCTGTTGTTCGGCCGCAACGTCACCGGCGGTGCGGTACTCGTACGCACTGCTCGTCCCACCGAAGAATTCACCAGCAAGTTCCGTGTGTCCACCACCGACAGCCAGGAAAACACTGTGGCCGGGGCTGTTTCCGGCTCACTCACCGACAACGTCAGCGGTCGCCTGACCGCCTACTACAAGGACGACCAGGGCTGGTTTGAGAACAAATATACCGGCAACGACAGTTACGGTGCCACCGAAGTCTGGTTTGTGCGTCCGAGCTTCAGTATCGACCTGGGCGAATCCGCGGAGCTGTTGCTGCGTTTCGAATCCGGCAGCATGGATGGTGATCCCGTTGCGGGGCAGAACCGCGGCGACCTGTCCAAGGCAATCGCCGCGTCGGTTGGCGTGACAGACTGGGACAACAGCGAGGATTCCTTTGAGTTGGCCATCGACAAGGAAGGATGGGCGGAGGCCGAATGGAATCAGGCCATCACCGAGTACACCCAGGATGTGGCCTTCGGCAACGGCACCATTACCAATATTCTCGCCTGGCGTGAATACGACTCCCTGGGCGAAGCGGATATCGACTCGTTGCCGATACATGCCTTCCACTCCAGCAGTGGCATTGACCAGAGCCAGGTCTCGAACGAGCTGCGCTACGCGGGCCGCTTTGGCAATACTTCGGTTACCTCCGGCATCTACTGGCTCAGCCAGGACTTGATGTATCTGGAGCGGCGTGAGCTCTTGGGGGGTGGGCTGATCATGAACGGCGGCGGTGTGCAGGATCATGAAGCGCTGGGTATTTTTACCCAGGCGGATATCGACCTGAACGAGGCCTGGGTGCTGACCCTGGGTGGCCGCTACTCCAGAGAGGAGAAGGATGCGAAGATTGCCACTCTTCCCCTGAACCTCTGCACTATGGAGGGTTGCGGTGGTTATGATTTCGAGGACAGCGAGTCATGGAGTGCCTTTACTCCCAAGGTCGGACTGCAATGGACCCTGAGTGACAACTCCCAGGTTTACGGCTATTGGACCAAGGGTTTCCGCAGCGGCGGTTACAATATGCGCAATACCGGTATCGACCCTTCTACTGGAGCGCCCTACCAGCCCGGCCCCACGGACCAGGAAGAGCAGAGAAGCTTCGAGGTCGGTGCCAAATCCGTTTTCCTGGGTGGCGCCCTGCGCACCAATATGGCGCTGTTCCACAACCAGATTTACGATATGCAGCGGGAAGTGAATCTCTCGAGCGATACCTCCGCGGTAGAACAGTTGATTCGCAATACCGCCGACGCCACCATTCAGGGGGCCGAATTTGAAGCGTTGGCCGCTGTCGGCGACAACCTGCTGTTGACCATGAATGTTGGCTATGTGGATGGGAATTACGATGAAGTCTGGTTCGATCTCAATGGCGATGCCGTAGTCGACGGCGCGGATCGGGATCTGGATATCCCGCGCCTGGCGCCCTGGACCTATGGCCTGGGTCTGGTGCACGACCTGGGGCTCGGTAACCTGGGCACCCTCACCAGCCGCATCAACTACAACCACCGCGACGCCTCGGCCTATACCGACAACAACCGCGGTATGCTGAGCGAAGCGGAAATGGTGGATTTCAGTATCGGCTTCGAGCCACTGGAGGGTAACTATCGCCTGGCACTGTTCGGCAAGAATATGCTGGACGAGGTTGTCGAGGGCAATGACACTCAGCTGCCGATGATGCTGGGGCCCCTGACCCTCGGACCCAACTCCACCTTCACACCGCTGAAACGCGGACGGGTTATGGGCCTCGAGTTCAACTACGATATCTAAACAGTCGCAAACCTTTGATCTCGGCCATGGACCGCTCCTACAATGCTGGCCAGTACTTTGTAGGCGCGGTCCATGGCCGATTTTGTGCTCCATGCACAATCGGCATTCCCGCCATCCGTGGCGATTGCCGCGATTGTTTTCAGGGGAGCAATTTATGCGCTATATCGATCTGCCGGAACACGGCGGCCCGGAAGTAATGAAGATGGCAGAGGGTGAAAAGCCCGAGCCTACAGAGGGCGAGGTCCTGATCCGGGTGGCCGCCGCCGGCGTAAACCGGCCGGATGTATTCCAGCGCATGGGCTCCTACCCGCCGCCCCCGGGCGCTTCACCGATCATGGGCCTGGAAGTGGCGGGCGAGGTTGCCGGGCTGGGCGAGGGCGCGGAACGCTGGAAGGTCGGCGATCGTGTCTGTGCGCTCGCCAACGGCGGTGGCTACGCCGAGTATGTCTGTGTGCCGGCGAGCCAGTGCCTGCCGGTGCCGGAGGGCCTGTCGATGACGGAGGCGGCGGCGCTGCCGGAAACCTTCTTCACTGTCTGGAGCAATGTATTCGACCGCGCCGGGCTACAGCCGGGCGAGACACTGCTGGTTCACGGCGGCTCTTCCGGTATCGGTACCACCGCCATCCAGATTGCCACCGCGCTGGGTTCCCGCGTTTTCACCACCGCCGGCTCGGATGAGAAGTGCGCGGCCTGCGAAAAACTGGGTGCGGAAAAGGCGGTCAATTACAAGAGCGAGGACTTTGTCGAGGTTGTGCGTGAGGCGACCGGGGATCGGGGCGTCGATGTGGTTCTCGATATGGTGGGCGGCGATTATGTCGATCGCAATATCCAGGTCGCCGCCCGCGACGGACGCATTGTCAATATCGCTTTCCTGCAGGGCGCCAGGGTGCAGGTGAATATGCTGCCGGTAATGCTGAAGCGGCTGACACTTACCGGCTCCACCCTGAGACCGCAACCCGCGGCGGCGAAAGCGGCCATTGCCGGCGCCCTGGAGTCAAGGGTCTGGCCACTGATTGCAACGGGCGAGATCCGTCCGGCGCTGGCCGCGACTTTTCCGATGGAAGAGGTGGTGGACGCCCACCAGCTGATGGAGTCCGGCACACATATCGGCAAGATAGTGCTGACAGTCGATAATCAGTGAGCAGCTATCAATGAGCAGACCAGAGGGGGGCGGCATTCTATGTATGTCGGGGCAATCCGCAGTTGTTCCCTGTTGTTTGTTGGCTGTTCGCCTATCTTTGCAGCCTCGCCACTGGCCACCTCTGTATAGGCCTCGTAAAGAGTGCTGATATCGCGTACATACTGCACCGGTTCGGCGCCTCGCACATAGCCGTAGCGGGCATTCTGGAAATATTCCGGTTCCGACAGTTTGAGCATGGCGGTTTCGACGTTGTCGAACCAGATATTTGGATCGAGCCCCAGTTGTTCGGCCAACCGCTGTGCGTCCAGCAGGTGTCCGTAACCGGCGTTGTAGGAGGCCAGGGTAAACCAGAGTAAATTTTCCAGGGAAAGCGTGGGATCAAAACGGCCCCGCACCCAGTTCAGGTATTTGACTCCTGCCTTGATTCCGCGCTCGGGTTCAAACAGTGGTGGGGGGTAGCCCATGTCCTCGGCAGTCTTTGGCATGACCTGCAACAGGCCCTGGGCGCCAACCGGCGATACGGCCTCGGGGTTGAAGTTGCTCTCCTGCCACATCTGTGCCACTACCAGGCGCCAGTCAAAGTTGTGTTCGAATGCAGACGCCTTGACGAGGTCGTCGAAAGGCGAAAGATCCTTGCCCGGTATGATGCGCGCGCGGACCCGTTGGGTAAGATATTTATTGGGTTCGAAATAGGCTTCCAGTTTTTGTTCGTATTCCTCGGTTTTGCGGTATTCGGTCAGGAATTCATTGAGTTTCTTTCGCAGTTCCCAGTTCTGTGGCATCACCATCCAGCCCTGGGGCCTGGGGTCGCTGACCATGGTGCCCGGGGTGAGTTCGGGGCGTAACGAGGCCTCGACTTTGATGAAGTCATGGTCGGTGATTGTTGCGTCCAGCTCTCCCTCGGCGATCATACTGAGAATCTGGGAGACGGACACTTCGGGAGGGGCTATCTCCACTTCCACATCGATGCCGCTGTCCTCAATGGTCCGGGCCGTGTCGATAAAGGGGGAGAAGGCGCGCAGTGTCAGGGTGCGCCCGGCCAGGTCCTGGACCTTTTCAATCGTGGGCTTGTCGCTGTTACTGACCACCTGTTCGGGGGTGTCCCGGTAGGACTGGGTGAAAACGATTCCCTGATCCAGACGCTTCTGGGTGATATTCTTGACCGCGCCGGCAAAATCCCCGCGACCGGCTTTCAACCAGTCGATCAGTGTCTCCTCGTAGGGAACCACGATGACCTTCAGGTGCAGCTTGTGTTTTGTGGCAAAGGCCCTGGCGAGATCGTAGTCAAAGCCCATCAACTCGCCTTTCCAGAGGAAGTAAACCGAGGAGCGGTTGTAGGTGAGAAAGCGGATAACTCCGGATTTCTTGATTTCCCGCCAGTCTGCGATGCGTTTCTGACGTCCCTTGACCATCTCCTTTGTGAGAAAGTTGTCCACCGTATTCAGCAGGTGCCTGGAGTTTTTGCGTAGCCCCCAGGCAATGTTGTCCACCTCGGAAACCTGCGCCCCCATACGCACGTCGTCCCGGTATTGGATCATTGCCTTTACGAGGTTGGTGTGCACTATGGTGACCCGGTTGTTCTTTTCCTTGAGAAAGTCCACCAGCCGATCCGGGTTGCCTGCCACCTTCACCTCTAGCATGCTGAGGTTCGCGTCCGGGTTTTCCTCGATGATCCGCCGTGCCGTGTCCACGTATCTGGTGCCGCCGATAACGACGATTTCCACGTCCCTGAGTTTTTCTACAGAGCTGATATCCGGCCCGGAGGAAACGGTTGCCAGTATCTGGCGGGCCTGCAGGATCGGATTGGAGAAATTGATCCGTTGGCGCCTGACCTCGAGATCGGCGAAATTGCCCACCATCATGTCGGCCCGCCCCCGCTGCAGCAGTTCCATGGCCGCGGCAACGCTGTTCACCTGGATCCACCGGGGTTCCAGTCTCAGGCGCTGCGCCAGGCGGTTGCCGAGATCGATATGCCGCCTGGTGACAATATCCGAGCGCGGCAGCATATCCTCGCTGGCGCCCACCATGGTGACGTAGCGGATGATGCCGTGTTTGCGGATATCGCTGAGGTCGCCGGTTTCGATGTAGTTGACGGATTTGGCATCGTCTTCGTCGGCGCCTGCCCGCTTCCCCTGTGGTTGCCCGTTGCAGGCAGTGAGGGCAAACAGGAGCGCGGTCGCGGCGATTGCGAGCAGGCCGGGGAACGGCGGATTCCTGTGGTGACTGTTCGACATAGACCGCTTCTCTCGCCATCTACGTCCGGATTATAGTGTGGGGAGGCTCTCTTCCTGCCGCGCGCTCTGGCCGCTCTCAGTCGGTCGTCTCCACGCGTGCAGAGAAGCTGCCCTGCGCCAGGCGCACCTGCAGCGGCTGGCCGGCGCGCAGCGTCCGGCTGCTCTTGATCACCCGGCCCTGTTCGTCGCGCACGAGGGCGTAACCCCGCTCCAGCACCGCCAGTGGGCTGATATTGTGCAGCAGTTGCCCGGTGTGGCCGAGCTGTTCGCGGCGGCGTTGCAGCAGGGTTTCCATGGCGCCCGCCAGGTGCCGCCCGGCCAGTTGCAGGCGGCTGCGGCCGACGCTGATATCCCGCTCCGGATGGCAGTGACTGAAAGCGCGGCGGGTGGCATTCAGGTTCCGGCGGTACGCCTGCAGTTGCCCGCGGGCAGCACTCTGCAGCCGCAGCTCCAGGTGATCCAGCCGCTGGGCGCGGTTCTGCAGCTGTTCCCGCGGATGGCGCAGGCGGTTGCCGGTCAACTGCACCTGCTGGCGCAGGTGGTGCAGCTGCAGGCGCGCGGCCCGCGCCAGGCGCTGGCGCAGTGCCGCCAGTGTCTGCAGCAGTTCGGCGGCATTGGCACTGGCCATTTCGGCTGCCGCTGAGGGGGTGGGCGCGCGGGCATCCGCGGCCAGGTCGGCGATGGTGGTGTCTGTCTCGTGGCCGACCGCGGAGATGGTGGGCAGCGGGCAGGCGGCGAGGGCGCGGGCCACGATTTCCTCGTTGAAGGGCCACAGGTCCTCCAGGGAGCCGCCGCCGCGACCGACGATCAGCAGGTCGTGGCGGCCGCTGCGGCCGGCGCTGTCGATGGCCGCGGCGATCTGCTGCGCCGCGCCCCGGCCCTGCACCGGCACTGGCCAGAGTTCGATTGCGGCGGCGGGGTAGCGCCGCCCCAGTATCTGGATCATGTCCCGCACCGCGGCGCCGGTGGCGGAGGTGACGATGCCGATATTGGCGGGCAGGAACGGCAGGGACTTCTTGCGCGCGGGATCGAACAGCCCCTCCGCCTGCAGCCTGGCCTTCAGCTCTTCCAGTTGGCGCATCAGCGCCCCCAGTCCCGCTTCCTCCATATGCTCGACGATCAGCTGGTACTCACCGCGGCCCTCGTACAGGCCCACCCGGCAGCGCAGCAGCACCTCGCGGCCGTTACCCGGCCGGAAGCGCACGCTGCGGTTGCGGCCGCGGAACATGGCGCAGCGTACCTGGGCGCGCGCGTCCTTGAGGGTGAAGTACCAGTGGCCGGAGCTGGGGGCGGCGAAGTTGGAGATCTCGCCGCCGACCCAGAGCAGGGGAATACTGCTCTCCAGCAGGTGCTTTACTTCCCGGTTCAGGTCGCTGACCGAGAGGACACTGCGGTTGCTCTGGCTTCTGTCGTTGTTCGGGCGGGCGCTCTCTGGCATTTCGGCCTCGCAGACGGGAATTTGGCGGGCCAATATTGCAATATCCGGGCGCCGGGTAAAAGCAGAGCGCCCGAATTGGCGGAAATGTAAATTTTCGCTTTCGCGGAGGCGGCGATGTGGCTATAATCGCGCCGATACCCAATCCCGCTATCTCGAGGTTTGAGTGTCCATGTCTGAACCCGGTCTGCGCATCGCGCGCGAAGCCCTCACTTTCGACGACGTCCTTCTTGTGCCCGGCTATTCCGAGGTCACCGCCAAGGATGTCTCCTTGAAGACCAAACTGTCCCGCAATATCTCCCTGAACATCCCGCTGGTCTCGGCGGCGATGGATACGGTCACGGAATCGCGCCTGGCGATTGCCCTGGCCCAGGAAGGCGGTATCGGTATCATCCACAAAAGCATGACGATCGAAGATCAGGCGCTTGCGGTGCGCGCGGTCAAGAAGTTCGAGGCCGGCGTGGTGCAGGATCCGATCACCATCGAGTCCAGCGCCACCGTGCGCGAACTGATTGCCCTGACATCGCACCACAACATCTCCGGCGTGCCGGTGATGGAAAAGGGCGACCTGGTTGGCATCGTCACCAGCCGCGACGTGCGTTTCCAGACCGATCTGGATGCCAGTGTCGCCAGCATCATGACCCCGGGCGATCGCCTGGTAACGGTCAAAGAAGGCGCTGCGCCGGAAAGGGTGCAGGAATTGCTTCACAAGCACCGTATAGAGAAGGTGCTGGTGGTCAATGACAATTTCGAACTCCGCGGCCTGATTACCGTCAAGGATTTCAACAAGGCGGAACAGTATCCCAATTCCTGTAAAGACAGCGACGGCAGTCTGCGGGTCGGCGCCTCCATCGGCACCAGCCCGGACACCGATGACCGCGTTGCCGCGCTGGTGGAAGCCGGCGTGGACGTGCTGGTGGTGGATACCGCCCACGGCCACTCCCGCAACGTGATCGATGGCGTGCGCCGCCTCAAGGAAAAGTATCCGCAGGTGGATGTGATCGGCGGCAATATCGCCACGGCCGAAGCCGCCACGGCGCTGGCGGAGGCCGGTGCGGATGCGGTCAAGGTGGGCATCGGCCCCGGCTCCATCTGTACCACCCGTATCGTCACCGGTATCGGTGTGCCGCAGGTCACCGCCATTGCCGAAGTGGCCAGGGCACTGCGGGGTACCGATGTGCCGCTGATCGCCGACGGCGGCATCCGCTTCTCCGGCGATATCTGCAAGGCGATTGTCGCCGGTGCCCACTCGGTGATGATGGGGTCCATGCTGGCCGGTACCGAAGAGGCGCCGGGCGAGGTGGAGCTGTTTCAGGGCCGCACCTACAAATCCTACCGCGGTATGGGTTCCATGGGCGCTATGTCCCGCACCCAGGGCTCCGCCGATCGCTACTTCCAGGACGCCAGCAAGGGCGGCGAGAAGCTGGTGCCGGAGGGGATCGAGGGGCGCGTTCCCTACAAGGGCCCCATCTCCGCCATCGTGCACCAGATGATGGGCGGCCTGCGTTCGGCCATGGGCTACACCGGCAGCCTGGATATGGAAACCATGCGTACCCGGCCGCAGTTCGTGCGCGTCACTTCCGCCGGTATGGGGGAATCCCACGTCCACGATGTCACCATCACCAAGGAAGCGCCGAACTACCCGATTGGCGGGCGCTGATTCCCGGGTGCGCGGAGCCGTTTGTGACGAGCGCTGAAGGCTCCAGCTCCGCTTGCGGGCCGCAGGCCCGCCTCCCGGCATGACCAAGAATTTTTCCAATAATAGCGGACCCGGCGGGGTCCGTTTGTGTTTAGGGATTCCCTGTACAGTTACTGAGTAAGCCATGAGCCAAGATATCCACTCCAGCCGCATCCTGATTCTCGATTTCGGTTCCCAGTACACCCAGTTGATCGCGCGTCGTGTGCGCGAACTGGGGGTTTTCTCGGAGATCCGCGCTTTCGATATGAGCGAGGAGGAAATCCGCGAGTACAACCCGCAGGGCATCATCCTCGCCGGCGGCCCCGAGTCGGTACCGGAAGAGGGCTCGCCGCGGGCGCCGGAAGTGGTATTCGAGCTGGGAGTACCGGTGCTGGGTATCTGCTACGGCATGCAGACCATGGCCCACCAACTGGGGGGCAGGGTACAGGGCAGCAATATCCGCGAGTTCGGTTACGCCCGGGTAAAAGCCGAGGGCCAGTCGGCGCTGCTGCACGATATCAAGGACCACCTGGACGGCGACGGCCACGCGCTGCTGGATGTGTGGATGAGCCACGGCGACAAGGTGATCGAGATGCCGGCGGGCTTCGAACTGATGGCGTCCACCGACTCCTGCGCCATCGCCGGCATGTACAACGCGGAGAAGAATTTCTACGGGGTGCAGTTCCACCCGGAAGTGACCCATACCCTGCAGGGTATGCGTATCTATGAGCACTTCGTTATCCAGTTGTGCGGCTGCGAAAAACTCTGGACGCCGGCCAATATCATCGAGGACTCGGTGGCCCGGGTGCGCGAGCAGGTGGGCAGTGGCAAGGTGCTGCTGGGGCTGTCCGGCGGCGTCGACAGTTCGGTGGTAGCGGCGCTGCTGCACAGGGCCATCGGCGACCAGCTGACCTGCGTGTTCGTGGACAACGGCCTGCTGCGCAAGGGCGAGGGCGAGCAGGTGATGGAAATGTTCGCGGACAACATGGGTGTCAAGGTGATCCGCTCCGATGCAGAGGAGGATTTCCTGTCCCGCCTGGCGGGGGAAGACGACCCGGAAGCCAAGCGCAAGATTATAGGCAACACCTTTATCGAGATCTTCGACAGGGAAGCCTCCAAAATTGAGGACGTCCACTACCTAGCCCAGGGCACCATCTACCCGGACGTGATCGAGTCCGCCGCCGCCAAGACCGGCAAGGCGCACGTGATCAAGTCCCACCACAACGTCGGCGGTCTCCCGGAAGAAATGAAGATGGAGCTGGTGGAACCGCTGCGCGAACTGTTCAAGGACGAGGTGCGCAAGATCGGCCTGGAGCTGGGTCTGCCCTACGATATGGTCTATCGCCATCCCTTCCCCGGCCCGGGCCTGGGCGTGCGCATCCTGGGCGAGGTGAAAAAGGAATACGCGGATATCCTGCGCGAGGCGGACGCCATCTTTATCGAGGAACTCCACAACGCCGACTGGTACCACAAGACCAGCCAGGCCTTCGCGGTGTTCCTGCCGGTCAAATCCGTGGGCGTAGTGGGCGACGGCCGCCGCTACGAATACGTGGTGGCACTGCGCGCGGTGGAAACCGTGGACTTCATGACCGCGCGCTGGGCGCACCTGCCCTACGAACTGATCGAGAAGGTGTCCAATCGCATCATCAACGAGATCGAGCATATCTCGCGGGTGGTTTACGACGTTTCCAGCAAGCCGCCGGCTACGATTGAGTGGGAGTGAATTAAGGTCTTTCAGGGACTATCGGCGGCTATCGGAAAAGTGGCGTAAGCTTTTGATTTTTATTAATTTACGTCTCATTACCTATCGGTGGCTATCGGCGGCAAGCAGAAACACTTGTCGGTAAAAGCGACGGTGTCGCAAATTCCCCGAATTAAGACTCTCCCAATTACCGTCATGCCTTTTTTCGGCATGACGGTAAAACTACGCCCTAACTTCTTTTGATATCAAGAACTTAGGGACATCATCAGGGCTCCTGACCCTTGACGGTAGCAAACCGTTAACAGGAGAAGCCTGATATGTTGACCGATACAGCCCTACGCAAACTCAAGCCCAAAGCCGCGCCCTACAAGGTCTCCGACCGCGATGGTATGTACGTGACGGTGTCGAAAATCGGCACCGTCACCTTCCGCTACGATTACCGCCTCAATGGCCGCCGCGAAACCCTCACCCTGGGTCGCTACGGGCCGGGCGGTATTTCCCTGGCCCTGGCGCGGGAGCGTCTGCTGGATGCCCGCAAGGCTGTGGAGGAAGGACGCTCTCCTGCCCAGGAGAAGCAGCGGGAGAAACGCCGCCTGGTCCCGTGCCAAGACGTTCGCGGAATTCACCGAGGTGTGGTTGGAGGCCTCCGGCATGGCCGGCTACGCAGGGCTGGCCGATGGCGTCGATTGGCACTGGGATCGCCTCTTCGCCGGCGCCGCCCTGGCCACACTGCTGGGCGTGGGCGCCGAACTGGCCGCGCCCGAGAATCGCCAGGATGGTGACCGCGTCGTCATCGCCGGCCGGGACAGCGCGCAAGACAGCATCAACCAGGTCGGCCAGGAGGTCACCCGCCGCAACCTCAATATCCAGCCCACCCTGACCAGCCGTCCTGGCCTGCCGGTGCGCCTTATCGTCAACCGCGACCTGGTGTTGCGGCCTTACCAACCAATGATCTATCAGCGGGGGACTACGCCATGACCACCAACAAACTGCGGCTGGGGCCATTGCCCAAGACCGAAACCGTCAAACTGACCTTTGCCTGCCCGGCGACCCTGAAGGCGGACCTGGAGCGCTATGCCGAACTGCACGCCCAGACCTACGGAGAGCCGGTGAAAGCAGTGATACTGATCCTGTATATGCTAGAGGCCTTTATGGCGCGGGATCGCGGGTTCCGGCGGGGTAGGGAGAAGGACGCTCGCTCAACCCTCACTAAGACTGCAGGATTGTCGATAGACCGCCAGTAGGTAAATCATGTCAGGAAATACGCACTTAGCGCGGATTTATGAGAATGAATTGCTAGGCGTCAGAAAATCATGTTGAAATATCCGCGCTAAGTGCGGATAATAAAACATGGTTTACGATCAGCGGTCAGCATTATCAAACTATATTAGTACCCTGCTCTCATCGGGGAAGGTGGTGTTTACCGCCGAGGAAGCGAAGCAGGCGCTCGATATTGGACGTGGTGCGTTCCTGGATGCAGCCGGACGGCTTCAGCGCCGTAAAGCGTTGTTAAGCCCGCGGCGAGGCTTCTATGTAATCGTCCCTCCTCAGTATGCTTCATGGGGTGCGCCGCCACCGGCCTGGTATATCGACGCTCTAATGCATCATGAGAAACAGGCCTACTATGTGGGCCTTCTAAAGGCGGCCGAGTTGCACGGAGCGACACACCAGGCCGTTATGGAGTTTCAGGTCGTTGCAGCCAAGCGTTTGCCAAGGATTCGCGCCGGACGCAACCTGATTGCATTCTATTACCGTAAAGAGGTGGCGACGGTGCAGGTGGGTATTGAAGAACGTAAAACGGATACCGGTATGATGAAGGTATCTTCAGCCGCACTCACTGCGTTTGATTTATTACGTTATCCACAGGCTTCTGGCGGTATCGATAATATTGCCACCGTTCTTTCTGATCTTGGGGCTGCTATTGATAGTGAGCAACTTGGGATTTTGTCGACGGTAATGGAAAGACCGGTCGTCCAACGCCTTGGTTATTTGCTGGACCGACTAGGACACGATCAAGTCACCCATTCAATGCGTTCCTCTCTGCTGGCGACGGGAAGTCCGCGTTGGACGGAGCTGGACCGGAAAGAAGCGAGTGACCCGGATTTCGCACCGGAGCCTCTGGAACGCAATGAACGCTGGCGGGTCATTGTGCGACGAGAACCGGAGACGGACGAATGATTCCAACTCAGAATCTTGTTGCCTGGGGAAATGTCGTTCCCTGGGCAGACCCACGACAGGTCGAGCAGGATCTGATCATCAGTCGTGCTCTGATTGAGATTTTCTCCGATGAAATGCTGCAGAAAGAATTGCGGTTTCGCGGCGGCACGGCGCTTAATAAACTACATTTTCCCGCACCGCTTCGATATTCGGAGGATATTGACCTTGTGCGTACCACCGCAGGGCCAATCGGACTGTTACTGGATCAGTTGCGAGTGGTTCTTGAGCCATGGATGGGAAGGGCGCAATTTGATCAGAGTCCCATCGCACCGAAATTTCGCTTTCGGATCGAGCCGGAGGACGGTGGGGCGCCTATTCGCTTGAAGGTCGAAATCAATACCCGTGAAATCGAAGCCTACGACGCACCTATTGAGCTCCCGCTAAGGGTAGAAAATCCCTGGTTTTCGGGAGAAACCGGCATTCCAACATTCTCATGGGAAGAAATGCTCGCAACGAAGTTAAGGGCATTGCTTCAGCGCGATAAGGGCCGTGACTTATACGATTTATCCCACGCGTTAGCCGTTTCAAAAGCGCTTGATGTAGATCGTACCATAGAGCTTTTCGGACGATACCTTGACCTATCTGACCAGACCATTACACGGGCAGAGGCTCAACAGCGTATGTTCGCAAAGCTGGCCAAGCCACGATTTTTGCTTGATATGCGTCCTTTATTGTCTGCTGAGCAGGCGGAAGCAGTGGATGAGGCATTTACTGCACAGGCATTTCGCCACGTCTTTACCACCTTTATTGATCAACTGCCTGGAGAACCTTGGGCCAGAACAGGTGAGATGAAGGATAGATTTGGCATTGCATGGTGAGGAGCTTTGGGAAGCTTTTTGTAATGTAGGTAGAGAGTACCCCATTGCGGGTTTTTGAATTCGAGTGCTGAATTATAAGATTATGGAAGAAATCAGACGTTCATTGTTATCTAAAAAAGATGATCCAAAGGCATTTTTTGACGAACTCCATGAATTTTGGTGGGGCGAATACCAAGCGGAAACAAAAACACTGCCAGCACTTATCTTAAGCCTGAATGACGAAGCTAATATTAATCTCTGCCTGATGGCTTCCTTGGCAGTTGAAGAAGGATTCAGTCCATTTAATGTGACCCATATCTTCGAGAACGTGTTACCAGAGATGAGTCTTAATGTTCACTCTGTGATGGGCCTTATAAGAAGCCTCAATACCAGCATGCAGGGTGATATGGCAGCGTACACACAATTCGCGCCGTTTCGGGGTCTCGTTTCAAAACAACCTGGTTTTGCGAGAGATTTGCTCAATAGTCTGATTGATGAGGGTGAGCCCTATACGACTGACTATATTGCAAACTTATACCGTGATTTTGCAAAGGGGCAGGAACACGAGATCCAATCAGAATTAAGTGGTTTGATCGGTCATAGTTCAGAAAATGTCCTGATGGCGGTTGCGGATGCGTTAGGTGGCTTAGATTACGGGTCTAACGATAACCGAGAGCTGGTTGTGAAAAGTATTGAGCTTCTAGAAGAGTTGGAAAATAAAGGTTCTGATAAGGTTACGCGTATAGTTGTCCATGCCTATAAATCACTTGCGCCATACTGCAATTCACTGATAGAGAGGTTGATTCAATTATCAACTAGAAAGTCTCCAGAAATTCAATATGCGATTTCGGATATTTTGTTCCGATTGGAGCCCGCTGAGCAGGAAGAGGTATGGGCAAGAAAAATGTTGCTCAATCTCACTGAGGTATCTCCTGATCATAAAGGGATTGTTGACCACTTAGATTGGGTTTTGCATAGATTGATAACAAAGAATGGTAATTTTGCCCTTGTCGAGCAGTTTTTAACTTTGTGGATTCTGCGGGATGAATATATTCCAAGGAAATACAAAATCGGTGATCTTTTTAATTCGACTATCCCTGACATTATCCAAAATAGAGAAGAATTTGAGGGAATGTTAACCAGGTTGCTCAATCACGATGATTGGAAAATGCACGAAACAGCGGCAGAAATTTTATCGTACTGCTACGTTCATAAAATTCAGGGTATAAAACTTGATAGGCATGAGTTAAAGAAAATGTCCCACAGTGATTGTCTGTATGTTTGCAGGAAAATTCTTGGGTACGTCATTAATCCAGATCAGCTCTGCAGCCTATGTTTTTCTATCCTGGATAAATCTCCGCAGGATAAAAAAATCAAAGGCCTAGTTTATTCGGTTTTCAAAAACCATATTGGAGAGAACTATCCAGGAAAAGTTATCGATTTTATGAAGGATATCTCTACTCATACCAAAAGCAAACACAGAAAGCTTTTGGTGGGCCAGTTAGTTCGAGATATAGAAGCTGATGAAAATGTACGTAACGGTCTGCCTCCTCTAAAAGAAATGAATCCCGCTCGTCAAAAATATCAGAGAATTATGTATGAAAAGCAAGTAAAGATGAGCCAGGAAATGGAGCATGCCCAGAAGGACTCGATAATCTCGCAGTTGGCGACAAAGATCTATCTCAAGCACGGGACGGGATCGTTTCATTTGGCGGGTGATCAGTATTCGGAGGTCTCGAAGCTCGGAGCATATTCGACATATATGGAATTGCCTAAAAGTGAAGTCATGCACCCAGTCGAGGCAGCAATGGAGCGTTTTGGTTTCAGAATCGCCAAGAGAGGCAACGAATGAAACTGATATTGCGCGAATACTTGGCTCTACTAAAAGAGTCAGATGAGTTGGATGCTCTTCTGCCCGATCTCCTTTTGTCGATGTCAATTTCTCCCATTAGTCAACCGCAAAAAGGTGTCAGGCAAGGAGGGGTGGATGTCGCTGCGGTAGGAAAGCATCCTGAAACGGGAGACAAAGCTCTCTTCTTGTTCGTAGTCAAGCAAGGGGATTTGGGGCGAAGAGATTGGGATAGTAGCGAACAATCAGTAAGGCAATCACTGAATGAGGTTCGAGATGTTTATCTTCATGGTCATGTAAAGCCGGAACACAAAAAATTACCCAAGTATATTATTGTTTGTACGGGCGGGGATTTAAAGCAGGATACTCAGCAGGCATGGTCAGGTTACATTATTAACCCGGTACGAATATAGATATGGTATAATGGCCGCATG
>NZ_JAPIVK010000053.1 GCF_026183675.1 Microbulbifer halophilus
GGAAGAGGCGCTGGGTTTTAGGTGGGGTTTATTGATCGCTTACGGAAAATTCAGATCTCAATGAGCAATCAGCAGTTACCAATGACCACTGTGTAATTACTAAGGAGTGCATAAGTAGCCCGACATGGAATTTCGGACCGTATGAGGCATGGATGCCGATTACGAGCGTACACGGATGCATTCATAGCGTGTCTGAAATTTCATGTCGGGCTACTTATGCACGTATTAATATGGCTCATTGTTTATTGTTCATTGCTCCAACTCCATGACCACGCGGAAGCCCACCTCTTTGGACATGGTGTCCTCGCCCAGGCCGGTGCGGTAGTCGGAGGCCACGTTGTCGAGCGGATCGCGCATGGAGCCGCCGCGGATCACGCGCTGGTCGCAGCCGGCGATTTCCACCGCCCGGCCGTCGCGGCGACTTTTGCTGTAGTCGCCCAGGTAGCAGTCCTGCACCCACTCGGCGACATTGCCGGCGGTGTCGTGGAGGCCGAAGGGATTGGGCTGGTAGTGGCCTACCGGGGCGCTTGTGGCGCTGAAGAAGCCGGTGAACTCGCTGGCGCAGCCGCGGCGGCAGTTGGCGCGACCGCGGGATTCACGCCCGCCCCACCAGAAGGGTTTGGAGACGCCGCCGCGGGCGGCGTACTCCCACTCCGCCTCGCTGGCGAGTCGGTACTTTTGGCCGGTCTGTCGCGACAGCCAGCGGGCGTAGTTGCGGGCGTCGCGCCAACTGACGTTGATCACCGGGCGGCTTTCGCGGCCCCAGCCGGCGTCGCCGGGCAGGGCGCCGCTGGTGGCGTCCACGAAGCGGTCGTATTCCTCGAAAGTGATTTCGTGGGTGGAGATGGCAAAGGTGTCGCCGATCCGCACCCGATGTGCGGGGCTGCTGGCGGGGCGCCTGTCGCTGCCCATGCGATAGCTGCCGGCACGCACCACGGTCATCTCCGGGCCGCGGCCGCCGATTGCCAGCGGCGAGCGCATTTTCCTGCCGTGGTACCAGGCGCGGTCCAGCCGGATCGGCACGGTGAGGTCGCTGTCCTCGATCTCGATCCAGCGGCGCACGGTGGTGTAGCCGGGCTTGCTCACTTCCAGGTCGTACTTGCCCGGCTCCAGTTCGATGCCCGGCTGGTAGCGCGGGACGATATTCATGATGCGTACACGGGCGTCGCCGGGGCGGGGGCGAACATTGAGGTTGAACACGGCCGGTTCGGGGGGCGCGGTCTCGGCGACGGGATCTTCTGCCGGGGCGTCGCCGTCGATTTCCGGCTGTCGGGCCGCGACGCCTTCACTTGCCGGTATCTCGGTGGCGGGCGACAGTTCGGTCGGCGCTTTTGCGGCAGCGGGAAGCTCGTCATCGTCGGGCCGGTCCGCCGCGGCCGCCGGCTGGTTCTGTGGGTCGCTTTCAGTGGCGGCGCCGGTCCCGGTCGCCGCGGTTTCCACCGGAGCTTCGCTTTCCGCCGCCTTGTCCCCGGACAGCAGCAGCTCCGCGCTGAACCGGCCGGCGCCGTCCAGTGTCTCGGAGCCGGACTGCCACTGCAGCTTGTAGCCGATCAGGCTGAACAGCACCCAGGCGAACAGCACCGAGACGGTCACCAGGCTGCGGAACAGCCACTGGCGGCGCTTGCGCTGCGGTGCCTGCCGGATCACCTGGTGGATGCGCATGATGGTGGCCTGCTCGGCGCGCTGGTGGTTGTCGTTTAGCGGCTTGTCACGCAATCGCGCCCAGACGGTGGCGATCTTGTCGCTGACCGTTCCGTAGAGCGTCATCAGCAGGGCGCGCACCAGGCTGGAGATGCGCACGGACGTGTTGTTGAGCTGGGTGGACTGTGTGGAGGGTTTGCCGGCCAGTGTGGCAATCAGTTGGTCGATGGCGTCTACCACATCCAGGCCGCGTTGGAAGCGCTGCTCCGGGTCCTTGCCCAGGAAACGGTCGATCAGGTCCTGGTAAAGGGAGTGGCGCGCCGGCAGGCGCGGAATCGGGTCGGTCAGGTGTTTGATGGCGATGGCCACCGCCTCGTCGGCCTGGTAGGGCACGGCGCCGGCGATCATCTCGTAGAAGACCACGCCCAGGCTGTAGAGGTCGGCGCGGCCGTCGATGGCGCCGCCGCGGGCCTGTTCCGGGCTCATGTAGTGGGGCGTGCCCACCACCATGCCGGTGTTGGTCATGCGCGTGGTGCGCGCCACGGCGCGGGCGACGCCGAAATCGGTCAGCACCGCAGAGCCGTCCTCGCGGAAGAGGATATTCTCGGGCTTCAGGTCCCGGTGCACATAGCCCTTGCCGTGGGCATGATCCAGCGCCAGCGCGATTTCGCGGGTGACGTTCAGTGCCTCCAGGGGCTCGATGGTGCCCTTGGCCAGGCGGTCCGAGACGGAGCCGCCGGCCATATAATCCATGGCGATATAGTTGAGGCTGCGGTAGCGGCCGATATCGTGGATACCGACGATATTGGGGTGTGACAGCTGGCCGACGATATTGGCCTCGCGCTGGAAGCGCTCGCTGAAGATCGGGTCCGCATTCAGGACCGGCGACATTACCTTGAGCGCCACCTGCCGGCCCACGCTGCGCTGGATCGCCAGGTAGACGGTGGACATACCGCCCTGGTTGATCTTCTTGAGAATCCGGTAGCCGGGAATTTCCAGTGACGTACTGCCGGTGCTGACGACTTCCATTAAACCCTTTTCCTCGTCAGATAATGCCGAACAGCCAGGCGGCGAGCGCGGTGCCGGTGCCCACTGCGCAGGCTGCAAGCAACAGTCTGCCGCGGGAGCCCAGCCCCCGCGCGGACGCGTGTAGCGCTTTGCCTGTGCGCGATGTCCACTTTTGCGCACCGGGCGCCGGATCCGGCGCGTCGACCACCTGCACGGTGATATTGTCCTTGCCGCCGGCGTCCAGGGCCGCGGCCACCAGCAGGTCGGCGGCGCGACGGTTGTCGCTGTTTTCCGCCAGAATGGCGGCGATCTGCTCCGGCTCCACCTCGGCACTGAGGCCGTCGCTGCACAGCAGCAACCGGTGCCCCGCGTACCAGGGAGATGAGACGCGATCGATCTCGAGCCGGGGATTGGTGCTGCCGCCGATGCAGCGGGTGATGACGTGGCGGTTGGGGTGCTGGGCGGCCTCCTGCGAATTGATGGCGCCGGAATCTACCAGCATCTGCACATAGGAGTGATCGTTGGTGAGCTGTTTGAGCTGGCCGCTCCCGGCGCCGGGGGACCAGTAGTAGGCGCGGCTGTCGCCGACCCAGTAGATGTGAAAGTAGGCACCGTCCTCGGCCACCACCACCGCCGTGGAACCCATGTTCGCGGCGGTGTGCTCGTCGCCCAGCAGCAGGGCGTGGGCCCGCTGCAGGGCCCGCTCGTAGTGGCGATCCGTCGCCGCCGAGCGCTGGATCTCCTCGACCACCGTTTTGCTGGCGATCTCGCCGGCCTGGTGGCCGCCGAGGCCATCCGCTACTACCCAGACACCGCGCTGTTCGTCGGCCCAGTAGGCGTCTTCGTTCTGTTCGCGTTTGTAGCCTGGGTGCGTGGCGCCGGCGCTGCGCCGGGCGCCGCTGGCGCGCTGGACCGTCCCGCTGTGCCGCGACTCCTCGCGTACTTTGGCTTCACTCACTGGCGTGCAACTACCTGTCTTATTATGACTCGAGTTTCGGGTTCGGGAGCCTGGGCAGGCACCCTCAGTTCCGAAACCTGAGTTGTGATTTATCCGGCGGCGCGGGCCCTGTGCACCGCGGTCGGCGGCCTATCCCTGTGGGGCGAGTTTCGGCGCCTTTCGATCGTCCCGGCGCTTGGCCCATACTAATACCCGCGGTGCATTGTAAGCTGCAAACCGAATCACACGCTAACGAAAATCCCCGTGATAAACTTGGCCGACCATGAGGGGCGGATTGCCGCCCGTTGATGTCGGGTGGCCGCGGATTGCGCGCGGCTGCCGACCCGGTTTAAGGAATCAGAAACCATGCTCAAGCTCTGCGATCCCAAGGATGCCAGTCATAGTGTGTGGTTGGTAGCGCCAAAGGTGGTAATCGGGCGCGCCGGCAATTGCGATTTAACCATTTCCGACGAGTCCGTGGCCAAGGCCCACGCTGAAGTGGTGGTGTCGGGCGACCAACTGACAGTCCACAACCTCGCCGGCGCCGGACAGCTGCAGGTCAATGGGACGGTGGTGGACGACAGTTGCCACCTGAAAGTCAACGACCAGTTGAAGATCGGCGGCCGCACCCTGGCGGTGGTGGATCCCAAGGTGACCAGGCTGAAGTCTGCGGCCTCGGGCAACGGCGTCTCCTGGGCGCTGCGCGCCAACCACCCGGCGATCGCCGGTCGCGTATTCCCGGTGCGCGACAGCAGCGTGGTGGGGCGCTCCGACGAGTGCGACATCACCTTTTCCCTGTCCCACCTGTCGCGGCACCACGCCCGGCTGGAAGTGCGCGACGGCCTGTTGTTCGTATACGATCTCGGCTCCGCCAACGGCACCTACCTGAACAACCGGCGGGTAGTCGAGACCCGCGTGCGGCGCGGCGACGAACTGCGCTTCGACACGCTGAGCTTCAGCGTGGTGGGCCCGGCGGACGACCGCAACCAGACCACCGTGCGCCCGGCGGTCTCCATGCCCCAGTCCCACACCGCCGGCGACGCCGAGCCCGCGGCCCGCGCGGAGGAGCGCCCACAGCCGGTCTCCACCTCCCAGCCGACCCGCGAGCGTGGCCGCTACGAGGGCGACTCGGCACTGGTCGACGGCGGCAGCAGCGCCTGGATCTGGATGGGCGGGCTGCTGTTTGCCGCCGCCACCCTGGGTTTTTTCTGGGCGCGCAGCCAGGGACTGGTCTGATTTGGGTGAGCTGATCCTGTACACGACGCTCGGCTGCCACCTGTGTGAAAAGGCCAAGCCGGAGATATGGCCGCTGCTCGAGCCCAACCGGCTGCGTCTGAAAGAAGTGGATATCGCCGATGATCCCGACCTGGCGGAGCGCTTCGGCACGCGGATCCCGGTAGTGGGTCTCGGCGATCCGGACGATGTCTGCGCCTGGCCCTTCGACCGGGTCCAGCTCGCCGACTGGCTTCGCCAGCGGCTGTGATTCCGGCGGGCTTTTGCGGCCCGGCAATCCCCTCTCTTCTTCGCCTTTCCTTCTTCTTCCCCGAATCCGGTTTTGCAAGACTCGCTGGCAGTTGATAAAACGCAACACTCGATCGAGTGGAGAACAGCGGATGTTGCGTAAAAACCGAGCGGCGATGGGCCTGGCGATCCTGGCCATGGGGTTGGTCTTGGGGGCTCTCGGCGTGCGGCTGTGGGCCAACGGCGAGTTGAACCGGTTGCCCGCTCTTTCCTCGGTACAGGGCCGTGCCGATGGCCGGGTGTTCGTGGCGTTGGGAGAGCGCCTGTTTATCGAGACCGAGGGCGGTGAATCCCTGTCGGTGATACCGCTGCAGAAATTCGGCCTGGACGACTTCGGCGGGGACTTTGCCGCGCTTTCGGACAACAGCCTGATTCTGCCCAGCGGCCCGTCCGGGCCGCTGCAACGCTGCTCCCTGGCTACTTTTTCCTGCCAATCGCTGGACGGTCCCGACCACTGGCGCGCCGACGGGACTTTCAAGCTGGCGGTAGACGAGGCGCGGCAGCGCATTTACGTCGCCGATACCGGCCGGCACCGACTGTTGATGCTGGACATGCGCGGCAGCCCGATCTCGGAGTACGGCGGTGCGCTGCGCTACCCGAACCAGCTGCAACTCCACGACGGCGCCCTGGCGGTGGCCGACACCAATCACCACCGCCTGCTCACCGCGCCGCTGGACGGCGATCGCTTCGCGGAGAATATCGCCGAGTTGTCTGTAGGGAACTGGCCCGGCTCCGGCGGCCATCGCTACCCGATGGGCCTCTACGTCGACCGGAGGGGCGATCGCTGGGCGGTGGTGGCCGACGGGGAAATGAACGACGGCGCGGTTTTCCGCGTGGACGCCGACGGCAGTGTGCGCCAGCTCCCGATGCCGGCAGCCGCCGATCCGCTGTTTCCCGGTGGCATCGGCGACGCCGTACTGATTCCGGATACCGAAAATTATCGCATTCACCGCTTTGCGCTGTCCGGCGAACGCGAGGCGGATTTCGGCTCGCCGAAACTGGTGTCCGAACTGGCCGCCCTGCGTACCGAGCGCCAATTCTACGGACGCATTTTCACCGGCAGCCTGATCGCACTGCTGGTACTGGCAGTGCCCATGCTGGCTGTCGGCCTGCTGCTGCAGCGGCGGGCCCAGCATCGGGAGACGCCCGCCACCGAGAAACTGGAACCGGACACGGCGCCGGCGATGCCGCGGTTTGCCACGCCGGCCGCGCAGTTGGCGCAGGTAAAAGGGCGGTACATTTTCTGGCGCCGCTTTACCGTGCTGGCCAGCGGCCAGGCGAAATGGATGGGGTGGCTGCTGTTGGCACTGACAGTGGCGATGGCGGGTATGGTCATCGCGCTGTCTGCGAAAAGCGGGGCGGAATTCCAGTGGCGTGATCCGCAGTTGCTGCTGCTGGCTGTCCTGACGCCGATACTGCTGGTATGGGTGTTTCTGGTGCTCAGCTACGAGCGCCTGCACGTCGACCGCGAGGGAATCCGCTATACCTCCTTCCTCTCCGGGCCCTTCCGCTTCCTCAACGCGCTCTGGCCGGACTGGGCCTTTGCCTGGGAGCAGATCGACGACATTGCCCTGAAGCGTCGCGGAACCGGCAACATGCCCACCGCCTGGTACTTTGAAATCAACCCGCTCGACGGCAGGTCGCGCAAGCTGGCGGCGCTCTCCTGGCGGGTTGCCGGGGAGTCGGAAACGGGACTGCGGCTGTCGATGGCCTATCGCGTAAAACCGGAGCGGATACGCGACATAGTGCGGGATACGGCGCTCTACCGCCTGCTGGGCCGGCGCGGCGCCTGACTCAGAGCTTCGCCGCCGCCTCGTTCTCCCGCAGCAGCGACAACTCGGCGCCGCTGCGGTAGGCGTAGATTACCGTGTAGGCCAGCACATTCTGCACATAGCGGCGCGTCTCGCTGTAGGGAATCGTCTCGATCCAGACGTCGTAGGGCAGTTTATTGCCGGTTTCCTCGAGCCAGCGCGCCACCCGCGTGGGGCCGGCGTTGTAGGCCGCGGCGGCGAGGAAGCGGTTGTTGTCGAAACGGTTCAGCAGCGTGTTCAGGTAGAAACTGCCCAGGGCGATGTTGGTGCCGGGGCTGAGCAAGTCCCAGGCGCGCCGGTAGCGCACACCGGCCCGCCGCGCGGTGGCGCGGGCCGTGGACGGCAGTAGCTGCATCAGGCCCAGGGCGCCGGCGCGGGACTTGGCGTCGTGACTGAAGTGGCTCTCCTGGCGTGCCACGGCGTAGATCAGGTAGGGGTTCAGCGCGGTTTTGTCGCCCATCTTCTCACTCACATCCGTGACGATATCCGGGAACGCCAGCGGGAAGCGCAACTCCAGATCGTCCAGGTAATCCGCCGCCAGCACGGACTGGATGGATTTCTGGTACCAGCCCCAGGTGCTGGCGACCTTGCTCGCGGTGAGGAGCTCCCGGTGGGACATGCCGTCGGTGGCGTGGTCCCACTCGCGGCGCGCGTGGGTGAATTCGCCGATGGCCTGCAGCTCCCGCGCCCGCTGCATGGCGGGCATGGCCGCCATTTCTTCCACCTGATTCGGCGTCACCGTTACCGGGCGGTTGATGAAGCTGTAGTCGAGCCCCAGGGTGTCGGCGGCGAGGAAGCCGTAGTAGCTTCGCTCCCCGGCGGCCTTGCGATAAAGCTGCACTGCCTCCTGCGCGCGTCCCTTGCCGTACAGCTCCTCGATGGTGCGGGCCTTCCAGTAGAGCCAGCGGTCGCTCTGTCGCTCCTCTTCCGGTAGCCGCTCTATCCAGAACTCCACCTGGGCCCAGTCCATCTGGCGCAGCGCTTGGCGCGCCAGCCAGTCGACGGTCCGGGCCTCGGAAAAATTCTCCTTTTCGATCAGCCGCCGGACGCCGTCGAGGTCGTCGTCGCGGGCCATCTGCAGGGCCAGGTTGCGCAGAATGCCGTCGCGCTCGGCGTCGTCGAACAGGTAGCTGGCCTGATAGCGCCGCCATGCCCTCTCCGCGGTGGCCGGGTCCCGCCGGGCCAGGCGGCGCAGGCCGTGGCGGACGATGGCGCGATACTCCGGTTCGTGCGCGTCGCTGGTAAAGCGCCCATAGTCGAGCAACTGCTCCGGGTCGCGGTGTACTGAGCGCATCAGGCGGGCGAGTGTGGCCCGGTTTGTGTCCATCTTGCCGGCGATATACTCGGCCAGGTCCAGGTGGCCGCTCTCCACCGCCAACCGGTGCCGCTCCCAGGCGAGTTCGGGGGTCAGTCCGCTGTCTTTCATCCAGCGGGCGAACACCGGATCGCACTCCTCGGTCTGGGAGTAACCCACCAGCCACAGTTCCCTGGCCAGCCTGTAGGCGGCCTTTTTGTCGCCGTGGCGGGATTCGGCGTCGGCGTAGTAGCAGCGCAGGGAGGTGCGGGTGATCTTGTCCGGGTCGTAGTATTTGAGAAAGGCGCGGAAGCGCCTGCGACTGCCCAGCTCCCGCAGTACCCGCACGCGCATCCAGTCCCCGATGGCGGTATCGCGGTAATCGGCCAGGAACCGATCTATTTCATCGTAGGGAAGGCTGGAGATTTTCCGGCTGATGGCCCAGTAGTCGATATAGGGGAGTAGCGGGTAGCCCTTCAGTTCCCGCTTGATTTTTGCCAGTTCATCCCAATTTCCGCGGGCGATGGCCATGCGGGCCTCCTGCAGCCGCTCCCGCTGCGCCACGGCCTTCTCCGCCGGGGACTCCGCGGCGGCGGCCGGAGTTGCCGCCAGCGCCGTGAGCAGTGAAAGGAAGAACGCGAGTCCTTTTGCGTCAATCGACATTGCGAACACCCGATTGAAATTGCGCACTGGCCAAGTTACCAAAACAGCGCGATGAATAATGCGTAGAATACCCGTTTTTTACAGCCCGAGTTTCGCAGCGGGGAGCGTAAGCCGGGGCGGGAGCGCCTTTCTGGGACACGGCTGGGCGCCCCCGCCGAAATACGTCCCTGTAGGCTTGTCCGCGAGGTCCCTCTCGCAGACAGTCCCAGAAAGGCGCCCCCGCCCCGGCTCCCGAAGCTCGAGTACATGCCGGTTCATTCTTTTTGCCGTTGTCACGGTCTCTGTGAGTGCCCGGTCCATTTATTGTAGTTGTTTCACGGAACCCGTTTATGTTGCTTCAGTTGGACAATGTCAGTCTTCGCTACGGAACCCAGGTGCTGGCGGAAGAGGTCAGCGCAAGAGTCGAGCGCGGTGATCGCATCTGCCTGGTGGGCCGAAACGGCGAGGGCAAGTCCAGCCTTTTGCGGTTGATTGCCGGGGAGATCGACGCCGATGGCGGCGAAGTGGTGCGCGCCAATGATCTGGTGCTGGCGACCCTGGAACAGGAGCTGCCGTCCGGCTGCACCGACAGTGTCTATCGCTTTGTCGCCGGCGGCCTCGGTGAGGTGGGAACGTGGCTGGCGGATTACCGCGACGAGCCGCGCGAAGACCTGCAGGCGCGTATCGAAGCCGCCCACGGCTGGGAGCTGATGCCGCGCATCGGTGCGGTGCTGGATCGCCTCGGGTTGACTGCCGAAGATACGGTGGCGGACCTGTCCGGGGGCTGGCAGCGTCGCGCGGCGCTGGCGAAGGCGCTGGTTACCGAGCCGGACCTGCTGATTCTCGACGAGCCCACCAACCACCTGGATATCGCCGCGGTGGAGTGGCTGGAACGCTTTCTCGCCAGCTACCGCGGCGCGCTGCTGTTCGTCACCCACGACCGCGCCCTGGCGCAGCGGCTGGCGACCAGCGTCTGGGACCTGGATCGCGGGCGCTTGCGGGTTTTCCAGACCGGCTTCGATCGCTACCAGTCGGACAAGGAAAAACTCCTCGAGGAAGAGGCCAGGAACGAGGCGCTGTTCGACAAGAAACTGGCGCAGGAGGAGGCCTGGATCCGCCAGGGCATCAAGGCCCGGCGCACGCGCAACGAGGGCCGGGTGCGGGCCCTGCAGGCGCTGCGCCGCCAGCGCGAGGCGCGCCGCGAGCGCCAGGGGCGGGCGAAGCTGAGCGTCGATTCCGGGGAGCTGTCCGGCAAGCTGGTGGCGGAGTTGACGGATGTCTCCTTCGCCTATCCCGGCGAAAAGCCCCTGATCCGCGACCTGTCGTTTACCCTGATGCGCGGCGACCGGGTGGGACTGATCGGGCCCAACGGCGCGGGCAAGAGCACGCTGATCCGGCTGTTACTGGGCGAGCTGCAGCCGGACTCGGGCAAGGTGCGCCTGGGCACCAAACAGCAGGTGGCCTACTTCGACCAGCGGCGCGACCAGCTGGATCCGCAGCAGACGGTGCTCGACAATATTGCCGGCGGACGCGAGTCGATCACCGTGGGCGGCAGGAGCCGTCACGCCATGTCCTATCTGGCCGACTTCCTGTTCAGCGGTGTCAAGGCGCGCACGAAAGTCGAGGCCCTGAGCGGCGGCGAGCGCAACCGCGCCCTGCTGGCCAAGCTGTTCAGCCAGCCGGCGAATATCCTGGTGCTCGACGAACCTACCAACGACCTGGACGTGGAGACACTGGAGCTGCTGGAGCAGCTGCTGCTGGACTTTTCCGGCACCGTGCTGCTGGTCAGTCACGACCGCGCCTTCCTCGACAATGTGGTGGACTCCTGTCTCGCCTTCGAGGGGGAAGGGCAGGTGCGCGAATACGTCGGCGGCTATGCCGACTTCCTGCGCCAGGGCGGCAGCTTTGCCACCGCGGACGAGAAACCGGCGGAGAAAAAAGCCAAATCCAAACCCGGAACCCCGGCAAAGCCGCCGCAGAAAAAGAAAAAACTCAGCTACAAGCTGCAGCGCGAACTGGACGGCCTGCCGGGTGTGATCGAACGGTTGGAAGGTGAAATCGGCGAACTGGAAACGGCTGTCGCCGACCCCGACTTCTACCAGCAGGAGCAGGCGGTCGTGGAGGAAAAGCTCAAGCTGCTGGCCGACAAACAGGCTGAGCTGGAAACGGCATTCGAGCGCTGGGCGGAGCTGGAGGGAATGATGGATGCGGAATGACGGATGCGCGATTTAACCCCGCGCCGTGGGAGCAGTCTTAGGCTGCCCAAATCTGTTCCCGACAGATTTGTCATCATTCATCGTTCCTCTGCACTCGCACCGCCAGCACATCGCACCCGGCCCCATGCAGCACGCCATTGGCGGTGGAGCCCAGCAACAGGGCCAGGCCGTGGCGGCCGTGGCTGCCGATGACGATCAGGTCGGTCTCGAGCTCCTCCGACAGGCGGTGGAGTTCCGTCGCCGGCTGGCCCAGCACCACATGCTGGCGCTCCGCGGGCACATCCAGCCTGGCAGCGCACTTGCGCAGCTGTTCCTTTGCCTGGGACTGCAATTGCTCCTGGACTTCCGACAGGTCCATGGGAATATCGCCGCCATAGGCGAAGGTCAGCGGCTCTATCACGTGGGCCAGGCTGATGTCGGCACCGAATGCCTTGCCGAGTTCCCCGGCCCTCTGCACCACCTGGTCTGTGTCCTCGGACAGGTCCAGACCCACGAGTATGCTCTTGTAGCTGGCCATAAGTGCTTTGCTCCTTTGCGGCGGAACTCTGGAACCTCGACAATCTCTCCAGAAGTCTACTTTAAAAAAAACCGGTTGACACAACTGGCGCGCTCGCCCGCAAAATAGGCGCCATTTTCCACTGACGGAGACTCACAAGGAGTGTTTATGTCCGGCTGGCTCCCCCTGTTCATCATTCTGTTTGCCGTCGCGCTGGTGGTCGGGCCGGTGATGTGGCTGAAACCGAGCACGCGCGACCGGCGCCTGGCAGCGTTGCGCGGCGACGCGGCCAAAGCGGGACTGACGGTGCAGATGATGCCGCTGCCGGCGGCGCTCGGTGAGGGCACTGCCGCGGTCTACATCTGTCGCTGGGAGGATCGGCGCCGCCTGCAGACCGGCTGGGTGCTGGAGCGGCAGCGGGTCGAGCACGAGATGCACTTTGCCGGGTACTGGGACTGGCGCAACGGCCGCGTCGCACCGCGAGCGGTGTGGGGCTCCCTGCGGAAGATGCTGTCGGAACTGCCGGCGGATGCCTGCGCGATCATTGCCACCGGGAACGGCATCGGCGTCCAGTGGCGGGAGACGAGTGGCGCGGCCGGAGCGGAGAAGCTGCAGTCGCTGTTGTCGGAATTTCGCCCGGATATAGAGGAAGGAATACGCCTGCCGCGGCGGGATCAAAGCACCGGGGAATAACTGACAAACAGACCTCCAGGATGGGGCTGGAGCCCGCGGCTGACGGGCCTTTCAGGGCACTGTGGGAGCCGCTTCAAGACACCGTCGACTGGCGCACCGGCGTAGAAGAATTTGCGCCGCTCGCTTGACCCTGCCGGGGGCGGAGCTTATATATTCGCGCAGCGCGGCGCTTCGCCGGCCCCCGGCCGGGTGCGCAATAGCAGTAATTTTTTTATTTGAAATCAAGTGCTTATGGGTAAATCACTGGTCATCGTCGAATCGCCGGCCAAAGCGAAAACCATCAACAAGTATCTCGGAAAGGACTTCGTGGTGAAGTCCAGTGTCGGCCATATCCGCGATTTGCCCACCGGGGGCAACAAGCAGCCGGTAGATCCGAAGGAGCGCGCCCGCCGCGCCGCGGAGACGCGCAAGTTGTCGCCGGAGCAAAAGGTCATCTACAAGCGCAAGAAAAACCGCGAGCAGCTGATCAAGCGCATGGGCATAGACCCGGACCACAACTGGAAGGCCCAGTACGAAATCCTGCCCGGCAAGGAAAAAGTGGTCAGCGAGCTGCGCAAGCTGGCACAGAACGCCGATCATATTTACCTGGCGACGGACCTCGACCGCGAAGGGGAGGCCATCGCCTGGCACCTGCGCGAGGCCATCGGTGGCGAAAACGAACGCTACCGCCGGGTGGTGTTCAACGAAATCACCAAGTCGGCGATCCAGGAGGCGTTCAAGGAGCCGGGCCCGCTGAATATCAACCGTGTCAACGCGCAGCAGGCGCGCCGTTTTCTCGATCGGATCGTCGGCTACATGGTGTCGCCGCTGCTGTGGGAGAAGGTGGCCCGCGGCCTGTCCGCCGGGCGCGTGCAGTCGGTGGCGGTGCGTCTGGTGGTGGAGCGCGAGCGCGAGATCCGCGCGTTTATTCCGGAAGAGTACTGGAACATCTTCGCCGACACCGAAACGGCGAAAACCGATGCGCTGCGCCTCGAGGTCAAAAAGCAGGCCGGCGCGGCCTTCCGCCCCACCAACGAGGAGCAGGCCAGTGCCGCCGCCAAGGCGCTGCAGGCGAGCGAGTTTGTCGTCAGCCAGCGCGACGACAAGCCCACCAGCTCGAAACCGTCCGCGCCCTTCATCACCTCGACCCTGCAGCAGGCGGCCAGCAACCGCCTGAGCTTCAGTGTCAAGAAAACCATGACACTGGCGCAGCGTCTCTACGAGGCCGGCCACATCACCTATATGCGTACCGACTCCACCAACCTCAGCAACGAGGCGGTGGACTCGGCGCGGGAATTTATCGGCGAAAAGTACGGCGACAAATATCTGCCGGAAAAGCCCAACAGCTACACCAGCAAAGAGGGCGCCCAGGAGGCGCACGAGGCGATTCGCCCGTCGGATGTGCGCATGCAGCCGAATATGCTCTCCGGCGTCGAGCGCGATGCGGAGCGCCTGTACAACCTGATCTGGCAGCAGTTCGTCGCCTGCCAGATGACCCCGGCCCAGTTCACTTCCACCTCGGTGGTGGTGACCGCCGGTGACTTCGAGCTGCGCGCCCGCGGCCGCGTAATCCGCTTCGACGGCTTCCTGAAAGTGGCGCCGCCGTCGAACAAGAAGGAAGAGGATGCGGTACTGCCGGACGTCAAGGTCGGCGACAAGCTGTCCCTGAAAAAGCTGGATCCGAAACAGCATTTCACCAAGCCGCCGGCGCGCTACAGCGAAGCGGCGCTGGTGAAAGAACTGGAAAAGCGCGGCATCGGTCGCCCGTCCACCTACGCCTCCATCATTTCCACCATCCAGGACCGCGGCTATGTGCGGCTGGAGAATCGCCGTTTCTACGCGGAAAAAATGGGCGATATCGTCACCGACCGCTTGAGCGAGAGCTTTACCAACCTGATGGATTACGGCTTTACCGCTAACCTGGAGGAGTCGCTGGACTCGGTGGCCGAGGGCGACAAGGGCTGGAAAGACCTGCTCGACGAGTTTTTCAGGGATTTTTCCTCGCGCCTGGAAAAGGCCCAGGATGCCGAGGGCGGCATGCGACGCAACTCGCCCACGGATACCGATATCGAGTGTGACAAGTGCGGGCGCCATATGCAGATCCGCACCGGTTCCACCGGCGTCTTCCTCGGTTGTTCCGGCTATGCCCTGCCGCCCAAGGAGCGCTGCACCAACACCATGAACCTGGTGTCCGGCGACGAGGCGGTGGACGCGGACAAGGACGAGGAGGCGGAATCGCGCCAGTTGCGCGACAAGCGCCGCTGTTCCAGGTGCGGCACCGCCATGGACAGCTACCTGCTGGACGAGCAGCGCAAGCTGCATATCTGCGGCAACAACCCGGATTGCCCCGGCTGCGAGGTGGAGAAGGGCACCTTCAAGATCAAGGGCTACGATGGCCCGGTGATCGAGTGCGACAAGTGCGGCGCCGACATGCAGCTGAAATCCGGCCGCTTCGGGAAGTATTTCGGCTGCACCAGCGAGAACTGCAAGAACACCCGCAAGCTGCTCCGGAGCGGCCAGCCGGCGCCGCCGAAAATGGATCCGGTGCCGATGCCGGAGCTTCCCTGCCAGAAGGTAGACGACCACTATATCCTGCGGGACGGCGCCTCCGGGCTTTTCCTGGCGGCGAGCCAGTTCCCCAAGAACCGCGAGACGCGCGCGCCGCTGATCCGGGAAATCCTGCCGCACAAGGACGAGATAGATCCCAAGTACAGCTATCTCTTCTCGGCGCCGGCGGAGGACGATCAGGGTCGCGATACGGTGGTGCGCTTCAGTCGCAAGACCCAAGAGCAGTATGTGCAGTCCGAGGAAGAGGGCAAGGCCACTGGCTGGCGCGCCTTCTACCGCGACGGCAAGTGGCAGATTGACGCGGGCAAATCCAAGGCGGCGGCCAAGCGCAAGCCGGCCCGGAAAAAAGCGGCGGCGAAAAGCAAATGAGCAATCCGTATACCGGTACAGTGGCGGCGGCACTGCGCAAGAGCGAGCTGCTGCTGGCGGTGGAGTGTGAGGCGCCGCTGCAACGGGCCGCGCTGCACGAAGCCGCTGTATTGCAGTTGTGGCGCGCCTACCGCGCCTTTCTCGCCGAGTTGGCGTATCAGTTGCAGCTGAACAGCGAACCCGAGTCGGCCCAGGCACTGGCCGAGCGCGCCGCCGCTTTCGGTGTGACCTGCGGTGCGGCGGTGGAGCTCAGCGAACTGGATGTCGACCCCGACAGCTGGCTGGCGCAGTTGCAGGCTGCCTGGGTAGAGTTGTGGAACTTCTCGTCGGAAAGCGGCGGACAGCGGCCCGCCAACCTGATTCCGCTGCAGAACCTGTCTGCCACCGGGCCGGTGGAGCTCAGCGAAGAGGTGCTGCGGCAATGGCACACCGGCCTGGCGGAGCTGGTGCGGCGCCAGCGGGCCCAGTCTGAAGAGTGGTAGGCAGCAGTGGTGGGGCGCAGGGGCGGCGTGTGTTACCCTGCGCGCAATCTACAGAAGTACAGATGGGAGAAGCGCATGTCCTCCGAGACCTTTGAAATCATCGAGCTGGCCAATGGCGACGTGGCGCTGCGCCGTGCCGGTGAGCGGGAGGATCCGCTCGTGCGCATTCATTTTTCCGAGGAGAGCCGCCAGTTCCTGCGCGAACACAAAATTGCCGTCGCCCGCGCAATGCTGGAGGCCGGCATAGAAGCCGTACAGAATATCGACGAAATGGATCCGGATTTCCACGAGGAAGAAGACCTGGAGCCGGCGAACCATACGATTCATTGAACGATGAGCAATTAGCAATGAACGTCCAAATCGAACTGCCAATTGCTCATTGTTAACTGCTGATTGAGATCACGGGCTTTGCCTGATCACTCCCACCGCCAGCCCTTCAATCGCGAAGGTGTTGTTTCGCATATCCACCTGAATCACATCGAAGTCTTCGTTTTCCGGCAGTAGCTGCACTGTGGCCTGGTTGCCCTTGCGGCGGAAGCGTTTGACGGTGACTTCGTCTTCGATTCTCGCCACCACGATCTGGCCGTTGCGCGCCTGGCCGGTTTTCTGCACTGCCAGCAAGTCGCCGTCGAGAATGCCCGCGTCGCGCATGCTCATGCCGTGTACCCGCAGCAGGTAGTCCGCTGGCGGGTGGAAGAAATCCGTGGGCAGGTCGCAGTAATCCTCAATGTTCTCCTCCGCCAGGATCGGGTTGCCGGCGGCCACGCGGCCGACGATCGGCAGGCCCGGCTGGTAGTCGGGAATGCGGATGCCGCGCGAGGCGCCGGCCACCATCTCGATCGCACCCTTGCGCGCCAGAGCCTTGAGATGTTCCTCGGCGGCGTTGGGGGAGCGGAAGCCGAGTTCGTGGGCAATTTCCGCGCGGGTGGGGGGGTAGCCGGTTTCATCCAGATACACCTTGATCAGCTCGAGCACCTGGCTCTGTCGGGCAGTGAGATTGGTCATAAGGTTACCTTATCGTTTCTGTATTTTTATACAGTTGCTGTGATTATATACAGATTTTCGTCTCGCGCAATATACGGCGTGCGGCCCGGCGGAGCTGCTAAAGTGGAGATGAGCGGGGAAGAGGGCGCAATCGTCCCTTCGCATCGGCCTCTGGCATTCTTTTTACCCAGGCTTCTGGGGTCGAGGTGGCACAAGGCGGGGCGGGGTGCGCCCTTCTGGGACTGTCTGCGAGAGGGACCTCGCGGACAAGCCTACAGGGATGTATTCACGGCGTGTCCCAGAAGGGCGCACCCCGCCCCGGCTCCCGGAATTGAACCCCGGAGCTTGAGTTTTCAGACGGAGANTGTCCCAGAAGGGCGCACCCCGCCCCGGCTCCCGGAATTGAACCCCGGAGCTTGAGTTTTCAGACGGAGAGAAGGGAATAACAACGCGACAAAAAGGGACAACCGATAATGCTCGATGCAAAAATGCCGGAAGCCTGGCGCGTACTGCGGATTCAGTCTGAGCTGGTGCACGGAACGGAGCGGTTGATCGCGCTCAGCGGCGCCGTCACCGTCTTCGGTAGTGCGCGATTCGAGGAGGACAGCCCGGAGTACAGGCAGGGTGTGCGGTTGGGCGAGTTGCTCGCGGCCGAGGGGATACCGGTGATTACCGGTGGCGGGCCTGGCCTGATGGAGGCCTGCAACCGCGGTGCCTACCCGCAGCCCGGGGTTTCCATCGGCCTGAATATCGAACTGCCCTTTGAGCAGGTGGCAAATCCCTACCAGGACATCAGCCTGCATTTTCGCTACTTCTTTGTGCGCAAATTCCTGTTCGTGAAACACGCGCTGGGCTTTATCGGTCTCTCCGGTGGTTACGGCACCCTGGACGAGCTGTTCGAGGCGCTGACCCTGGTACAGACGCAGAAGGTGCGGCGCTTCCCGATCGTGCTGGTGGGCAGGCGTTACTGGTCGGGGCTGCGCGACTGGCTGGTGGATACGGTGCTGGAGAGAAACTGTATCGACGCGTCGGACCTGGACCTGTTCCAGATAGTGGACACCGTCGATGAGGCGGCCGAGGTGATCATCGACTATATCCGCGAGCGCAGATAGCGGGCCCGCTGTGTGCGGGGCAGTCAGTAGGAGGATTCGTCCGTGCCGCCGAAACTCTCCCCCTCGATCGAATCCAGCGGGTTGTTGAAATCCACCTGTCCGGTGTCGGGGGCCAGCTCCCGGGCGGCCAGGCCGTAGGCGACGTTGGCATCTTCCGGCGGGGCGGCGTCGACGACGGGCAGGCTCTGCCATTGATCCAGGTCGAACTCGCCGACGGTGCCATCCTGGTACTGCACCTCCAGCGTGCGCTCGAGATCGTCGACTGCCACCACCTCGAACAGGGTGCCGTCCTCGATGTTTTCGAACCAGTTGCCGATATCCGGTTGCATCTCTGCCATGATCGTGAGCCTCTTCGTTTCTCCCTAATCTAGCGTCTGTACCCCCGCAGCGGTAACGGGCCGGGGTGGTGGAAAACCCGCTCTGGCGTCAATTGAACTAATCTGCTCCAATAACCAAACGAGCGTTTTAATTGTTGGTTTGAACCCCTATGAGCCAGACGGATACAGTCAGTCGAATACTGGATGCAGCGGAGGTGTTGTTTGCCGAACGCGGGTTTACCGAGACCTCCCTGCGCACCATCACCAGTACCGCTGGCGTCAACCTCGCCGCTGTAAATTACCATTTCGGTTCGAAAAAGGAATTGATCCAGGCGGTATTCGAGCGTTTTTTGACGCCGTTTACCGACAGCCTGGCCGCCGAGCTGGACCGGCGCGTGGCCGCCGGCGAGCGGTTGAGTGTGGAGGGGCTGCTGGAAAGTCTTTACCGGGTGGGGATGGGCAGCCTGGCCGCCGAGGGTCGCGATCCCCAGCGCTTCATGCGCCTGCTGGGGCTCGCCTACACCCAGTACCAGGGGCACCTGCGCCGCTTTATCGTGAGCCGCTACGGCGACAGCTACCGCCGCTTCGCGGGCCTGCTGGCGCAGGCACTGCCGGGGCTGGACCCGGTCACTTTCTACTGGCGGCTCTACTTCATGCTGGGGGCGACCATCTTCACCCTGTCGAGCTTCGACGCGATCGAGGCTATCCTGCGAGAGGATTTTGGCGCGCAGAGCAATTTGCCCGAGACGCTGGAACGGCTGGTGCCCGCGGCGGCCGCGATGCTGAAAGTGGATGCAGAACGATGATGAGGGAGTTTTTATGATCGGCCCGGTAATGATCGATATCGAGGGTCTGGAGCTGACCGCCGAGGACCGCGAGCTGCTGCACCACCCGCTGGTGGGTGGCCTGATCTTCTTTGCCCGCAACTACCGCGACCGGGAGCAGCTGCGGGCGCTGGTGCAGGCCATCCGCGCCGAGCGGCCGGAGATACTGCTGGCGGTGGACCAGGAGGGCGGCCGCGTGCAGCGTTTCCGCGACCAGTTCACGCGGCTGCCGTCGATGCAGGCCCTGGCCGCCGGCGCCGACGGACAGTTGTTGCGGGATGCGGGCTGGCTGCTGGCGGTGGAGCTGCTGGCGGAGGGAATCGACTTCAGTTTCGCGCCGGTGCTGGATGCGGACGACCGGCACTGTCGCATCGTCGGCGATCGCAGCTTCTGCGCCGATCCGGCGGGTGTGGCGGCGCGGGTGCGGCCGTTTATGCAGGGCATGCGCGAGGCGGGTATGGCCTCCACCGGCAAGCATTTCCCGGGCCACGGCCATGTACTGGAAGACAGCCACGAGGAACTGCCCGAAGACGAGCGCAGCCTGCAACAGGTCATGGACAGCGACGCACTGCCTTTCGTCGAGTGTATCGGGGCGGGCGAGCTGGATGCCGTCATGCCGGCGCATATCCGCTTTGTGGAGGTCGACAGCCAGCCGGTGGGATTCTCCCGCTTCTGGCTGCAACAGGTACTGAGGGGCAATCTGGAGTTCGATGGGGTCATTTTCAGCGACGACCTGTCGATGGAGGGTGCCGGTGCTGCCGGCGGCTACGGGGCCAGGATCCGCGCTGCCCTGGATGCGGGGTGTGACATGGGCATTGTCTGCAACAACCGCGCCGGGGCGCTGGAGGCGCTGGAGGCGTTGGAGAACTTTTCCCCGCGGCGCGAATCCAGTGACCGGCTGCAACGTATGCGCGGCAGGGCATCGATATCATCCCGGGCGGAGCTGGAGTCCAGCGAGCGCTGGCAGCGCACCCGGGCCAGGCTGTTGGAGCTGGCGGCGACGAATCATTGAGAAATTGAAAAGGAGTGGTACCCGGTGGATTCGATAAAAGAGGTGGTGTTGCCCTGGATCGGGGACAACCGGTGGTGGATAGTGGCCATCTTCCTGATCGTACTGGCAACGGCGCTCGCCGCCTGGCTTTACGGGCGCTTTGTGAAGCAGCTCGCGGCCAGGGCCGAAACGACCCCCAACCCCTGGGACGATGCGTTGGCCGGCGCCCTGAATCCACCGGGATCGGTTCTGGTCTGGCTGCTGGGGCTGACTCTGGCCGCGGGGCGTGCGGGTGTCGCGACCGAGGCCGAAATATTTGAGTTCGCCAGGCCGCTGCGCGATGTGGGCCTTATTCTGGTGGTGGCCTGGTTCGGGTGGCGATTCTCCCACAATGCCGAGCGCAACCTGCGCAATCCGCGCTATATGCACAAACCGGTGGATGCTACCACCGTGCGGGCCGTGGGCAAGCTGGTGCGGGCATCCATTGCCATTACCGCGGCGATGGTACTGATGCAGTACTTCAACTACAGCGTCAGCGGCATACTGGCATTCGGCGGCATCGGTGGCCTGGCGGTGGGTTTCGCCGCCAAGGATCTGCTGGCCAATTTCTTCGGCGGCCTGATGGTCCACCTGGACCGGCCGTTTTCGGTGGGCGACTGGGTACGTTCTCCGGACCAGGAGATCGAGGGCACGGTGGAGGATATCGGCTGGCGCCTGACCCGTATCCGCACTTTCGACAAGCGCCCGCTGTATATCCCAAACGGCATCTTTACCCAGATAGCGGTGGAAAATCCATCGCGCATGCTGAATCGCCGTATTCTTGAACGCATCGGTATCCGCTATGAAGACGCGCCGCTGATGGCGGCGATCGTCGCCGATGTCAAAGCCATGTTGCAGGAACACCCGGAAATCGATACCAATCAGACGCTGATAGTCAACTTCGACAGCTTCGCCCCGTCTTCGCTGGATTTCTTTATTTATACCTTTACCAGAACCACGGAATGGGTGCGCTATCATGAAATCAAACAGGATGTGCTGTTGAAGATATTGCAGATTATTGAAGGGCATGGTGCCTCCTGCGCATTCCCGACCTCGACACTGCATATCGCCGAGCTGCCCGAAAACGCGCCGCCAATAACGGCCGGATAGGGCGCAGACGGCGGATAAACGAAAGTACGAAAAAGCATAATTGGTCAGTTATAGGGGGAATGACCGCCCGACTTGGTGATTTATTGCCCATAAATCAAAAACTGTAGTATTTATTTCATAGACAAAACTAGACACTGGCGCTGTTTTATCTAAGAATCAGAGTACGTACACTGGCTGTGGCCCAGTGGACAGTGCAAGACAGCGGCCGGTTTACACCGGTTGCTGGTATCGGGGAGGCGTTTTTCCCGCTTGCCTGCAGGGGAAGTAGAGGTAAACGCAATAACAATAATGAGGTTGTTTCAATGAGTGATCGCGTTACAGGTACTGTGAAGTGGTTTAATAACGCCCGGGGTTATGGCTTCATCACCTGTGGAGAAGGAACTGAAGATATTTTCGTGCACTATCGCAGCATTCGCGGCGAGGGTTACAAAACCCTGAACGAAGGCCAGGCGGTAGAGTTTGAAATGCAGAAAGGCGACAAGGGATTGCTGGCGGAAGACGTTGTTCCCTGTGAGTGATTCGTTGCAAATCACCCTGATCCAGTAACGATTCTTTGTACAGGATCCGGCCCGGAAACCCGGTGTTCCGGCCGGATTCGGGGCCGGCGCATCGCGCCGCCCCTGAACCTGTCCGGGCGGGCCCCATCCGGCCCGCCTTTCCCGTTTCCGTATGTCACGAAGTGCGCACCGTTGATCGGACCTGTAGAGGTTGCCGAAGTTCGGTTCGTAAGCAGGTTCCGGGACGGCCCTGCTGCCGGTGGCTGTTTGCTCAACAGCCTCATC
>NZ_JAPIVK010000054.1 GCF_026183675.1 Microbulbifer halophilus
GGAAGAGGCGCTGGGTTTTAGGTGGGGTTTATTGATCGCTTACGGGAATCCCGGTTCAAGTCTCAGGCATTACTGGACGAGCGCGCGCTGACCGCTTGCCTCGCCTATGTGGATCTGAATCCTATCCGCGCGAAGATGGCGGAGACACCGGAGATATCGGACCACACTTCCATCCAGCGGCGCATCTCGGCCGCGAAAGAGGGCCGACAACCGCAGGCGATTCTGCCTTTTGCCGGCAACCCGCATAACCCCATGCCAGATGGGCTGCCTTTCCGCCTACAGGATTATCTGGATCTGGTGGACTGGAGCGGGCGCTGCCTGCACGAGGGGAAACGCGGGGCCATTGACAAGAAGCTGCCTCCGATTCTGGAGCGATTGCAGATCGATCCAAGGCACTGGCTCTATCTCAACAAAAACTTTGAAAGCCGCTTCAGATCTCTGGTGGGGACCACCCACTCGGTACGTAGTGCCTGTGAACGGCTCGGCAAACGCTGGGCACACGGCATTCGCGACTGCGAGCGCTATTTATCGCCGCCTGCCGCTTCCTAAAACCCTGCCCTGTTAAAGAACATGTCCGCAATCCCGTTGTGAGGGATCACTTTGTCTCAAAAACACTGGCTGGCGTTTCTTGGCACAACCTCCTGTCAAAATACGAAAATCGTCCGACAAGACAACTCTCGCTTGAACCGAGAACTGTTTCCCAGCTTATTTTTCAATTAATGGCTGTCCAATTCTTCGGTCGAGTTATTTTATCCTTAATGGATGCAACTTTGTTGATGCCAATTCTCGGCGTCAAACCCTGTATTCGGACCAAGCCAAAAATCCCAACAACCTCAACATACTTATTCTTGCATGGGGATTTGTTTGTTTTCATCCTCTCGTTTTCCGACAAGCTCAAAAGCAAGGAAGAACTGGTGTCATCTATCTTCGCATGCTCCTCTGTCAAATATAAATCACTTCCTCGACCTAGAAAACCGACCACCACGACTCTTTTTCCTGCAAATTTTTCAGGATCTCCAAGCAATGCCGACATAGGAACAAGGAGTTCAGGCTCTTCTTTTCCACATGACGAAATAACAAACAAAAAAGAAAAAATAATTGTAAATAGAATCCACTTCATATTTCTAACACCCTCTAGAAGAGGATGCACCATAGACCGTGCAGCCTCCGTTTTGCTGTTGAACGTATACTGGCGCATTGGCTGATCTAGAATAGGCATTGTAGTCAACTGTCCTTTTTGAACTACCAACCAAATAAATACTTACTGCAACTGCATCTTGAATTGGCCCTGGAGCTTGAATATAACCTGTCTGCTCTGGCTGAACCGGACTATACGCAGTTCCCTCGAAAGCCTCAGTTAAAGAGTATGGATTGTCAGGAATATCAACCAGTGCACCAGATTTTATAAAGTCTGCAAGCCAAGATCTATCTTCTTTTACGATCACGCCATAACTTTCGTTCATGTAATTGACTAAATGCCCTAGCAGAACTCAGGGCACCATGTACAGCAAATATAAGCTGCACATCATTCTCTTTTGAGGCCGTAACTACCACTTCGCTTTCATAGGTGGTTCCTGTCTCCGGCTCGTTTGCCTCATTCTTCGCCTTCTCCGTAGAAAATGATTGCGGAGGTGTGGAGGCACTGATCAAGCAGCAGTCGGCTTGATCAAACGACAAAGCCCCGCCGGAATCACCAGCGGGGCTTTGTGTGGGGGTTCACGGGGCTGCAAACGTTATTTTCTTTTTCCCTGCAACTCTAGCAATTTACCCTTCAATAGAGAAACATTTTTATCCTCTTTGCCATCAGAAAATCTAGACAAATCAAAAATTAATTTCTCCACAATCTCGCAAACTTTTTGCACGAAAACCTTAGAACTAACAACAACCTGTTCCCCCTTATAAAAAAAATTAAATTTCCCATCCTTATAAATAACATCTATAGATTCAGGCTCTTCCAGAACTTCGATTCTATTCTGTCTACTCCCAGAAATAATGAAATCAGACATTTCCATTAACCATGCATCAACATATGTACTTTCAATAGTAATAGATTTCCCATTATCCCCCACTATATATACGTTACCTATGGGATCATCAGGGTCTACCCCACCGCTCACGTCCAAAGCATAGAAAATATCTGTCAATTTCTACTCCTCATAACACGGGATATACGCTTCTTAGATTTCCAGCAGCATTTAGAACAGCCCTTACTTGGACGCTATTTCCACCAACATTAACGACCGCTTCAAATCCTCGACTCCCATTCCTAACATTGATCAAATTAGCTGGATTGCCTGCTATTTTCTTACCAATCTTAATCTGATCTTTCAAAGTAAAATTACTATCAAGTTTCTGAAAATCCTTTAAATGTTTTTTAAGATGTTTAAGTCCCTTCTTACTAATTCCAATAGCAATCTTTTCACCCTTCAGAAGGCTTGTTGCTTTAGCTCCCGACAACCACTCCGCAAGAAAAAAAAGAGCACCTAGCCCTGAATCTACTGGATTTCCAAAGCTGTCCCGAGTGATAAAACCGCTAGAATCCCCAATCAAAGAAGAAGTAGCTCCTTGCGTGGCTGTAACCGTTACGCATCCACCACCGTATTCACACTTCTCTTCGTCGGCCTGCTCCTTCGCCTTCTCCGTATTTTTGTCATCCGAATCATCTTCCGATTCGTCGGAATCGTTACTATTATCAAAATTGGCGTCATTCTCAGGACTGCGCCCGGGTCCAGGAGCCGGCCCAGGAGTCGGCCCGGGAAAGAATCCCGGAAAAGCGGGCGCAGGTGGTCCTCCACATCTGCATTCATATGTAACTACAACTTCTTCCATATAGCCCGATGGGTCTGTAACGCTTAGCGGGTTATTCCTCACATACGAATAGCGATTCCAACTCTGGCTGCTTTCCGGAAATTGCACCACTGGATCCGGGCTCAAGAATCGGCCCAGTGTCGGATCGTAGATACGCCCGTTCATATGGATCAGTCCGGTCCTATCCAAGTGTTCATGACCGGTAAAACCCCTTCTGGTGCTAATACCCTGAGCCTCAAGCAGGTAATCAATCGCCTGATCGCTCAGTTGGCTGTGCCAGTCCGGGCTTCTCCTACCCCCGAAGGGTTCGAAGGCTGTATCCAGAATGATGAGGTCACCAGTCCCGTCAGTTACCTTTTCGATAGACCCCAGGTGGTCCCGGTGCAAGTATTCCTTGAACTCCTCCTCTTCACCGGTGTGGCGGTAGGCTGCAATGTGCAACACATTAGCATCCAATCGCGTCTTTTCTATGCGCTGGTAATCCGGATCGTTCGCGGGGAGCTGCTCTTCGAACTTGCCCAGGATAAAGGCTTTTTCGGTGCGCAGTGTCTGAGCATCCTCGTCCCACCAGCTGGTTTCCCGGTAGTAGCGGTCGCCGCCGGGGCCGTAGCTGAACCTGTCCCTGGCAGTGGGGGTTCCGGTGGTCTTGCTGTCGCCGAGGACGATTTCGGTGGGCAGCTGGCGGGCGTTCCAGGTGATCCACTTGTCGTCGCCGCTGGCCGCGTCGTAGCGGGTGATGGCGCCATTCTTGTTGTAGTGCAAGGTGTGGGCCACACCGTCGATATCGACGTTGCTTACGGCGTTGGGGCCGGCGTTCCGGGTCTGTCCGTACTGATAGCCGGTCACCTGTGTGTCGCTCTGGTGACTACTGGTTTTACTTCGGATATTTCCCAGTTTGTTGTAGGTTGTGCTCAGGGATCTTGCGGCACCGCCGGCAATGGAGATATTGCTGTCTGTAAGGCGATTGAGGGCGTCGTATATAAACTCTTCCCTTCTTTGTTCCACACCGTTGGCATCCTTGATCAAGCGACTTTCCAGGGTACCGTTGGAGCGCCAGGCGTATTCGTTGTTCTGGATGCTGCCGCCACCGGTGATGATCTTGGTAAGACGGCCGCTCTCCGGGTCGTAGCCACGGGTCGTGATCAAGCCATTGCCATAGACTTCTTGTTTCACTTGACCACGGGCGGTAATTTCCTTGAATGTCTTGATAGCGGTACCCGTGTGGTCGCGAACTTCGTGCAGATAACCGCGCCCATCGTCGCCGTAGTCGTACTCGGCCTGGGCTCCATTGGGATAGGTGACACTTCTCAGCCGTCCATCGCCAATGCCGTAGTAATCGTAGCTGTGCTGGTAGTTGCGGCTGAGGCCTCCGGCGCTAAGGTCGGTGGTCAGTGTCTCCAGCTTTGCGTTGCCGTTGTAGCCACGGCTTTCCCTGAAGACTTCTGTGCCACCGCTAATGGCGCCGCCCTGGAGCAGGCCGCCGTCGACGTAGCGGCGGCTGCCTAGCTGGCCTTTTCCATTGATCGGGTCGTAGGTCCATTCAGCAACACCGTCTGCATCTGCCTGAAAGCGCGGTCGGCCCAGCTTGTCGTAGCGGTAGTCGATATGCTGGCCTTCGTTATCGATCTGTTTGATCAGCTGGCCCAGCGCGTTGAAGCGGCTTTCCACCGTGCCCAGATTGGGATCGGTGAGGTTTGTGCGAAAGCCGGCCAGATCATAGTTGAACGTGGATGAGAAATCGGTCGTGTCTCCGTCCACGGTAACCGTTTTCATATGACCGCTGCCATCGTAGGTGTAGCTGGTTGAAACCTCTTTGGCGGTACCTTTGGCATCGACTGTCTCGTCCAGATCACCGGTGACCAGATAGAAGCTCTCCTTGATCTGGGCTTCAACGGGGTTACCCGTGGCATTCAGTACTTCTTCCTCCACACGCACTTTGACGCGTCCATTTACCACGCTGTAATCCGTGGTGATAGCGGCACCATCTGGCTTGGTGAGGCTTGTCACCCGGTCGCGACTGTCGAAGCTATTCACCTTGGTAAATGAGGGATTGCTCTCAGTACTGGGATAGGAGTCGGTCTGGTACTCCAGACGGCCACGGTCGTCATAACCGTAATCTCGCCGCACCGTGGTACCATCAAAACCCTCCCATTCCTCGCGCAGCAGTCGGTCCAGCTCGTCGTAGTAGCGGGTAACCCGCGGCGTAATGGCCGAATCGGTAATCAGCTTGTAGCGGGGACTGATATTCTTTACAGAATCGCAGTTGTAGCAGGATTCGTAGCTGCTATCGAAAATGACCCCATCGGCATTGGTACGATCGTCTTCGCGACCGAAGGCATCATAGATGATGCTGGTGGTGCGGCTATTGGCGTCGGTGACCGAGTCGACACTGCCGAAGCGCTGGTCGTATCCAACTGTAATTTCCTGTTGCAGTGGATTGCTGATGCGCGTGGGGTAGCGGTTGTCGAGGAATTCGAGCACTTCGGTCGTGCGTGTGGCGATATCCACACCGCTGACAGTCTCGCTCTCCAGATTGCCACTGCCATCGTAGCTGTAGTGGGTCTGCAGTTCGTACTGTTCATCGTCCGGATATTGAATAACACTGCCCGGCTTGTTGCTGCCAGGCCAGGGGGCGGCCACAGCAGACTGCTGGCGATCCAACTGGCTGCCGATATCGCCGCGGAAATGCTGCTTCTGCTCGTACTCGGCGAAACCCAGAAGCCAGGGGCTGGTGCGGTTGGCATATTCTGTGACAGTTTGACTGGAACGCAGCACATCGGCCCCATTGATCTGGGCCTCTTTTACTTCGCCCCAGTAGGTAGAGCCACCGTCGTCGACGTTGGCGGACTCGGCGATACGCTCGGTGGCGGTGCGTCGCAGGATCACCTGCCCGATGTTGCCGTCGGGTGCTTCCGTGTCGAGCGCGGTGCGTCTCTCGCGGTAGCCCAGCAGCTGACCGCCCTCCAACTGTGCCTCCAGCGCCTGATCGATATAGGTCCGCATAACACCACTACCGAGGTCCAGCGCTCCGTAACGGTAGCGTTTTTCGGTAAGTACTTCACCGGATACACAATCACCGTGGCACTGGATCAGGCGGGCGGTGGCGCCGGCGTGGGGGAGGTCCTGGCGGAACTGGCTATATGTGGAGATATCGCTCTTATCATCACGGACCTTCTGGGCATGGAAGCCCAGGAAGCCCCAGTTGTCGGATCCCATTAGTCCCGGGCCCTGGTAACGGTATTGCGTCCTGTGCCAGTCGAGGGCGAAGCCGTTGCTGCGCCTGACTTCACTCACAACCAAACGGTAGACACCACGGCCGGGATCATTCAGATCCGGATAGCTCGGCGGCAATGGATAGGCGCCAGGAACATTGATTCCGTCTTCCGAGCCAAATGGACTCTGCTGAATAAAACCGGCACTGTCGTCGGGCGACAACGTACGGTAGGAAATTTCCGTTACGGCGCCCAGACTGTCGGTGACTCGCTCTACACCCAGCTCGAAGTCGATGCCAAATTCATAATCGCCGATCTCCCGCTCTTGCCAGTCAAACTTGACTGGTTCCAGGCACTCCCGGTTGTGCTGTTTCGTAAAGCCACAGACCTGCACCTCCTTGAGGCGACGATAGCCTTCTATTTGGCCCTCGTCCTGAGAGATCAACCGGTACTCGCGCAGATCTTTGTTGTTTAGGCGCACTAGTATCCGATGGAGCCGCACCAGTTGACCCTGGTCAATTTCTTCCGATAGGGGTTCTGCTGGGATATCCGAGCGCGGGCTATATTCGAATTGAATACGCGCATCACCGTCATCGCCATAGATGATGTCCAGGGGATAGTTGATGCCTTCGGCCAAATCGCGATGATAACGGTATTCAACGGTATTGCCGAAGGCATCCGTCACCTTATTGAGGCTCCACCCGAAGTAAGGAGACTGGCCAACCTTCAGACGACTTTCAGGCTCGCGGCCATACTCCTGCACCCGGCCGTCCGGCGCCTCTACCTGAAACCAAGGCTTACCTTCTGAAGTGGCTTTCTGCGTAATCAAGCGGGAGGAATCGCGCAGTGTGCGGTATTGCGTATCGGTCTGCCAGTAGTCACCGGAAACCGCCACCAGCGGCTCGCCGTCCAGACAGAGGAGATCACTGTCATCCAGGGCTATTTCGATCCGACTCTGATCCAGGCTGGTAATACATCGGCGGATTTCGGAGAAGCCGCCCAGACGCCAACCGTAACCGAGAATATCTTCCGGCAATTGATCCTTGGTCCGATGATGGTAGCGAAGACCGGAATAACCCAGCGACACATTCGGTGCCAGACCGTTGACACCGGGCGCGGCATCAACGGGGATGGTAATGGAGGCATCGCCGGTATTGGTAACATCGACACTGTAAGGGGTATCGCCGGGGACGGTGGTGGTAATCGTTTCCAGCACCTCGCCGATGCCTTTCAGGGCGTGGACCTTGACCCAGCTGCTGACTCTCCAGTTGGAGCATTCGCCCACGCTGTTGCAGGCCTTCACTCGATACCTGTACTGGTCGTCCAGTTCTACCTGTGCACTGTAGCTGCCGTCCTGTGGATTTTCTTCGTCTGGGGTGATTTCATGCCAGCCAATTTGACCGCAGCCGTCCTCTCCGGTCTTGCAGCGTTGCTGCAACACAAAACCCGCCGCATCCGGAGAGCCGTCCGGCAATTCCCAATCCATCGCAACCTGGCCGTAGTTGCGGTCCAGGGGCTCGGTGACCCAGTCCGGCGTGTCGGGGACCGGCACGGGGATATCCACCGGCACATCCGTAGACGAACTCGGCCAACGGCGACACCCTGCCGGCACCAGGCCATTGCAGGCACGGACCCGGAAGCTGTATGTGCCATTACTGCCCTGGGGCAAGTCTATCTCTGAACGGGTGCCATTCAGATTACTGTTACCGCATGTGTCAAACCCGAAGTTGCTGTCATCCGGCTCCTTACACTGGAGCTGGTAGCGCAACTCCTCGTACTGACTGGCGCCGGAGACGGCATTCCAGGTCATGGAAAAAGTTTCGGAGGGAGCCGACACTGTGGGTTCCAAGCCTGTGACATGGCCCGGCTTATTGCGCACAGTAACGACAGGCGCGTACTTCCAACTACTGTGATTCGAGTAGCCTCCTACTGTGACATAGCTGCGTACCCGATGTCTGTAGTCGCCGTCAGGGAGGCTACTGGCAGCATGCAAGCCTTGGGCGTAGACGTACGTATTACCGGTCTGGAAAGCATGGCTGGGATGACCGCCGCCGGAGGGATACCAACTGCCCCAACTGCCGCCCTCGGGGCGGAAGCGCTGTTGGACTTCATAGCCGTCGACCCGAGGCGAGTCATCAGCGGCACCCCATCGGACTTTGAATTTGCCGTTGGTGTCGGTGGTGCCGCTGGTTACATTCTTATTGGAGAGCGCCCCGATGGAGTCCGGTTTTAAGGCAACTTTGACGGAGTGACTCCCGTGGAACACAAAGGTGGCGCAACTCCCAGGCGGCCCTTGCATACAACCTGCAGGCCAACCCCACAACTGAAACTCATAGACACCGCTGTCATCTATGTTTATCGAATTTGCGTCTGTCGTGCCGGATCTAGGCAAACTTATAGTTTTTTCTAAGTTTCCGTTTTTGTACTGACGCAACGACTTATCGCCGTATGGACTGGAATAAGTTAACGTAAATGTTCCAGATCTATTTTTTGCAGGCCCAGAAACATCCGCCTCTGCTTTATAGATTACTCCTAGAAAAACTAGAAAAACTATCGCTAGACGAACTACATACATTGGCCTCGACAAACTTGAATCTCTCCAGCGCATAAATAGCCCGCCCATTTTTAATATTATCCTTGTAATCCAATAACCTTAAGATCAAAAGCCGAATTGGAGTTGCATATATGATTTCACAACACTCTAACAACACGTTATTGGATTTGTGAAGACTTGCGCAATTACATGACATTACACATACAATCAAGAATGCAAATACAGCACGAATACACGCAAGTTCACGTGCAATAAGATTTGATTGGTATAGCCAAGCATCGATTGACAAGTTAGAATGTTTAACTGACCAAAAATCTAGATTCCCACAGAACAACCTTATAGACTAACCTCCAAGGTTTCAGTGACGTCAATTCGACGGATGAGGCAATCGAAAAAATCTATTGCTGGCAACATGTTCACTTTTGAACTTTCCTCTGCTGGCGCTGCACTATCTGCGTCCAGCTGCCGAAAAAGTCCGCCTCCCCCTGGATGATCGCGTTGTTGAGCCGATCGATTTCCCGGCGCAGGTCGCGGTCGTGAAAAAACAGGCTGCCGCCGCGGAGGCTGTAGGATTCCGGATTTTCCGCCAGCAGTTTGAAGTAGCGTTCCACCCGCTGCAGATAGGCGTCGACGCGCTTGCGGGAAAAGTTTCCGTCCCGGTAGTAATCGAGCACTTCGCTGTCGNATGGATATCCATGCGCAGGTCGTCGAGATAGCGGTCCGCCGCCTGCGCGGCGACGTTCAGGCGGTTGACGGTACGCAGCCGCCGGCGCAGGGATCCGCGGCTCTTGAAGGTGCGGCTGTCGCGCATCTCCGCCGAGGCAAAGCGGCCCAGCGGTCGGAAGATGGTCTTGTGCTGCAGGTTACTGTGGCGGGTCAGTTTGTCGCAGATCTCGGTGGCGGACTGCCACTCGACAAAAGGCTCACCATCCAGCAACTGCTGTGGCAGTTGCCCGATGCTCGCCTCCAGTTTTTCTGCCTGTCGCCGGTAGTACTCGGGCCGCTCTTGCCAGTCGTTGGCCTGCAGCCTGAACAGCGACAGCAATCCCTGGTTGACGCAGCGCGACAGCAGGTGCGCAGTCTGTTCGCGCTGCTTTTCCTGTACCTCGCGGTAGTGGTCGAGGCCGTAGAGTGCGGCAATGGCGGCCACCAGCAGGAACGCCAGCAGCGGGTAGAGTTTTTTCACTGTGAATTATTTTTTTTGCCTGGTTGGATGATTTTTACCGGTGTCTCGACTTCCGCCGCCTGGCCACTGTCAGTGACGCGCGTCTGCGGTTCCCGCGGCGCGGACTGCAGGCGGATTTCGTCCTTGAAACCGCAGGCGACGCACTCGCGGTAATTCTTGTCGCCTTCGCTATAATTGACGATCCTGTCCATTTCGCTGCAGCGTGGGCAGACGGCGCCGGCGATAAACCGCTTCTTGGGTTTTCGTGCCGTTATTCTCTGCTGTTCGTCGCTCATTGATCGATACCTCTCAATTCGATTTCTCCCGGGCCGTGTCAGCCCGGGTCAGTGTTCAATGCGAGCTGTTCGATGCCGGAGTGACGCAACAGCGCGTCTATTTTAGGCGCGCGCCCGCGAAATTCCGTGAACAGGTCCTCCGCCTCGCGGCTGCCGCCCTTTTCGAGAATACTGTGCAGGAATTTCTCCCCGGTGGCGCGATCGAAAATCCCCTTTTCCTCGAACAGCGAAAAGGCATCGGCGGACAGCACCTCGGCCCATTTGTAGCTGTAGTAGCCGGCCGCGTAACCGCCGGCGAAGATGTGTGCGAAGCCGTGCTGGAAGCGGTTTTCCGCCGCCGACGGCACCACCGCCACCCGCTTGCGCACATCGTTCAGCAGTTGCTGGATCTCTTCCGCACTGGCGCCGGTATTGCGGCTGTGGAGCAGGAAATCGAACAGCGCGAACTCCAGTTGGCGCACGGTAAACATGGCGGACTGGAAATTCTTCGCCGCCAGCATTTTGTCCAGCAGCTCCGCGGGCAGCGGTTCGCCGGTCTTGTAGTGGCCGGACATCATCGCGATGGCCTCCGGCTGCCAGCACCAGTTTTCCAGGAACTGGCTGGGCAGTTCCACCGCATCCCAGGCCACGCCGTTGATACCGGAGACGTCGGCCACATCCACTTTTGTCAGCATGTGGTGCAGGCCGTGGCCGAATTCGTGGAACAGGGTGGTGACTTCGTTATGGGTCAGCAGCGACGGCTCGCCACCGGCGGCCGGAGCGCCTGCGGCGGAGATGGGTGGAGAGAAATTGCAAACCAGATAGGCTATTGGCAATTGCAGGCCCGACTCCGTCTGCCGGCGGGTACTGACGGTATCCATCCAGGCACCGCCGCGCTTCTTCTCGCGCGCAAAGGCATCCAGGTAGAAGCCGGCGATGCGCTCGCCGTTGCGGGTCAGCCAGAAGAAGCGGGCGTCCTCGTGCCAAGTGGCGACACTGTCGTCCGCCTCGGCGGTGACACCGAACAGTTTTTCCACCACCGCAAACAGACCGGCGAGGACTTTTTCATAGGGGAAATAGGGCCGCAATTCCTCCTGGCTGATGGCGTAACGCTCCTGTTTCAGCTTTTCTGCGGCCCAGGGGATATCCCAGGGCTTCAGTTCCTGCAGGCCGAGATTGTCCGTCGCGAAGGCTTTCAGTTCGGCGAACTCGCGCTCCGCCGCGGGTTTGGCGCGCTCGGCCAGGTCGTTGAGAAATTCCAGCACCCGGTCGGTATCCGGCGCCATCTTGCTGGCCACGGACAGCTCGGCGTAGCTCTCCATGCCCAGCAGCTTCGCCTGCTCGGCGCGCAGCTTGAGGATTTCCTCCATTACGGAAGAGTTGTCGAACTTGCCGCCGTCGGGACCGGTTTCCGAGGCGCGGCTGACAAAGGCGCGGTGCACCCGCTCGCGCAGCGCGCGGTTGTCGGCGTGGGTCATCACCGCCAGGAAGCTGGGGCCCTCGAGCGTGATCACCCAGCCCGGCAGGTTTCTGGACTGCGCCGCGGCCCCGGCGGCGGCCAGTGCCGTCTGCGGCAGGCCGGACAGCTCCGCGGCATCCTCGGTGTGGTAGGTCCAGGCGTTGGTGGCGTCGAGTACATTGTTGGCGAACTGGCTGCTGAGTTCCGCCAGGCGGCGGCTGTTGGCGGCAAAGCGCTCACGGGCGTCCCCCTCGAGGCCCACGCCACTGAGCTCGAAGTCCCGCAGACCGAGTTTCACCGCCTGTCGCCGCGCCTGTGGCCAGTCGGCGAATTCGGGGGACTCCGCCAGCTGCCGATAGACGCCGTAGAGATCCCGATTCTGGCCCAGCTCGGTCCAGTAGGCGGTCACCTCTGCCAGCGCGGCCTCGTAGGGTTCGCGCCAGGGGCCACTCAGTACGCTGTTCAGGTGGCTGACCGGGGAGAAGGCGCGGTTGAGCCGGTCCTGGGCCTCCTCCAGCGGTGCCAGGGTGTTGTCCCAGTCCGGGTTTTCCAGCCCCTTTTCCAGTTGATCGCGGCAGTTATCGATCAGTTCGGCGATGGCCGGCGCCACCTGTGACGGCTGTAACTGGTCGAAGGCGGGCAGTAACGGGAGATTCAACAGCGGATTGGACATACAACACCCTTTGCACAGAAATCGATAGAGCTATCATAGGAAACCGATTGTACAGGAGGTTGACCATGTCCCCACTGCGCTCCCACGGCGACAGCAACAACGAAATTTCCCCCCGGCTCGGCAACGGCGTCTATATCGATCCGCAATCGGCGGTGATCGGCGACGTGGCCCTGGGCGACGACTGCTCCGTGTGGCCCATGGCCGTGGTGCGCGGCGATATGCACCGCATCCGTATCGGCGCGCGCACCAGCGTGCAGGACGGCGCCGTGCTGCATATCACCCACGCCGGCCCCTTCAATGAGGACGGCTGGCCGCTGGAAATCGGCGAGGACGTGACCATCGGCCACAAGGCCTGCCTGCACGGCTGCACCATCGGCGACCGGGTGCTGGTGGGTATCGGCGCCATCGTGCTGGACGGCGCCGTGGTCGGGGACGAAGTGGTGCTGGCCGCCGGTGCCCTGGTGCCGCCGGGCAAGAAGCTCGAGAGCGGCTACCTCTATGTTGGAGCCCCCTGCAAGCAGGCGCGCCCATTGAGCGATAAAGAGAGGGAGTTTTTCCGCTACTCCGCCGCCAATTACGTGAAACTGAAAGACCAGTACCTGACCGGGTACAACCAGTCCTGAGGCATCCCCTCCCTTTGTGGGAGCGACCCATGGCTGCAGCTGGCCTGCCGAGCTGGAGCTCGGCGTGCCCAGGGATCGCGGCCATGGCACGCTCCTACAGGCTCTCCGTAGAGACTCCAGCCGATGAACAATCTGACCCGCACATCGGGTGTCGACGCGATCCCGGATACCCGCCAAAGGAGTAACTATGGAAGCAGATTTCTGGCACCGGAAATGGGCGAACAATGAGACCGGTTTTCACGAAGGGGAAGCCAACGCACTCTTGGTGAAACATTTCGGGCGGTTGTCGATACCCGAAGGCGGTCGGGTGTTTCTGCCGCTCTGCGGCAAGACGCGCGATATCGCCTGGCTGTTGTCGCAGGGCTATCGCGTAGCTGGCGCCGAGCTGAGTGAAGTCGCGATACAGCAACTGTTTGATGAACTGGGCACGGAGCCGGAAGTGTCCGCGGCCGGCAATCTGACCCACTATCGTGCGGACAAGATCGATATGTTCGTCGGCGATATTTTTCAGTTGTCCGGCAATCTGCTCGGCCAGGTGCATGCGGTCTACGACCGCGCCGCGCTGGTGGCCCTGCCCGACAGCATGCGAGAAGTTTACACCTCACACCTGATGGACATTACGGGTCGTGCGCCACAACTGCTGATTACCTTTGAATACGATCAAGAATTGATGGACGGCCCACCATTTTCCATCCGCGACGGGGAAGTCCGGCAACACTACCGCAACCATTACCGGCTGACCCAACTGGAACGAAAAGATGTCCCCGGTGGGTTCAAAGGCCAGTGTGCGGCGCGGGAAAGCGCCTGGTTGTTAACCTGAAATCGATCTCTCAAAGAGGAACCGAGACCATGGACCAAAAGCTGGGGCGCGCCTGCGTTCACGGCGGCAGCAGCCTGAGCAACTTTACTCTCGTACCAATAGCTGCTCCGCGGCCCGGACGAGCTGGCCGGTAAGCTCCCGCAGCAGTTCACCACCGTTGCGCCAGTAGTGCCAGTAGAGCGGTACATCCACCGGCCGTTCCGGCAGCAACTCGACCAACTCGCCGCGGGCCAGCTCGCCACTGACCTGCAGCTCCGGCACCAGTCCCCAGCCGAGCCCCGCCGAGGTGAGGCGGACGAATCCCTCTGAAGAGGGGCACAGGTGATGGGCAAAGGCGCCGGCGACACCCAGCGACTCCAGGTAACGGTGCTGGAGAAAATCATCCGGCCCGAAAACTACGGCCGGGCTCCGGGCCAGCGCCGCGGTCGTCACGCCGTTGGGGAAATGACGGGCGATAAACCCCGGACTGGCCAGAGCCCGGTAGCGCATGGCCCCCAGCGGGACACTGCGCGCGCCGGCCACCGGGCGCTCGGCGGCGCAGACGCTGGCCGCCACTTCACCGGCGCGCATGCGGTTGAACCCCACCTCCTGGTCTTCCACCACCAGATCCAGCAGCACTCGCTGCCCGGCACAGAAATCGGCCACGGCGGGCGCCCACCAGGTCGCCAGGCTATCGGCATTGATCGAGATGCGCAGGCGCTCCGGCGGGCCGCCATCGTCAAGAGCCGGCACCTGCCCCTGCAGGTCCCGCTCGAGCAGGCGCACCTGCTGCACATGGCTGAGCAGGCGCCGGCCGAGTGCGGTGGGTTGGGGTGGTGTCGCCCGCACCAGAACCGGCTCACCGACCCGCGCCTCGAGCAGCTTGACCCTCTGCGACACCGCCGACTGCGACAACCCGAGAACCAACGCGGCCCGCTCGAAGCCGGCCTGCTCCACCACGGCGGCGAGCGCAAATAGCAGCTTGTAGTCGAGCATATCGATTTCTCTAATGGGTTATCAGCAATATTTGTTTTCCTTATATCAGCTTCCGGTACAGACTCGCCAGTGCTGAAACAGATCCATGAATTGGCAGAAGCGGGGAAATGGTGGAATGTGGCATAGTTACCTGAACGGGTTGTTGGTAGGCGCCGGGCTGATCATCGCTATCGGCGCGCAGAATGCCTTTGTACTGGCGCAGAGCCTGCGCCGCGAACACCACCTGCGGGTAGCTGCGCTCTGCGTATTGTGCGATGTGGTGCTGGTTACCGCCGGCGTGTTCGGCCTGGCCACCCTGCTGCTGCAGAGCCCCATGCTGCTGGCCATGGCGCGCTGGGGCGGTGTGATTTTCCTGTTCTGGTACGGATTCAGGGCCCTGCTCCGAGCCATCCGCCCACAGGGGCTCACACAGGTCGCGGACGCCGGTCCGCGCTCTCGCCGCGCGGTCCTGCTGACCGCCCTGGCGGTAACTCTGCTGAACCCCCACGTCTATCTGGACACGGTATTGCTGATCGGCTCCCTCGGCGCCCAGCAGGCCGAGCCGGGCGCCTACACGCTGGGTGCCGCCAGCGCATCACTGGTCTGGTTCTTCGGCCTCGCCCTCGCTGCCGCATGGCTTTCGCCCTGGCTCGCACGCCCGGCAACCTGGCGCCTGCTCGACCTGGGTGTGGCCACGATGATGTTCGGCGTAGCCGCACAGCTGTTGCTCGCCCACTGATGGCCACCGTTTGCTGTTATTTACCCTGGGCGCGCAGCAGGCCGGATCCGGCAATACCGCCGGCGGCGCAGGCTAGCACGATCACCAGCGGCGTCAGCATTCCCAGCGCCAGGGCGGCGGGGCCGTAGCCGCGCATCGGCAGCAGCAGGAACAGCAGCACGCCGGCCGGAATCAGCGACAGGAAAAATCCGCGCGCCAGCCAGGATCGCCGCCACGGCAACAGGAAAATCAGGCCACAGACACCACCCCAGACGATGCGCTGGTAAAGATAGGCATTGGAGAGATACGGGGCGATATCGACCCCCACCCAGCGGGTAAAACCGTAGTGCCCCATGGCCCACAGCGCCAGCGCATAACCCAGCCCGCCGAGACAGCCGGCGGCGAAGCAGACGGACAGGTTTCTGGTGAATTCTCGCACTGGTTACCTCCGATCGATAAACGGGCGGCAGTATGCCAAATCCCCGGCACAGGACTGTAAACGGGTATTCATTTTTGCCGTTCGGGACGAATCTGGATGGGGAATCGGGCACAGCCCCGCTGCCGGGGCTGTGCCTTGTGGTGGGATCAGGCGGGCCGCCTGGATTCGCCGTAGAGCGCTTCCAGCATCGCCTGCGTTCGCTCGGCAAGGGCCCGCTGGCTGGCATCCAGCAGAATCACATGGCCCATCTTGCGACCGGGGCGCAGGCCCTTGCCGTAGAGCCAGACACCTTCGTTGGCCAGCGCCGGTTTTTTGTCGACGCCGAGCATATTGATCATCACCGCGGGGCGTTCGCTGTCGGTGTCCCCCAGCGGCATGCCGAGAATCGCGCGCACATGGTTGGCAAACTGGCTGGTTTTGGCACCGGCCAACGTCCAGTGACCGCTGTTGTGCACGCGCGGGGCCAGCTCGTTGACCAGCAGGCCGTCGTCGCTGACAAAACACTCCATCGCCAGCACGCCCACATAGTCCCAGGCGTCCATCAGGGTCGACAGATAGTCCTGCGCGGTTTTCCGTAACGCTTCGCTGACATCCGGCGCCGGTGCGGTGGATACCAGCAGGGTGCCGCGGTAGTGGTCGTTCTCCGCCAGCGGGTAGGTGACCATCTCGCCGTCGGCGGTGCGGGCGCCGATCAGGGACACCTCGCGGGAGAAATTGATCCCCTTTTCCACCACGTATTCGCTCTCCGGCACTCTGCCGCGGAGGGCCTCGAGCGATTCGTCGCTGTCCACCCGCCACTGATTCTTGCCGTCGTAGCCGTTTTCGCAGCTCTTGATAAACGCCGGGTAGCCCAGTTTTTCCACGGCCGTGAAGATCTCGTCGTAGTTGTTCGCGGGCAGGAAGGGCGCCACCGGCAGACCGGCGGCGGTGATGGCGTTTTTCTCCCTCAGGCGGTGCTGGGTTTTCTCGAAGGCATCCGGGCGCGGGTAGACCGGGCAGCATTTTTCCAGCGCGCGCAGCAATTCCACCGATACCTGCTCGCGCTCGGCGGTAATCACTTCGGGACTGCCCATGGCCCGATAGAGCGACTCCGTATCGTCGCCGTCGGTGGCCTGCACGATGGTGCCCAGCCCCTCGACACAGGCGGTGCTCTCCCCGCCCTCGGCGAGAAAACTGAATTCGATCCCCAGCGGACGGGCCTCCTGGGCCATCATCTGCGCCAGCTGGCCACAGCCGACTATACCTACGCGCCTGACTGTCATTTCCGGACTACCTCTTTCAATCCCGACTTCATTCCACCTCGAACGGCACCTGCGCACTCTGGTTTTCGCGCCAGGCGATCAGCCGCTGCTGCAGCGCCGCGTCTGTCAGCGACAGCATCTGCGCCGCCATCAGGCCCGCGTTGTAGGCCCCGGAGGCGCCCACGGCCTGGGTGGCAACGGCCACGCCCTTGGGCATCTGCACGATCGACAACAGGCTGTCCATGCCAGTCATGAATTTGCTCTCCACCGGCACGCCGATGACCGGCAGCGGGGTCATGGCGGCGATCATGCCCGGCAGGTGGGCGGAGCCGCCGGCGCCGGCGATGATTACCTGGGTACCCTGTTCGTGCGCGGTAGTGGCGAACTCCACCAGCCGCTGGGGCGTGCGATGGGCGGAAACCACCGCGGTGGCAAAGGGCACCTGAAGCTCGCTGAGCGGTTGTGTCGCCCTCTCCATGGTCGGCCAGTCAGATCGGGATCCCATCACGATGGTGACTTTCTCGAAGGGAATCTGTTTCACTTACTGTTCACTCCAGTATTGCACGAGAGCCAGACTGGCTGGTTTCGCCACCGGCTGATAGTAAAGGGTAAGGTAATCGCGGGGAGTAAAGTCCGGCAGAAGGTCCGCTCCGGCACCGCCGGCCGCCACAAATCAGGGGCGTGAGGATACCAAAACTCGGCGAGAAAGCACCCCCGGCGGGCTTTTTGGCCCTCCCCGGCCGGCATCGAGGGTCACTTTCCGGCCAGCCGCGCACGCAGCCCGGCCAGTACCGGCGCCACCTCCGGGTGCACACCGCGCCACAGGTAAAACGATTCCGCCGCCTGCCCCACCAGCATGCCCAGGCCGTCCGCGACCTCGGCGCTGCGCTCGCGCGCCCAGTCCATGAACGGCGTCGGCTCGGCGCCGTAGACCATGTCGTAGGCGCGACAGCCGGGGCCGATGACACTGTCCGGCAGCGGCGGCAGTTCGCCACCGAGGCTCGCGGAGCTGGCGTTGACGATCAGGTCGAATTCGCCGGGGAACACATCCAGGCCGCCGGCGCTGAGGGTGCCGCGCACGGAAAACTCGGCCACCAGCTGCTCGGCCCTGGAAAAAGTGCGGTTGGCGATATGCACCAGTTGCGGCTTTTCGTCCAGCAGCGGCAAAAGGGCGCCGCGGGTGGCGCCGCCGGCGCCGATGACCAGCATTTTTTTATCGCGGAGCTGCCAGCCCAGGTTGTCGACCAGGTCCGCCACCAGTCCGGCGCCGTCGGTGTTGTCGCCGAGCAGGCTGCCGTCGTCCTGTTTCTTGAGGGTGTTGACTGCACCGGCGGCGCGGGCGCGCTCGGTCAGTTCGTCGGCAAAATGGTAGGCGTCCACCTTGAATGGCACGGTGATATTCAGGCCGCGACCGCCGGCGGCGAAAAAAATCCGCGCAAAATCGGCAAAGCTTCCTTCTTCCGCGAGCAGTTTCTCGTAGTGAATATTCTCGCCGGTCTGCGCTGCAAAAGCGCCGTGGATCTGCGGCGACAGGGAATGGGCGATGGGGTTGCCGACGACTGCGTAGCGATCACTCATGCTTTTCCATCCCGATTCGCTTTTCTGCGCGCGCGCACGGCGCCGCGTATTTTTTCCGCCTCATCCACCAGTACCAGGCCGTCCAGTTTCAGGCTGTCTTGGGTATCGCCGACGATATAGCGTGTAGTGGCACTGTAGAGTTCGGCACTCTTTTCGCCCTGCGGATACAGCAGCGTCCAGTTCAGCGACGCCAGGCTGCTGTTTTCATTCAGCTCGATCACATCGGTCACAGTGCCGACGATCTGGTTGACCTGAAGGCGCCGGTAGGCATTCAGCAGTTTGTCCACCTGCCGCACAAAATACTCTCTGCTGACAGCCTGCTTGCTGCCGTCCTCGCGATAGTAGTGCAGCGGGAAACGATAGAAATCTGCCACCTGCTGTGCATCGCCGACCTCGAACTGGCGGCGATAGTCTAGAAAGAGTCGATTGATATCTTCGAGTCGCCCTTTGTGCACGGCGGCCCTCCTTGTTTCTTGCTACTGGCGCAATTGATGGCCACGTCGCTTCGCTCCTTTGCCCATCCTACGAATTAAATCCACTCGCGGTGGGGCAGAAAATCCGTATAGAGTTTTTCCTCGGCGGAGCCCGGCTGCGGGTGCCAGTCGTACTGCCAGCGCACCAGCGACGGCAGTGACATCAGGATGGATTCGGTGCGCCCGCCGCTCTGCAGCCCGAACAGGGTGCCGCGATCGTAGACCAGGTTGAACTCCACATAACGGCCGCGGCGGTAGAGCTGGAAATCGCGCTCGCGCTCGCCGTAATCCGTATCCCTGCGCTTGCGCAGGATGGGCAGATAGGCATCGAGATAGCTGTCGCCCACGGCGCGCATCATCGCAAAGGCGTTGTCGAAACCGCCCTCGTTGAAGTCGTCGAAAAACAGCCCGCCGACGCCGCGGGCCTCGCCGCGATGCTTGAGGTAAAAGTAGTCGTCGCACCACTTCTTGAAACGCGGGTAAACTTCCTCGCCAAAGGGCGCGCAGGCGTCTTTTGCGGTCCGATGCCAGTGGACCACATCTTCGTGAAAGCCGTAATAAGGGGTCAGGTCGTAGCCGCCGCCGAACCACCACACCGGTTCCGCACCGGGCTTTTCCGCCACGAACAGGCGCACATTGGCGTGGCTGGTGGGCACATAGGGATTGCGCGGGTGGATTACCAGCGACACGCCCATGGCCTGGAAGGAGCGCCCGGCCAGTTCCGGGCGGCTGGCGGTGGCCGACGGCGGCAGGCCGTCGCCAAAAACATGGGAGAAATTCACACCGCCTTTCTCGATCACGCTGCCCTCTTCCAGCACCCGCGTGCGGCCACCGCCACCGCCGGGCCTGTCCCAGGCATCCTCGCGAAACGCGCCGCCGTCCTCGCCGGCGATGGCCTCGCAGATACGGTCCTGCAGATCGAGGAGGTAGTGTTTGACGGCGTTGGGATCGACTTTGCTCATGCGGGATCAACTACTTGCTGTGAACTTACGGGCGCACCACGCCGCCGCTGATCAGGTCGCGGATCTCGCTGGGGGCGCGGCGGCCACCGGTGGCGCCCCCGCCGACGAAATCCAGCGCGTCGCCGAAATAGCGCAGTACCTGGTATTTGTGCCGCGCCGGCTGGCAGCCGGCGGGATTAGCGGAGGTGGACACGATAGCACCGCCGTAGGCGCGCGTCAGCGCCGCGGTAAACGGGTGATCGGTGCAGCGCAGCGCCACCGAGTGGTGGGCGCCGTGGACCCAGGGCGGGACGCGGCCGAAGTGCGGCACCAGCCAGGTGACCGGGCCGGGCCAGGTGGCGTGCAGCTGTTGCAGTTGCGCCGCCGAGAGATTGTCGAGCAGTGCGCCGAAATCGCGCTCGTCGCCGGAGACCAGGATCAGCCCCTTCTCCAGCGGCCGGCTCTTCAGGCGCAGCAGCCGCTCGACCGCCCGCACATCGAACGGGTCGCAGGCGAGCCCCCACACGGATTCGGTGGGATGCGCAATAACACCGCCCGCCGCCAGGGCGCGGGCGGCCTGCTTGACCGCAAGCGGGGAGTACACCATCGGGGGTTACCCGGCCCGGTGCAGCGGCAGATCTCTCTGCCGTTGCGCATTGAGTGGCTTGCTCATTTCAGCTCTCTTTCACCAGTCAGTCCGGAAGACGCGGCAATCTAGCCGATCGCTCCCCTCTGCACAAGTTAGCTGCTAACCGGTTTCCCCCTGCAGGTACACAGCGCCCGCGGGCGTCAACTGGTAACCGCCGGGCAACGTCTCCGCCAGGCCGGCCAGCTCCAGCTGCAGCAGTGCGGCCATCAGTTCGCCGGTGTCGCGTCCGGTTTCCGCGGCCAGCTGCTCGATACTGCGCGGATCGCCGCCCAGGGCCGCAATCAGCGTCCGCTGCCCCTCCGGCAGCGGCGCGGGCGCTGCGCTGGCCGCCGTTTGCGGAACCGACAGCAGCCCGCCCAGCTGTTCGGCGATATCGGCACTGGTCTCCACCAGCGCCGCGCCCTGCTTGATGACCCGGTGACAGCCGCGCGCCAGGGGATTGTGGATGGAACCGGGGATGGCGAATACCTCCCGGTTCTCTTCCAGCGCCAGGCGCGCGGTAATCAGTGAGCCGGAGCGCAGCGCGGCCTCCACCAGCAACACGCCCAGGGACAGGCCGCTGATAATGCGGTTGCGCCTAGGGAAGTTGGCCGCCTCGGCGGAAGCTCCCAGGGGCATTTCACTGACCACGGCACCTCCGGCGGTGAGGATTTCCTCCGCCAGCGCAACGTTGCGGCGCGGGTAGAGCCGGTCGACGCCGCTGCCCAGCACCGCCACGGTGGCGCCGTCCGCCTGCAAGGCGCCGCGGTGGGCGGCTGCGTCGACGCCCAGGGCCAGGCCGGAGGTGATGGCGAAGCCGGCCCCAGCCAGGTCCGCGGCGAAGGCGCGGGCGTTTT
>NZ_JAPIVK010000055.1 GCF_026183675.1 Microbulbifer halophilus
GATTCACTTTAACTTTAACACGTTTGGTGAAATATCCGGGCTAGGTAGTACAGGCCGGGGACGAAAGTAGTGTCCGATGGAGAAAAAAGGCGATCCCGCTATTGCTGGCCACTCCTTCTCCATACGAACTCTCGGAAATAGATAAGGGATTCGCTACTCTGAAAGAGTATATCGAGCGTCTTGAGGCGCACAAATCTACTGACTAGGATAATTGGACCCACGCCATTAATGATGTAGAGGTACCCATGAAATCTTGGAAGTTTTTTATCGCTTGTATGGGCCTGTCAGGATCCCTTATCGCTCTTCCCGGACAAGCCGATGCGGCTGCAGTCAACTATCATAAGCACGATCATTCCGAGAGGTTTGAAAAATTCTGGATGACTCTGGAAGAAAAGCTGGAGTTGAGGAAAGACCAGAAAGAAGATCTCAAGAAACACCGGGAATCTGTCAAGAAGGAAAAAAAGCAACTGAAAGAGGACAGTAAAAAACTCCACAAACAGATCAAGAAGGCCTTGAAGTCCGGGGCGGACCAATCAACCCTCGGGAACCTGGGAGCGCAATGGGGGCAAGTCCAGGTGAAGAGAATGGAAATGGCTCACAAGTATCAGAAGAAGTTCAAAGAGGTCCTCGATGAGGAGCAGAAGGCCAAGCTTGAAGAATTCAAGGATAAGCATCGCGATGAATGGAAGAAAAAGATCGGCGACAGTGACGACGAGTAATACTCATTAAATAGGTGAGTCAGAGCTAATTTCGCCCGGCAAAACAGCTCAGCTAAGGAATCGAAAACTATGTGTACTCGAACGCTATGGTTGAATAGCGGCCAGGGAGTTATTGCCGGGCGGAATATGGACTGGGCGCAGAGCCTGGGGACCAACCTCTGGATACTGCCAGCCGGGGCTAAGCGGGAAGGCATCGAGAAAGATCCCAATCCGCTGACTTGGCAATCGAAGTACGCCAGCCTGGTGGCCACAGCCTATGACCTGGCCACGGTGGACGGATTGAATGAGCAGGGTCTGGCTGCACATGTTCTTTGGCTCGCCGAATCCGATTACGGCGAACGAGACACTTCGCAACCCGGCCTCTCGATCTCCCTGTGGGCCCAGTACTTTCTCGATCAGTTTTCCACGGTCGCCGATTGCGTTGCGAGCATGGAAGAGCAGCCGCTCCAGGTGTGCCCCCAGTCGGATCCGGTCTCCGGGCGCTGGTCCACCGTCCACCTGGCACTCGACGACGCAACGGGAGACTCGGCTATCATCGAGTATATCGGGGGTGTGATGAAGGTGCACCACAGCCGAGACTATACGGTGATGACCAACTCTCCACCGTTCGATGAACAGCTCACGCACCTGACGCAATACAAGGGCTTTGGAGGGCAGCAGCCCTTGCCCGGCACTACAGAAGCCGCAGACCGTTTCGTCCGGGCCAGCTATTATCTCGAGAAGCTTCCCACTGCTGATTCCCCGGAACGAGCCTACGCTGCGTTGCTCAGTGTCATGCGCAACGCTGCCCAGCCATTCGGTGTCGCTGATCCGGCGAGACCGCATATCTCCATGACGATCTGGCGGACATTGATCGACCTGAAGAAGCGGCTCTATGCCTTTGAGTCTTCATTCAGCCCGGACATCGTCTGGGTCTCCCTCGACAGAATGAACCTGTCAAAATGCCAGAAACTGGATCTCTCCCAGAAAGGCCTGGTTGGTGATGTGGGAAACCTGTTTAAGGAAACTCCACCTTTCACATTCATGTCCGCTTGACCCCCAGTTATTGCTATCCATTCACCGACGGTTGATAGTATGCCTCTTCATCGAAAAAAAAGCCTTCGCCAACCGGGGCGGGGCGTGGACACGGATATATTTGCCAGCAATGTGTCCTCTGAATGTCTGCCGCGCTACACAATGCCTCACGCGAGTTCTTCTGCCCGTGCCAGTTACCAGCTGGTTCGCGATGAGCTATTCATGGACGGGAACTCTCGGCAGAACCTGGCGACATTCTGCACCACCTGGGCGGAGGACGAAGTCCATCAGTTGATGTCCGATTGCCTGGACAAGAACATGATCGACAAGGACGAATATCCCCAGACTGCGGAGATTGAGGCACGCTGTGTGCATATGATTGCCGCTCTCTGGAACTCACCCGATGCCGGGGACACCATAGGCTGTTCCACTACAGGATCGTCGGAGGCCGCCATGCTCGGTGGGCTGGCGCTAAAGTGGCAATGGCGCAAGCGGCGGGAGAAAAGCGGTGGGGATATCAGCAGGCCCAACCTCATCTGCGGGCCGGTCCAGGTCTGCTGGCATAAGTTCGCCCGCTACTTTGACGTCGAACTGCGGGAAGTCCCCCTGGACAACGACGAGGTCTGCCTGAATCCGGACAAGATCGCGGAGTATGCCGATGAGAATACCATCGGTGTCGTCGCGACCCTTGGAGTCACCTTTACCTGTGTTTATGAGCCAGTGGAGGCTATTGCCGAAGCACTGGACAGGCTACATAACGAAAAAGGGCTGGATATTACCATTCATGTCGATGCTGCCAGTGGAGGTTTCGTCGCGCCGTTTGTGCAGCCGGAGTTGAAGTGGGACTTTCGCGTCGAACGGGTCAAATCCATCAATGCCTCTGGCCACAAGTATGGGCTCGCTCCCCTCGGCGTCGGGTGGGTCGTCTGGCGCGATGTGGAGGAGCTACCGGAAGAGCTGGTGTTCCGCGTGGACTACCTCGGCGGAGATATGCCCACCTTCGCACTGAATTTCAGCCGGCCCGGCGGCGAAATAGTAGCGCAGTACTACAACTTCATCCGGCTCGGGTTCGACGGCTACAGGAATGTTCAGAAGTACTGTATCGATACTGCCCAATGGCTGGGAAAAGAGATCGCCAGACTGGGACCTTTCGAACTTTTCTACGATGGCCATAATGGCCTGCCTGCGATCAGCTACACCCTGAAGAAGGGCAACTGGGGATTCAACCTCTACGACCTGTCGGACCGGCTGAGAATCCGCGGCTGGCAGATCGCCTCTTACCCACTGCCGGCCAACCGCCAGGACTGTGTGATTCAGCGCATCATGATTCGCCACGGTGTAAGCCGGGATATGGCCTCCTTACTGTTTGACGATATCAAGCGCGCAGTGGACCACTTCAAGGAGCACCCCGTCAGTCAATCAGCTGCCCAACCCGGGTTCAGTCATACCGGCAGGAAACCAGACTGACAGATCTCCGAGGAAAGAATATTGCCCTCCAAGCCCGACAAAGCACAACTGCAGGAAGTGATTGACTGCGCTCGTGCTACCTACATCAATCTGGATGAAGGGGAGAACGCCAGCTACATCCCATTTCTCGCCAGAGTGCCGCGGTATCTTTGTGGGTTGTCGATTGCAACATTGGATGGCGATATCATCAGTGCAGGCGATACCGACTACCGATTTGCCATCGAATCCATCTCCAAGGTCGCTACTCTGGCACTCGCTCTGGAAGACGTCGGTCCCGACGCCGTGCAGAAGAAAGTGGGTGCCGACCCCACTGGCCTGCCGTTTAACTCCGTAATGGCTCTGGAGCTACACAACGGAAAGCCGCTTTCTCCACTCGTAAATGCGGGCGCTATCTCCACCGTCAGCCTGGTAGAGGCTGCAGATCGCGAGGAGCGCTGGGCGCGTATACTTTTGATGCAGCGCAAACTTACCGGTGGTGATATTGTCCTCTCCAGCGAGGTCAATGGATCCGAACAGACAACCAATTTCCACAACCGGGCAATCAGCTGGTTGCTCTACTCGGCGGAAGCCCTGTACTGCGATCCAATGGAAGCCTGTGATATCTATACCCGCCAGTGCTCCACCCTTGTCGACACCCGGGATCTGGCCGTTATGGCTGCCACCCTGGCCGGTGGAGGCGTCAATCCACTCACCGGAGAACAGGTTCTCTCCGCAGACCGGACCTCGCCGAAAGTGCTGGCAGAAATGATGATGGAGGGACTCTATACCAGTTCTGGAGACTGGGCATACAGCGTCGGCCTGCCGGGGAAAAGTGGCGTCGGTGGTGGTGTGCTCGCAGTGGTTCCCGGCATCATGGGGATTGCCGCTTTTTCTCCACCACTCGACGATGCAGGCAATAGTGTGCGCGGGCAGAAAATGATTGGAAAAGTTGCCTCGGCACTGGACTACAACCTGTTTTCGACACGTTTTTGATACCTTTCCATAAACTCCGACAGCGCCGGGTACGACCATGACGAGCAAGAGAATTTCCGTTTCCGCCCTCGGGTTGATGACGGCCGCATCCATCATCACCAGTTTGCGTGGCCTGCCCATGATGGCCAAGGAAGAACTGGAAATGTTCTTCTATATCGGTTTTTCCACCTTCCTCTTCCTGATTCCCGCAGGCCTGGTTGCAGCTGAACTGGGCAGTGCCTTCGGGAAAAGGGAAGGGGGGATCTACGTATGGGTTGGAGAAGCCTTCGGGCAGAAAACCGGTTTCATCGCCATATTCCTGAGTTGGGTTCAGAACATTGTCTGGTACCCGACGGGCCTGAGTTTTGCCGCTGCGGCACTGGCCTTCGCGATTGGAAAGCCCGGGGTTGCCTCCGACAATATTTATGTCGGTGCCTTTACCGCCATCGCTTTCTGGCTTTGCACACTGGCGGCCCTGAAGAGCACCTGGTTTGCGTCGAAAGTAACCCAGTATGGCTTTATCCTGGGCACTGCGATACCCGGCCTGGTGCTACTTGGAGTATTTATCTGGTGGATATACTCCGGCCACTCCGTCGGCTGGGAAACGACAACCGATTTATCGGTAGCCACAGTCACCGATGGTCACTCCCATCCACGCTGGTTCCCTCATCTGGCCGGGCTTGGAAGCCTCGCTTTCCTGGCCGGGATATTGCTCAACTTTGCTGGTGTCGAGTCCCAGGCGGTACATGCCAATGAACTGGAAAAGCCGAGCAGTGGCTACCCGATGGTAATCTTGATCGCCGCATTGGCCTCCTTTACGATTTTCACGCTCGGAGCACTCTCGGTTGCAGGTATTCTTCCCTATGAAAAAATAGACATACAGACCGGCGTCTTCGACGCCCTGTCCATGGGCTTCCAGGCTCTCAATGCGCCAGGATGGCTGCTTCCGGCTCTCTGCCTGCTGATCTGTTACGGAGCGCTCGGTGGGGTACTGGCGTGGATAACCGGCCCCAGCCGGGGCCTACTGGCCACTGCCCATGACGGTAATCTGCCCCCCTGGATGCAGAAAACCAACAAAGCCGGGGTACAGAAGAACATCCTGTTTATTCAGGGTATTGTGGTTACGGTTCTTTCCTGTGTGTACCTTTTCATCAAGAATGTGTCGGTCGTCTTTTTCCTGATATCGGCTATGGCCGTCGGTCTTTACATCATTGTATACCTGCTGATGTTCGCCGCCGCAATCAGGCTCCGTTACAGCCAACCGCATCTGCAGAGATCCTTCAAGGTGCCCGGAGGTAAAACGGGTATCTGGCTTGTTGCCGGCATCGGTTTCCTGGCCGTAGCATTTTCCCTCGTCCTGTGCTTCGTGCCGCCTTCCCAGCTGCCTGTGGGCAACCCTGCAACTTACATTGCCCTGGTGGCGGGAGGTGCAATCGTTTTCTGCCTCACCCCGATTGTTCTGGAGAGATTCCGCCGGCCAACCTGGCTGCCACCCGAAGACAAAAAGGAGAGACATGCGAGCGATCGTGTGTCTCCCACTGAACGCCTGGACCTGCCCCGCGACCGCTCCCATGGCGGTGTGAATGTGAAGAAATATCCGGGCTGACAGGCTTTCAATATCAAGACATGGAGTATGCAGAGGTAACAATTATGGTGGCAAGGGAATGCACGCCATTGATATTACTGGCCACACTTCTATTCAGTGGGAATAGCTGCTACGCCGATGACGGCAGCAACAGGGAAAACTCTGTACCACTTTACCCCAAGGAGTTGAAGGCGAGGGGAAGTTTTAACGAGCTTCATGTTTCGGCCGGCCGTCCGCACAATGTGCCACCCCATGGAGACAAGGAGCTGCGAGGATTTTTCCCGGTTCCGGGAAGCGACGCGGCCCTGAGACTGGAGGGGTTTGTCAAAGTGGATGCCATATACGACCTGAGACCTGCCGGCAACCCCGATGAGCTGGTAACCTCTTCCATCCCGACTGCTTCCAAATCTTTGCACAGCGGGAACAACTTCACAATCCACGCGAAGCAGACACGCCTGAGCCTGGAAATCCGTAATTCCACGGAGCGAGGAGAGCTGAAGCTCTATCTCGAAAATGATTTTTTTGGCACTGAATCGGGCTACGAATATCGCCTGACATCTGCCTACGGGCAACTGGGCAACTGTTTTGCGGGCTATGCGCCGTCCGCCTTTAGCGACGTTGATGCGTTGCCGAACACACTCGATGCCGAGGGTCCCAGTGGATCCATTTTTACCCGCACCACGTCTTTTCGGCATCACTGGACTCCTTCACGGAATCTGGCCCTGACTCTCTCAGCGGAACAGCCGGAAACACAGATAAGCCCCGATTTGGAAGCATTGGAGTTTGAAGAGGACCGCGGTATCGAGTTCGAGCCGGCAAGCAGAGTCCCCGATGTAGTGGCCACAGCCAGGTTGTCCCGGCACTGGGGGCATGTTCAGCTGGGCGGAGTCCTCCGTACACTGATGGTCGAGGTTGGCTCTCGAGACGATACCACCGGGGCCGCCGGAGCACAGGTCAGCGGAGTCGTCAACGTAACCGCCCGGGACAGCTTCCAGTTTTCTCTGTACTCGGGCAGCGGGATCTCGCGTTATGTCAATGACTTCGGCGGAATCGGTGTCGATGCTCTCGTGGATAGGGAAGGGGACCTGCACAGACTGGATGCCGATGGTGGCTACCTGGCTTACACCCACCACTGGGACACCGCCTGGAACAGCAATGTCGTGCTATCCATGGCCTCCCTGGAGAATGTACAACCCCGTATCTGTCCGGGCAATCCCACCAACACTCCGGACCAGCTTTGCGATTATCCACGCGAAACCCGATACACTGTCGTCAATCTACTATGGACTCCATCTACAACAATTTCCGCCGGCATTGAGGCTCTCTATGGATACAAGGAAAGCCAGGCAGGAGCGAGCGGGGAAACCGGGCGTATCCAGGTCAGTGTAAAGTATCGGTTTATTCCGTAGTACCGATCCGCTGTTCATGCATCTTCCCGGGAAGCTGCTCGGCAGCACTATATCTAGAAAATTTAATTGATGACAAAAATGCTTACTGCTCAGCATGCATTCAGATAGTTAGACGCCTGTTTATAAAAACGGATATAAAGCTGATATACTCTTTGACCAGGGCGCATTGGAATATCAGCTGATTCCTGTTTTACAAGCGGTGCCTGTACTCAGGGCACAGCAACGCTATTGATTTTTTAATGCAGATACCGATTTTTCCCAGAGAGTATTGAGTCCAGATGCTAGTAACATGCTGGTGCTCCAGTGTGCGGGCTTAAACTCTATATGAGTTCAAGGGAATACCACGATGAGAAGCCGTAAATCCCGATCCCCCCTGGCGAATCTTCTGCGTCGTATGCGTGCCGCACAGGCACTTTCGGATAAGACCGGTATCCCCGCAGATGAAAGTCTCGACATCATCAATCAGGGCGTTCGACACGGTGGCCGGAACGCCGACCCTGAGAGTCGCCGCCAGTTCCTGAAGCAACTGGGGCTCGGCGCAGCGGCACTGGGTGCGACGGCTTCTATCGATGCCTACAGCCCGGCCGCGACGGCGACTCTCCACCGCGGCAGAGACCCCGGTCGCGTGGCCATTATAGGCGGAGGCCTGGCCGGCCTGCGCTGTGCCCATCGACTGCAGCAGTACCAAATTGCCAGTACTATCTACGAAGGTAATACGCGCCTCGGCGGCCGTGTGAACACCAATCGCAACATCTTTCCCGATCTCAATATCGAGCGCGGCGGCGAGATGATCTCCACAGAGCATACCCATGTGCGCAACCTGGCCCGTAAACTGGGGCTGGACATCGAGGATGTGAACGGCAATGCCGTGCCCGACGGGCACGAACTCTACTGGGTCAACGGTCAGTACTACACTGAACACCAGCTTAATGAGGAGTGGCGCAATGTTTACAAAATCTTCAAACGCACCGAACAGCATGCTCCCTGGGTGCCTACTTATTACAATCACAATGCTCTGCACCGTGATCTGGATTACACGGATGTGAACACATGGCTGGACCAGGTTGGCATAGGGGCAAACTCCAATATGGGGCAGCTATTTCAGGCCGATGTGGTTGTGGAATACGGTGTGCGACCGGAAGAGATGACAGCCTTGAACCTGGTCTACCTGCTGGCCTGGAATCCGATCAATAGCGCGCTGCCATTATCCGGCACCGATGAGCGCTTCCACATTGTAGGTGGCAATGACTTGCTGGTGAGTCGTATGGTGGAGGAATTGCCACAGGATACTATTGAAACCGGACGGAAACTGGTCGCCATCGGTGGCCGCATCGATGGCCCCTACACGCTGACTTTCGAGGACGGCGGTGTACGGACCTGCGATCACTTGGTGTTAGCTTTGCCGTTCAGCCTGCTGCGGGAAGTGGATATTGATCCGGTGCTGTACAGTGCTTTTCGACCAGAGAAGCGTTTGGCCATCGAGCGCATGTCCTATGGCTCCAACGGCAAGCTGGCATTGCATTTCGATTCGCGTCCCTGGATTCAACCCCAGATGGTGAACGGCGAACTGTTTACCGGAAGTGGCCTCAGTTATGTGGGGCGCCCCGGGCTCTTCGAAACCTGGGATTCCACTGCCGTCAACGGCAGGACCGATGGTGTGTTGACGGGCTTCGTTGGTGCGGACTACGGTCGACAAATCGGAGGTGACAGGCCCTTCTCCGCACCGGGCCAGGGCGATATCAATCACTTTCTCTCTACAGTGGAGAACTACTATCCGGGTGTGAATGCCGCTTTCAACGGCACCGCCATGCTGTCCAAGTGGGTTGTCAACCCTTGGTCAAAAGGTTCCTACTCCACGCCCACTTTCGGTGACTTTACCGAGTGGTGGGGGGCGCAGCCGCTGCAGGAGGGCAATATACATTTCTGTGGTGAACACACGGAGGTGGAAGTGTTCGGCTATATGGACGCAGCGGTCAGTACCGGTGAGCGAGTCGCAAAGGAAATTCATCAGGCCTGACGGTTCACCATGAAACCCCGGAAAGTGGCTTCACTTAACTCCGCGGTCTTTGCCACTTTGTGCGCGCACCCGGTTTTCGGTTTGTACATACACGGTGTCGGTAGTAGCCATACTCGAATGCCCCAGATCTTCGGATAGATCCTTGAGCGCACGGTCGCGTTCAACTTCCATACTGGCACCGGTGTGTCTCAGCCAATGTGTGGAAGCCTCCCTCAGCTTGCGTGCCTTATCCTCGCCCTCGGCCAGGCGCATTGCATCATAGGCCCGGTCAAAAACCTGCTGGACGATACGAGCAAGCTGGCGCGATGTCATGCCACCCTGGCCGCGGATTTTCTCGACGATGGGTTGGGTTTCTCCCACAGAGGGCAGGGGAGTCAGACCCCGGTAGGCCCGGTAACGCTTGAGGTAGTGAATAAAGCTGCCCGGAACCGTGACATCCCTCAGTTTCCTGCCTTTGCCGAAGACCTTGAGCCACCAGTTTCCCTCTGAATCCTGCCAGAAATGGCTCATTACGGGGGACCACTTTTCTCGCTCAGACAGCTCTGAGATACGCAGAAACAGTGTTTTGAGCGCACAGATGATAAACAGGCTGCGTTCGTAAAGCGGGTCCTGATCGGCCATCTCCAGCGCCACATCGAAGACATATTGCCACTGTTCCCCCGTCAGTCGCCGAATCTCCTTGACCTGAGAATCCCGGATAAAGTGGCGACAGTCAGCCTTGGCGATCTGTGCCGGGTTGCCGTACAGGTATTCCTCGTTCATCAGGTACTTGTAGAAAGCAATGATCGACGTGAAGGTGGCCGTCAGGGTCTGTTGTGACGGCCGGTATTTTTTCTTGTCTGCCTCCGAATCCCTGCCGGTGTTTTTCGGCAACTTGAGCCTGTACGGCGCCCACTCCTTGTTCTGGATATAACAGCCGTTGTTCAACAGGAACTTTTCGTGGTTGGTCAGGCAGATCCAGGAGACCGGCGGTTGCCAGCAGAAATCCGCATACTCGAGAATATCGGCTTTGCGCAGCCGCTCCATAGGCACGCCCTTGATCAGGAACACCCACAACAGGAAGCGTTCGGTTTCATTGCGAAAGCGTGTAAAGGTATGCTCGGACTTATTGCGACCCGTATAGCTAAGGAATTCCCGGCCCCAGAGCCAGTGGGACATCCACCAGGATTCGCCGGATTCCAGGAACGCCTTGAGTTCGGGATAGTCATTGAAGTCCAGGGCCCTGAGCCCGGCGTAGGTCGGGTACAGGGGAACGGGTTTGGGGGTAGCCATAGGCAAACCTGAAATTCGGGTTTTCAGTTGAAACGCCATTCTATAGGTCCGGACATATATTGTCGAATACTGTTTAGTATTCGACATGGCCTATTTGGGATTCCAACCGAAAATCCGGACTTCAGGCTTATGGCTACCCCTAGGCCCATTCCGCTGTATCCGACCTATACCGAGCTCAAAGACTTTAGCTTCCACGACTATCCAGACCTCTGGGACCTCCTGGAATCCGGCGAATCCTGGTGGATGTCCCACTGGCTCTGGGGCCGGGAATTCCTTAGCTATACGGGTCGCAATAAGTCCGAGCATACCTTTACACGCTTTCGCAATGAAACCGAACGTTTCCTGTTGTGGATATTTCTGATTAAAGACACGCCCATGGACCGACTGCACAAGGCTATGTAGTGGTCAGTCAGCCCCGCGCAAATACGTGCATTGAAATTGTAATGAAGATTCTAAAGATGAAAATACAATAGAAACAACAAGTTAGGCAGTGTTTGCCAATCAGTTCACTCAAAAACAGTCAAACACTCTAGACCGGGGTTCCAATGAAAATCTAATTGAGCGTACCAACTACAAACAAAGGCAACTACTAGACAATCCGATCTTGATGTTTCACAATTTGGCGTGATCAGTGACGAGCACAATTGTTCAACTAGCTGCACAATTTCTCCTCGGGCGATCCCTGATCAGGCAGCCGGTTAAGACTCAGAGGCACGATTGGGTCTTCACTGAGTCGCAATTTTGAAGGGGCAGTCTTTACCCCCGGAATGTCCAGTACAATTTTTTACCGGATAATCCGGCCCGAACGACCATCATAAAGAGGCCTGCTATGTCATCCCTCGTTACTATTCGCCAGCTCACCAAAACCTATCATCGCGGCCCCGAAAAAATACAGGTACTACGCGGTATCGACCTGGATATTTCGAGAGGTGATTTTGTTGCAGTTATGGGGCCGTCCGGTTCCGGTAAGACTACTTTGCTAAACCTGATCGGCGGCCTGGATGCGCCGGGCGGCGGCGAGGTCGAGGTCGACGGCCAGCGCATCGATCAATTGAAAGATGGCCAGTTGGCGAATTGGCGCAACGGCCACGTCGGCTTCGTGTTCCAGTTCTACAATCTGATGCCCACTTTGACTGCGCAAAAGAACGTCGAACTGCCGCTGCTGCTAACAAAGCTGCGCTCCTCGCAGCGCAAGCGCAATGTTGAAGTTACGTTACAACTGGTGGGTTTGGCTGATCGCAAGTCGCATAGACCCAATGAGCTTTCTGGTGGCCAGCAACAACGCGTGGCGATCGCCCGTGCTATTGTCTCCGATCCAACTCTCCTGATTTGCGATGAGCCCACTGGCGATCTCGACCGTCATTCGGCCGAGGAGATCCTCGATCTACTGCAAATACTCAACCGCGAACATGGCAAGACTATCATTATGGTCACGCACGATCCAAAGGCAGCCGAGTACGCCAATCGCACCCTTCATCTGGATAAGGGCGAGCTAATGGCTCACCTGGATAAGGGCGAGAAAGTTGATGCGCCTGTTGCCTCGTACTAACGGAGGACAACATGAAATATTTGACGCTGATATGGGCAGCTCTACTACGCAGCAAGACGCGGACCGTGCTGACCCTGATGTCTGTTCTTGCGGCATTCCTGTTGTTCGGCCTGCTAGACTCGGTACGTGTGGCATTCAATTCCGGCGGTAGTGAAACCAACACCAATCGTCTCGTAGTGAGCTCGAAGCTCTCGATCACGCAGATGCTGCCATACAGTCTGCTCTCCCGTATCGAATCCACCCCGGGAGTGCAAGAGACCGTATATGCCGCCTGGTTCGGCGGTATTTATCAGGACCAGAAAAATTTCTTCCCGAACTTCTCGGTTGGCCCAGGCTACCTGGATATGTACCCGGAATACGTGATCGACCCTGCGCAGGTGAAGGCGTGGAATGCTGATCGCACCGGCGCCATCGTTGGGGAAAGTCTAGCCAACAAATTTGGCTGGAAGATTGGCGATACAATCCCACTCCAAGCAACAATCTTCCCGCAGAGGGACGGCAGCAATAACTGGCCACTAGTGTTGCGTGGTACCTTCAGGCTGGAAGACAGCAAGCGCAAGGGTGAAGAGAACCAGCTGATATTCCATTGGAAGCACTTCGACGAAGCCAACCTATATGTCAATGGCCAAGTGGGGTGGTACATAGTCAAGCTTGACAGTATGGAGCAGGCCACAGGTGTTGCCCAAGCAATCGACGCACTCTCGCAGAATTCCTCGCACGAAACCAAGACTCAAACCGAACAGGCTTTCAATCAGTCTTTTGCCAAGCAGTTTGCGGACGTCGGGTTGATCGTCACTGGGATCATGAGTGCGGTGTTTTTCACGCTGCTGTTGCTAACTGGTAACACAATGGCGCAGACGGTTCGTGAGCGTATTCCGGAACTGGCCGTACTGAAAACGCTCGGCTTCACCAATCGTGCGGTGCTCGTGCTGGTGTTGGCGGAATCTGTGTTGCTGATCTTGCTCGGCGGTGTGCTGGGGATGTTGATCGCCAACATGATCATTCCAGCATTCAGCAGCGCAAGCGGTGGCATCGTCGCTCTGTCTTCCATTCCCACACAAACCTGGGCTTTGGGCTTGGCCCTAATGACCGGTATCGGCCTAATTACCGGCGCGTCACCCGCCATGCGGGCGAAGCGGCTGAACATCGTCGACGCGCTGGCTGGCCGCTGATAGGAGCTACAAAATGATAAAACGTTGGCTGGGCAACCTGGGGTTGATGATCCTACTGGCAATCGGTTTGATGATATGGGGCGCGCTGCCCTGGTTCGCGGTGTTAGTTGTAGTGGGGCTACTTGTCCTGTGGCTTCTATTCACCCGCAGCGGCCGCCTGACAATAGAGGCGACGCGTATCGGCATCACCAACCTGCCGCAGCGCTGGGGTGCCACTTTGGTGATCGTAGTTGGAATTGCCGGCGTTGTGGGCGTGCTGGTAGCCGTGCTGTCCATGGGCGAAGGTTTCGCGGCCATGCTAAAGCAGACCGGCAGCAATGATACGGCCATCGTATTACGAGGCGGTTCGCAGATGGAAACCAACTCGGTTATCACCCGTGACCAGATACCACTGATTTCCACCTTGGCCGGTATTGCCCGTGACAAGGACGGTCAACCATTGGTATCACCGGAGCTGTCACAGGTTATCACCCTGCCCACCGCGGGGACTGGGGAGGATGCCCATGTACAGTTTCGAGGTGTCAGTGATGCTGCTTGGTTGATCAGGCCGCACATCGAGTTGATCGAAGGTCGCAAGTTCAACGCAGGTGTGCGCGAAATCGTGGTCGGTCAGCATGCGAAATTGCAGTACCAAGACCTGGAGGTTGGCAATTCCTTGCGTCTGGGCAACCAGGACTGGAAAGTGGTAGGCGTATTTGCTTCAGGCGACGCCCATGATTCTGAACTCTGGACTGACACCGCGACGCTGGCATCGGCATACAACCGTGGTGATTACCAGTCAGTGACGGTTCGCATCGACGGCAATAGCGGTTTCGACCAGCTCGAGGCGGCGCTGGAGAACGAGCAGAGGCTCCAACTGGACGTATTGACCACGCGCGACTACTACACCAAACAATCCAGTAATCTGACCAACTTGATTAAGGTGCTGGGGATAACAATCGCTACCATCATGGCTATCGGTGCTGTGTTCGGTGCACTCAATACGATGCATGCCGCTGTGGCCGGCCGTGCCCGTGAGATAGCGACAATGCGCGCAGTCGGTTTTAGCGGCCTTCCTGTGGTGATGGCGGTGATGCTGGAGACAATGTTGTTGGCCTTGCTTGGCGGTTTTTTGGGCGGCATCATTTCGTGGACGCTGTTTAACGGCTATAGCGTCGCCACGACCGGTTTTAACTTCAGCCAGGTCGTGTTCCAGTTCAAGGTAACGCCGGAATTGCTGTGGAATGGTCTGAAATGGGCAATGGGCATCGGCCTGGTGGGGGGGCTGTTCCCTGCCCTGCGTGCAGCGCGTCTGCCTATCACCACCGTATTGCGGGCGATCTGAACCTCCGTGGTGTAAGGTGCTAAATGCTGATATCAGTATGTAGTACCTTACAAGCTCCTTACGTCGGCTCAAGCTTGCGTGGACGACACGGTTTCTTCGTGCCCGTGGAGAAACCGTTTGAGTCGCGATAATGATACTAAGCCAATCGACAGGCAGCGGATGGCAAATAGTGCCAGGATGAAACGAGCGGTGTATTGAATCGATGCTAGATGGTCTGGCGGCATTGGATCGGCATTGACTACAACGCCTGCAGGCAAGATGGCACAGGTTCCAAGAATGCCGCCAACAAGCAACTGAGCGATAGCAAAAGGGAGTAATTTGACCGGCGTCCAATGCCTTTCCACGAAACCAGTAAGTGCAATTCCGATCGCCACGATGATTCCTATGTGCAGTAGGATCAGTATTGAGGGTATATCGATAAGCGACACTGTTACTGGATGTCCGGTATTCAGCCAGCGACCGCTAATCGTCGCCCCATCGGCAACGAACATTAGCAATAGGATGCCAAAAACCGTTTCCGCCACGGCGGTTCCGGTTCCGATTGGAAACTGGTCCATCGTCGCCGAGCGTAATCGCAACGGATCCCAGCGCTCGAAGAAATTTCGGCGCTCCAACCAGACATCGAGCAGAAAGAAGATGAAAGTCGCCCAACCGAAGAAACCCAATACTGACCAATAGAAGTCGTACAGCAATCCAACCAGCCGTACATTACCTTCGAAAACTAAGCGGGCAACAAGCGCGGCGATTATCACCGCCAAGCCAGCTTTGAGAACTCCGCTATAGATAAAGAATGTCTTGGGGCCGATCAGTGACTTGTTGCGGAAGGCCGCGGCGATTTCAATTGGATGCCCTCGGCGACGCAGGAAGTCTGCGATTTGCGCATCGTTTAGAGGTTGCCCTTGCGCCGCTTCCAGCGCATCTACTTCATCGGAAATCGCGGAATGGAGTTCGCGCCCAATGTCTTCGCGTACTGCGTTCGGAAGATAGCGCTTAACAGCGGCGACATAGCGTGCGATCAAACTCATGTGTATTGCTCCGAAAGAGCCTTTAGAGTGTGGCTTATCCGGTTCCATTCTGTTTCGAACGAGAACACGATTGCCTTCGTTTGATAGGCGATAAAGGCGTCAATACTGTATCCCATACAGTATGTGCCCACAAGCCGCTCAGGATTCGCGTTCGGCAATCAGCAGGAGTCCCTTTTCGTCTCTTTCGGCCGGAGCGTTGCCATCCAGGGCCAGAACCTCTACACGGGTGAACCCATGCGCGATGAGCGATGCGGAAATCTCCTCAGGCGTCTGCACATGCAGTTCGACAGCATGCACTGACGCCAGTTCTCCACCCGAAACCACCTCTGCGGCAACCCTGGTCCAACCCGTCTCGGCTGGAGTTTCAAGCACCGCATGGCACCCACTAGCAGATGCCATAATATGTACCCTGTCTCCTTTGATCCGATTGATGGCACCCGGCCCAGGAAGGTCTAGAATCAGCATCCCGCGAGGGCGCAGAGAGGCGAAAGCCCGAGATACGACGTCGGCTAATTCACTTTGATCAAGCACCGAGTATCCGTTGCCCAGACCAACTATCGCGTCGTAATCCCGTGGTGCAGAAGTGGCGGCCTTTTTCAAGCCAAGCGCCTCGGCCATCCATGCGCCTCGCTTCGTTCGAAGGCCGGATATCTGCGGAAGCCGCGCATTGGAGTTCGCGGCGCCAATATCGAGCACGCGTCGCACTCCGGCGCGTTGGAAGCGCGCAGCAATCATACCTTCGAATGCTTCACGCATCCGGTGCCAGCGCCCTCCCATGTCGGCATCTGCGTGAGCTAGACGCTGTTCTGGTGTAGCCTTGGGGATCGCGGCCGCCTTCATGGCTGCATGCGCGTCGCGGCATCTTCCATCGGGGCCAATCGCTGCCCTCATTGCGCCCGCCAGGCCTTGGGCGTGGCGACGATGGAGCATGGTCCAGTGATCGCCAGCCACCTGGAAGCGTTCCAGGCGTGTCTCCAAGTGCGGTGCCCAGGCAGACGCCTCGCACTGTTGTGCAAATGGCGACACATGCACGATCCGTGGCGAGATAGGGGCAGTGTCGACAGGGCCGCGATAAGAAGCGGCAGCGCGCAAATGTCGGGTATACACATCGATGATCCGCTGTGATAGCGCGGCGTGCCCTGCCTTCTGGTCACTGCCTTGGTCGAGGGCATCGAGTACCGCCAACAGGCGCTCCTTTGGCGGGAGTTGATGGAGGGCCGATGCATCCAGCCTACCGACGCGACCACCGTGCTGCTCGTAGTACAGAAGCAAGGCATCCACTTGGTCAGGCAGTGGACGCATGGGCGCATCGGGCAATGGCGGTGCTTGTGTATCCAGCAGTACGCAAGCCAGGGGCTTTTTCTTGTCTCTCATGCGCGCGGCCATCTCGAGCGCCACCAAACCTCCCATCGAGTGACCGGCGAGAACAACTTCCCTCTGCTCCTGCAAGCCGACAACTCTCAAGTATTGCTCGGCCATTGCCTCGATGGAATCGGGAAGGATCTCTCCCGGCTGTAGATCGTAGGGCTGTATTGCGATCACATCCCCTTCCCAGTCCAGCACAGGCGCCAACTCGGCAAAATCACTGGCGTTGCCCCCCAGCCCGGGAATACAAACGAGTATGGCTGCATCTGCTTGGCCACGGCGGAGAACTATCGATTCGTAGGGGCTGGGCTCCTTCTCGGGATTCAAAAGTGAAGCGATGCCGGCGATCGTCGGCTTCAGGAAGATCTGAACCGGCGCCAGGCGGATGTTGAAAACCTGTTCGATCCGGGCGAGCAATTTGATCGCCAGCAGCGAGTGGCCCCCCAAAGTGAAGAAGCTGTCGTGCCTGCCCACAGGCGACACGTCGAGGAGCTCCTCCCAGATTTCTGCCAGCAACTGCTCCTCTGTTGTCTCTGGGCTCCCCCCGCTCACCTGGCCCAATTCGGGCCGCTCCGGCACTGGTAGCGCCTTGCGGTCGATCTTTCCGTTCGCTGTCAGCGGAAACTCTGCCAACGTCACTATCGCCGACGGCACCATGTACCCGGGCAGTTGCCGCGACAGCGCCGACGCTAGCCACTCGCTATCCAGCGATGCGCCGTCCTCGGACAACACATAGGCCACCAGTCGCTGGTCGCCCGGTTGGTCTTCGCGCACCAGAGCCAGCGCCTGCCCCACCCCGGCCTGCTCGCGCAAGCGCGACTCGACCTCTCCCAATTCGATCCGGTAGCCGCGCAGCTTCACCTGCTCGTCCAGACGGCCCAGGAACTCCAGGCCTCCGTCCAGCCGACGCCTCACCCGATCCCCCGTCCGATACAAGCGGCTCCCCGGCACACTCGAAAACGGGTCCGGTACGAACCGTTCCGCTGTCAGTTCCGACCGCCCGAGATAACCTCGCACCACCCCTGAACCGCCGATGTACAGCTCGCCTATCCCACCCGGTGGCACTAGTGTTGCCCCCCGGGTGTCCAGTACATGTGCACGAATATTCCTTACCGGGCGGCCCAGGCTCGGCTGTGTCCCGGCAACGATCTCGCAGACCGTCGAGTCCACCGAGCACTCCGTCGGTCCGTATACATTGAATGCCTTCGCCGAACGGCCGGCGTAGTGTGTACCCAGCATCTCCCACAGCGACGGAGAAATCGCCTCGCCACCCACCAGGACGCTCGGCAGCGGTCCCGGATCCAACCGCAGCAACATCTCCATCTGCGCTGGCGTCGCATCCCAAATTGTCACCCTCAGATCCGCCAGCAACAGCTCCAGTTGCTGTGGGTCCGCCCGCACCGACTCCGGTAGCACGCACAACGTCGCTCCCGCCCCCAGGCTTACAATCGCCTGCAACGAGGCGTCGAATGCATAGTTCGCATTCCAACCCCAGCGCGGGCGTGGGTGCTCCGTCAGCAAACCGCGCAACCACTCATGCAGGTTCACCGCCCCGCGGTGTGGTACCCCCACTCCCTTGGGCCTGCCCGTGGAGCCCGAGGTGTAGATCACATAGCCCAACTGCTCGGGATCCACTACGACCCCGGGCGACTCCGTCGGCTGCGACGCCACTCGCCGGACTTCCGTGTCCAGACACAGCACCGCCTGGGATTGTGCGAACCGTTCGCGATCGTTCGAAGCCGCCACTACCAGCACCGCCCCACTGTCTTCCACCTGGTATGCCAATCGCGTATCCGGGTGCGACGGGTCCAGCGGCACGTACACCGCCCCCGCCTTCATCACTCCCAGCAGCGATACTAGCCAGTCCGACGACCTCGGCAGGCACAGTGCCACCCGCGATTCCGCGACCACCCCAAGCTCCAGCAGCAGGTGCGCCAACTGGTTCGCACGGGATTCCACCCCGCCGTAGCTTAGCGTTTGTCTCTCATCCACCACTGCGATCACATCCGGACACAGTGCCGCCTGCGTCTCGAACAGCCCATGGATCGTCGTCTCCATTTCCGCCTCTGGCGTCGGGTTCCAAGCCGTCAGCTCCGTTGTGCGCTCCTGCGCATTCAGCATTTCCAGTTCGCCTAGCGCCCGACTTGGTTCGGCCACCATCGCTTCCAGCAACCGCACGTAGTGGCGCCCCAAACCAGCCACCGT
>NZ_JAPIVK010000056.1 GCF_026183675.1 Microbulbifer halophilus
CAGAGTTGAGAATGCCTCGCGGTTATTCTCTCCCGGGCAGAGCCCGCAGGTTACATTGTCCCGGCAGCTTCACACCCGGAGATTGCTCCCCACGCATGTGCCGGTAGGAAACCGATGGCAGAACATCGGGTTACATCGTTCTGAGAAATGACCTCCTGTGATTTTTCAGAGTGTGTAACAGAAATTTATACGACTTCACGTCGCAAATAACGTTGCGCTCTGGGGCGGCTTGCTCTGGGCACCTTTTGCGCTAAAATGGGAGTGCAGCGACCGCGCAAAAGGTGCACAGAGTAAGCCGTCCCCAGCAGCGCCTGGTTAGCGTGTTGACAGCACGTGCGCCAAAAATGGCAATGAAGCCAACAAGCCAACGGTTAAAGATTGAATGTACTTTCTTCTTGCCTCTGATAAAAGTTGAAGCTGTATCTCATCATTACTAGATTGCACTGAGTGCTTGAGCAAGCTAATCATAAACTTTGGGTTTGCGGCCAAAAAATATTCATTCATAGGGCCTTCACTCCCCAAGTGAAGTTTTTTGGACTTAGTGTACTCAACGAGCGCACGCAGTCTCTTCAGACACAGATAATAGATGGATGCACTAATCATAAGTAAAGAAGCAGCCAACAAAAAGTACATTCAATCTCCAGTCCATCTATTCGGACGCTAACAGTTATATCGTGGTCCCCACGATCGATATCACCTTGAATGATATCCAATGCTGAAATGAACGACAGAATGTCGGCAATCCCCCGTCTCGTCAAGCTTTCCGCGAGATTGGAACCATCGTATTATTTCTGATAATCGGTCGCGACGACTCATATCCCGTTTTTTGTCCTATTACCAAAGGTGCTGATATTTGGGCATTTTTTGACTTTCCCTGAAATGCCCCGGAAATATCGGTCGCAGGGGCCGAAATGTCCGGCCCTGTCTGGTCATTTTCGGGTGTTGGGTGATTTATGATCTATCGGGAGGGTTAAAGAGTAACGCCATATGCCGAACCTCGACGGTGCAGGTCAGCGGCGCGGGCAGGGCGTCGACAAGTCGCCACAGGTTGTCCAGGTACTCGGGCCCGAACGCGCCGGTGGCTGTAGCAGGAACGGGCCCAGCACATCCTCGAGCGGCGCGACGATATCCAGGAAGGCCTGTACTTCGGCCCGGGGCCCCGCCAGCAACTGGTCGTGGTTGATCTGTAGCGCTCCAGCGGGCTGGCGCCGGCGGGCAGCCGGGAAAGTAGGGCTGTGTCATGGTACAGCGATCAAATCCGGTGGAAATCGCCGGCCTGGAGCGCCCGGCGCGTTCTACCGATTTTCCGGTCCGGATCGAATGGAGCCGGATTCAATCGTTGTAAAAACCATGGCTGGCCAGCGAGCTGCGGATACGGCTTACCAGTGCGTTGCTGAGTTGCCGGTAGTCCGGGTAGGGCGTCAGCAGCAGGCGCCGGTCCGGGTCGATGGAGACATCCGGGCTGTTGGCCAGTGGCCGGGCGTTGTGGAGCAGGGCGGTAAAACGCTGCAGATTGTCCTTGCCGCCAATCCAGTGCCAGGACCCGGTATTTACCAGTGCGGGGGCAAAGCAGAGCCCCGTGTACCGGAACAGATCCCCATCCCTGAATCGTCGCCAGCCGTCTGCGTCAGGGCACGCGATCTTGGCCAGCAGCGTGACGATCTTGCGCCAGTGGTTGGAGTTGGCGGCGACCAGCGCCCGGGCGTCGGGCGCATGAACCAGTTGCGCCAAGCCCTTCGGCCGGTGGGGCAGGTAGAGAACCAGTCGCGGACGGCGGCTGCCGAGGTAGTCGGGTTCGGGCATGGCGTTGGATACTTTCTGGTAGGGGGCGGGATACTCAGACTTTTATTTTGCCGAGGTTGCAGTGCCGTCGCAATCCGGGAGCTGGTTATCCGTATCGCGACGTATGCACATAAGCTTCAGTCCTCCCATCGTGAAGCGCATTCTACTGTAGCGATTTTCAACGTGTTCTCTGCGGACGCGTTACCAGGAGAATACCGAACAGGATGATTCCCCCTCCGAGTACAAAGTTCGCCGTCAGCGGTTCGTTCAGCAGTAGCGCCCCGAACAGCACCCCGAGTACCGGCGACAGGAAGGAGAAGACACCGAGCTGCGAGGCCCAGTAGCGCCGCAGCAGGGCGAACCACAGCAGCAGGGCGCCGAAGGAGATCACCAGGGTCTGGAAAGCCAGGCTGGCAACGGCCGTGGTGGAGAAATGGATCGATGCCAGGTCACCCAGCAGCCATCCCGCCGGCAGCAGCAACAGTGCGGCGGTTCCCAGCTGGTAGAGCACGGTCTGCTCGGCGGGCGCCTCGGAAAGGGAAGTGCAGCGGAGCACCAGCGTGCTGGCAGCCCAGGACAGGCCGGCCAGCAGGCCCAGCAGGTCGCCGAACAGGATATCGCCGGCGTCCTCGATACTGGTTGTCGGCGCCATCGCAAACACCATGCCCAGGAAGGCCATGCCGATGCCCCACCACTGGCGGCGCGCCAGTTGTTCGCCGGGCACCAGGAAATGCAGCCCCAGCGCGGCGAATACCGGCGCCGTATAGAGAAACACCGATATATGTGAGGCCAGGGTGTAATTCAACCCCCAGGCGACAAACAGGAATTCGAAGGTAAATCCCAGCCCGACCAGGAATCCCGCCCCCAGCTTTGCGCGCAGGTCGTGCAGGGGGATACCGCGCCAGTACACCAGCGCACCCACCAACCCGAAGGCCATCACCGAGCGCAGTGCTATCTGTGCCAGCGGCGGGACATCTGCGGCCACCGCCTTGATCGCCACCTGTTGCAGGCCCAGCGCCAGGCAGAACAGTGTCATCAGCAGGCCGGCCATGGCGTCGACCGGTTTGCGGCTGTGAGCTGGGGTCACTGTGGGGTTGGGTCGGGATATAGCGGATCTGGAAGAATTCAAGGTGCTCTCCTTAAGTCAGGGCAGGGCATTCAAGCACTTGCCCGGCTGCCCAACAACCGATTAATCTGCAGCCCTAGGCTCAGGAAAACTCAACTCATGAAGATCGAGAGACTGCCGCTCAATGCCCTGCGCGCCTTCTCTGAGGCGGCCCGCAGCGGAAGCTTCAAGGCCGCCGCCCACCGCCTGGGTGTGACGCCGGGCGCTGTCAGCCGCCAGATCAGGCAGTTGGAGGAGCGGCTAGGGGTAACGCTGTTCGAACGCCATGCGAACGGCGTCAGCGTCAATCGGGCCGGGCGACTGCTGGCCGAAGACGTGGACGCCGGCCTGGCCCGGATCGCCAGCGGCGTGCAACTGGTTGCCGAGCGCCCGCGCGAGACCGCCACGCTGGTGATCAGCGCGCCGCCGTCGTTTATGCAGCTATGGCTGCTGCCGCGCCTGAATGCCTTCGAGAAGCGGGAGAACGATATAGAGATTGCCCTGGATGCGGACCAGAAGTTGACCCCGCCGGTTTGGAACGAGGGCAGTGCGAGGTTGTCGCTGCGCTATGGCCGCGGCCCCTGGCGTGGGGTGCGCAGTGTAACCCTGTTCGAGGACCAACTGGTCCCGGTCTGTGCCCCGGGCCTGCTGGCACAGGCGTCGATCCGCAAACCGGCGGACCTGCTCGACCACCACCTCCTTACCGTTGAGTGGAGCTCTCAACAGAGCCGCGAACTCCCCGGCTGGAAGGAATGGTTCGCAGCCGCCGGTGTAACGGACACTCGCGCAATGACACAGCGCCAGCATTCCCTGTACAGCCTGGCCCTCGACCAGGCCATCGCCGGTCGCGGCATCATGCTGGCCACTTATCCGGTGGTGGCCGATCGCCTCGCCACCGGCGTACTGACGCAACCCTTCGGCCCGCGCTACGTGTTGGAATCGCCTTTCACCTACGACCTGATCCTGCCGGCATCCGGTGAAGCGCCAGCGGCGGTGGAACGGTTTGTGGACTGGCTGATCGAGGAAGCTGCGGGCTTTCGGACAGATTGGGAAGGAAATCTGCGGCCTACAGGCGACTGCTGAGGCGCACTACACCGGGGTGCCGCTCTGATGCCCACTCGTGGCACAGGTCTGACAGAAAGCGGGTCAATTCATCTTCCGGAATATCCGGCGGTACGAAAATGCCGGCATTCCGGCGCTTTTCCTCCGGGCCTGTGTAGAAGGTGCGCCAGCCATTTTCTGTCTTTTCTATCAGTACTTCGCGGCCGAAAATGTCGTATTTGAAGGATTTCATCTTCTTTTTCAGGGCGGATCAATACCCGGGACTTAGCGCTGAAGCCCGCCGGAGGCCTGTTTCACTGCGTCCAGAATGAAGTCGCAGCGACGTCCAACATCAATGCGCGGCACCTCGACAGCCCGGTATCCCCAGAGTGTATACCATCGCTTCATACCTTCGAAAACCGTTGACGCTTCCTCGAAAGTCTGGTCCCGTTCAGAGTCTGTACAGTAGATATCTCTCCACGGTGGAAGCAGAAATACCAGCCTGTTGTAGTCAAATTCCCCGACGTAACTGGAGATTGAGGTGCGAGACAATGCAGGGGTCGCATCAAGCATATACAGGGCATCCAGCACCCCGCGATCGTAGAAGACCGGTCCATCGCCCCCTGCGTTGTATCGCCGGTATTGTGCAATATCTTTTCTGAGTATCTCGTTTGCAAAACTGGTGGGCTCCGGGCGGGGAGGGAGTTCCAGGGATAGCCTCGCCCGGATTATCTGCCGTGCCGATTCCGGCACGACACGATAGCCCCGGGCCGCAAGACGGTTCAGAAGCGTTGTTTTTCCCGCGCCGGGGCCGCCGGTCAGTACGTATTTTGAATTCATGGTTGATACCGTATACGAGATCCGCTGCCAGATATCATACCTCTGGTTGGCGGGTTTTGTTCCTGATGCCACAGTTCCGGGACTCAGCTGGAAGATAAGTATCCCTTTGAAATCAGCTGGTCGTGTGTAGATCAGTCGGCAATAGCCCTGCTTCTCATCTGTGTGTGTAACTGGAAGCGGGCCGCGAAGGTACCCGAGGTACTTGCGCAATGGTCTGGTTGCGTATATATTTGCAACCAATCAGTTGCGCATTAAGTGCAGGGCAATGAAACGAGACATCTTCCAGGCAATAGCAGACCCGACACGAAGGGCCATTATGGTGTTGATCGCCTCACAGGCGATGACACCCAATGCGATCGCGGAGCATTTCGAGATCTCGCGGCAGGCGACCTCAAAGCACGTCCGGATACTCAACGAGTGCGGCCTGGTGGAGCAAATGAAGACCGGCCGGGAAATCTACTACCAGCTCAGGCTGGAGAAAATGCAGGAAATTGACATCTGGCTGGAGCAGTTCCGAAAACTGTGGCAAGACCGCTACGAAAATCTCGACAATCTTTTGGCCGACCTCAATGGAGAGAACGATGACAACTGATCTTCAATTCGACTTTCTTGTAGATAAGCAAAAAAACACCATCACGATCAGAAGAGAGTTCGCGGCAAAGCGTGAACTGGTGTGGGACTGCTATACAAAGAGTGAACTCCTCGACCGGTGGTTTGCCCCCAAACCACTGAAGACCAAAACAAAATCCATGGATTTCAGGGAGGGCGGCCACTGGCACTACGCCATGGTTGATCCGGATGGCAATGAGTATTGGGGTATCATGGATTATATAACCATCCAACCAATCGAGAATTATACAGCCCTTGATGGATTCTGCGATGACTCCGGAAGGTTGAATCCGGAACTGCCCAGGGCGAGGTGGGATGTAACCTTCACTGAGGCAGAAGATCACGCTTTCGTGGAAACCCTGGTTGCCTACAATACGTTGGAAGACCTGGAAAGTGTGATCAAGATGGGAATGGAGGAGGGATTGACCTCCACTCTCGAGCGCCTGGATGAGCTCCTCCTGACTCTCCAGAAGCAGTGAGCAACCGTGCGATAAAGTAGCTCCTTATGGAGCTACTTCAGCAATGAGCAATCACCTGTTGACGGGGGCACAGCTACTCTGTTACCGATAACTGCTTCAGTTGGCTATAGCCATCCCCGCTCAATGTATAGTGAACACCGAAAACTCTACCGCTACCATACATGACCCTGGTGTTAAGAATATCGAGATCGCTGTTCTTCAGGAGATCTTCAATAGCCTTGGAACCTGCTTTCAACGCCTCTTCGTCGGGCAGGAACTTTGGCTGGGACATGACGAACACCGTTCTTCCATCCTGGCTACCCGCTATTCTCAGGTCTATGGCGTTGATTCTGATATCCCTTGTGGCTCCTTTCATTTGGGAGCAGTCCTGTTCCAGGTGCAGCGTATTGCATCCTGCTGCTGTGCTGTAAGTGCCAACTGTTTTGTCGTTGTAGACAACGCTGGAAGGAACGCTTACGCAACCGGAAAGCAGTAGGGCGCATGCGGTCAGGGTGTACTTCTTCATTTTTTATTCTCCAGGGTTACAGTACTTCAGGTTATTTTTTCACGTGATATTTTTACCTGGCCGTGGGGTCTTTGAAGCAACTCGTTTATCCTAGCCCACTCCACCCTTTTCCAGATCGCCAGGTTTCGAATCCATTGGTCGCCGCCGAATGAAATCCTTCCACATAGCAGTTGTTGGCAGGTATGGAGCCCTTGAATGCCCAGGCTCCATTGGTGGACTTGCCTTTTGGGGGACCCACGTGTCCGTTATCACCTCCCAGTGTTCCGCTGAGAAAGGCTCCGGATTCGGTCAAATGATTCCACCTGATGCGAACCAGAAAGCAATTTCCGGCAGATTCGATTCCCATCCGTCCTTTGATTCCCGTGGTGCTGTCGTCCCATAGAAAGACATGCAGGTGATGCTCCAGGCGTACCGACCCAGGGGCAAGTTGAAAACCTCGTTGTTCGGCTGTCTGGATTCCGTTCGCGGCAATATCTGCCCTCAGTACATCGAGCCCAAGGTTGTTCTTGTCAATGCAGACATGCGTGTACTCTTTCACGGCTTTCTCCTGAAATTGATTCTGTTCAAAATATTTCGTTTATTGGCTGGTCGGGACAATTGACTCGATGTTGGCAGCCAGGCGCAGACCACTCAATGAGAGGGTGTAGAGGCGGAAAGAAACTCAGCCCACCAGGCAACTCCCCACCTGCTCGCGAACCCAGCGATGTGCACTGTGCCCATGGTTGCGCTCGTGCCACACCATACCCACCGAGAATCCTCTGGAAACGGTGGGCGCCTTGACCAGCTTGAGGTCGGTACGTCCGGCAACCAGGCGCCATGGCACCAGCGCCACCAGGTGCGATTGTGCAACAATTTCCGGGATAAATAAAAACGACGCGACCGATAGCACCACATTGCGCGTATGGCCCAGCGCCTGGAGAGCCTGATCCACCGGAGTCGAAAAGTTGCCGCCGCTGAGTGAGACCACTACATGCTCCAGCCGGGCATATTCCTCGAGTGACATGTTATCGCCCAGCTGCGGGTGACCCTGCCGGCCGACCAGCACATAGTGTTCGTCATACAGGTGCCGGGTGCGCAGGGTAGGGGGAGCCTCAGCCGGTGTCATCAGCGCAAGATCCACCTCGCCGCGCACCATCTGGGTTTCCAGCCTGGGCGGTTCCAGGTTGCGTATGGCTAGCCTGATACCGGGTGCCTGCTGTCTCAGCTTCTGAATAAGTGACAGGCCGATAACGCTCTGGAGATAGTCGGTGCAGGCAATGGTGACAGTCAGCTCCGCCTGCGCCGGGTCAAAGTGCCGATGCGTTACCACCGTGTCCCGCACCTGGTCCAATGCCTGGCGCAATGGCGTCAGCAGCTGCAACGCCATGGCGGTCGGTGTCATTCCACGTTGGGCCGGGACCAGCAGCGGATCATTGAACATGTCCCGTAACCGGTTCAGCTGGGCGCTGACGGCGGGCTGGCTGAGGTGCAGGCGCGCAGCGGCCCTGGTGACATTCCGCTCCTCCAGCAGGGCCTCCAGTGTCGCCAGCAGATTGAGATCGAGTCGCTTGGTATCCATTCGCTGGATAGTAGGGCATAAAACAACTGATTTCACTGATAGCTCGTTCCGCGACACACTACCAGTCGTATCCATCGCACCTGAAGAATCCCACCAAACAGCCCTGTAATAGGATGAAATTATGTCCAGGACCGTACTGATAGTGTATGCACACCCCGAACCCACATCATTGACCCGCCAGTTTGTTGCCGCAACGGAACAGGCGCTCGCGGGGCAGGGCCATACCGTATTGCAGAGCGACCTGTATGGTATGGGCTGGAAAGCCATCTTTGATGAACGGGACTTCCCCAGCCGGGTAAATCGCAAGCGGTTAGCGTATATCGAGGAGTCGGGGCACGCCTACACCACCAACCAGCAAACCGGAGATGTCGCTGCGGAGCAGCGCAAACTGCTCGCGGCCGATGCCGTCATATTGCAGTTTCCCCTCTGGTGGTTTGGTATGCCGGCCATTCTGAAGGGCTGGATAGATCGGGTGTATGCCTACGGCTTCGCGTACGGATACAAAGGCGAGGGCAATCGATACCGCTATGGAGACGGCATCCTCAAAGGCAAGCGCGCCCTGTTGTCGGTAATGGTGGGAGGCCCGGCGACTGACTACTCGCCCCGTGGCATCAACGGCCCACTGGAGGAGTTGTTGTTCCCCATCACCCACGGTGCGTTGTTCTTTCCCGGTATGGAAGTGTTGCCGACCCATGCCGTCTATGGAACCGGCAACCTGCCAGAAGCTGCAGCAGATAAGGAACTGGCAGCCTGGTGTGAGCGTCTCGAACATATATTCGACGAGCCGCCCATTCCCTTCCGACGCCAGAACAGCGGGCAGTACCGGCAGAATATCCTCGCCGATCATATCGCGGAAGGGCAGACGGGGTTGGCCGTTCATATCGACGATTGATGTTGCCCCGGGGTGGCTGAGCCGTTCTGTGGACGATGTGCTGCATCGTGTGGAGGTGCAGCCTGTCCGGTTCGAGTGCTCGCTGTCGGCCAAAAGCCTCAGCCACAATAGGATTCGATACGGCGAACCCGATTGCATTTGACTGAGGTGAACTCGATAACATGGCAGAATCGTTGCTCGCCGCTGGTTCCGTTTACGGCACCGACCTTTCCATGGGACATTACACGGTCAACGGCCACTTCCGCCGGTATATCCAGACGGCCAACCTGGTCAAGAGTGGCTTCGGCGGTAGTGATGGTGCCGCCACTATGATTCCATACCGAATCAGGATCCAGGATCTTCAAAAGGAAATCTGTGTCCCGGGTTTCCAGCGCGACAGCGATATCCTCCACCATCCTGCTCTTGGGCGAGTTACCGCAATCCGAACTGCGTTTTACCTGTGTCATGCGTATGTCTCCACTCGGCTTCAAATGTAATGCGACCACAATGGCAACTTCGGTTATACATGATCATGTCCTCCGCTATACGATGGGGAAAATCCGGCTGGCAGGTTGCTATCAGCGCTCTTTTGGAGGCAATGATTCGACATACGATAAGGCCTGGCCGCTGAGAAGCACTGGAAGAAAATCAGCCTCGTCAGTAAAGTCTGCGGGAAGCCTCTGGCACCGGTAGCCGCCCGAGAGCATGGTATAGCGCTATTTCCAGACATCTGTAGGTCCTCAAACCGTAAGATTTTAAGATCCTGCCAGGGAAACGTGGGAAGAAACTCTCCCGGCAGGTGGAAATCGACTTTTCAAATACCGTAATCACGCTCAACCTTCGCGATCCGGACTCGAAAACCGGAATACCACTGCTGGCGCCCAAGCCTCTGGGCTTCCTGGTGTTCGGCATTGCTTTTCCAGCGCTTTATGGCTTCGAGACTGTCCCAGTAGGAGACGGTGATGCCCAGGCTCTCCCTGACAGACTCGATCCCCAGGAACCCGGGTTGTTGCTCAGCCAGCTCTACCATGCGATTAGCCATCTCCCCATAACCGTGACCGCCTTCCGCAAGGTGACTGCTGAAAATAACCGCGTAATAGGGTGGTTCCGGAGTATCTGCAATTTCTGGCATGGATTTCTCCTGGCGCTTGATAGTTATCTCCAAAGATCTTTCCTGACGGAAAATCGCTTTCATCGAATGGTTCGGCTTGCGGCGAAAGCGGGCCCCAGGGCTGTTCAGTCTGCTGCAGCGAAGTGCGCCATCTGGTCCGCGAGTGCCTTCTCGAAGGCCGGGCGAGCGGTCGCGCGCGAGACATAGTCCCGGCAGGCCGGATATTCTGCCAGTCCGTCGAACCGATCGACAAGGCGCAGCACATCCGCCATCAGTATATCGGCAACGGAGAAGCTGCCGGCCAGCCAGTCGCGATCCGTCAAAACCGAGTCCAGGTGCTGAAGGCGAGACTCTAGGAATTTGTCCAGGCTTTTCCGCCCCGGCGTATCTTCCGTATCACCGGAGAACATGAACAGGGACCAGGGCAGGCTCGCCATCTCGACCGAGTTGAGCGCCGCGAACAGCCATTCGATAGTCTCACTGCGGCGGCGTGGGTCGGTGGGAAGCAGCGTACCATCGCTGCGTTTCCCCAGGTGGAGCAGGATTGCGCCGCTCTCGAAGATTGAAATATCGCCATCGGTCAACCAGGGAACCTGTCCGAAGGGCTGATGCGAGAAATGTTCGGCACCCCGATCGCCAAATGGCACTGCATTCACGCGATAGGGCAGCCCGGCCTCTTCCAGTGCCCAGCGCACTCGTATGTCGCGCACATAGCCCCGCGGTATCTCGGGAACCCAATCAAAGGTGGTGAGGGTCAGGTCAGTCATTTTCCAAGTTCCTTGTTAAAGTTCAATGTCGTTCTCTGGGGAGCCGAAGCGTAGGTAGATCTTTACTGTACCTAGTGGGCCGTGCGCAAAGTTGTGTAACAGTTCGCTGCGCCAAATCGCCCAGATCTGCGTTGAGAAAGCTCGAAATAGAACCACTATTCCAGCGCTTTCTCGCCTTGATCTGGACGTTTTGGCTGTGCTCCTTTGTTACACAACTTTACGCACGGCCCAATAGCGGGGTTTCTGTACGATCAAGTAGGTGTGTAGCTCCGGGTACTGATCATACTCAAGGTGCCTTAAAATACAGCCTAATCCAATGAGCAGTTTAACAAAGCCATTTGTGCCCAAGGTTGAGTAATACAACTCTGGCCCCATATGATCATTTTTATGCTCGTCCTGTTTGTATGTACCACCGAAAGAGAATATTAAAACTCCACCTGGGTTCAGGCTGGAAATCAGTTTTTGTAGCACTCTCTCTTGCTGATCCAGGGGGACATGCCAAATACTATCCCATGCTGTGATGAAGTCATATTCTCCCTGAATTTCCCACTCGCATATATCTTGGTGATGGAAAGTCACTTCGGGATGACAAGCTTTGGATAAATGTATCATCCTCTCGGAAATATCGATGCCCTCCGGCGAAAAACCTTCACTTTGGAGAAGGTCGATAAATCGTCCAGTACAGCCACAGCCAACATCAAGTGCTTTGCCTTTATTCTCTGAAAATGCTATTGCCCGTTTATGCTGATCAATTCCATCTTTTCTATTGAAGGCTTTACGGTCCCATAGATGCGTGATCTGATCGTACGCTTTTCCGGTTTCTTCTGGGTTCATAGTCGCTTATGGTCCGGATGATAAGTATAATTTTCGTGAGAGGACGGTAATTTGATATATTAAGCCGCCCTGTGGCCTCACGCGATTTATCCAACCAATAATAGTCACTGGGCTGGCCGGCAGGGTGTTCTCTGATGTGTCTGTTTACTTTGGGTTTGAAGGGCGGTCTCTCTCAAAGTAAACGATCATCCTGAGATGCCGGTGCTCATCCACTGTCAGCATCTCGTGTTGAAAATTCAAGTGAGACAAGCCTGAGTCGGCGATTGTACAGAGCCCTCGGCTGGGGTTGCCAGTATCCGGCTCCTCCCACCATCTTCGGAAGTCCGGCGAAAGGCTTTTCAATTCATCGATAAGCGCAAGCATGGCGGGGTCCTGCGGAGCGATCGCCAGATCGCGACGGAAGCTCGCCAGCAGCCGCCGTGCATCCTCGCGCCATATCGGCAGGTGTCTTCGCAGAGTTGGATCTGCGAAGACCATGCGCATGAAGTTCCTGTCCTCGCGCTTGCGGCCGGCAAAATCAAAAAGCGTATTAGCCGCCTCGTTCCAGGCAATGATATCCCACCGTAAATTCTTGACATACGCCGGTCGCAGTTGCAGGTCGTCCATAAGTTGCTGAATCAATGGTGTCACCGACGCCCACTGATGGGCTTCCGGCGGTGGTGGCCTTTGATGCGCTAGCAGGAATAGGTGGCAGCACTCGGCATCATCGAGCTTGAGCGCCTTTGCAACGTTGAGCAGAAACGCTTCTGAAACGCCGATATCGCGCCCCTGTTCGAACCACGTGTACCAGGTTAAGCCCACCCCTGCCAGGGCAGCCACTTCTTCACGCCTGAGTCCCGGTGTCCGTCGACGTCTTGTAGCAGGCAAACCAACATCGGCGGGTTGGAGTTTGTGCCTGTGTTGGAGCAGGAACTGCGAGAGATCGTTGCGCTTGCGTTCAAGTGTGCCAGCCATCAGACCATTACCAATAATAATAGGATAAGCAGCTATATTGTACTAGCATAATGCTCATTCGAGAATATCGCTTCCAGTCTCGAGGAGGAGGCGATATGAACACCACCAGCGACCCGTTAACCGCTGATCACGCGACGACTTCTGTCACTCGCGTCCCCAAGCCGCTCGCCGGTGCCAGAGAATGGGCCGGCCTGGCAGTTCTGGCACTGCCCACCATACTGCTCGGCCTCGATGTCACCCTGATGTACCTTGCGCTTCCCGCGCTGGCGTCGGATCTGCAGCCCAGCAGTACACAGGCGCTCTGGATCATGGACGCCTACGGATTCATGATCGCCGGATTCCTGATCACCATGGGCACGTTGGGCGATCGCGTTGGTCGCCGGCGACTACTGATGATCGGCGCTGTCGCCTTTGGTGCAGCTTCGGTGCTGGCCGCCTATTCCACCAGTGCTGCGATGCTGATTGCCGCGCGTGCGGCATTGGGGGTCGCCGGCGCCACCCTCATGCCATCCACGCTCGCCCTCATCAGCAACATGTTCGCCGATGCCCGACAGCGGGCGCTGGCAATCGGTGTTTGGGCAACGATGTTTGCGCTGGGCATGGCCGCTGGGCCGGTGGTCGGCGGAGTACTGCTGGAGCATTTCTGGTGGGGCTCAGCATTCCTGGTGGCGGTGCCGGTCGTCGCTATCCTGCTAGTAGCCGCGCCGGTACTGTTACCGGAATATCGTGCACCACAGAGCGGTCAGCTTGATCTGTTCAGCGTCGTACTCTCTCTCGCCGCCACTCTCCCCGCAATATACGGGCTAAAGGAAAGTGCCAAGGATGGTCTCGGCACTGAACCAATCGCCGCGCTGGTGGCCGGGATGGTCTTTGCTGTGTGGTTTGTCCACCGCCAGCGATGCCTCGCGAATCCACTTTTGGATATGCGATTGTTTACAAATAGGGCATTCAGCGCCGCGCTGTTAATTCTGCTATTTGGACTCGTTGGCGTCGGCGGGGCAATGTTGCTGGTTACCCAATACCTGCAATTGGTAGCGGGGTTATCGCCTCTGGCAGCAGGGCTTTTCATGGGGCCGCCAGCATTGGCGATGCTCGTGGGGGGTATCGCATCGCCGCTGATCTCGCGCCGTATCCGTCCGAGCTTCGTTGTGGCGGGTGCCTTGGCGCTCTCAGCGACAGGTTATTTTCTGCTCGCACAACTAGACAGCTCAGGCGGCATCACTTTACTCGTTGCAGGTTTTTCATTGGTCTATCTTGGCCTGGGGACTATCGCCGCGCTGGGGACTGATCTCGTAGTCAGTGCAGCGCCGGCACCAAAAGCTGGCTCGGCTTCTGCGATGTCCGAGATGGTTCAGGAACTTGGCATCGCTATGGGCGTTGCGATACTCGGGAGCCTCACCACAGCCCTCTATCATTACCGCATAGCCGACCAGATTCCGGGCCACCTGCCCAACGAACTTTCGCGAGGTGTCAGTGACAGCCTTTGGGCGGCATCTGAGATAGCGAACCAGTTGCCGGATGGCTTGTTGGTAGAGGCCAGAGCTGCGTTTACTTTCGGTTTTAGCATCGCAAACCTGGCAAGCGCGGCTGTAGCGATAATCCTGGCCATCCTATCGACTGTCGCTCTGAGGTATATCGGAGTCATCGGAATCGATGCCCATGACTGCAGCGCACGTGACGTCGATTGATTGATACCCAACGTTACGCCCAAAGTAAGTCGTTCCTTGGAGTGCCTGGTGTCCCGACTGGTTAATTCACATCATGGACTTTCTTGGTTCGATTGACGGGATTGATAGTGATCTCAGCGCGTTTTGTCTGCTGGAATGATTTCTCTGTTTCCTGGTTGTGAGCCTTAATGTATCGGTGTATCTCTTCGCGTAGATTTTCTACGCTTGTGAATAAACCCTCTGTACAGGCACGGCGTTCCAATTGCCCAAACCAGCCCTCCACAGCGTTAAGCCATGAGGCACTAGTGGGTGTGAAGTGAAAATTGAAGCGAGGATGTTTTTCCAACGAGAGCCTGTATTTGCGTCTTCTCATCAACCGATAACACCATCGCGTTGTCCGGTGGATCCATATACAAGCCAACGATATCCACAACCCTTTCGGAAAATTGAGGATCGTTGCTGATTTTAAATGTCTTGATTCTATGGGACTTGAGATCAGCGCTCTTTTGGCGGCAATGATTCGACATACGATAAGGCATGGTCGATCCAGCGCCTCAGAGAGCGCTGCGTGCGCACGGAGTCGGCATCTACATAGACCCAGCCTCGATACTCGTGCCCTCGCATTACGACCGTGCGACAACCGTTCTGAGCCGTCATCTTTTCATGAAGTTCGGGGTTGATGCGACACATGATACGTTCAGGTCGGCATCCAATACACAAGTTGCCATTGACGAGGAAGCCCATGCTGCCGAACATTCGTCGCTCTGTAACATTGGGAACTGGAGCGAATGCTTTCCTGACGCGGTTTAAAAGTTCCTCTTCGTCACTCATCTTTTTCTTTCAACGTGCTTTTTAAAATTGTCCAGGATGCTGAGCCAGCCCTGCCTCTGCTGCTCTGCTGAGTTTTCGTCTTCAGCTTCAAAAGTCTCTGTAACCCTGACTCCATTTTCAGTTTCCATAAATTCGACTTTCACTTCCCTGTCGTCCTCCAGCTTGAAATGGATACTTTTTCGGGGGCTGACCTTGGTGAATTTTCCCTCAAAATCGAATCCGACAGATCCATCCTTGGCTTCCATTCGATAGCTAAAATGGCCGCCTTCTTCAAGGTTTATCTCTGCCCTGGGGCAACACCAGTCTGCAACTGCAAAGTTCCACTTGGTGATATCTTCAGGGGTCACCCAGGCATCCCAAACCCTGTCCAGGGGTGCTTCTATTTCTGTGTCTATTGAAATTTTCATATTAGCCAATATTTTTTGCTTAAATTTTGATCGAATTAACTCTGATACTGTCTCAGAAAGTTATCGAATGGAGGCAATGAGAATCGACACCATCGATCATATCCAATCTGGATAATGCTGCCGTAGTCGGCACATTTCCAGGAGATCCCGCCGTATGCATTGGCTGCGAGCCGGCCGGTCAGCTTTCGGGATCATAGTGGAATTCACGAAGCTCCTGCGGACAGCGGCAGGCTTCGGCGATCTTTGCGGCCCACTGGATAGCGGCTTCGCGTGATGGGAGTTCCAGTACGCAGAAACCGCCATCGAGCTCCTTGGTCTGCGGATAGGTATCGTTGGTGGTGGTGCCATCGGCAGCAACCATCAGCGGTTCGACATCTGCGTTGATACCACCGCCGAACACGTAGACGCCGGCATTCTTCGCCTCGCGTATGACTGCATGCGAATCTTCGCTGGCAGCGGCGTAGTCCTGGTCGGGGATGTCCATTGCCGGTGCGGGGAAGGAGATGAGGTATTTTGTCATTGATCGATCATCCGGATGAGGTCAGTGTTGGTAATGAAATATATGGTTTTTCCGGGCAATATAATGAAGTTATCTTCAGTTAACGATGAGAAGTGGATTTTATCGAGTTGCGGTGTCAAACAGGCTGCTTGACATCACAGTCGCTTTTTATGCGATTTACTTGAAACACTTAAAATTACCTGCTCTTGCATACCTTCATGGGTCAGCTTAACTTCGCCGCCAGTGAGTGAAGCTAACCATTCCAGGAAGAATACCAGATGATTGTACGCATTTTCGTTTTGGACATCATACGGCGAAACATCTAACTCAATTTCTGATTCTATGAAGAAATGACAGTTTAGCTGTATATTTTCGGACAGCCAGATATACAAGGTAGTGGGATTAGTTTTCTGTAAACCTTTAATTGATTTGAGGTTGTAGGGAAGCTCCCTTTTGTCATCACCGTGAGAAAACTCAATTTTTTACTCCGATCGATTTACTCCCGCTACAAATAGATTCCAAACAGCTGGATCTATATCTTCTACATAGATATCGCGCAGAAAGCCATCTGCTTCGAATTCAGATTTAATTTCATTCCATTGCTTCATAGTGGTTTCGCATAAAGTAGGCCGTATAGTGCAGCACTTTTTTACATTTTTGATTGCACATAACTTGGAACATCTAGGGCAGCGCCACCAGTAAAATAGTGATTATCCAGGGTGTAAGCCATCTTTTCTAATGGTGCAGAATCATAGCCATGAACTTGAATTTCATTTATGTAACGGCTAATGAAGTCTGCTGGCCCAAGAAAATCCCATTGAGATACATGAACAAGCTCATGAAAGTGCAACTGTAGATTGTTGGCCTGATTTCTATCTACATAATAAGTATCTTTATAAGTTATCCCATTTATGGGGCGGTCAATAAAATCACCAAGGCCCATTTCACGAAGCTCTGGGAAGTTAGGTTTTGGGATGTCGTCTACGACCACAAAATACGAATCTTGCAGGAACTGCGACGGGTAAAAACCAGCGAATGCCGACTCTAAAACCGAGCACGAACTCCGTTGAGATTGGTACTTTTGATTTGTATCGTCAATCCATTCTTCGATACGGTTTATCACGGGTTCTCCAGAAAAATGTAACGAGGCTGTAGAAAAACTGTTTCTCGAAAACGGCTCTTCCAG
>NZ_JAPIVK010000057.1 GCF_026183675.1 Microbulbifer halophilus
GTACCGTTGGCGCCGGTGTTGTGTCCAAGATCATCGAGTAATCGCAGTTGGCGGGTCGAAGATTCCGCCAAATTGCTCGTTGAATGGGGGCGGAAGCGGTGCTAGACTCCGCTCCCTTGTTTTTCGGTCTCCGCTGTAAAAATAGGCAGCGGTTGCCGGATCTTCAGGCCAGTGGCTCAATTGGTAGAGCATCGGTCTCCAAAACCGAGGGTTGGGGGTTCGAGTCCCTCCTGGCCTGCCAGCTTTCAATCGCCCCGCCTTGTATGTGCCTGAGGGCGTCACGGGTCCGCGAATTTTCGATCCGTGCTTGTAAGCGCTAAGGGCTTTTCAATTTGTGCGCTAAGGGCTTCTTTGTATGAACGCGAAAGTAGAGGCGAAAACCTTTCGTCTTGACGGCCTGAAGTGGCTGCTGGTGCTACTGCTGGTCGGTGCCGCCGTGGCGGGCAATTCCTACTACGCCGAATATCCCCTGCTTTACCGTGTGCTGGCGATGGTTGCGCTCTGCGTGGTCGCGCTGGCGGTGGCGGTCAATACCGCCAAGGGGAGCGCCTTCTGGAAGCTGTTGCGGGAAGCGCAGGTAGAAGTGCGCCGGGTCGTCTGGCCGACCCGTCAGGAGGCCACCCAGACCACGCTGATCGTGGTGGTGTTTGTGCTGTTTATGGCGCTGGTGTTGTGGGGGCTGGACTCCGCCCTGGGCTGGGCAGCTTCCAGGATTATCGGCTAAAGGTTGACGCATGGCTAAGCATTGGTACGTGGTTCAGGCTTACTCCGGCTACGAGAAGCGCGTCGCTTCCTCGTTGAAGGAGCGCATCGAACTGCACGAAATGGATCACCTGTTCGGTGAGGTGCTGGTGCCCACTGAGGAAGTGGTGGAGATGCGCGCCGGTCAGAAGCGCAAGAGCGAGCGCAAGTTCTTCCCCGGCTATGTGCTGGTGGAAATGGAGCTGAGCGACGATACCTGGCACCTGGTTAAAGAGACGCCGCGGGTGCTGGGCTTTATTGGCGGCAAGGCGGACAAGCCGGCGCCGATCACCGATCGCGAAGCCCAGGCCATCCTGAATCGCATCGACGATTCAGTGGACAAGCCCAGGCCCAAGACCCTGTTCGAGCCCGGCGAGATGGTGCGGGTTACCGACGGTCCGTTCAACGATTTCAACGGCGTGGTGGAAGAAGTCAACTACGAGAAAAGCCGCCTGCGGGTGGCCGTGTTGATTTTCGGTCGTTCCACGCCGGTAGAGCTGGAGTTTGGTCAGGTCGAAAAGACCTGATCAGGCAGGCGTTTTTTTTGCCCTCTTTCGCCGAAAGGTGGAAGGGGGCTTTCGCGTCCCTGTCACTCTGATGGTGGGCGGGGACCCCGGGGAGCCGGGCGCTGCAGTTTCGGCTGTGTAGCGCAGGCGTTAACACCCAACTGAGAGAGGAAGCTGTAATGGCTAAGAAAATTGAAGCTTATATCAAGCTGCAGGTGGCCGCCGGCCAGGCCAACCCGAGCCCGCCCGTAGGTCCGGCGCTGGGTCAGCACGGCGTGAATATCATGGAGTTCTGTAAGGCGTTCAACGCCGAGACCCAGAATATGGAGCCGGGCATGCCGGTGCCGGTAGTGATCACTGTCTACGGCGATCGCTCCTTTACCTTCATCAAGAAGACGCCGCCGGCCTCCGTGCTGCTGCGCAAGGCCGCCAATATCAAGAGTGGCTCCGGCCGCCCGAACACCGAGAAGGTGGGCAAGGTCACCCGCGAACAGCTGGAAGAGATCGCCACCACCAAGCAACCCGACCTGACCGCTGCCGATATGGATGCAGCCGTGCGCACTATCGCCGGCTCCGCTCGCAGTGCCGGTATCGATGTGGAGGGTATGTAAGTGGCCAAATTGAGCAAGCGTCAGCGCGCTATCGCTGAAAAAGTGGAAGCGGGTAAAGCCTACGGTTTTGAAGAGGCCGTGGCCCTGCTGAAAGAACTCTCCAATGTGAAGTTCGCCGAAACCATCGATGCTTCCGTGAACCTGGGCATCGATCCGCGCAAATCCGACCAGGCTGTGCGCGGCGCCACTACCCTGCCGCACGGCACCGGTAAAGATGTGCGCGTGGCCGTATTCACCCAGGGCGCCAACGCCGACGCGGCGACAGAAGCCGGCGCGGACCTGGTGGGTATGGACGAGCTGGCAGCGGATGTGAAAGCCGGCAAGATGGATTTCGACGTGGTGATCGCCTCTCCGGATGCGATGCGGGTAGTCGGCCAGCTGGGCCAGATCCTGGGGCCGCGCGGCCTGATGCCGAACCCGAAGACCGGTACCGTGACCCCGGACGTGGCCACTGCGGTCAAGAACGCCAAGGCCGGTCAGGTGCGCTTCCGTGCCGACAAGGGCGGCATCATTCATGGCGGTATCGGCAAAGTGGCTTTCGACCCCAATGCGCTGAAGGAAAACCTGGAAGCGTTGGTTGCCGATCTGAAGAAGGCCAAGCCGTCTTCTTCCAAGGGCGTGTATCTGAAGAAGATCACCCTGAGCACTACCATGGGCCCGGGCCTGACCATCGATCAGGCTTCCCTGAGCATTTAATCGAGCCCGCGGGGCGCAGGCTCCGCGGCAAACAGAACTTTGGGGTCCGCACCCTTTCCCGCCCCTCTCCAGGAGGGTCGCAGAAGGGCAGCGGGCCGTCAAAGACCGTAGGCGCCGGCGGTGTTTGAGGTTTAAATGCCGCCAGCTTAATCCGGATTCCGGCCAGGCCGGCCATCGAGGGAGTTCGAGCCTACGCAGACGGTGTCGCCCAAACCAGTATTCTATTACTGGATTTGAGCTGCAGCCTGAGCTCGTCGTGAAACGATGGCTCAGGTTGAACACCGGAGCGGATCGGGAAAGAGTTTTCCGGTCCTTTTTTCAAATCCAGGAGTGACACTATGGCTATTGGACTCGAAGACAAGAAAGCGATTGTCGCAGAAGTCCAGCAGGCTGCTGAGGGTGCTCTGTCTGCGGTCGTTGCGGATTCCCGTGGCGTAACCGTGAACGACATGACCGCCCTGCGCAAAGAGGCTCGCGAGCACGGCGTTTGGATGAAAGTCGTCCGCAATACTCTGGCGCGTCGCGCTCTGGCAGGTACCGAATACGAATGTCTGACAGACAACTTCGTCGGTCCCAGTCTTATCGCTTTCTCCAGTGAACACCCGGGTGCCGGTGCGCGCATCCTGACGGCGTTCGCTAAGGGAAACGAAAGGATGGAGCTGAAAGGTGCTGCCTTCGAAGGCGAAGTCGCTGATGTCGCCATGTTGGCCACGTTGCCGACTTACGACGAAGCGATCGCCAAGCTGATGAGCGTGCTGAAAGAAGCATCCGCTGGCAAGTTGGTCCGCACTATTGCGGCCGTACGCGACCAGAAAGAAGAGCAGGAAGCTGCTTAATGACTTCGCAGGGCGAAGTTGCAGTTTTCACAGGCTTTCTCAATGAATACACGAGCAGTTTCGCTGCTCACCAATATCAGGTACTGAATCATGTCTCTGACTAAAGAAGATATCATCAACGCGATTGCCGAAATGTCCGTCAAGGACGTTGCCGAGCTGATCGAAGCCATGGAAGAGAAGTTCGATGTAACTGCTGCAGCTGCTGTTGTGGCCGGCGGCGCTGCCGGTGGCGAAGAAGCCGCTGAAGAAAAGGACGAGTTCGACGTAATCCTGACTTCTCCCGGCGAGAAGAAAGTGAACGTAATCAAGGCTGTTCGCGGCATCACCGGCCTGGGCCTGAAAGAAGCCAAGGCTCTGGTAGATGGCGCCCCGGCTCCGCTGAAGGAAGGCGCGACCAAGGAGGAAGCCGAGGAGGCCAAGACTCAGCTGGAAGAAGCTGGCGCAACCGTAGAACTGAAGTAATTCGGCTGTTGCGACTCTCCGTCGGCGACCGGTTTTTTCCGTCCGCCGGCGGCAAGGCTGGTGCGCTCTGCGCGCCGGCCTTTTTGCCGTTTGCGGCAATGTAGTTTTGCGTCTCTTCCCGTGCGCGGGAATCGGCCGTTGAAGCTGCAATTGACACCTTACCGCAGTCCGCGCGCTACTGAAAAGCGCAACTGTTGGAGAGGCTTCCGAAGAGTGTAGTGAATGCTGCATTGCTCAGAGGCTTCTCGCCCGGGCGAGTTTTGCGCCGCCGGCACGCTATCCGGTGCCGGGGCACAGCTCCACGAAGTCTTGTCACCGATCAAGCTGGGGAATATGAATGGCTTACTCATACACTGAGAAAAAACGTATCCGCAAGGATTTTGGCAAACTGCCCAAGGTCATGGACGTGCCTTTCCTGCTTGCGATACAGCTGGATTCTTATCGCAAATTTACACAGGCCGACAGTCGTGCCGATGACCGCATGGACGTGGGGCTGCAGGCCGCGTTCAAGTCCGTATTTCCGATTGTCAGCTACTCCGGCAATGCGGCACTGGAGTATGTGAGCTACCAACTGGGTAAGCCGGCATTCGACGTCAAGGAGTGTACCCTGCGCGGTGTTACCTACTCCTGCCCGCTGCGGGTGCGCGTGCGCCTGATCATTTACGACAAGGAGTCTGCCAACAAGTCCATCAAGGATATCAAGGAGCAGGAAGTCTACATGGGCGAGATCCCGCTCATGACCGAAAACGGTACCTTCGTGATCAATGGTACCGAGCGCGTGATTGTTTCCCAGCTGCACCGTTCCCCGGGTGTGTTTTTCGATCACGACAAAGGCAAGACTCACTCTTCCGGCAAGCTGTTGTACGCCGCGCGCGTGATTCCCTACCGTGGTTCCTGGCTGGACTTCGAGTTCGACCCGAAAGACCTGGTGTACGTGCGCATCGACCGCCGCCGTAAGCTGCCGGCGACCATCCTGCTTCGGGGCCTCGGCTTCAGCTCCGAAGAAATGCTGGATATGTTCTTCGACACCAGTAAATTCGATCTGCACGAAGAGAGCTGCAGCCTCGAGTTGATTCCCTCGCGCCTGCGCGGCGATGTGGCCTCCTTCGATATCAAGGACGGCAAGGGCAAGGTCATCGTCGAGGAAGGCCGCCGTATCACCCCGCGCCACATTCGCCAGCTGGAAAAGGCCGGCGTCGAGCGCCTGGAAGCGCCGCTGGAGTATCTGCACGGTCGCGTGCTGGCGCTCGACGTCATCGATGAGTCCACCGGCGAGGTGGCGATCGAGTGCAATACCGAGATTACCGACGAGGTACTGGGCAAGCTGCGCGCGCTGGGCGTGACGAAGCTTGAAACCCTTTACACCAACGACCTGGACCGCGGTCCGTTCATTTCCGATACCCTGCGCGCGGACCCGTCCCGCACGCAACTGGAAGCGTTGGTGGAAATCTACCGCATGATGCGCCCGGGCGAACCGCCCACCAAGGAATCGGCCGAATCCCTGTTCGAGAACCTGTTCTTTACCGACGAGCGCTACGACCTGTCCGCGGTCGGTCGCATGAAGTTCAACCGCCGGCTGGGCCGCGACGAAGAGACCGGCAAAGGCACCCTGAGCAAAGAGGACATCGTCGATGTACTGCGGACGCTGATCGACATCCGCAATGGCCAGGGCATGGTGGACGATATCGACCACCTGGGTAACCGCCGCGTGCGTTCCGTGGGCGAAATGGCCGAAAACCAGTTCCGCGTGGGCCTGGTGCGCGTCGAGCGCGCCGTGAAAGAGCGCCTGTCCATGGCCGAGTCCGAAGGCCTGATGCCCCAGGATCTGATCAACGCCAAGCCGGTTGCCGCCGCGGTGAAGGAATTCTTCGGTTCCTCCCAGCTGTCCCAGTTGATGGACCAGAACAACCCACTGTCGGAAGTGACCCACAAGCGTCGCGTCTCCGCCCTCGGCCCGGGCGGCCTGACCCGCGAGCGCGCCGGCTTCGAGGTGCGCGACGTGCACCCGACCCATTACGGCCGCGTCTGCCCGATCGAGACGCCGGAAGGCCCGAACATCGGCCTGATCAACTCCCTGGCCACTTACTCTCGCGCCAACCACTACGGTTTCCTCGAGAGTCCGTACCGCCGGGTGGTGGACGGCCAGACCACCGACGAGATCGAGTACCTGTCCGCGATCAATGAAGCCAACTATGTGATCGCCCAGGCTTCCGCTGCCACGGACGAAAATGGCCGCTTCACCGATGACCTGGTCAGCGTGCGCCACCAGAACGAGTTCAGTCTCAAGTCGCCGTCGGAAATCCAGTATATGGACGTGTCCGCCAAGCAGGTGGTTTCCGTGGCCGCGGCGATGATTCCGTTCCTCGAACACGACGACGCCAACCGCGCCCTGATGGGCTCGAACATGCAGCGCCAGGCGGTACCGACCCTGCGCCCGGATAAGCCGCTGGTGGGCACCGGCCTGGAGCGCACCGTGGCGCGCGACTCCGGTGTCTGCGTGGTGGCCCGCCGCGGCGGCGTGATCGAGCGTGTCGACGCCGGCCGCGTGGTGGTGCGCGTGCGGGACGAAGAAGTGGAGGCCGGTGACGCGGGTGTGGATATCTACAACCTGACCAAGTACACCCGCTCCAACCAGAACACCTGCATCAACCAGCGCTCGATCGTGCAGACCGGCGACGAGGTGATGCGCGGCGATATTCTCGCCGACGGCCCGTCCGTGGACCTGGGTGAGCTGGCGCTGGGCCAGAACATGCGCGTCGCCTTCATGCCCTGGAACGGTTACAATTTCGAGGATTCCATCCTCATCTCCGAGCGCGTGGCGCAGGAAGACCGTTTTACCAGCATCCATATCCAGGAACTGACCTGTATCGCCCGCGATACCAAACTGGGCAGCGAAGAGGTCACCGCGGATATCCCCAATGTGGGCGAGTCGGCGCTGAACAAGCTGGACGAATCCGGCATCGTCTACATCGGTGCGGAAGTGGGCCCGGGTGACATCCTGGTAGGCAAGGTGACGCCCAAGGGCGAGGCCCAGTTGACTCCGGAGGAGAAACTGCTGCGCGCCATTTTCGGCGAGAAGGCCTCCGACGTGAAGGACACCTCCCAGCGCGCTCCCAGCGGTGCTCGCGGTACCGTGATCGACGTGCAGGTATTCACCCGCGATGGCCTGCAGAAGGATCAGCGCTCCCTCGATATCGAGAAGGCGCAGCTGGACGAGGTGCGCAAGGACCTGAACGAAGAATATCGCATCGTCGAGGGCGCGACGTTCGAGCGTCTGCAGGCGGCACTGGAAGGCCAGAAAGTGGCCGGTGGCAAGGGTGTCAAGAAGGGCGATGTGCTCACCGCCGAAGTGCTCGCCGAATTGCCGCGCGAGGACTGGTTCAAGCTGCGCATGGCCGAAGAGAGCCTCAACGAGCAGCTGGAGAAGGCCGAGGCGCAGCTGAAGGACCGCCGCAAGCTGCTCGACGAAGCCTTCGAGGACAAGAAGAAGAAGCTGGAATCCGGCGACGACCTGGCGCCGGGCGTGCTGAAGATCGTCAAGGTCTACCTGGCCATCAAGCGCCGCATCCAACCGGGCGACAAGATGGCCGGTCGCCACGGCAACAAGGGTGTGATCTCCGTGATCAAGCCGGTCGAGGATATGCCCTACGACGAAAACGGCGAGCCGGTAGACATCGTCCTCAACCCGCTGGGTGTGCCGTCCCGTATGAACGTGGGGCAGGTACTGGAAATGCACCTGGGTATGGCCGCCAAGGGCCTGGGTGTGAAGATCGACCACATGCTCAAGGAGCAGCAGGACGTCGCCAAGATGCGCAGCTTCCTGGACGAGGTCTACAACACCACCGGCGGTCGCGTGGAAGAGCTGGAGGCGCTGACCGACGAGGAAGTGCTGGCGATGGCCCGGAACCTGCGCAAGGGTGTGCCCATGGCCACGCCGGTCTTCGACGGTGCCGACGAGGGCGAAACCAAGAAACTGTTGCGCCTGGCGGACGTGCCGGACTCCGGCCAGATCACCCTGTACGATGGCTGCACAGGCGACGCCTTCGAGCGCCCCGTGACCGTGGGCTATATGTACATGCTGAAGCTGAACCACCTGGTGGAGGACAAGATGCACGCGCGCTCCACCGGTTCCTACAGCCTGGTCACCCAGCAGCCGCTGGGCGGCAAGGCGCAGTTCGGTGGCCAGCGCTTCGGTGAGATGGAGGTCTGGGCGCTGGAAGCCTACGGCGCTGCCTACACCCTGCAGGAAATGCTGACCGTCAAATCCGACGACGTGGAGGGCCGTACCAAGATGTACAAGAACATCGTCGACGGCGACCACCGCATGGAGCCGGGCATGCCCGAATCCTTTAACGTACTGGTCAAGGAAATCCGCTCCCTCGGCATGAATTTCGATCTGGAGCACGAGTAAGACCGGTATCAATCGGATTTAGTAGATACAGCCGGCGGTGAGCAGTACTGCCGCCGGCAACCCGGCCCAGTCCGGGTTGACTACCCCCTAGTGGAGGAAAGGCCTTGAAAGATTTGTTAAACCTGGTGAAAGACCGGGAACAGCTGGAAGAGTTTGACGCTATCCGTATCGGTCTGGCTTCGCCGGACATGATCCGCTCCTGGTCCTACGGCGAAGTGAAAAAGCCGGAGACCATCAACTACCGCACCTTCAAGCCGGAGCGCGAGGGCCTGTTCTGTGCCAAGGTTTTCGGCCCGGTGAAGGACTACGAGTGCCTGTGCGGCAAGTACAAGCGCATGAAGCACCGCGGCATCATCTGCGAGAAGTGCGGCGTTGAAGTGACCAAATCCAAGGTGCGTCGCGAGCGCATGGGCCATATCGAACTGGCCAGCCCGGTGGCGCATATCTGGTTCCTGAAATCCCTGCCGTCCCGTATCGGCCTGCTGCTGGACATGACCCTGCGGGATATCGAGCGCGTGCTCTATTTCGAGTCCTACGTGGTGACCGATCCGGGCATGACCACCCTGGAGCGCGGCCAGCTGCTGAACGACGAGCAGTACTTCGAGTCCATGGAAGAGTTCGCCGACGAGTTCGAAGCCAAGATGGGCGCCGAGGCCATCCAGGAACTGATGCACGACATCGAGTTGCCGGCGGAAATCCAGCGCCTGCGGGAAGAGATCCCGGCCACCAACTCCGAGACCAAGATCAAGAAGCTGTCCAAACGCCTGAAGCTGCTGGAAGCCTTCTACAAATCCGGCAACGACCCGGAGTGGATGATCATGAAGGCGCTGCCGGTGCTGCCGCCGGACCTGCGCCCGCTGGTACCGCTGGACGGCGGTCGCTTCGCGACTTCCGACCTGAACGACCTGTACCGTCGCGTGATCAACCGCAACAACCGTCTCAAGCGCCTGCTGGAGCTGAACGCGCCGGACATCATCGTGCGGAATGAAAAGCGTATGCTGCAGGAATCCGTGGACGCACTGCTGGACAACGGCCGCCGCGGCCGCGCCATCACCGGCTCCAACAAGCGCCCGCTGAAGTCCCTCGCGGACATGATCAAGGGCAAGCAGGGTCGTTTCCGCCAGAACCTGCTGGGCAAGCGCGTCGACTATTCCGGCCGCTCCGTGATCGTGGTGGGGCCGGCGTTGCGCCTGCACCAGTGCGGCCTGCCCAAGAAAATGGCCCTGGAGCTGTTCAAGCCGTTCATTTTCGGCAAGCTGGAAAGCCGCGGCCTGGCCACCACCATCAAGGCGGCCAAGAAAATGGTCGAGCGCGAAGAAGCGGTGGTGTGGGATATCCTCGACGAAGTGATCCGGGAGCACCCGGTGCTGCTGAACCGCGCCCCGACCCTGCACCGCCTGGGTATCCAGGCGTTCGAGCCGGTGCTGATCGAAGGCAAGGCCATCCAGCTGCACCCGCTGGTATGTGCGGCCTACAACGCCGACTTCGACGGCGACCAGATGGCGGTGCACGTACCGCTGACCATCGAAGCGCAGCTGGAATCCCGCGCGCTGATGATGTCCACCAACAATATTCTCTCCCCTGCCAGCGGCGAGCCGATCATCGTGCCGTCCCAGGACGTGGTACTGGGCCTGTACTGGATGACCCGCGAGCGCGTCAACGACAAGGGCGAGGGCATGGCCTTCTCCGACGTCAAGGAAGTGAGCCGCGCCTTTTACGCCCAGCAGGTTGGCCTGCAGGCGCGGGTCAAGGTACGCACCCGCGAGGTTGAGATCGGCGAGGATGGTGAAAGACACGAGAAGCGCACCGTGTACGACACCACTGTCGGACGCGCGCTGCTGTGGAATATCGTCCCGGATGGCCTGCCGTTCGAGCTGGTCAACCAGCCGATGAAGAAGAAGGCCATTTCGCGCATCCTGAACGAAAGCTATCGCAAGGCGGGCCTGAAACCGACCGTGATCTTTGCCGACCAGTTGATGTATACCGGCTTCGACTTCTCCACCAAGTCCGGCTCCTCCATCGGCGTGAACGACTTCGAGATTCCGGCGGCCAAGGCCGAGCTGATCGCCAGTGCCGAAGAGGAAGTGAAAGAGATCGAGAGACAGTTTGCCTCCGGCCTGGTCACTGGCGGCGAGAAGTACAACAAGGTGATCGACGTCTGGTCCCGCACCAATGACAAGGTGACGCAGGCGATGATGGCCGGCATCAAGAAGGAGCCGGTAGTCGACCGCGACGGCAACGAGACAGAGCAGGACTCCTTCAACTCCGTGTACATGTACGCCGACTCCGGCGCGCGGGGTTCCGAGGCGCAGATCCGCCAGCTGGCCGGTATGCGCGGCCTGATGGCGCGTCCGGACGGCTCCATTATCGAGAACGCCATTACCGCGAACTTCCGCGAGGGGCTGAGCGTACTGCAGTACTTCATCTCCACTCACGGTGCCCGCAAGGGTCTGGCGGATACCGCCCTGAAGACCGCCAACTCCGGTTACCTGACCCGCCGCCTGGTGGATGTGTCCCAGGACGTGGTGGTGACCGAAATCGACTGCGGTACCGACGACGGCCTGACCATGGCGCCGGTAATCGAGGGTGGCGACGTGATCGAGTCCCTGGGTGACCGGATTCTGGGTCGCGTGGTGGCGCGTGACGTGATCAAGCCGGGCAGCGAGGAAATTGCGATTCCCGCCGGCACCATGATCGACGAAGCCTGGGTCGATCGTATCGAGACCATGGGCATCGACGAAGTGATCGTGCGCTCGCCGATCACCTGTGAGACCGCCCACGGTATCTGCGCCCAGTGCTACGGCCGCGACCTGGCCCGCGGGCACCGCACCAACCCGGGCGAGTCCGTCGGCGTTGTGGCGGCCCAGTCCATCGGCGAGCCGGGCACCCAGCTGACCATGCGGACCTTCCACATCGGCGGCGCGGCGAGCCGCGCCTCCATGGCGGACAGCATCCAGGTCAAGCAGGAAGGTACCGTGCGCCTGCACAACGTGAAGACGGTCAAGGCCGAGAGCGGCGTGCTGGTGGCGGTATCCCGCTCCGGTGAACTGGCCATCGCCGACGGCGCCGGCCGCGAACGCGAGCGCTACAAGCTGCCCTACGGTGCCGCGATCAGCGTGGACGAAGGTGCCCGGGTGGAAGGCGGCCAGGTGGTCGCCAAGTGGGACCCCCACACCCACCCGATCATCACCGAGGTGGCCGGCTGGGTGAAACTGTCCGGTATGGAAGAGGGGCTTTCGATCCGTCGCCAGACCGACGAGATCACCGGCCTGTCCTCCATCGAGGTGATCGACCCGGCCGAGCGCCCGGCGGCGGGCAAGGACCTGCGCCCGGCCGTGACCCTGGTCGACGAAGACGGCGGCGAACTGACCCTGGCCAACAGCAACGCGCCGGCGCACTACGCGCTGCCGTCCCGCGCCATCGTCAGCCTGAAGGATGGCGACAAGCTGAATATCGGTGACATCGTCGCCCGTATTCCGCAGGAATCCGGCGGCACCAAGGATATCACCGGCGGTCTGCCGCGGGTGGCCGACCTGTTCGAGGCGCGCAAGCCGAAGGAGCCGTCCATCCTGGCGGAGATCTCCGGTACCGTGTCCTTCGGCAAGGAGACCAAGGGCAAGGTACGCCTACAGATCACCCCGGCCGATGGCAAGCCGCTGCCGAACGGCAAGGATCACTTCGAGGTGCTGATTCCGAAGCATCGCCAGCTGACCGTGTTCGAGGGCGAGACGGTGGAGAAGGGCGAGGTCATCTCCGACGGCCCGTCCAACCCGCACGACATCCTGCGCCTGAAGGGGGTCGAGGAGCTGGCGCGCTACATCACCAACGAGATCCAGGAGGTCTACCGCCTCCAGGGTGTGGGCATCAACGACAAGCACATCGAGACCATTGTGCGCCAGATGCTGCGCAAGGTGGAGATCACCGAGATGGGCGATTCCGAGTTCATCAAGGGCGACCAGGTCGAGTACCAGCGCGTGGTGGAAGAGAACGAGCGCCTGCGCGCCGAGGACAAGCAGCCGGCCCAGTTCGAGCGCCTGCTGTTGGGTATCACCAAGGCATCGCTGGCCACCGAGTCCTTCCTGTCCGCGGCCTCCTTCCAGGAGACCACCCGCGTCCTCACGGAAGCGGCGGTCACCGGCAAGGAAGACAGCCTGCGCGGCCTGAAGGAGAATGTGGTCGTGGGCCGCCTGATTCCGGCCGGTACCGGCCTGGCGCACCACACCGAGCGCAAGCGCAAGCGCAGCCAGCAGCTGGACGAGGCCATGGGCGAAGGCCCCTCCGCCGCCGAGGTGGAAGCGGCCCTGACCGAGGCCCTGAAGTCCTCCGGCGAGTAACCCGGGAGCGCGGAGCTATTCACCCGTGCGCTGAAGGCTCCAGCTCCGCAAACGGGCCGCAGGCCCGCTCTCCCCTCTCCCGCCGGGAGAGGGGCCGGGGGAGAGGGTGCCTGATTCAGCCATCGGTATCAGGGCCTTCGCATCTGGCTTTGCAGGCCTCGCTCCACGGAGTCCTGAGAACCGAAGGTCGAGGTTAGTACCCACTTCCCTCAACCAATTGACTACGCGGGTCGCCGCCTATAGAATGCGGCCCCCGCTTATGTGGGGTGTTCTGTCCGGGCCTCTTCCCAAGGCAAAGGGCCGGCAGTACACACAGACGACTGGGCCCCCGCTCTCGAGGTGGGGGCGTTTTATTTTTGGAGTGATTTTTAATGGCAACGATCAACCAGTTGGTTCGTAAGCCGAGAAAACGCAAAGTCGAAAAAAGCGACGTTCCCGCCCTGCAGGCCAGCCCGCAGCGCCGCGGAGTCTGCACTCGCGTGTATACCACTACACCGAAGAAGCCGAACTCCGCACTGCGCAAGGTTTGCCGTGTGCGCCTGACCAACGGTTACGAAGCGACTTCGTACATCGGTGGTGAAGGCCACAACCTGCAGGAGCACAGCGTGGTACTGATTCGCGGCGGTCGTGTTAAGGACCTGCCGGGTGTGCGCTATCACACTGTTCGCGGTGCGCTGGATTGTGCCGGCGTCAACGATCGCAAGCAGGGCCGTTCCAAATACGGCGCCAAGCGTCCCAAGGGCTGATCAGCCTTAAGACTTTTGCGTTTCGGTTTTCCAACCGGAGTAAGGCCGAGCTCGCCGGATTGTATTGAAGTACGGCGGCGTCTCGGAGTAACCCTGAAGAGAGGCAATTCTCATGCCGAGAAGACGAGTAGTCGCCAAGCGCGAAATACTGCCCGATCCCAAATTCGGGAATGTCACCCTGGCCAAGTTCATGAACCATGTCATGATCAGCGGCAAGAAATCTGTTGCAGAGGGTATCGTTTACGGCGCCCTGGACACGGTTTCAGACAAATTGAACAAAGACCCGATCGAGGTTTTCGAAGAGTCCCTGGAAAACATTGCCCCGATGGTGGAAGTGAAGTCCCGTCGCGTCGGCGGTGCGACTTACCAGGTACCGGTCGAAGTGCGTCCCTCGCGCCGCATGGCACTGGCAATGCGCTGGCTGGTGGACTTCTCCCGCAAGCGCGGTGAGAAATCCATGGTGCAGCGCCTGGCCAACGAAATGATCGATGCTTCCCAGAACAAGGGCGGCGCGGTCAAGAAGCGTGAAGATGTTCACCGTATGGCGGAAGCCAACAAGGCGTTCTCTCACTACCGCTTCTAAGCCTCATGACCTTTTTGCATCGCATAAAAAGCATCGTGAGTCATTAATACCGAAAGGCAGCACGGACCTAACTTTGAAGTTACAGGCCAGGCTGCCTTTTGCCGTTATATCGAGGATACAACTGTGGCACGTCAAACGCCTATTGATCGTTATCGCAATATCGGTATCTGCGCCCACGTAGACGCCGGTAAAACCACCACCACCGAGCGAGTCCTCTTCTACACCGGCCTGTCCCACAAAATCGGTGAGGTGCACGAAGGCGCCGCCACCATGGACTGGATGGAGCAGGAGCAGGAACGCGGTATCACCATCACCTCCGCTGCTACCACCTGTTTCTGGGCCGGTATGCAGCAACAGTTCAAGCAGCACCGCGTCAACATCATCGACACCCCCGGGCACGTGGACTTCACCATCGAGGTGGAGCGTTCCCTGCGTGTACTGGACGGTGCCGTGGTGGTGCTGTGCGGCTCCTCCGGTGTGCAGCCGCAGACCGAAACCGTGTGGCGCCAGGCCAACAAGTACGAAGTGCCGCGCATGGTGTTTGTCAACAAGATGGACCGTGCCGGTGCCGACTACCAGATGGTTGTCGACCAGCTGCGCGACCGCCTGAATGCCAACGCCGTCCCGCTGCAGATGACCATCGGCTCGGAAGACGAGTTCAAGGGTGTGGTCGACCTGGTCAAGATGAAGGCCATCCTGTGGAACGAAGACGACATGGGAACCACCTTCGACTACGGCGACATCCCGGCCGAGCTCCAGGATACCTGCGACGAAATGCGCGAGTACCTGGTGGAAGCCGCGGCGGAGGCCAGCGAAGAGCTGATGGAAAAATACCTGGAAGAGGGTGAGCTCTCCGAAGAGGAAATCAAGGCGGCCCTGCGCCAGCGTACCCTGGCCAACGAAATCGTGCCGGTTCTGGGCGGCTCCGCCTTCAAGAACAAGGGGGTTCAGGCCGTACTGGACGCCGTGATCGAATACCTGCCGGCGCCGACCGAAGTGCGCGCCATCGAGGGTACCCTGCTGGACAAGGACGAAACCGTCGAGACCCGCGAAGCGGACGACAATGCGCCCTTCGCTGCACTGGCGTTCAAGATTGCCACCGACCCCTTCGTCGGCACCCTGACTTTCTTCCGCGTCTACTCCGGCCGGCTGGAAAGCGGCACCGCGGTGTACAACTCCGTGAAGCAGAAGAAAGAGCGCGTCGGCCGTATGGTGCAGATGCACTCCAAAGAACGTAAGGAGATCAAGGAAGTACTGGCCGGCGATATCGCCGCGGCGATCGGCCTGAAAGACGTGACCACCGGTGACACCCTGTGTGACGAGAAGAACAAGATCGTTCTCGAGCGCATGGAGTTCCCGGAGCCGGTCATCTCCGTCGCGGTGGAGCCGAAATCCAAGCCCGACCAGGAAAAGATGGGTGTCGCGCTGGGCAAACTGGCCCAGGAAGACCCGTCCTTCCGTGTGAAGACCGACGAAGAGTCCGGCCAGACCATCATCTCCGGTATGGGTGAGCTTCACCTGGATATCATCATCGATCGCATGAAGCGCGAGTTCAACGTCGAGGCGAATATCGGCAAACCGCAGGTTGCCTACCGCGAGGCCATTCGCAACAACGTCGAAATCGAAGGCAAGTTTGTGCGACAGTCCGGGGGTCGCGGTCAGTACGGTCACGTTTGGGTCCGTTTCGAACCGGCCGAAGACCAGGACGAAGAAGGCCTGGAATTCGTCAACGAAATCGTGGGCGGCGTGGTACCGAAGGAATACATTCCGGCGGTACAGAAAGGGATCGAAGAGCAGATGCAGAACGGCGTACTGGCGGGCTACCCGCTGCTGGGCCTGAAGGCGACCCTGTACGACGGTTCCTTCCACGATGTGGATTCCAACGAAATGGCGTTTAAAATTGCCGCTTCCATGGCCACTAAGCAGCTGTCCGAGAAGGGCGGTGCGGTACTGCTGGAGCCGATGATGAAAGTGGAAGTGGTCACTCCGGAAGAGAACATGGGCGACGTGGTTGGTGACCTGAACCGCCGCCGTGGCCTGGTCCAGGGCATGGAAGAGAGCTCTGCCGGTAAAGTGATCAACGCCGAGGTGCCGCTGGCCGAGATGTTCGGCTATGCGACCGATCTGCGCTCCGCCACCCAGGGCCGTGCTACTTACTCCATGGAGTTCCACGGCTACGCGGAAGCGCCGAAAAACGTTGCCGATGACATCATCGCCAAAAACAAAGCTTAAGCTTTAACTCAAATACAAACTTTTAGTTAGAGGATCCTGAAGATGGGAAAAGAAAAGTTTGAACGTTCCAAGCCCCACATCAATGTGGGCACCATCGGTCACGTCGAC
>NZ_JAPIVK010000058.1 GCF_026183675.1 Microbulbifer halophilus
GGAAAAAGAACCGCCGTTCTTATTTTGGTGAAATATTCAGGCTAGCGCGGTGCGTCCACCACCACATACACCACCTGATTGCCCGAGTACGATGGCCGGTACCAGACGCCGTCGCAGCGCTCGTAGGTGACACCGTTGACCACCGTCGCGGTACAGGCCCGCGGCAGGCTGTAGACGACCGCTCCGATGGCAGCACCCGTGGCCACTCCGGCCCAGTATCCTCCTGGCCAGTAATGCGGGGGATAGCGGTGGTGATTGCGATGATCTTCGTGATGGTGAGGATGGTGGTCCCGGGGCGGCGGATGCGGCCCGGCGTGCCGATGTGACGCTGGATGCGGACGCGGGCCGGCAAAATGAGGCCCCACATTGAAGTGCCCTCCGCCGCCGTGGAAACCGGGGTGCGCCCGGACATCATTGGCGGCCAGACACAACACCAGCAGATTCCCGACCAGTATACCGCCCAGGGCAATACGACTGCGGCGCCACTGCGATCTAGTCATCCTTTACCTCCGCCGACTTGATCTGCCTGAACGGAATCTTTTTCACCTCTTCCGGCAGTTTCGGGCGGAACAGACTCGCCGGCAGCTTTTCAGCTTTGCGCCACTGGATTGTGGCGATATAACGTGGACTGCCTTCGATAGATTTGTTGACGGTGGAGATCTTTACTGGCAGCGACCCTTCACGCATCGGTAGCCAGATTTCCCAATCGAGACGGGGGCCGCGAAAGGCCCAGTGCTGGACCGTCCTGCCTTGCACCCGGGATTGTCCCACCAGGTAGGCCGCCTCAATTTTGCGCTCCGCTGCTCCGGGTGTGCCCCACTCCAGCAGATCCGCGAGCGGCATCTCGATCTCGTAATCGCGCGCGATCACGACCAGCGCCGTACGGGAATCCGTCTTCATTTCCAGTTCGCCTACATAGTTTCTATCTTTGTCGAATAGTGTCAACCTGGCTCCGTCGTGAAACAGCAGCCGGTGAAAGGAGTCGGTTTTCAGTTCCATCTTCAGATGGTCCGGGCGCCGAAATCGCACTCTGGATTCTCCGCCGATCAGTACTTTCTGCCCATTCGCCAGTATCACTTCGGTACTGAGCTGTGCGTCCAAAGCCAGGGACTCCCTACCCGCCAGCGCTTTGTCCATTCGCTCGAGAGCCGCCAGCGCCGCCGGGTCGGATTTCTCTATCTCGGCCTCCTTACCGGTGCCCTTTTCCGTGCCCGCCCGAGCCCTCTCTACAGCGCCGGCCACCGGGGCCAAAGCCAACAGCCCGGCTAGAACCGTGCAGGATATGGCGGAGTGAGCACTTTGCATGAACAATCTCCCGATACAGTCTGGGCAAATGTAGCGGTCCTCTTCTCTTCCTACCGGAAGACCCCCGGCTTCAGCCGGCACCACCGTCAGACGATAGCCGCGTGCGAACCTGAATATCGGAGGTCAGCGTGCGATGCACTGGGCAACGATTGGCGATATCCAACAGTTTTTCCCGCTGTTCGCCTGTCAGGTCACCCTCCAGGGTGATCTCGCGCACGATTTCGTCGATCTTGCCCTCTTTGCTCTCGCAGTCCTCGCAATCTTTTGCGTGGACCTTCCGGTGCGACAGGATCACCCGGGTCCGCTCCAGCGGTATTTTCCTGCGCTCCGCGTACATGCGGATGGTCATGCTAGTGCAGGCACCGAGCCCCATCAGGATATATTCGTAGGGCCCCGGTCCGGCATTGTCTCCACCGACGTCTTCCGGCTCATCGGCAACCAGGTGGTGTGGCCCGGAAGTCAGCGACTGGGCAAATTTACCATCGCCACTCTCTTCTACCGCAACAACTGTCGGAGCTGGTCCCGTCATCTACTGCACCTTCCCATAATTTTGATAAGTGTCAGCCGTTTGAGCACAAATTGCAGAATGGGCAAAGCGGATTTGCCCATTGTGGTAACTGAGGTGCTCAGTTTTTCTGCGGTGGATTGGGTGTAACCAGGTTCCACCAGAATTCGAAGGTATCCAGCAGTGAAAACAGCGTATCGAGCTGCTTTCCATCACCGCTCACCCTGGCAGTTCCGTCCTTGATCTTGTCCTGCATCGTGGCCGTGCCCATGATGACGTCGTTCAGGTCACTGCGGTTTATGGTCACGGTTGTGTCCGGCTTGTCCACTGGCGGTCCATAATTGAGTACACCGTTTTCCAGTATCAGAGAATAGTTGCCCTCCACGTCCGGCAGGGACACATTGATGGCGATATGCTTGCCAGCGGCCCTGGGTCCGTTAAGGCGGATCGCCAGGAAATCAAAGAACATCTCGATCGGCATACTGCGGATGGTATCCGGGCTGGCGGTGACAGGGACCGCAAATTCCTTGACACCCTCGCGCAGTTCCTTGGCGCCACTGAGGAAGAAGTTGCGCCAGGGGCCGTTTTCCTGCTGGTAGCCGAGTTGCTCCAGGGCATCTGCGAGCAAGTTGCGTGCAGCCTTGTTGTCCGGTTGGGAGGAGACCAGGTTGTCCAGCACCTGTGCCACCCAGCGGTAGTTGCCCGCCTCGTAGTCCTTCTCCGCCTGCTGCAACAGGTTGTCGGCACCGCCCATATACTCGACATATTTCGCACCGGCCTCGGCCGGGGGCAGCGGATAGAGACGCGCCGGGTTGCCGTCGAAAAAGCCGAGGTAGTAGTTCCATACGGCGCGAGTATCGTGGTTGACGCTACCGTAATAGCCGCGGTTGGCCCAGTAATCGGCGAGTTCCGGTGGCAGCTCCATCATCTCCGCGGTCTCTACCATATTGTAGCCATGATTGGCCATGCGCAGAGTCTGATCGTTCAGGTATTTGTACAGGTCGCGCTGTTTTTTCAAGTGATCGACAATATTCTCGTTGCCCCAGGTGGGCCAGTGATGCGGTGCATAGAGAACCTCGACCTCGTCGCCCCAACGCTGGATGGTGTCGTTCAGGTAGCCGGACCAGGCGCGGGCGTTGCGTACCTTGGCACCGCGCAGCGTATAGAGATTGTGGAGCGTGTGGGTGGCATTCTCCGCAGCGGTGACCGCCTTCAGCTCGGGGATATAGAAATGCATCTCCGCGGGCGCCTCGGATCCGGGGGCCAGGATAAATTCAAATGTCAGGCCATCGACTTCAAGCTTCTGGCCATCCTCGGTAATTGTGTCGGTGGGCTCAATTATGGTGGCGGTTCCGGTTGAGGTTCCCAGCCCGAGGCCGGTACCCAGGGTGCCCTGCGGCCCCTTGGGCAGCAGGTTGCCGTACATGTAGCTGGCCCGCCGCGACATGGCATTACCGGCAAACACATTTTCGCTGACGGCTTCCTCCAGGAAACCCTCGGGAGCGATGATCTTGACCTTGCCGGCCTTCACATCCTTTTCGTCTACAACGCCGCGGACACCGCCATAGTGGTCGATATGGCTGTGGGTGTAGATAACAGCTACAACGGGTTTGTCTCCGCGGTGCTCGCGGTACAGATCCAGCGAAGCCCTCGCCGTCTCCGCGGAGATCAGCGGATCCATGACTATGATGCCATTATCTCCCTCAATAAAAGTAATATTGGAGAGATCCGCACTGCGCACCTGGAATATCCGCGGCGTAACTTCGTAGAGGCCACCTTCGGAAAGCAGCTGCAGCTGGCGCCACAGGCTCGGATTCACTGAATCCGGCGCCTCCTTTCCCTGGGCAAAGCCGTAGGCGCCCAGATCCCAAACCGGCTGTCCTTTTTCATTTTTTATCACACCGTTGTCCGGCAGCGGCGCGATAAATCCGCGCTCGATATCCTTGAAATCCTGCTTTTTCTGAAACGGAAGCTCTTCCAGTACTGTCGCGTTGTTTTTTTTGGTTGCATCCGTTGCCGGGTTGGGAGCCTGCGCATGGCTGCCTAATGGCAGAAGCGCACCAACGACGATCCCGACCAGAAGACGTGAAACCTGATTGTGACTGGGCATATATACTACCTCTTGAAGAATTCGAAATCGGGCCTTCACTGTCGGCTCACATTTCAAATTGCACCGAAGCGCCGAAGAAGTGCAGCGCGGTATCCTTGTAGGAGCCCTGAAGCCTGGGACTGAAAGGTGGCCGACCCCGCTGGTCTATGTCGACATCGCCGACCCAGGCCAGGGTGTACCCCAGATCCAGTTCCACACCGGGGCAGATTTCCGTACCGGCGCCCAGGCCGAAGCGGAAGGTTTTGTCACTAATGGTATCCGCTGTCACTGTGGCGGTCGTAGCCATCGAATTATCGTAGGCGACGCCCGTGGACAGGGACCAGTCGGCCAGCATGCCGCGGGAGAAATCGTGACGCACACCGAGCGCGAAATGGCCGGTGTCCCTGTAGCCACGGTCCGCGCGCAGATGTGTCTGCTGCGGGTTGTCGATTTCTATCGCCACCTGCGCATATTCAGACCAGTCCTGCCAGGCGATATTGGCGTAGAGAGTTGTGGCAGGTGTCAACTTCTGCTGCAGGCTGGCGGTCACCGTGGCGGGTACGGTGGTATCGATCTCGGCGCGCCGGTCGTTGAAGCGATCCAGCAGCGGTTCGAACAGCGGCCCGAAGTCGCGCAGACGCAGCCGATCCTTGAACTCCAGATCCACTTCGGAGGTATAGGTGATACCGAAAGTGGTCTCGGGAACCGGCCGGTAGATGATACCCAGGTTGCCACCGTAGCCGATATCGGTGTCCTTGTATCTCAGGCGGGCGTCATTCTCGATCAGGCCGGCGCGTGGCGCCGACTCGAAATCGAAATAGGCTCCCATGACATTCAGACCGGCGCCGATAGAGAGGCACGAGTTGATCTTCCAGCTGAAGGACGGAATCAAGCTCATCCCCAGTAGGTCCACGTCCTGCACAAAACGACGCCCGGCCCAGTCGTTGTTGTAGTCCAGGCCCAGGCCGAAATTGCCCGCCATGGCAAAACCCCAGCCGATATTCTCGGCCAGTCTTCCCGCGGCAAAAGCACCGCCGCCGGGAAACCACTCGAGCGGGTTGCCGCCGTCGCCGCCGGAGATATTGGTCTGCCCGCCATCGCTGAATTCCACATCGCCATACAGCAGTTGGCCGGCAGCGCGGATCTCGGTAGTGTCCCGCCATACGGTGCCACCGGGGTTGGTATAGGCGGTGGCGGCATTTTCCGGCATGGCCGCCCAGCCGGCACTGGCGGTACCCAGCGTCGGCGTGCCGATCTCCCACAGCATGATGCCGCCGGCGCTGGCGGGCGGAGAAGCGATCGCCAGTGACAAAGCGGCCGCGGTGGCTCCGCGCCGGAAGATGCTCGGGTCATGCATATCCAGATCCCTGGTCAGTCGTTACGGCTCGCGGCCGTTCGGCACATAATCATTCCGTTCCAGCGCGATTTACTGTGGAAACTGCATATTGAAACCCATGAAAACCTGCCATTCCGGCTGGCCGGGCCCCTCGTCGGCAACGGACCACTGTGGCTCCACAAACACGTTGTAAACCGTTTTCTCGGTCTTGATAACCTTCCCGGCGCCAATGCCCAAAGGCATGCTGTAATCGTCGTTTTCAAAGTTATAGACCCAGATGGGGGCGCTGCGCAGATACCAGCCTTTGCCCAGTTGGTAGAAGGTGAAGGGTTGGAATGCACCCGCATTGACATCCGGCGCCGAGTCCGCTCCGGCGAAGCTGTGTTGCCAGGTCAGGAGATAGCCGTACTGAAATTTCGGCGAGCTGGCGTTGAAGAGGACATTGGCAAATCCGGCGGACCACTTTTCCGATCCCAGGCCATTCTGGGCGGCCGTGGGCGCCGTAACCTGCGGACCTATGCCGAAGCTGACCGCCGGGTTACCGGTGTCTATCAGGTAGGCAGCAAAGACGTTGAGGTCGCCAATGCCGTTATGCCGTTTCAGTCTGCGCCCGGTGGGAAAGCTGTTTACAGGGAGAGAGGCGCGCATGAGCCAGTTTGCATCCTCAACCGAAAAGGGCTTTGCATAGCGAAGCCAGAATTGGTTGGCCTCTTTGTCGATATCGGTCAGCTCCCCGATATAGTAGTCCTGGATATTGAAGGCGGTCATGTTGGCAAGGGGATTATTCGCCTGCGCGGCGGCACCGCCATGCGCCGGGGCACCACCTCCTTCCTGAGCGGTGGCGGAAAATACGGTCGCGAACAGGAGAGCCTTGATGAAAAGACCCGATAAGCGCCGCAACGCTGCCGTAAATGTCATATAAAACCCGTCGATATTGCCTGTTCCGACTTCTTGCCATCCGACCAAGGCTTTTCGAAGAGCACTTTCTATGAGCAGGCCGCGGCTACTCAGTAGAGAATAGAAAGAATTTCCGATGATATTGGCACTTCTCTGGACTAGGGGATTATTCGGCTGACAGTTTCCTGTCGATAAAGTCGAGAGAAGTTACCTGGGGATAGAAAGAGGGAGGGGATTCGTGACAGGGGGTCATGCTTCAGGACAGGAGGCGGAAACCACCCTGGGGGTACTAGCCATTCCCCTCTCCCGGGAGAGAGGGATGCTCACGGCAACACCGGCGCCGTATACACGCACGCCGGAATTGCCGGAAGGAGAAGGTTAACGCACGCCATCCAGCAGATGCCGTGCAATAATCAGACGCTGGATCTCACTGGTACCTTCGTAGATGGTGGTAATACGCACATCTCGCGCCATCCGCTCCAGCGGATACTCGCGGGTATAGCCGACGCCACCGTGCATCTGCAGGGCCACGTAACAGGCCTCATTGGCCTTTTCCGTGGCAAGCAGCTTGGCCATGGAGGCGGCGGGACCAAAATCCCGGCCGGCGTCTTTCTGCCAGGCAGCCTGCATCAGCAGCAGGCGCGCTGCTTCCATTTCGGTGTATTTTTCGGCCAGTTGCCACTGCAGGCCCTGGAACTGTGCCAGCGGCTTGCCGAACTGTTCGCGCTCCTGCAGATAGTCGCGGGCACAGTCCAGCGCCTCCAGGCCGATACCCAGCGCCAGCGAGCCGATACCGATGCGCCCACCGGCCAGCTCGCCGGCGGCGATACGGAACCCCTTGTTCTCCTCACCCAGCAGGTTGGCGGCGGGAATGCGGCAGTTGTCGAAGGCCACTTCGTTGGTGACCGAGGCCTTCTGCCCCATTTTCTCCTCGGCCTTGCCGATGACCAGGCCGGGAGTGCCCGCCTCTACCAGGAAACAGGAAATGCCCTTGCCTTTCGCCGCTTCCGGATCGGTCACCGCCCAGACCACGAACACACCGGCAAATTCGGCGCTGCTGATAAACAGCTTGCTGCCGTTGAGCACATAGTCGTCGCCGTCCTTTTTTGCGCGGGTGCGCATGGCGGCGGCATCGGAACCGGAGCTCGGCTCGGTCAGGCAGAAGGAACCGGCGGCGTATTCTCCACTGCAGATCTTCGGCAGGTATCGGTTTTTCTGCTCGTCGTTGCCCACTGCCTGAATCACTTCCGCGACCATATTGGTCACCGAGGTAGTGGTCGCCGTGGAAGCGCAACCGCGGGCCAGTTCGGTGATCGCCAGACTGAATGCCAGGGTACCGGCACCGGTACCGCCGAAATCGGGATCGATATTGATGCCCATAAAGCCGAGTTCGGCCAGTTGTTTCAGTTTATCCAGCAGCAGCTCGCGGTTGCCGGTATGGTCCAGTTCTGCGGCCGCGGGTTTCAGTTCGCTGTCGGCAAACTGACGCGCGGCATCCTGGATCATCTGCTGTTCTTCGCTGAGTGAAAAATCCATCGCGTACCTTCTTTATATTTATCTCGGAATCTTTATGCGGAAACCATATCCGCAAGCGCATGAGGCAGGCTCGACCCACCGAACCCACCCGCGTCACTTAACCAGTCCCCTCTCCTTCCGGGAAAGGGTTAGGGAGAGAGGCATCGATCAAAGCCCCCTCCCCCAGCCCCTCCCCCGCAAGCGGGAGAGGGGAGCTATGTCGCAAGCGCAAGGAGGCAGGTTCCACCCACTGAGCTCACCCGGGCCACTTAACCAGTCCCCTCTCCCCCGGGGAGAGGGTTAGGGAGAGGGGCGCCAATCGAAGTCCCCTCCCCCACAGGCAAGCAGGAGAAGCCCAACGCTCCGATTTCAGCGCGAAAAAATCCACCGCCGCAAGATCCCCTGCTGCACGGCCACGCCGAGCATAATCAAAAGCAGGCCGACAATGGTTGCCATTTGAATCCTTTCTCCCACCAGAATCGCAATCAATACCAAGGATAGCGGCGGCGAGAGATAAATCAGGTTACTGATGCGCGCGGTGTTGTCGCAGGCCATCAGCGCCGCCTGCCACAGCAGGAAGGCAATTCCCATCTCGAACAGGCCCACATAGATGGCGCCCAACCAACCGGCCAGCGGCGGCCACTGCCAGTCGCCCTGCACTACCAGCGCGGCCGCCAGCCACGGCAGGCCGCAGAGGAAACTGAGTAGCAGGTTGACCGGCGCACTGCCGCCGATGCGGGTATTCAGCAGCCAGAAACAGCACCAGATCAGGGTGCTGAACAATGCCAACGCCACACCGAGGGGATCGTCAAACGCCAGGTTCAGCGGATTGCCGCCGGTGGCGATCACCAGCACACCGCCGTAGCAGACCAGCGCGGCCATCAGGTCCTGCAGCCACAGCCGCTGCTTCAGAACCGGTACCGACAGCAGCGCCAACAGAACGCCCCAGGTGTAGTTCAGCGGCAGGACTTCCTGTGCCGGCAGCCTGTCGTAGGCATTGAAGAGCACCAGGTAATAGAGGAAGGGATTGCAGAAACCCAATGCCAGGTACCAGCGCCAGTTCCGGCGCCAGGCAACACGAAGCTCGACCCAGCGCCCTTCGCGGGTCACAACAATGCCCATCACCAGCGTCGATACCAGTGCCGCCACCGCCACCAGCTGTAGCGGCGACACATATTGCAGGGACAGCTTGAAGGCACTGGCAACGGTGGACCAGCAGAGCACCGCCGCCAGGGCCAGCAGGTAGGCGCGGCGGTTATCGACGGCCGGGGGCTTATTCATCGGCGCAGACTTCTGTATTCAGTTGGCGGGAGCCGTGCAGGCAGGGCTCCCCGGGTTCGGCCGACAATCAGCGCTTGCCGCCCTTGGCCGCGGGCTCGGGATCCGGCACCGCCACGGAGGTGTCGGTTTTCACCTCCTGGATCACCACATAGGTGTGGGTCTCGCGCACCCCCGGAATGGACGCCAGCTTCTCGCCGAGGAATCGGCGGTAGCCGAGCATATCCTTGATGCGGATCTTGATCAGGTAGTCAAAACCGCCGGCGACCATATGGCATTCCTGCACCTCTTCCAGACTGGAGACATGCTCGTTGAAGGCCTCGAGCGCCGAGGTAGCTGTATCGGTCAGCGTGACCTGTATATAGACCACCAACCCGGCGTGGACCTTGATCGGGTCCAGCAACGCCACATAGTCGCGGATAAAGCCCTCGCGCTCCAGGCGCTTGACCCGCTCCAGGCACGGCGTGGGGCTCAGGTTGACCCGGCGGGCCAGTTCCACATTCGGCAGGCGCCCGGCGCGCTGCAGAATCCGCAGTATCTGCCGGTCGATTCGGTCCAGATCTTCCAACTGTCGAGACATGACAACATACCCTACTGGCAATTTGGCTTAAGACCGCGATATTTAACCACATTCGGCGGCAATATGGCGATTAATCCTGAGAGATTTCGCACATAATCCGGTTTTTTATCCTGGCCCACAACACAGAGTTTGGGAGACGATATGTCGACACAATTCGCCGGAGATCTCCACAGCGCCCGCCAGCTGGCGCGGAAATATCTGCATGCCGACGAAGACCAGTGCGTCAGTGAACTGCTGGCGGCCCCGCGCCCCAGTGACTCGCTGCGCAAGAAGATCCTCAGAACCTCCCGCGAACTGGTGCAGCACTCGCGCCAGCACCGCAGCCAGCGGGGCACCCTGGACGCCTTCCTGCAGCAGTTCGGTCTCTCCAACAAGGAGGGCGTGGCGCTGATGTGCCTGGCGGAATCCCTGCTGCGCGTGCCGGATGCGGATACCGCCGACAAGCTGATTGCCGAGAAGGTGCATTCCGGCAACTGGAGCAGTCACCGCGGCCAGTCCGACTCGCTGTTCGTCAATGCCTCCACCTGGGGCCTGATGCTGACCGGCAATATCGTCGAGCTGGACCCGGACATCACCGAGCAGCCCTCCCACTGGATGAGGCGCCTGGTGAGCCGCGTAGGCGAGCCGATGGTGCGCACCTCCATGCTGCAGGCGATGCGCATCATGGGCGGCCAGTATGTGTTGGGCCGCACCATCGAAGAGGCGCTGAAGCGCGGCCCGGCGGAAAACCCGGAAGGCACCCGCTTCTCCTTCGACATGCTGGGCGAAGGCGCCCGCACCACGACCGATGCCGAGCGTTACTTCGACGCCTATATGACCGCGATCGAAGCCATCGGCAAGGACAATATCCAGAAAAGCGGGGACAAACGCGACGTGGTGGAAGCCAACGGTATTTCCATCAAGTTTTCCGCCCTGCACCCGCGCTACAGCGAACTGCAGCGCGATCGCGTGATGAGCGAGCTGCTGCCGCAGGTCAAACGTTTGTGCACCGCCGCGGCCAGGTACGATATGGCGCTCAATATCGACGCCGAAGAGGCCGAACGGCTGGACATCTCCCTGGACATCTTCGAGGCCCTGGCCCGCGATCCGGAACTGAAGGACTGGCAGGGACTCGGCTTTGTGCTGCAGGCCTACCAGAAACGCTCTCCCCATGTGGCCGACTGGCTGATTGCCCTGGGACGCGACACCGGCCGCAAGATCATGGTGCGCCTGGTAAAGGGCGCCTACTGGGATACCGAGATCAAGCTCGCCCAGCAGCTCGGCCTGAGCGACTACCCGGTCTACACCCGCAAGTGCCACACCGACCTCAGCTACCAGGTCTGCGCGCGAAAACTGCTGGACGCCCGCGACGCCGTCTACCCGCAGTTCGCCACCCACAACGCCTATACCGTGGGGCTGATCCTGGAGCTGGCCGGCAACAGCGACGGCTACGAATTCCAGCGCCTGCACGGCATGGGCCACCTGCTGTACGCCCAGGTGGAAGCGGTGCACGGCAGGCGCGTACCGCTGCGGGTCTACGCCCCGGTGGGTGCCCACAAGGACCTGCTGCCCTACCTGGTGCGCCGCCTGCTCGAGAACGGCGCCAACAGCTCCTTCGTCAACCGCTTTATGGACGAGGAGACCCCGATCGACGAACTGGTGCAGGACACCCTGGAACAGAGCGAGGCCTGCACCCCCTATCGCCATCCACAAATCCCGGTACCGGAGGACATCTATATGGGCAAAGAGGCGCTGCCACGGAAAAACTCGAGCGGCATCGAGCTGACCGATCCGATCGCAGTGGAGCCGCTGCAGGCATCGGTGGAAAAGATGCGCGGCAAGGAGTTTCACGGCGGCCCGATTATCGATGGCGTCATGGGCAGGACCGACGAGCCGGTCCACAATCCGGCCACCGGCGAACGGATCGGCTACACCGCCAACGCGAGCAGAGAACAGATCGACACCGCCTACACCCTCGCCACCGAGGCCCAGGTGGCCTGGGACCGCCTGGGCGGCAATGCCCGCGCCAAGATTCTCGACAAGGTCGCCGACCTCTACGAGGAACACCTCAACGACCTGACCGCACTGATCGCCCTGGAAGCCGGCCGCACCCTGAACGACGGCATCAGTGAAGTGCGCGAGGCAGTGGATTTCTGCCGCTACTACGCCAACGGTGCGCGCAAGCATTTCAGCGAGCCGCAGGAACTGCCCGGCCCCACCGGCGAGAGCAACGAACTGGTGCTCACCGGCCGCGGCGTCTTTACCGCCATCTGCCCCTGGAACTTCCCGCTGGCCATCTTCACCGGCCAGGTGGTGGCCGGCCTGGCGTCCGGCAACGCGGTGCTGGCCAAACCGGCCGAACAGACCCCGCTGATCGCCGCCCGCGCCATCGAACTGATGCACGAAGCCGGCGTGCCCACCAAAGTGCTGCACCTGATCACCGGCACCGGCGCCGCCGTGGGCGCACCGCTGATAGAGGACCCGCGCCTGTCCGGCGTGGCCTTTACCGGCTCCACCGAAACCGCGCGCCTGATCAACACACAGCTCGCCGACAAAGAGGGCCCGATCATCCCGCTGGTGGCCGAGACCGGCGGCCAGAACGTGATGATCGTCGACTCCACCGCCCTGCCCGAGCAGGTTGTGGACGATGTCATCCAGTCCGCCTTCCTCAGCGCCGGCCAGCGCTGCTCCGCGCTGCGCATCCTCTGCGTACAGGACGTGATCGCCGACAACCTGCTGGACATGCTGAAAGGCGCCTGCGAGGAACTGACTCTCGGCGACCCGTCAAAGCTGGAAACCGATATCGGCCCGGTGATCGACGACAAGGCGCTGAAGATACTGGAAGCCCACCGCGAGCGTATGCAGAAGGAAGCCAGGCCGCTGTTTTCATTCGACGGCGACAAGGTACCGGATAAAGGCACCTTCTTTGGCCCGCAGGTGGTGGAGATTGAGGACTTCGATCTGCTCAAGCGCGAAGTCTTCGGCCCCTTCCTGCATGTGGTGCGTTTCAAGGCCGGCGAACTGGAAGACGTGATCCGCCGCATCAACGCCACCGGCTACGGCCTCACCTTCGGCCTGCACTCCCGCATCGAGGGCCGCGCCGGCGCCGTGTTCAAGCGCGTAAACGTGGGCAACACCTACGTCAACCGCGACATGGTCGGCGCTGTGGTGGGTGTCAACCCCTTCGGCGGCCAGGGCCTCTCCGGCACCGGCCCCAAGGCCGGCGGCCCCCACTACCTGTTCCGCTTCGCCAACGAAAAGACCAAGACCATCAACACCGTGGCCACCGGCGGCAACACCGAGCTGTTTACCCTCGGCCAGTAATTTCCGGTCTCACAGGGCCAACCCGGGGCGAACCCATCGGTTCGCCCTTTTTTATGCCCCCTCCCAAAACACAGCCCCTCCCCTCGCCCAGACCCAGGATCAGAAGCCGGCGGCTTCTATCTGCGGCAGAAATCGCGCCAGTCCTTGATTTATATAAGGGACGTAATATGATCAAAAGCGGCCCGGCAACTGGCGCGCCACGCTGCCTCGCTTTATATTTCTGGTCAATAAACCATCATCTTTTTGCAACCTTTTGATTTTTAAGGGATTTTTAAAATTACTCTTCGGGAGAGATTTGCAGATAGGAGCGAAGTTGATATAAAGCCGGTGGCTTTTGAATTAACTGTTATGTGAGCTTACCTATGAAGCAATTAGTGTTTTTATCGTTACTTAGTTTTGCTTCTGCTTCGGCTTCTGCGACAACCATTTATGTGAAGCCGAATTATCCTATCGAGGCGCTAAGAAATTGCATAGAGGGGTGGGTTGAATTCGAATTAACAGTGATGCCTGATGGTTCAATGAAAAACGTGAGAGTCGTTGGCTCACATCCGGCGGGTATTTTTGAGGAAGCAGCAAGAGAGGCTCTAAAGAAGCACAATCTTGTTCCCAAGGTAGTTAATGGTGAGTCTGTACCCACGCCTGGAGTACGTCGGAAAATCACCTACAAAATCGACGGAGAGTGTGTTCCCACATAACCAGGCGCTGCACCGGACGGCCAACGCTATGCACCTTTGTGCTGGTCGCTTCGCTCCCATTATCGCACAAAGGTGCATAGCATTGTCCGCCGGTGAGCGCGACGTTATACATTTTTTTCTATGTCTAGAATGAAAGAACGCAGGCTACGTAGAAAAGGAATTAATAGACCACAACTACCTGAGGAATCGAGCTTTCTGAAGGCAATACTTGGAAGAAAGCTCTATGAGCATCGGAAGATGGCGGGGGCATCTGTATCAAGCTTTCTAATCACGCTGCTTATGTTTCTAGACGTTCGGCATGATGGAAGTTTGGAGGCTAAGGGTTAAGGGTGCAAAAATTGAGGGCGTAATAGCATACAGCATAGTTGCATTCTTTTTTCTAATCTCCACATTCATGCTTGTCGCAACAATTAGTGAGTGGCGAGAACGGGGAAATGCATAACCAGGCCATGCTGCGGACAGCCTACACAACGCGCTTCGCGCTAAAGGCGTTCTGGCTGCCACAGATGGCAACGTTCAGGCTGTGTTCTCTATGCGGCTATTCGATTGTCCGGGCTTGGTCCGGAAATATGAAAAATATGGAGAGTATCTGGAGTTTGCACCTGCAAAGTGTTTCGGTACCAGTAGGTATGATGGATAATTAACCATTCCATACGGTGTCAGGGTTTCTATTAAGCCCGGTATTAATGTGTCACTTTATGGGTAAATTTGTAACAAGACCAGTCTGTACGCTCCGGCGCTCCGGCGCTGCGCGCCTCCGCGGGACGGCCTACGCTATGCGCTACGCGCATAAACAGCGTAGGCCGCCCCAGCTGGCAACGTTATAGCTAAGGAGACAGCAGTGGCGTTTGACCTGTCCGAAAAGCAGCTAAAGCGAACCGAGGAAGAGTTGGGAGCAAAATTGCCTCACGAGTACCGTGAAGCGATGAAAATTGATAACGGAGGCGAGGCGTCTACAGAAGAAGACGATTGGGAGTTTTATCCCATTAAAGATACCTCGGACAGGAAAAGGTTATCGCGCACTTGCAACCATATTATCAAGGAAACCGAGTCATGCCGCGGTTTCGGCAACTTCCCGGAAAACGCGATCACCATTGCAGGCAATGGGCTTGGAGATCAAATGGTTTTCCTGAAAGAAGGCGAATCGTTTGGCGGCACGGTTTATTTATGGCTACATGAGACGGGAGAAGTCCAACAAGTGGCTGGTTCGTTCAGTGAAATCGAAAAGCTATAACAAGGCCAGGCACAGCGACGTCTTTTCCGTTGCGGCTTCGCCTCCACTACAAAGCCGCGCGTGCTGGCGGCGAGAAAGCCATATGAGAATTGAACCATTTTCCAAGCTTGGCCATGTTTCTCTTGGTATCAGTCGAGATGAACTGGAATTGATGCTTGGTGTCCCCTCTACCAAAAGAACGAATCGAGTCGGCTTGGAAGAGCTTGATTATCGTGACAGCATTTATCGGTTCGAATCTAGCGGGCTTTTGAGTGAAGTGACTACCGAGGCGGTGCATGTAGAGTTCGGCAAAGTTGGTGTTCCTTTTGCCAACCTTGCAGAGTTCATCGCTTTGAATGATCCTGATTCGGTCGAGAAGCACGGATTCATACTGAGCCCAGCATACGGGGTGGTATTCGATCCTGAGCATCGACCTTGGGTTACCGTGCTAACCGAAAGAGGTTTTGAGGCCTGGGCAAAGCTTTAATCGGGTAAGGACGGGTATTTAGCCCGCCCTCCCCACAACAC
>NZ_JAPIVK010000059.1 GCF_026183675.1 Microbulbifer halophilus
CTGCTTAAACGCAGTTATTTGGACAACTGGGTTGAAAATCACCGCTCTCCTTCCAAAGAGAACAGCGGTAAAAGTATTCCGATATAAAACGGTTGAAAAAGAGCCATCGAGAGACCATTTAGCATTTGATCCAATCACTATCGAGGGGTGGGCGTATAAGCTTATTTATGATTCTGTAGCCAAAACTCAGGAAATTGTGGAAGAGATAAAGAAGCTCGGTGAGGCAAGCCTCATCGACATTCAATATCCAGCAGAAACACTTCATGAAATAATTACCAATGCAATTCTGCATCGTGATTACAGTATTGCGACAGACGTCCAAGTTAGGATTTTTGACAATAGGATAGAAGTGGAAAGCCCAGGAAAGTTTGCTGGACATATCACTAAAGACAACGTACTTCACTCGCAGTTTGCAAGAAATCAGCAGCTTGTTCGGCTAATAAATAAATTTCCGAACCCTCCAAATAAGGACGTTGGAGAGGGCCTAAACACTGCTTTTGATGCAATGCGGAAGCTAAGGTTGCATGACCCGGTAATCGAGGAGCAACAAAGCTCCGTTTTGGTAACGATTCCCCATCAGAAATTAGCATCACCTGAAGAATTGATAATGGAGTTTTTGGAAAAAAATCCAGAAATTACGAATAGGGAAGCCAGGGCGCTTTGTGGTGTTCGTTCTGAGAACTCGATGAAAGCTGTCTTCAAGCGTCTTCAAAAGAGGGGAATGATAGAACAGGTTCCAAATCGTTCTCGCTTTAAGGCGGCTTGGAGGAAGGTCAAAATCTAACGAGGGCTGCGGACACAATAAAGCACAATAAAGGAATAAAGGGGACCGGAATAAAGGGGACAGATCTGTTTTTGGCACTGATTTCACCACAGGAACTAATTTGTTCTCGTTCTGAAACTAGCAACCCATTGAAAATAAGGAAAAACATTCTGTGCATACTTAAAAAGGCCTTGTGTTTTCGTAAAATTGTTTTCGACCAAGAAAGCAACCAGAAAACCAAAGAAAAAGGGACAGATCTATTTTTGACGTTTATTTCTTATTATCCGAACCTAAAAAATTTACCCCAGCCCTAATATTTTTTCCGCCGGGGCCGTGCCCGCTGATTGTGCCAGTGACTGATCTTCGCTTATACATGAATTGTCTTCAATTACGCGAGGTTAAATTGAGTGTCAAAATTTCACTCTGCCCCAATATTCTCAGAAGGTCGTCAACTTTAGAAAGGACGGAATATACCGTGAAGCTACGAATCCTAGCATGGTACGCGTCTTTATTGACATGTGCTTACAGTTACGCAGGACCAATGCTGCCTGACAGTCCCGGCGCCATCACCGAACAGTCATCCATGTTATCCGATTGCCCTTCAGGAGTGCTCCGCGTCGTTGATGGCTACGACGCGAGTATTGTGGATTCAGGATTCGAACTACTAGACAACGGGATCTACTTCGAGACTGCGTTGAAGGGGCCAAGTCCCGAGTGGTCGCCAGATCACTACCGACGCGCGTGGCTGAGTCCAAACTCATATGGATACGGCGCATCACTTGCCTATGAGGTACGTGGCTGCACGGACGAGTGTGACAGCTCCGATAGCTCAATCTACATGCAGAAAGTAAATCACCACATTCTCTATAGTGATCCCAATGAAGGCCTCAATTTCGGCGAACGACGGCACATTGGTTTCGCATTCCGTGCAAGTCAAGACCAACCTATCCGTGATACGATCATCTTCCAGCTATGGCAAGGAAGCCCCCATGGTCCTCCGCTTGCCGGGAAGCTACGCACTGAGGGCGATGGGTCGCTGTCCCTTGTACTTCTGGCGTTAAACAATGACACGGGGTCGAATCCGAGTGCATCACGTATCGAAGTTGGGAAGGTCGAAAACCTCGCAATAGGGACTTGGTACAGCGTGACTATATCCTTATTTCCAGAGCACACGGAAATGGAGCATCGTGAAGGCAATACAACTGTGGGGTTTCGGTATAAACGTATAGACGAGACCTACTATCACGACGCCTTCGCGTATCACGGAAAATGGGGGTACATACCAGGGTCTAGTTGCCAGTACGCCGGCGGCTGTGAGAAGCTGGGCGCAAACAACAAGATCGATTTCAAAATCGGCATCTATCGGAAAGCAGAGGATACAACACTGCAGGTTCGATTCGACAACATCAAACTGACTAAATCGCTTTGGCAGTCGAAACCAGAGTACTGGTGCACTTGGTATTAGAAGCGAACTAATCCCGGAACACCTGTTCACGTATACTGGGTCCTTGAGAAATTCGATATTCCACTGGGTGTTTCCGGAAAGTTAAGTCTTGTAGACCAAAACCACTCAAACCAACAAGCTTGGAGGCAGCGATATTTGAACTCACCTGAACGTTAGCACTCAATTCAAGTAATCGATCATAGGAAGCGATATTATGGATGACAGCACAACTCCGATAACAACCAACCCCTCTGTTATTTCCCCCTCACCGGAAGACCATCTATTTACGCAGGAGATGTTAGCCCGCCGCACACCGTCACATCGCCTAGCGTACAGCGACCGAACAGCTTGGCTTATGGCCTGCATGGCCCAACTGGCCTATATTCGGTTTAATCCGCCATTTTTTGGAAAATCACAAGAAGAAAAATTCCACAAAGCGATAGATAGGCTACTCTCAAATAAAAAGCTGAGCATATTCACCGAGTTAATTGAGAAGCTAAGCTACGATGCCGAACGTGAGAAAGGAATTCTTACGTCTGAGCTCAATGGACTGAACTTTAAACTCGAAAAATTGTTCGACAGTAAAGAAACGGGGACACAGGCTTTCCTGGCCTCTACTGACAAATTTCTCATACTTGCTTTTAGAGGCACTGAAACAACGAGCGTGAAAGATATCCGATCGGACATCAAAGCTAATAAGGTCCCCTGTGCCACAGAAGGAATGGTTCATCAAGGGTTTAAGGAAAGTTATGAGTCCGTCGCCGGAAATATTCAAAAAGCCATTGACGAGCCTGAGCATGCTGGTAAATCGCTATTAATAGCCGGACACAGCTTGGGCGGCGCATTGGCAACGGTTGCCGCAAAGCGACTGAAATGTAAGGCAGGTATTGCCGCCTGTTATACCTTTGGATCACCCAGTGTTGGTTCCGCTGAGTGGATTACCCCACTAAAGACGCCGGTATATCGCATTGTAAATGCAGCTGATGCGGTCACCTTGCTGCCTCCAGGTAGCGTCACCATCTCGGTACTAGCCAAAGTCTGCAGTTTCATCCCGAGATTCGGGAAATCACTATCAAAAGGACTTATGGACAAGTTCGGCGGGTATCTGCACACAGGGGACATGCGTTACCTGACAAACTGCGCACCAGGTGACTACCAGGATGTTCAACTTCTGCCTGCAGTAACTTTTTTCTACAGGTTATTTGGTTTTTTGAATAAAAATCCAATCAAAAGCAAACCGCTGACCGATCACTCTATCGCAACATATCGGAAGAAGTTGGGTATCGTTGCGCAGAAGAGAAACAAAAATACGTTATCTTACTAATAGCCTGCACTACACTAAAAAGGAGCAAACCTTGACCCAACTCTATTCACTCCCTTATCTCCGATTATTGCACCTCACTCGGACACCCTCTTTGCCAGAAATATCGTATGTCGCGCCCCCTTGCCGGGGCGCTCCCGCACGGTCCTGACCTCGACGTCAAAGCCGGTTTTCCTCAACCGCTGAACGTACAGGGTATCGGGCCCAGCCGACCAAACCGCCAACATACCGCCCGGCGCCAGGCTTTCGTAGATACAGTTGGTGCCATCGAGCGAATACAGCCAGTTATTGTCGTTATGGGTCAGCCCCTCGGGGCCGTTGTCGACATCCAGCAGCACGGCGTCGTAGTCGCCATCGCGCTTTACCAGCAGCTCACCGACATCGCCGATATGGATCTTACAGCGACTGTCGTCCAGCGGCCGGCCGGCGCAGTCGCCCAGGGGCCCACGGTTCCACTCCACCACCTCGGGGATCAGGTCGGCGACTATCACCTCTGCGCAGGGCGGCAGTACCTCGAGGGCGGCGGCGAGGGTGTAACCCATGCCCATACCGCCCACGACTACCCGGGCATTCTTGTGTTTCTTCAGGTGAGCACAGCCCAGCAGCGCTAGCTCCCGCTCGCTGTTAAAGCGACGACTGTTCATCAGTTCACCGCGGGGGCCACTCAGGGAGATGGAGAACTCCCGGTCGCGCTGGCGCAGCTTGAGTATGCCGCCATTATTGGGAATCTGGGCGGTGCCGAGTTCGATCCAAGGTTTCATGGCGTTTGCTCGCGGGAAAATCTGTGGAATCAGGATCGATGATTCTACGCTACCCACACCCGAATCAATAGGGCCAATATCATAAGTTGCTCATTGTCCAGGAGCCCACCTACAATTGATACCTGCCCCGGCGGATTACCGACCGTATGTCGGTAATCAAGAATACGAGGGATGCCATAGCATGATCGAGTATCAATACAACGAAGAGAAAACTTTAGCCCTTTATTTCTCGGATCTCCTTGATGATTCCCTTTCAGAATATATTTTGACCAGAGGCTTTGTCAGCTCGAAAGAGGAAGCAGTCCATTTAAGCAGATTTTTCTGGGCCATGGTCAACAAATCAGAAAAAGAAAAAGTGGCTTTGCCCTGTGAAGGAAGCCCTCAGTACTGGACTGAAAAGCTCCACAACTCACTTGGCGGCTACCTCGAACGCGCAGGATATGAAGAGCAATGGAATGAAGAGGTGGACAGGGCATAGACAGTGATTAAGCTGTTGAGATGAAACACTGCAGATTACAGAAACTCAACAGCGTCTACGGATTCCTCGAAATCGACTCTCAAGGTCGTTGAAGCCTATGACGATGATATATTTGACGAGCTGAGAGAGAAGCCTCGGCCTGATTGGGCCAACTGCCACAGTATTTTCTACGACACGACCACCACTGGCAGCAAAGTCATTGAAGAAGCCCCGATACCTATATATGGAACAGCTCCTCGCTGGTATTTTACTCCAAGGAAATGTCCGCGCTCGAAAGCCTGACAGGTCCTTTCAGAGAGCTTCTGCCCTTTCAATAACAGAGCCCTGCTATTCAACCGACTTTGGTGAACAGATTCGAGAATAATGCTCGAACAGATGCCGGGACCAACCATAACCGCGCAATACAGGGCGCGACGGTTCCTGTCGGCCCCGGCCCCGTTTCAGTTCTGGATCTGCACCTCGTCGATATACACGTTTACATCGTAAGCGGTGTCCGGGTCGCGGAGTATCCAGACAGCGTCCAGGGTCACATTGCCGGCATCGATGGTGCCATTGGATCCGCCGGCCCAGGCATACCAGTCGTCGCTGTCGGCCAGGTTCCACTCCACGAAGGTCCAGCTGTCGGCGGGGAGGCTCTTGCTGTAACTGCGCTCCGTGCCGTCGCTGTCATCGACTCCGATGGCGGCGCGCATTCCGCTGGCCGCGGCATACACCCAGTAGCCGACGCGGCCGTTGCTTGAAAGCGGAACATTGGCGCCCGGGCTGCCGGCACCGGAGAGCAGTCGCACCCGCCAGTCGCTGTTGCTTCCGGTATCGTCTTTCAGCAGCACCCGCAGCGAGCAACTGCCCCCGTGGCTGATATTGCAGTCCCGCGTAGCGCTGGACTGGGTGGAGATGCCCACCGTGCTGCCCGAATAGGTGGGGCTGGTATAGAAATGGCCCTCACTGCTATCAAAAGAGTCCAGCACGGTGGTGGAGCCGCCGCTGCCGGGATTGAGCAGCGTGTAGTAGTGGGACCAGTTCCAGTTGATGCCGGGATCTGTGTGGGTCTGGCTGGTGTAATGCTGGTGCCCTTTTACATCGATTGAGGAGGGCAGCACTACCACGTCGCTGTGTGCCGGGCCATCGTATGCATTGGCACAGTCGATCGCTGCGTAGCTGTCGCAGAAGCTGCGCACCAGGGCGGCGGAGCTGTTGTACATCGCCGTCGTGTACCAGGAGCTGTTGTCCACATATCCCTCGTGCTCGATACCGAGCGTCGTGCCATTGTGCACCCCGACATGGTGAGCCGCATGGTGGTTGCGCACCATCTGCGTCACCTGGCCATCGGAACTGCGAATCACATAGTGTGCGCTGACCGAATAGGGATTGTCCTGGAACCAGTTGATCGTGCCGGCGTAACTGCCCTGGGCGGTGTGGATGGTGGTGGAGCTGTAGGATGAACGCGAGTGGTAGTAGGGCGAGGCGACCCAGAGCGCCGGCCCGTAGTCGGTGCTCATGGTGTCCAGGAGGCTTTGCGGACCATCCAGGCTCTCGGTTCCCTGCTCCCCCTGGGTATCGGAATCGATGGAGCCCTGCGGCACCGGGGTTTCGGAATCCTGCTCCTTGCGCTGGAGTGTTTCAGTAATCGGGTCGAGTCGGTACTCGCGGGTTTCCAGGGCATCTTCCGTCACCTGCAGGCGTACGAAAGGCGCGCGCAAAGTCGTCAACTGCCTGGGCGTAAACGCCCGCTCCCAGGCGACGGCCTTCTCCGGTACCCTGATTCCCCGGTCGTCCACACCGCGATCCTGGGCCAGGAGCACGTCGTAGGCGAAACTTGTTCGGGCGTAATCCTGTGCGACATTTTTCGCCGAGTATTCGGAGAATCCGGCGTAGCGCTTCAGCGTCGGTACCATATCCTCCAGGGTCGGCTGCAGAATCATGCCGCCGCGCAGGAGCCCCAACCGGTCCACATCTTTGCGCAACTCCAGATCCAGCAGGGCTGCCGCGGCGAGTATATTGGACCTGGGATTCCGCTTAATCCTCTGCACCTTCATGCCGGTTATCGCAGAGGCCCGGGATATCTGGTCCGCGGCGCCTCCCCCGGCGTAGAGCCCCATTATGCCGTAGGCTTTCGGCATATGCTGGTGGCCTTGCATAGCGGAATTTCCATCCGGATCCAGGTGCACCCAGCGGCTCTGGACATAGGCGATCGCTTCCAGGGTGCCGGCGGGAATAGACGGATAGGCGGCATAGGCATCGGCAAAATGCCGGCGATAGGCGCGCCGCTGGGGCAGCAGGCGCGCTTCTTCTTCGGCCAGCCGCGCGGTAAGGCCCTGGGGCCGGTCTGCAGTCTGTTCCGCCATTGCCGATTGACCGATACAACAGATAAATATTGCCAAAAAAAATTGATTAGTTGTCATGTTTTTATCCGGATTTACGGTTGTTTGATGAAAACTTCGAACGGGTTACTTCGACCCGCTTCAACGTGTCGTCGCAGTACCGCCAGCGACAGGTTTATTCACCAGAACAACCGTACGTCAATATTTTATTCAATCAACAGGGCGAGTGCCCATATCCCAACCCGTTCTCAGGACTGTCGTGTATTTTCCCTACAGGGATTAGGCGGATCTGGTTTTATTAATTTTTCCTTACTACTCGTCAGTATCGATAGCCAGATAGCGGACCATTTTCGACTGCTCTGCAGAAAAGCGTCCGTGGCTGTACCAGTCGTCCAGCAGGAGTTGGGTCGACGGGAAGCGGGTGTAAAGAAACAGCCATTGCCATCATCGCCGCCACTGCCAGCGGCGGTATGCGTTGGAATCCCCTGCCCTGCGCCAGCCGATTCAGGAGCCACAAAACAGCAACGCGAACGGTAGAGAGCGCGGCCCATCGACATCGTGTCGACGCTCCGTACCGGCTTGTGTCATGCTTTTACTCCGTCGGCTTACGCTTTGCGGCATTCTGGCAAAGTGCGGGTCGGCGGAACTCAAAACAGGCCGACCCGGGCAGACCACAACCACGACGCCTTCAAACAAGCGCCGGCCCGACCAACACGGAATCGATTGACCCCATGACCACTCGCCTTCTCTTTCTTCTGATAATCCTGTCCAGCGCCACCAGCGCCCTCTCCGCCGAGTACCGGGCGGGCTTCGCCGCAGTGGATATCACTCCGCATCCCGGGGACAAACTGGGTCTGGTCGGCGGTGGCACCGGCGCGGTTGAATCGATCGGGGATCCCCTCTATATCCACACCGCCGTCCTTACGGATGGCAACCACAAGGTGGCGCTGGTTTCGGTGGACCTGCTGGTTCTGCGCGAGACAGACTTCGGCGCGATTGAGCAACAACTGCAACAGCGCGGTTTCAACCATGTGATGGTTGCGGCCACCCATACCCACGGCGGCTACCTGGCGGATGCCCAACTGGACGAGGTCCGGCGGGAGATCATCGACAGCGTTGAAACCGCCGGCGATCATCTGCAACCGGTTTCCATCGGCGCCACGCAGATTGCCATCGACGAGGCCTACAACCGCAGGATCATCCGGGACAACAAAGTGGAGATGCTCTGGACCAACCCCGACAGGATTCCCAACCGCGATGTGGACAGTTCGCTGGGGATCATTCAGTTGCGGGACAAAGACGAACAGCCATTCCTGACCATTTTCAATTACAGCGCTCACCCGGTGGTCACCATGGACCTGGAAAGACCGGTCGTCTCCGCCGATTACCCCGGATTTCTGCGCAGGTCATTTGAAGAGCAGGTCGGCGGACACACGATGTTTTTTATGGGCGCCGGCGGCGATATCAATCCCTATCACGCCGACACCAAGCCGTTCAAAGCTGCCCATACACAGGCGCGCCGACTGGGCCAGGTACTGGCCGACGGCGCGGTCCGGGCGACACGGGAAATGAACGGCTTTCGCGATGAGGGCCATTTCAGGTTTGACACCATTTCGTTCCGGAATCCCGATGCCGAGGTCGGTCTCCTGCTGCTCACGCCCGGTATTTCCCTGGCAGGCTTTCCCGGCGAGTATTTCGACGCGCTCGGCCGGCAGCTGAAACGCGCGAGCCCGGTGGAATCCACCTTTTTTGTCGGTATGAGCAACGGCGACCTGCGCTATGTGCCCACGGCGGCAGACGCCGCGCTCGGTGGCTACGGCGCCGAAAAGCCCTCCTTCCAGGTCGAGAGTACCACCGGGGAAACCCATGTCCGCGAGGCCGTTGAGGGGTTGAAGGCGCTGGCGGTCCCCCCGGCTTCAGAGTAACCACCCGACGCACCTAGCCCCGGTTGCCGCCGGATCCGGGGCAAGGGCCGCCAGGTCAGGGCCCGGTCCCGGGGTATTCAGCTAGTATTCAGGCCAATATCGTACTCTGGTGCCACTACTGACCAGCGTATTCGCGCCATCGACGACAGATAGGCGCGCGTGTCCCGGCCAAATCCCATGAATACGAAGCTGCTGTTACCCCTTATCGTTTACCTGGCAGCCGCCACAGCGGGTTGCAGTCTCACGCCGAACAGACAGGCTCCCGAAGAGGCCGCGCCATCGGGCACACCGGCACCGCTGCGCACAGGCACCCGTTCGCTACAGGAAAGGATCTACACACAACACCGGCAATGGAAAGGGACCCGATATCAACTGGGAGGCCTGGGACCGCAGGGTATCGACTGTTCCGGCCTGGTCTATATCACTTACCGCGACCAGCTTGGCGTTGAGCTTCCCCGTACCACGAGGGACCAGGCCCGAGCGGGAGAGGCCGTCCCCCGCAGCGAGCTTCGCGCGGGGGATCTGGTGTTTTTCAAAACCGGCTACAAAGTCAGGCATGTGGGCATCTATATTGAAGACAACAAAGTCTTCCACGCCTCCAGCTCCAAAGGCGTCACCATATCGAAGCTGAATGGCTACTACTGGGGAGACAAATACTGGCAGGCACGCAGGGTAGACTTGCATACCGGCCGTGGCCCTGTGGGGAAATAGCACCTGTCCCGTATGGTGTCGGCGAGCGGATTGCCGCGCCCACAACCAGGTCCTGCCCGGCACAACACCGATATGAAAATCACCCTGCTCACCCACCAGCGCGAACTCCACCGCAAGACCAATACCGGCACGCTGGCCCTGCAGCAGTGCGGGGATATGGTGGAACGTGTGATCTGGGAACGCCGCCATCCATCGCCGGCACTGCGGGACAGTATTGAATGCGGCCGGGCGGCGCTGGTCTATCCCGGCGGGGAGGCCACCTCCGCACAGATGGAAGACTTCGAACAGGTGATACTGATCGATGCCACCTGGCAGGAAGCCCGCAAAATCTACAACCACAGCCCCTATTTGCGCGCTGCACCGCAGTTCGCCCTGACATCGGACGCCGCTTCCCGCTACCGGCTGCGGCGCAACCAGCCCGAGGGCGGCCTGTGTACCGCCGAGTGCGTGATCGAGATACTGCGCCGACACGGCGAGGAATGCGCCGCGGGGCGGCTGGAAGACGCATTTGCGGCGTTCAATCAGACAGTCCATTCCCAAACCTGACCAATACAGCAGTGGAACTCGGTTATCCTGTACAGATGGGACCGCCAATGGCAGAGCGGGAAAACAGCCCGCGACAAGAAGCAGGCCCCCGACCACTGGCACAGAGCCCTGGCTTAAAACTATCTTGTTGAGAGAAGCAAACCGACGTATTGGGGTACAAGGCACTGAAGGTCCCCGATCGATCCCCGGAATTGACCGAGATGGAGCTCGTAAATGGAACTTATCATCCTACTGATCGTGATAGTGGCTGTACTGGTGTTGCCGCTGAAAATGGCCGCGGCCCTGCTGGGAGCACGCAACACCGGCGTTTTCCACTGCCTGTTTGCACTGCTGCTGGCGGTGGTAATCCAGCGTTTTGTCGGCGGCATGATTCCCGGCGTGACCGCGGAATACGGCATGTTGATCACCATCCCCCTGGCGGCCATTGCCTATATGATGGTGTTGGACACCGGCTTCCTGACAGCCATACTGATTGCCATCGTCCAGGGCCTGATCCTGATTGGCGCCACCCTGCTGCTGGGTGGGTTTCTGGCTGCGGCCGGAAGTTAAAAGGAAGTGGATCACTAACTCTGTATAAAGTCGAGCATATCGGCATTGAGCGCATCCGCGTGGGTGGTAAGCATCCCATGCGGATAGCCCTTGTAAACCTTGAGGGTGGCATTCTTGATGATCTTGGAGGATTGCATGCCGGAGGCATTGATCGGCACTACCTGGTCGTCGTCCCCCTGCATCACCAGTGTCGGCACATCGATCTTCTTCAGATCTTCGGTAAAGTCGGTCTCGGAAAACGCCTTAATGCCCTCATAGTGGGCCAGGGCGCTGCCCATCATACCCTGCCTCCACCAGTTCTCGATCACCGCTTGGGATACGTCCGCACCCTCTCGGTTGAAGCCATAGAAAGGGCCACCCGCCACATCGGAATAAAACTGCGAGCGGTTGGCGGCGAGCTGCTTGCGGAAGTCGTCGAAGACTTCGATCGGTGCCCCCTCCGGGTTCGAATCGCTCTTTACCATGATCGGTGGTACCGCCGCGACCATGATCAGCTTGGCCACGCGGCCCTTGCCATAACGCGCCACATAGCTGGCAGCCTCACCGCCACCGGTGGAGTGGCCGATATGCACCGCGTTGCTCAATCCCAGATGTTCCGTCACTGCCGCGGCATCGAGCGCATACTGTTCCATGGTGTGGCCGTTGGCGATCTGACTGGAACGGCCGTGACCGCGCCGGTCGTGCGCGATCACGCGGAACCCCTTGCCGATGAAGTAGAGCATCTGCGCATCCCAATCGTCTGCACTCAGCGGCCAACCGTGGTGGAAGACAATCGGTTGCCCTTCTCCCCAATCCTTGTAGTAAATCTCGGCGCCATCTTTGGTGGTGATTGTTCCCATTCCTTCATTCTCCAACAATCAGCGAGTTTGTGATGCAGAGTATTTTGTCGACAGCTGGCGACCACGAAGAGGACTCGCTGCAAGGTCGCACTCGCTATCCAAGCATAGATGAAGATTCTGGGAGGCTGCCGGTATGGCCGGCGCTGAAGATGTCTGGGCTGCCAGGACTCACCGCTGCCATGTTTGAACAGGCGGTGGCACTCTGTTGCGGAGTGTTTTGCGGTGACCCCGGCGGTTGCTCCCGCTTGGTTACATCGTCGTATCGGCTTGTTCCCGCAATGGCGCCAGGGATCCCGAAAGGTGCGGTTTCCTCCCCGCACTGCCCCGAACGAAAAAGTCGATATCGTCGCCCTCGCGCCGATACTGGAACTGCACATCGCCGGGCAACAGTATCGGCAGCTTGAAGTCGACACTGACCCGGAAAGGCCCATCGGGCAGCAGGCACTCGAGTTCCGCCAGGCTCCGTGCCTTGGTCCACATGCCGTGGGCAATGGCGCGCCGGAAACCGAAGGGCTTTGCAGTCAATGCCGACAGGTGAATGGGGTTGCTGTCACCGGAGACGCGGGCGTAGCGGCGGCCGGTATTGGCGGGAATATGCCAGTCGATAACGGAATCCGGAGTAAACTCGCTCGGTCTCCGCCCCGCCCCCGACTTGCGTCCCACCCTGCTGCCCCTGCCCCGGCGCAGCATGGTGGTGACACCCTCCCATACCAGCTCGCGGCCGGCGGAGACGCGGGTATGCAGGTCAAACTCCAGCCCCCGGGCCGACGGACACGGACCGGTCAGGATACAATCGATATCCAATGTTTCTGCGCTGCCAATGGCCCGATGCCGGGTGATGCTGTTGCGCACATGCACCAGCCCCATCACCGGCAGTGGAAAAGCGTCGGAGACCAGCAGTTCCATATGCAGGGGCGCGGCCAGCACAAACGGATAGGTGACCGGCAGGCCGTCGCCCGTGCGAAAGCCGCACACCTCCCGATAGGTTCGCAGCGCCGCCACATCGACCCGCCTGCCCCGCAACAGGACCCGTCCCAACTCGCTCTCTTCACCGGGCACCCGGCCGGATTTTCTGGCGGTCAGCGCGCGCCGATAGAAAGACAGAGTGGAGGGAATCGACTTCAGCTCAACGGTATTCGACATCGGGTTCAAAACGCGGGACACGGGCGCCCTCTGCAGAAAAACGGGTGTTCGGCACCGGCGCGGAGCTCTGCCCAGAGCCGGCGGCAGTGAATTCTCTCAGAAAGCGGCTGCGAATTATATTGCCACCCTCAGCGGTTGATACAGACGAGGCTCAACGCGTCCCCCGGTTCCTCCCGGTAACTGTCCAGAAAATGGCATTTCCCCACCCGGATCGCCGTGGGCACATAGGTATGCCCCATATAGACACGGTCGATACCGGCAATCCGGAAAGGTTCCAGCTGTTCCGCCGTTGCCGGCACCTTCCACTCCTCCCCGACACCGAAGGATTCCAGATAATCCTCGAGTTTCTGTCGCACTGCGCCGGATTCCAGCACCTTGCCGTAGAAGTGCAGGATCAGGGTCCGCTTCCAGAGGATATTCTGTGCCGCGAACGCCACCGCACGTTCGGTCAGTGGCGCACCGGACCGCCAGTGCCGGTCCATGGCGCGAAGCTGCCGGAGCAGCTCGATCCAGCTACTGTCGGGCACATTGGCATGTACCAGGCCGGCGCGCCCGAAACCGGTGTCGACTTCGATGGCCCAGGGCCAGCGCCGCGCCGCAGCCACACACTGTTGCCGCTCTTCATCCGGCAGGCGATAGAACCATTCGCCGCCATTGGCCCGATGCAGGCCGGCGCTCCCCGGGCTCTCGTAGCCCGCGATCATCATCGCCTCGTGGTTGCCGAGAACACTGAAATAAGTCCGCTGATCGACCATCTCCAACAGCACCCCGCTGTCCGGACCGCGATCCACGATATCGCCGAGGAAGAAAAGGCGATCGCTCTGCGGATTGAAGCGGAGATCGTCGAGCTGCCGCTGCAGCTGCGCCAGGTGGCCGTGCACATCGCCCACGACCAGATCCCTGCCGGTGGGATTGCGGCCGACTCTGAGAAGGGAGGACATGGCAACTTCCCGGGGCTCTCGATGCTTCATCAGGGCTCCTGGTCACTTACACGACGGCAGCGGCAGACCTCGCAGGGCCAGTCACATGCTCTCCTGCCAGGTACGTACGGCGCACTGCCTCTTCTCGAAGGTTAACTGAAGCGGGCGGTTTTACTGTCCGCCACACCGCATTGTATGCTCCCTCATTATAGGTATGGACACGCAATCGCCATGAAAAGAATAATCGCCCTGACCGCCATTCTCTGTCTCGCCCTGGTCTCCGCCCGGGTCCCGGCCGCCACCCGCGTAGACGCGGATGCCGAAGCGCTGCAATACACTGGCCGCATCGATTTCAGTGACCGCAAGGCGCCCCTGCTCTCCTGGCCCGGCAGCAGCATCGAGGCCAACTTTACCGGCACCAGCCTGGCCCTGGTCCTGGACGACGAGCAGGGCAACAACTACTACAACGTCATCGTGGACGGCAACCGCCGGCACCCTTTCGTGCTGCAGGCGAAAAAGGGCGAGCACCGCTACGAGATCGGCTACGGCCTGTCGCCCGGCAAACACTCGCTGGAAATCGTCAAGCGCACCGAGGGCGCGGAGGGCGCCACGGCCTTCAAGGGCCTGCTGCTGTCGGACGACGCCCGACTGCTACCGCCGCCGGAACGGCCGGAGCGACGCATGGAGATCTATGGCGATTCCATCAGCTGCGGTATGGGCAACGAGGGTGCGGACAACGGCCGCGACGACCTGGCCTCCGAGAAGAACAATTACTGGGCCTACGGCTCGGTGGCCGCGCGCAGACTGGACGCGGAGCTGCACACCATCTGCAGGAGCGGTATCGGCATTATGGTGAGCTGGTTTCCGTTCACCATGCCGCAGTACTACGACCAGTTGAGCGCCGTCGGCGACAACGACAGCCGCTGGGATTTCAGCCGCTGGACGCCGGATGTGGTGGTGATCAACCTGTTCCAGAACGACAGCTGGCTGATCGACCGGGAAAAGCGCCTGGATCCGATTCCTTCTGATAAAGAACGCATCCAGGCCTATGTGGACTTTGTCCGCTCCATCCGCGCGAAATATCCCGAGGCGCAGATTATCTGCGCCCTGGGCAGTATGGATGCCACCGCCAACGATAAGTGGCCGGACTATATCCGCGCGGCGGTGAAACAGATGCGCAGTGAATTTGATGACGAAAAGCTGGCCACCCTCTTCTTCGACTACACCGGCTACGGCCAGCACCCGCGCATTGCGCAGCATGTGGCCAATGGCGAGAAGCTGGCGGCGTTTATCAAGCGGAAAATGGACTGGTAACCAACTTCGGAAATATCGGGACCATAAAAGATGGGCGCCTCGCTGCGCTCCTTTTCCCATCAGTACCATCGGGTAGGAGGCGGGATTACCCCCGCCGTCCTCCCACACCA
>NZ_JAPIVK010000006.1 GCF_026183675.1 Microbulbifer halophilus
AATAGCCTTTATGCCGGACATCCACTTTCACGATGTATACGCGGAGTTCGAGGATGGTTCCTTTACCGGCATCGAGAACAGCATCTCAAAAAAAAGCGCCACCATCCGCACCATGGAGGCACAGCTCAACTCCACCCGACTGTTCAACGAAAACTATTTCGCCCTGCTGGCAGCCCTGGACGATGCGGCCTCGAAGGGGATCCGACTGGTGGCGCTACCGGGCGACTTCAGTGACGACGGCCAGCCAATACACCTGCGCGGCCTGCAAAAAATACTGAACCACTACAGCGACCGGTACGGTATGGAATTTTTCGCCGCGCCGGGCAACCACGACCCGGTCCGGCCCTTCCCGGTGCCCGGTGGAAAATCCGATTTCCTCGGTGAGGGCGGCCACAACCAGCGTATTTTCAGCAGGGGCGCCCGGGAGTGTAAGGGCTACGAAGGTCGCTGGACCAGAGTGGATACCGGCCGCGCCCTGCCCACCATCTGCACCGGGGAAATCAGGCACCTGGGCTACAGGGGTGTCATGGAGACGATGGCCGATTTCGGCTTTGCCCCACAGCCCGAATACCTCTACTGGGAGACGCCCTACTCCAGCTCCGAAAACCTCACTCCGGGAAACTACGACTTCGAGCGCGCACAGGCAGAGGCCGGCTACCGGAAGCGGCAATATGAAATCTGCCGCCGGGGCAGCGGCGGAGAATGGAAAAAACCGGATTACCGCAACTGCCACCGCGTCCCGGATGCCAGCTATCTGGTGGAACCGGTACCGGGGCTGTGGCTACTCTCGATCGATGCCAATGTGTATGTGCCGGATGAAACGGAGATCGGCTTCCGGGGCTCCGGCAATGCCGGTTACAACAGGCTCCTCACCCACAAACGCCACCTGCTGGACTGGATACGGGATCTGGTGCGGAGAGCGGAAAGGGCGGACAAGCGGTTGATCGCCTTCAGCCATTTCCCCATGACCGGATTCTACGACGGTCAGTCGGACGCCATTGCGTCTCTGTTTGGCGACAATACCTTTCAGCTTAAAAGGCGGCCGCGGGAGCACGTCAGCCGGGTACTGGCGGAAACCGGCATACAGGTGCATGTGGGCGGCCACATGCATATCAACGATACCGGCATAGCCCGAGGCCGCAATGGTGGGACACTGTTCAATATCCAAGCCCCGTCCCTGGCCGCCTACCTGCCGGCCTACAAGATCCTCACACTGCACAACCGCAAGCGGGTGGAAGTGGAGACGGTAACCCTGGACCGGGTACCGAGATTCGACGAACTCTTCGAGCACTACCGGCAGGAGTACGACACCCGGGCGCGCGCCGGGGAAGAGCCGCCCTGGAACCGGGAGATTCTGGAATCGGCGGACTACCGGACCTTTACCCGCTGGCATATCCGCGAGCTGAGTCGCCAGCGCTTCCTGCCCGGGGAGTGGCCGCAGGATCTCAAGGAGCTGCTGCTGGGGTTCAACGGCAAAGACCTGCTGCTGCTCACCCGGCTGCCGGAAGACACCTTTCCGTCGAGCCGTGTGGATATGCAAAAACTGAAAAAGTCCCGCCAATGGGCAGAGACGGAAAAACGCGTCGAACGACAGCTAAGCCGGAACGGAAAAATCTCCCTACGGGATTTAGGCGACTGGACCGGTTTCGATCTCGCCGTGGACTTCTACCGCCTGCGCAACGGCGGCGCACTGGCCCGACGCGATATCGGCGACCGGCGACTGGCCCAGTACCACCTGCTGGCCGAGTCCGCACGGCACCGGGCGACCGACTCTCCCTCTTCGTCGGACAGCCCGCTGGCCGCCCTGTCCGGCGGCCGCTTCGCGGAACTGCTGGGCATACTGGAGGCATTCCGGAAAAGCGAACCCGACGATCACTTTATGCTGGAACTGGCGAAGGGCAAAATTCGCCGGCTCGATGCACCGGGGGAATAGCGGTTCCCAGCTTTCCCCTACCGATTGGGCCGCGCGCCACCGTTTACAGCAGTTCCGGGTCCACCGCCTCCGCCATGGCGCGGTAACCTGCGTCGCCCGGATGCAGGTGATCGCCGGAATCGTATTCGGCGCGGATATGGCGGGGGTTGTCCGGATCGCGCAGCGCGCGGTCAAAATCGATCACGGCATCAAACTCGCCGCTTTCGCGTATCCATCGGTTGATCTCCTGCCGCAGCGCCTCCTTCTCCTCGGTGTAATAATTCTGCACCGGCGCGCCATCCAGCGCATTCTCGAAAGGTGTCAGCGTGGCACCCAGTATCCGCACATCGTGCAGGTGGGCCCGGGCGATCAACTGGCGGTAAATGCCGATCATCTGGCCGACTTCCGGCAGCGACTTTTTCGGCGCCAGGTCGGAGCCGGGCCAGCCGATATCGTTGATCCCCATCAATACGACGGCCGTGCTCACGCCGGGCTGGCCCAGCACATCCCGCTGGAAGCGCGCCAGGGCATTCTCCCCCATGAAACTGTCCAGCAGGCGCGCACCGGATATCCCCGCATTGACGACGGCGATATTCCGCCCCGCCAGGCGCTCGGCGAGAAAATCCGGCCAGCGGTGATTGGCGTCGGGCGTGGAGGCGTTGCCGTCGGTAATGGAATCGCCGAAAGCGACCACCGCACGCGTTTTCTTTTCAGCATCCACCAGGATACCGCTGAGAAATACGCGCGTATTGGTTGTGGAGGCGATTTCCATCTCACCGCTATCCACCTGGTTGCCATCGCCGATATAGGCGGTTTGCAATCCGTCCCAATGGAAGGTTTGCGGCGGCGTCGGTTGCGGCAGGTAGAGACTCACTGCCAACTGCTGCAGCGGCTTTACGGACAGCGCCACCGGGTCGCTCACCATGCTCGCGCCGGGTGGAATCACCGCTGCCTTTTCCCCGGAAAAGGTCAGCGCGCGCCCCGAGTCGGCGACAATTTCCGCTTCCCCGCCCGACAGGGCCAGGTGGGCGGCGCCGATCCGGAGCGGTTTGGAGCCGTAGCGGTTGGACAACACCACCCGCACCCGTTCACCGCCAGCACTGACCCGCGCCACTTGGCGCAGCGTCCGGTCTTCCAGGTTGCCGGGCGCATTGGTGGGCAGGGCGAAATCCCCCTCCCACAGCGGCTGCGGACTGGCACTCCAGGTGGCGACCCAGTTGTTATCCGACTCGGTGTTTGCGGCCGATGCGACCGAGAAGGCGCACAGGAAAATCAGCAAAGAGATGCCAGCGGCGCGAAACCTGTTTTCGCCCGCTACTGTAAAATTGAACTTCATGGCAACTGCCCCCTCAGATCAAGAGATAATATTTCAGCAACTATTGAGAATTTTTCGCTGTCTTCCAAGGCATCTGGCGATGCAGGAGCCTGCTTACACGCGTATCCCTCCGGGCCCCGATCTTTTCGCCTGCAAGCAGGCCCCTACAAAAGTGCCATACCTTTAAGCGATGCTGTCCACCACACCGCCGTCCACCCGCAGCGCGGCGCCGGTGGTGGCCGAGGCCTGCGGGGAAGCGGTGTAGATCACCATATTGGCTACCTCTTCCACAGTTGCCGGGCGCTGGATGATGGAACTGGGGCGATTCTCTTTTACGAAAGCCACGCCGGTCTCCTCCATCGAACGCCCGGATTCTTCCGCGTCCTCGCGCAGCATTTCTTCCACACCTTCGGACATTGTGGGCCCGGGCAATACCGAATTCACGGTCACGCCTGTACCGGTCACGCGCTTGGCCAGGCCGCGGGCGATGGAAAGATTGGCGGTCTTGGTAAAGCCGTAGTGGATCATGTCTGCGGGAATATTCAGCGCCGACTCCGACGACAGGAAAATCACCCGGCCCCAGTTTTCCTCCAGCATGCCGGGCAGATAGGCGCGGGACAGGCGCACGCCAGAGAGCACGTTGATCTCGTAGAAGCGCGTCCACTCTTCATCCGGTATCTCGAAAAAGTCCTGCGGGCCGTAGATGCCCAGGTTGTTCACCAGGATATCCGCCACAGGCTCCGCTTCGACCATTTCCGCACAGCCTTCCGCAGTACCCAGGTCCGCAGCGACGCCGCGCACCTCTGCCTCCGGAAATGCGTTTTTCAATGCGGCAACGGCCTCATCCACGGACGCCTGTTTGCGTCCATTGACCACGACCGCGGCGCCGCTCTCGGCCAATCCCCCGGCAATCGCGAAGCCAATACCCATGGTCGAACCGGACACCACGGCGGTTTTTCCGGACAGATCAATTTTCATAACCAACTCCTTTTCAATCGTCACCCGCAGGGGCGGGTGGCCTGGATTTGCAATTCGGATTTGTGTGCGGCCTTTTCAAGCCGACGGCTCCACAGTGCCGTGGCGACTGCAGCCAGTGGCACCAGCGCCGCCACCCAGGGCAGCGCTGCCAGTCCGGCACCGCTGTCGATCACTGCGCCGCCCAGCCAGGCGCCGATGGCGTTGCCCAGGTTGAAGGCGGCAATGTTGAAGCTCGATGCCAGGCTCTGGCCGGCGCCCTCCACCTTGGAAAGCACCCACATCTGAAGTGGCGGCACTGTGGCAAAAGCGGCAGCGCCGAGCAGGCCGACGAAAACCACCGCGAGAAACCGACTGTGCATCGCGAAGGTCATCAGCCCCAACACTGCCGCCAGCAACAGCAGGCTGCCGAGCACGGCAGGCACCAGCCAGCGGTCCGCAAAGCGTCCGCCGAGCAGGTTGCCGGCTATCAGGCCGGCGCCGAACACCAACAGGATCGGCGACACCGCCGACTCGGCAAAGCCGCTGACCTCAGTGAGGATAGGTGCAATATAGGTGAACACCGCGAACATGCCGCCAAAACCCAGCACCGTGGTCAGCAGGCCGAGCAGTACCGGTGCGCGCGTCAGCGCGCGCAGGTCGGCACGCCAGTCGGGCGGTGCCGGTGCGGCCCCGTCCCGCGGCACAAACAGCGCGATCACCGCCAGCGCCACCACGCCGATAAGCGCCACGGCCCAGAAGGTGGTGCGCCAGCCGTGGGCCTGGCCCAACCAGGTACCGAAGGGAACTCCGAGAATATTGGCCACCGTGAGGCCGGTGAACATGATCGCGATGGCCGATGCGCGCCGGTCCGGCGCCACCAGGCCGGTGGCGACAACGGACCCCACACCGAAGAAGGTGCCGTGGGCAAAGGCCGTCACCACCCGCGCCAGCATCAGGGTCGCGTAATTGGGGGCCAGGGCGCAGATGACATTGCCGGCAATAAAAATGCCCATCAGCACCAACAGTGTGCGCTTGCGCGGCCAACTGGCAGTCAGTGCGGTCATTGCCGGTGCGCCCACCACAACGCCCAGGGCATAACCGGAAATCAACATGCCTGCCGCCGACACAGACACCGACAGGTCAGTACTCACCTGCAGCAGCAGCCCCATGATTACAAACTCGGTCACGCCGATACCGAAGGCGCCGGCGGCCAGGGCCAGCAGTGCCGGGGACAGGCGTTTGCCGACAGCTTCACTGCGATCCATAGCGGTCTCTCCTCTCGTTGAACCGGCAGCTATTGTGGTGGCCGGCGCAGACGCTGATAATTGGACCTACCGATAAAAGACTTTCAAAAACTGTTTGAAAATGCCCAATCTCAGCGATCTGCAGCTTTTCCTGGAGGCGGCCCGCCTGGGCTCCCTGAGCGCCGCCGCACGGCAGCTCGAGCGCACCCCGGCGACAGCCAGTGCCAGCCTGAAACGGCTGGAGGAGGAACTGAATGTGCGCCTGGTGGAACGCAACACGCGCAGCCTGCGGCTGACACCCGAGGGCCTGTTGTTCCGCGAGCGGGTAGCCCCGGCCCTAGCCCTCCTGGAGGACGCCCGGCACTCGGTGCACTTCGACTGTGCCGATATCGGCGGCGAGATACGCCTGACCGCACCGGTGGATTTCGCCCGCCAGTGGCTGCGGCCGCTGATGGACGAGTTCCAGCGACAGCACCCGCAGGTACGCTTTTCCCTACTGGCCGGCGACACGGTGCGCGACCTGGTCTCCGAGCCCCTGGACCTGGCGCTGCGCTATGGCGAGCTACCGGACTCCGCCCTGGTGGCGCGGCGGCTGCTGGACAACCGCCGCCTGGTGGTGGGCACCCCGGAATATTTCGCAAAGCACGGGCGCCCCGGGCACCCGCACGACCTACTGGCGCACAACTGCGTGATCTATATGAGCCGCGGCCGCGCCTTTCGCCGCTGGTCTTTCCAGCGCGGCCGCGAAACCCTGGTGGTGGAGGTGAACGGCGACCGCCTCTGCAACGACGGCGCCCTGGTGCGGGACTGGGTGCTCGACGGCGCTGGCCTGGCCTACAAGAGCGAGCTGGACGTACGCAAGGATATCCGGACCGGCCGGCTGGAACCGGCCTTCAGGGGCTGGGCGGGCAGCCCGGCACCACTGAACGCCGTCTATCCAGGCGGCGGACCCAGGCCGGTGCGGGTGCGGCGGTTTGTGGAGTTCCTGCGCGAGCGGTTGGATAGGGTGCAGGCTGGAGGAAAAACAGGATGAAGCTCTGGCGCTGGGACAGAGGCCGGCAGAATTCCGGCTACGAGAAAATGCTGCTCCTGGGCGCGAAATGGCCCATTCCGTTCGACCTCTACCTGTTGCGCTTCGGCGAGGGCAGCAGTATTCCACCGCACACCGACCGGGTTGAATCGGGCAGGCACCACCGCCTGAATATCGTACTCCGGCAAGCGCGAGCCGGCGGCGACTTCCTGTGCGACCAACCGATCTACGAGAGCTCGCGGATAAAATATTTCCGCCCGGATAGGGCGGAGCATTCCGTCAGCAAAGTGAAATCGGGCACGAGATATGTTCTCAGCCTGGGTTGGGTGCGTCGCAGTTGATGCGACCGGAAACCCGATAATCCATTCGAACAACTCCGCTGGCAAAATTGTTGGCCCGCAACATTTCCAGCGAACCCGGCGCGGAATCCGCTGTTAGCAATGGCTTGCCCGCACCGAGAAAAGTGGGGAATACAAAGAAGCGGAACTCGTCAATCAGGCGCTCCCGGGCGAGCGCTTGCACAACACTCGCGCTGCCGATCACCATCAGGTCTCCGCCGGCACCGCGCTTGATCTCCCGCAGCCCCGATATCGGATCCGCCCCCAACAGTCGGGAATTATTCCACCGCGGCTTATCCGGGGATCGGGAGACAAGCAGCTTCTGTATACGGTTCATCACCGGCTGCAGCGGCTCGTCCGCGGCCGCCGGCGTGGGCCAGTAGCCGGAAAGTTCGCGAAAGGTGGTGCCCCCCATCACCAACGCATCCAGTTCCGCATACTGGGCGGCGAGATCCCGCTCCATATCCTCTCCGAAAGCGGACACCACAAAATCCATCTCGCGCCCCGGCGGGCCCGCCATAAAGCCGTCGATAGACAGAAATTCAAAGGCAATCAGTTTCCCCATTCGATCCTCCACAACAATTGAGTGATATCAACCAGTCGAACCGAGAGACGCCTTTTCTACAGTTCCCGGCACCTTCTTACCGCAGTTTTCTTTCCCGCTGCCGCAGGAAATCGATAAATACCCGCAGTTTGGCCGGCAAATGCCGGCGCGACGGATAGTACAGATAGAAGCCCGGCGACGGCGGGCACCAACACTCCAGCAGCGATTGCAGGCGGCCGCTCTCCAGGTGCTCACACACCGTCTGCTCCAGCAGCAGGCCGATCCCCAGGCCGTCGAGCACTGCCCGCAGCATCAGGTCGTTGTCGTTGGTGGTTACCGGACCGTCCACGGCTATGTCGAAACGGTGCCCGCGCCGCTCGAACTCCCAGCGCTCCACAACACCGCTGCCGGTGTAGCGGTAGCGCACGCAGTCGTGCTGCAGCAGCTCCCGCGGGTGCCCCGGCGCGCCGCGGCGGGCCAGGTATTTGGGGTTCGCCACCAGCAGCCAGCGCAGCGGCCCGCTCACCGGTACCGCCACCATATCCTGCTCCAGCGCCTCGCCCAGGCGGATGCCGGCGTCGAAGCCGCGGGACACCAGGTCGGTCAGGGTGTCCTCCACCAGCAGCTCCAGATTTATCCGCGGATGGGCGCGGGCAAAGTCCCCCAGCAGCGGTTCCAGCAACTGCGGACCGGCGATGCGGGGCAGGGTCAGCCGCAGCGTGCCCGACGGGCTGCCGCCGTGCCGGTGCAGCTGTTCCACCGCCTCGTCGATCTCCGCCAACGCCGGCGCAATGCGCTGTAGGAATTCCCGCCCGGCCTCGGTCAGCCCCACCCGGCGGGTGGTGCGGTGCAACAGGCGCGTTTCCAGCCGCGCCTCCAGCTGGCTGATCGACTGGCTGAGCGCCGAGGGGGAAACCTCCAGCTCCGCCGCTGCGCGGGTAAAGCTGGTGTGGCGGGCGATACAGGCGAAGGCTTTCAGGGTGTCGTTCAGCATGGCCAGACTATTAAGCAGCTCTTAATAACGAATAAAGATAATTGCTGTTTTTCCGCCCAATCACAATCCCTAACCTTTGACTGCACCGGCGCCCGGGCGCGCCAAATCAAAGCAAGGAGCAGTCAATGAACAACACAACACCCACTTCCCACAGCACCCTGCAGGGCCGCGTGGCCATAGTCACCGGCGCCAGTTCCGGTATCGGCCGCGCCAGCGCACTGGAGCTGGCCGCGCGCGGCGCCCGGGTGGTGGCGGCCGCGCGCCGCGAGCAGGAGCTGGAACAGCTGGTGGCCGAAATCCGCAACGGCGGCGGCGAGGCGCTGGCGGTGCGCACCGATATCACCCGCGAGAGCGATATCGAACAGCTGGTGGCGACAACGCTGGCCGAATACGGCGCCCTCGATATCCTGTTCAACAACGCCGGCACCGAAGGCACCTTCGCCCCGCTACTGGAGCAGACCGCGGAGACCTACGACCAGGTGTTCGAACCCAATGTGCGTGGCGCCTTCCTGGCGATGAAGCACGCGGGGAAAGTGATGCAGGAACGGGGCAGCGGCTCGATTATCAACAACGCCTCCATGGGCGGCGTGATCGGCTTCGAGAACGGCGCCCTCTATATCGCCAGCAAGCACGCGGTGCTGGGCATGACCAAGACCGCGTCCATCGAGTGGTTCCGGCGCGGCGTGCGCGTCAATGCCCTCTGCCCCGGCGTGATCGACACGGCCATGACCACCGACCGCATCTGGCCCTCGGCGGAAGCCATGCGGGAATTCGCCCGCGACAGCATCGCCGGTCGCGCCGGCAGTCCCGGGGAGATGGCTAATATAGTCGCCTTCCTCGCCTCCGACGACGCCTCGTTTATTTCCGGCCACGGCCTGCTGGCCGACGGCGGCTACAGTATTGCCTGAAGGAGAAAAAATATGGAAAAAACACTGACTCTGGTGGCCTTTATCCGCGCCAAGCAAGGGCTGGAGGATGAACTCGGCCGGCGGCTGCAGGCGCTGATAGCACCGACCCGACAGGAGGCCGGCTGTATCAATTACGACCTGCACCGTTCGAACGACGATCCGGCACTGTGGATGCTGCACGAGAACTGGCGCTCGCAGCGCGACCTGGATCAACACTTCGAGACGCCCTATCTGAAGGATTTCCTCGACCGGGCGGGGGAGCTGCTGGCGGAGGAGATGGATCTGCGTTTTTTCTCACCGGTGTCCGCACCGGCCTTGTGATCAACCTTGTGCGGAACCGGCGGCGGACACGGAATGTCCGTCGCCCGATCAAACCGGCAGATAGAAACGCTGTTTTTCCAGCGCCTTTGCCCCGAGGCGCCGGTAAAATTCAATGGCGCGACTGTTCCACGCGGGCGTCTGCCACTGCATTTCCGCCAGGCCCATCTGCCGCACGCGCTCGATGACCGCACTAATCAACTGGCCCCCGACTCCCCCACCGCGCCGGGCCTCGCGCACATAGAGGCAATCCAGGTGCAGATACTCCGAAGCGCTCCAGGTGCTGAATTCGCGGTAGGCCGCGGCATAGCCAAATAAGTCTTCCGATGTCACCGCCAACCACAGCAACAGCCGCGGCTGCGCACCGAAGGCGGCGGCAGCCAGCCGCTCTTGGAACTGCGCGTCGGCGCAGAAAGACGCCGCCTCGAAGGCGGCGTGTTCGGCGAACAGCGGAATCAATGGAGGAATATCGGCCGGCGTCGCCGGCCTGATGGTCAAATCCATAGTTCCTATCCGCGCGCCAGGCCGAAGCCCTCGTCGATCCAGCCGGTAACCCCGCCGATCATCTCCTTCACCGGACGCCCCAGCTGAGCCAGCTTCAGCGCCGCCTTGGTGGAGCCATTGCAGTGGGGTCCCGCGCAGTAAACAACAAACAGCGCGTCGTCGGGAAATTCCGCCAGGCGCGCCGGGGTGAGCTTACGCGTGGGGATATTGATGGCGCCCGGCAGGTGGCCGGCTGCAAACAGAGTCTGCATGCGCACATCCACCAGCACGAAGTCCTGCTGCTGGTGATTCATCGCACACCAGACATCGGCGCAGTCGGTTTCAAAGGACAACCTGGCCGCGAAGTGAGCCGCGGCCTCGGCGGCATTTGCGGCTGGGGTCTTGCTGACGGTGGTATTGGGTGAGGTGGTGCTGGGTGATTTGGCGGCGAGATCGGTCACGGTTGGATTCCCCTATCGATTACTGTGCGCACATTGTCGGCATTCGACCCGCCACCGATAACTGGCAACTTTGCCAAGGTTCGTATATTTTCTGCCAAACTGCTTTTGGAGCCCTGCCCATGCCCGGCAATCACTCTGTCGCCCTGCTGGCCTACGACGGCCTGTGCACCTTCGAATTCGGCCTGGCGGTGGAGGTGTTCGGCCTGCCGCGCCCGGAGATGCCCCAGTGGTACGAATTCCGCGTCTGCGCCGTGGAGCCGGGCCCCCTCAGGGCCACCGGTGGTATTCATGTGCTGGCCGATGGTGGCCTGGAGGATCTGAGGCACGCCGGCACAATCGTGGTGCCCGGCTGGAAGGGGGCCGATGTGCCGGTGCCGGGGGAACTGGGGCAGGCACTGCGCGACGCACACGCGGCCGGTGCGCGGCTGGTCTCCATCTGCTCGGGCGTGTTTGTACTGGCGGCAACCGGTCTCCTGTCCGGGCGCCGCGCCATTACCCACTGGCGCTACGCGCAGAAACTGGCCGCGGCCTATCCGGATATCCACGTGCAAGCCGACGTGCTCTATGTGGACGAAGGGGATCTGCTCACCTCCGCCGGCAGCGCCGCCGGCCTGGACCTGTGCCTGCATATAGTGCGCAGGGATTTCGGCGCGCGTATCGCCAACCGGGTGGCACGGCGGCTGGTGATACCTCCCCACCGGGACGGCGGCCAGGCGCAGTTTGTGGAGGCGCCGCTACCGGAGAAACGCGCAGAGATATCCGCGCTCTTCGACTGGGTGCGCCACAACCTGCACCGGGAACTGAGTATCGATACTCTCGCGGAGCGCGCGAATATGAGCCAGCGCACCCTGATCCGCCGCTTCCACGAAACCGTCGGCTGCGCACCCAAGCAGTGGATTCTGTGCGAGCGCATCAACCGGGCGCGCAATCTGCTGGAGGCCGGCAGCCAGTCCATTGAGCAGATAGCGGCAGAGTCCGGCTTCGGCTCCGCAGAGAACCTGCGCCACCATTTTCGCCAGCAGTTGCACACCTCGCCCGCGGCCTACCGGCGCCGCTTCGCCGACCCCTGTTAATCCAGATAGGCGGGGAACTCCGGCAGCGCGGCGAAATCGTCCGGCGCATGCTGGATCACGAACCTGGCGCTGTGCTTTTCGATCAGCTTACTGATCCGCTCGAAAGAGGCGAGCGTCTCCGCACGACTGGTGTTGATCGCGGGGATGCGCGCGTGGCGAAAGTTCTCGCGGGTGTGGTAGAGATCCCCGGAAAGGATCACTGTATCGGCGGCGGGCAACTGCAACATCAACACCCGGTGCCCGGGGGTATGACCGGGCGCGCGGAGTATGCGCACACTGCCGTCGCCGAATACATCGAAATCCAGGTCGAGTTGTCGTAGCGCCGCCCCTTCCGGCACATCCAGCGCCGATGGATCGACGCCGAACGGCGTCGGCTCCCCCAGCGCCCAGTCCCTCCCCGCGCGGCTGAACAGGAAAGTTGAATCCGTAAACAGCGGAGCGTTGCCGGTGTGATCCACATGCAAATGGGAAAAGGACACAAACTCGATATCCGCCGGCGCCAGCTCCAGCCGCTGCAACTGGTCGCGCAGGGTCACCGGCACCCGCCCGGTTATTCCCGGGGCCATTGCCACTGCGCCCTGCCCGGCCAGCCGGTCCCCGAGGCCGGTATCCCAGATCAGGTCTCCCTGCGGGTGGCGCACCAGAAAACAGGGCACCGCCATTTTCCCCGGCACACCGGCGTAGGCATCGGTGTCCTCGAACAGCGCCATGTCCTCCAGTTCGAGCGTGCCGCAATCCAGCGCGTAGAGCCGCAACCCCGCCTCGACCGCCGAAACCCACGGGGCGGTAAACGGGAAAAAGAGAGCGAAAAACCACGCGGCGAAAGTTGTCCTGGACATCGGATCCTCCTGTTTCAGTCCTTCAATCAATCTGCGACCCGAGGATACCGTTGATCACATGGCGACAGTTGCGATAAGTTTTCCCACTACTGTTTCATTTTCTTCTACAAGGATGCGGCATGGCGGACCCGTTGACTGGCGTTACCGTTTTTGTCGAAGCGGCTGAGGCCGGCGGTTTCTCCGCCGCGGCGGAGCGCTTGCACCTGTCCCGCTCCGCAGTGGGCAAGACCATTGCGCGGCTGGAGGAACGGCTGCGCACCCGCCTGTTTCACCGCACCACACGCAGCCAGTCCCTGACAACCGAGGGGCAGCTCTACTACGAGCACTGCAAGCGGGCGCTGGAACAGTTGCGCGCCGGTCGCGCCCTGCTGGAATCCGGACGAAAAACCCTGAGCGGGCGCCTGCGCGTGAGCGTGCCGGTGATTTTCGGGCGCCACTGCGTGGCTCCGCTGCTCACCGGACTGGCAGAGCGACATCCGGAACTGGAACTGGAGCTGTCCTTCAGCGACCGCAATGTGGAACTGATTGAAGGCGGGTTCGATCTCGCGGTGCGCAGCGGACGCCTGGAGGGGGAAGGCCTGGTGTGCCGCCAGATTGCCGGACACCGCATGTGCCTCTGCGCAGCGCCGGCTTATCTGCAGCGAAACGGTGCCCCCGGGACACCCGCGGAGATAACGGCGCACGACGCCATTGTCTACACCAATGCCGGACGCCAGCGCAGCTGGCTGTTTCCGCGGGAAAATGGCAGGAACGAGGAGATCACCCCGGCCGCGCGGCTGCGCTTCGACGACCTGGAAGCCATTGCCGACGCCGCCTGTGCGGGTATGGGGCTGGCGTGGCTGCCCTACTGGCTGGTACGCGAACGCCTGCGCAGCGGGGCCTTGCAACAACTGCTCGCGGACGGCCCCGACTTTTCCTTCCCCATACACGCCATCTGGCCGCAGACACCGCAGTTGCCCTACCGTATCCGGGCGGCGATAGACACGTTGGTGGAATCCCTGCCCTCCCTGACACAGCCGGGCTAGTGGTCCATGCGGTAAATTCTGTAACACTATCTCTTCGCCACAGGCCCCAGTGCTGCGTTGAAAAAGCTTGAATTAGCGCTGCTAGTCCTGCGCTTTTTCGCCTTGCCCTGGAACCCGTGGCTGTGAGCTAGAGTCACCGAATTTACCGCATGAACCACTAGCGGTTCCTGTGGCGAACTCTCTCATCCATAGTCCGGCCACAGTCCCCAGTGACCCAGTCGACAGGGCCACCGCGTTTATTCCGACTGCGACAGCGCGGCCTGATCCATCCACACGATCTCCCAGATATGCCCGTCCGGGTCCTGGAAGGAGCGACCGTACATGAAACCGTGATCCTCTGGCTCCCGGAAACCGGTGCCCCCGACGTCCAGGGCCTTATCCACAAGCCGGTCGACTTCCTCTTTACTATCGGCGGACAGGCAGACCAACACTTCGGTGCTGCTTTTGGCGTCGCTGATGGAGCCGGGGATAAAACCCTTGAACTTCTCACGGGTCAGCAACATCACAAAGATATCGTCGCTGACGACCATGCAGGTGGCGGTCTCGTCCGTAAATTGAGGATTGAAGCTGAACCCCAGTTGGGAAAAGAATTCGATGGACTTTCCGAGGTCGGCGACCGGGAGATTGACAAATATTTTCTTCGACATAGCGGTTCCTAAAGGGAAGAGGTTGATGATTCACACCAACTGGTCGACGGGCAGGCCGCCATATCGACAGCCAGTCCCATATTCTTTACCTACGTCGACCTGATGCCAGGATCCGTGGCATGGCGCTTCTGCCACTGCTCCCGGCCAATCTGCCATTCCACCTGTTGCCAGCCTTTGGCCGCCATCCACTCCGGCGCCGGTCGCACCACGGCTCTGGCACCGAACGATTCTGCCAGGCGGGCAATTCGCGCATTGGTACTGACGGTTCCACCATAGATTTCCCGCAACCCCAGCCCGGCAAAGCCAAATTCCGCCAACGCCACCATCACTTCAATGGCATAGCGGTAACGCCCCCAGTAATCCGGCGCCAGCTCGATACCCAATTCTGCCCTCGGCGAGGTCGTACTTTCCCGGCGCAGGCCACAACAACCAACCAGTGCCTGATCCGCGTCGCGCCGCACGACGGCCAGCTGGTAATTGCACCTCGGCACCTCGCCGGTCCAGAGGGAAAACAACTCGAAAAGCTCCCTCGCATGGTCTGGGTGCGACTGCACCTCACCGTAAAATTCCGCCGAGCGCGGATCCGCGTGGTAGGCCTCGAACGCGGGCCAGTCCCGCGCATCGAAGTCGCGCAACAGGAACCTCCGGGTTGTGATTTCCACACTGCCTCCTTATATCCGATCAGCCCGAGTCAGGCGCCGGCGACCAGCAGGTTGGCGTCGCGCGCCAGCAGCCACTTGCCGGACTCCCTTCTGAAAACGGTCAAAGTATGCCCGCTTTCCTGGTTTAGGGGGAGCGGTTTTGCAAAAAAAACGCGCACCGTTTCCGGCGCGCGTTTTTTGACTATTGAACGCAGGCTATCAGGCCTGGTGGATTTCCTTGGCGGCCCTCTCGCCGGTGCTGATGGCGCCGTCGATGTAGCCGAACATTTCCACTGCGGTGTGCTCGCCGCAGAAGTGGATATTGCCCTCCGGCAGGCCCTGGGCGCCCCACCACTCGGTGTAGTCGCCGAAGGTCTGGGTGGAGTAGGAACCCTTGGACCAGGGGTTGACCGCCCACTTGGACAACATCGCCTTACCGGTAAAGGCGGCCCGGGTGCCCGGGAACACATTGTCGGCGATGCCGAAGAAGTGTTCCAGGTCCGCACTGCCGGGCGCGGCAAACGGCTTGTCGCCGCCGATCTGCGTGCCGTAGTCGGCACCGAAGAAATCCACCAGGATGCCGTCCTTCGAGCCGGTCACCGAGGTGCAGTCCCAGGTGTCCAGCAACTCCGGGCGGCCGGCATAGGTCACACCGTTCGGGGTGAACATCTTGCCGTTGACCATCATCGGCTCAGCCCAGGGGCGGGAGGCACAATGCACCGCCAGCTTGCCGTTGGTGCCGAACGCCATGCGCTCGATGGCCGTACGCTTCTGCGGGCGGAAGCCGTTGTAGATGCGCGGGTCGATATCCACATCGCGCAGCATGGAGAACGGCATCGCCAACACCAGGCGATCGCAGACATGCTGGGAGCCGTCGTCGAAGTGCAGTGTATAGGGGCCGTGGAAGGCTCCCTTGATGGCCACCAGTTTGCGGCCGGTTTCCACCGTGCCTTCCGGCAGCTCCTCGACCATGCGCGTGGCCAGCTGGTCGTTGCCGCCGACGATGCGGAAGCGCTCGTCTGTGCCCGCCAGGGGCAGCGCCGTGTTGATGGGGTTCCAGGCCAGAATGTAAATCAGGTTCAGCGCCGTGGTCTGTTCCGGCTGGATACCGTATTCGGCGACGATATCCGCCTGGAACACCTGGCCCATATTGGAGTTGGCACCGATACCCACGTGATCCAGCCAGGAATTCACATCGATGTAGTCCAGCTCCCGGTGCATGGCGTTGTGGCTGTCGTAGGTAGGTACCCAGGGCGCCTCCTGCTGGGCCCGCTTGAAGATCTTGTAGACATCGCGCCACTCCTCGTTCAGCTGGTGCTCGCTGTAGTGCTGGCCGTTCACCCAGTAGAGCTCGCTGCCGCCGGGCACCGCGTTGCCGTTCACGTCCTCGACATCCAGTCCCAACTGGTTGACCAGGTTGCGGGCATAGGAGTGTTCGGTGGACAGCAGCTCACCGCCGCGCTCCACCGGCTGGCCGAAAATACTGCGATTGGTGTTCACCCGACCACCCAGGCGGGTATTGCCCTCGAATACGGTACTGGCAATGCCGTACTGCTGCAGGCGGTGGGCACAGCGCAGGCCACTGACACCGCCGCCGATGATGGCCACGCGCCCGGGGTTGCCGCCGCCCCTGGCGGCCTGCGCCGGGCTGGAAACGGTGCCGGCCGCGCCGGCGGCCCCCAGTGCCGCCGCCCCCAGGCCGAGCTGCTTGAGGAACTGGCGGCGACCTTCTTCAGACGCATACCGCCCTGTGTGGCGGGCGCCTTCGTTGATGATATCGAGGCTTTCGTCGGCGGAAACGCCGGTTTTGTCGGAGAGCTCCTGCGCGGCGCGCATACGGCGCAACAGACTCCCGAGAGGCGAGAGGGATTTACGGCTTTTCATTATCGTTTTCCTGTGCCAGGTGAGTTTAAGCCCCCATACCGCGGGGCCGCGGTTGAAAATGCACAGGCTGTTTATCGCTGGCCAATTTTCAGACACTTTGTGTAAATCTCAAACAGCAATAACAGCCTAAATTATTATTTAAAATCGGAATAACATTTCTCATTGTACAGAAGCACATTAAAAGTTGAATGAAAATTCACTTTTTATCACTTCTGGAAGGAAACCCATCAGCACCTACTGGTGCAGAAGTCGCCGACGGCTCAGTAGCAGATTTTCCCGGCGTTGTATTTTCGTTCGGCTCTATCGGGAAACGGCGTCATGCCCAATCGGTGTAATGGCGCCAAATTCACCACTCTAATATCCCTCTCACTTGCTGCGGTTGCGTCCGTGGCGGGCCCTTTCCGCGGTGAATACCGGGACACACCGGCAAGCTGCTCTGGGGAAAATCACTGCTCGTTGTCGCGTTGCCCAGACGTGCGGGAAGCTTCTGCCCCACGAAAGCGCGCGCATCGGGTACGGCTCGCAAATGGCCGCTGTCCGCGGTGGCCGATGCAAAGAGAGGTGCGCAATGCAAAAACATTCTTCACTGCTGAAAAAGATGGCGGCGCTCACCGGTGCACTGGTGCTCGGCGGCGCCGTTCTTTCCAGCCCACCGGTCCAGGCCGTGGATTACGGTTACAAGTTTCTGCGAGAGGGCACGACCTACCAGGATCGTTTTCGGGGGCAGACCTCGTGGAACCCGGGTGTTGGCGGTACGCCCCGGATCACCATCGACCTGAGCGAACAGAGGGCCTACTTCTACAAGGGCGGTCGCCTCGCCGGCGTTTCGCCGGTGTCCACCGGCAAGGCCGGGCACCGCACCCCCACCGGCAACTTCCGTATATCGGAAAAGAAGGTGAACCACCGCTCCAACCTCTACGGCCACTATGTCAGCCGCCGGGGCTATGTGCTGCGCAGCAACGTGGATGTACGCCGCGACCGCCGCCCACCCGGGGCAGTTTTCCGCGGTGCATCGATGGATTTCATGATGCGTATCAATGGAGCCATTACCATGCACGCCGGCCGTGTGCCCGGCTATCCAGCTTCCCACGGCTGCATTCGCCTGCCCTGGAACATGGCCAAGATCTTTTTCTCCAACGCTCGCGTGGGGACCAAGGTGTCGGTGGTACCCTGAGCAGCGCCCCGGTTTCCGAAACTGAACCCCGAAACCAGAGTGAAAAAAAAGCCGAAGCAACCGCTTCGGCTTTTTTGTTCAGGATAATTAAAAGGATATTCAAGTCTTGGGCTTCTCCCCCGCACTCTCCTCCAGATCCCGCGCGGTAAAGTAATTGTGCGCGGCGCGATTGACCTGCTTTGCCAGCAGCAGTGTCGAGATCATGGTGGGTACCGCCATCACCGCGTACATGCCGATGATGAGATTGTTCACCGCACTCAACGAGGCCACGGCGCCGATTACGATCAGCACGATATAGGCGGCGGTGTAGAAATTCTGCCAGCGTGTACCGAACAGGAACACGAAACACTTCACGCCGTAGTACCAGAAGGTGACGATGGTGCTGAATGCCAGCGGCAGCACCATGATCAGCAGCATGATCGGCCCCCAACCGCCGAACACCTGCGAGAAGGCCTCCGTGGTCAGGGAAACACCGGCGATGCCCTCGTCTCCCTGCCAGGCGCCGGTAAGCAGTATCACCAGCGCCGTGCAGGTGCAGATAACCAGCGTATCGATGATGGGCCCGGTCATCGCCACCACGCCCTCCCGTATCGGCTCGCGGGTTTTGGCCGCGCCGTGCGCCAGGGATTCGGTGCCGATACCCGCCTCGTTGGAAAAGGCCCCGCGGCTGACACCGGTGGCGATCACCGCTCCCAGCGCACCGCCGGCGACGGCCCTACCGGTAAAAGCATCGGAAAAAATCAGCGCAAACGCTGCCGGCACCTGCTGCCAGAAGGAACCGATCACGACCAGCGTCAGCACCAGGTAAAACACCACCATGGCCGGCACTATGCGCACCGCGAACTTGCCGATGCGCTGGATACGCCCGGCGATCACCACCAGCGCCGCCGTGGCCAGCACGCAGCCGACAATGAAATCAAACCACAGGGAATTGTCGGCACTGATCCAGCCAAAGGGCACGGCGAAGGATTCCCGCAGCAGCTGTACCGTCTGGTTGGACTGGAACACCGGCAGCAGGCCACAGAGACCGGCTACCGCAAACAGCAGTGCCAGCGGCATCCACTTTTTGCCCAGCCCCTCGCGGATCACGTACATGGGCCCGCCCTGCAGCTCGCCGGCGGAGTCACGCCCGCGGAACATCACCGCCAGCGAGGCGGTGTAAAACTTGGTGGCCACACCCACCAGCGCGGTGACCCACATCCACAGGATCGCGCCGGGCCCGCCGGTACTGATCGCGATCGCCACCCCGGAGATATTGCCGAGGCCGAGGGTGCCGGACAGCGCGGTGGACAGCGCCTGCCGGTGCGGCACCTGGCCCGGGTCGTCGGGGTTGTCGTATTTGCCGCGCAGCAGGTCGATACTGTGGCCCAGGTGGCGATAGGGGCGGCCGCGGGAGTAGATCAGCAGCGCCAGGCCGCCGCCCACCAGCAGCACCAGCAGCGGCGTGCCCCAGACAAAGGAAGCGAAAGCGGCGAGAGCGGAATCGATGGAGGAAATGAAAGGCATGGGCAGAGGGCGGCGTCCGGTTATTTGTTGTTTGCTGGATTAAGCGGACTATGCTCGCGCAACCGCCGCCAAATCTCAAATAAACGGTTTGCCTGAAGGGGAGCGGAGGCCCGCAGTAGGGGACTGCCTCGCAGGCAATCAGATCCGGCCATCCCCATCCATTATTGCCCGCAGCGAGGGCTCGTGCAGGGCCTTGGGAGGGGTCCGCCGAGGCTCAGCCCAGCTTTTCCGCCACCACACGGGTGCGCTGCTCGGTCCGGCGCTTTTCATCCGGCGGCGGTGCATCGGACTGGCGCCGCGCCAGGGTGAAATCCAGCAGTTGGTGGCGGCTCTCCAGCTCCTCCTCGTCGCGGCGCGCGCGGACCCGTTCCGCCAGCAGGTCCACCGCCGCGCGGGCCATTTCGATAATCGGCTGGTGAATGGTGGTCAGCTCCGGCCAGATAGTGGTGGCCAGTGCCGTATCGTCGAAGCCGCACACGGTGAGATCCGTGGGCACATCCAGGCCGCGGCGGTGGGCAACGGCCACTGTGGCCGCCGCCATATCGTCGTTGCTGGCAAATACCGCCGTGGGGGGAGAGTCCAGCTCGAACAGTTTCTGCGCCGCATCCAGCCCCGAGCGGTAGGTGAACCGTCCCTCGGCAATCAACTCTTCGCCGTGGGACAGCCCCGCCTCGGCCAGCGCATCGCGGTAGCCGGCCAGGCGCCGGCCGCTGGCAACCTGGTTGTCGTCGCCGGTGATAAAGCCGATACGGCGGTGGCCGAGATCGATGATATGGCGGGTCATCTCGTAGGCGGCGCGGTAGTCGTCGATGCTGACCGAGGCGATATTCTCGCGCACACACTCGGACGCGATCGCCACCGCCGGTGTATCGCTGGAGTGCAGCAGGTTCAGCATGCGCGGCTGGTCCGACAGCGGCGGCGGGATCAGGATGCCCTCGACCCCGCCCGCCACCAGGCGCATGGCCACGGATTCCGCATCCTTCTCGCTATCGCACTTTTCCACCACCAGTTGGATGTTGTGGCGGCTGGCCTGCTCCAGCCCGCCCACCAGCAGCTCGCTCAGGTAGGCGGCGCTGGGGTTGCTGTAGAGCAGGCCGATAATGATCTGGTCGGCACTGGCGAGGCTGCGCGCTGCGCGGTTGGGAGTATAGCCGAGCACTTCGATCGCCCGATTGACCTCGGCGCGGGTCCTCTCCCGCACATTCCTTTCCCCGTTGATGACACGGGATACGGTCATCGGCGAAACACCCGCCTCGCGGGCGACGTCGCTGATGGTGGGCGCATTGCGCTGGCGGCGGCTCTGTCTCTGCTTCACGTTACTCTCGCTCGGGCCCTGGATCCGGCATTGTATAACGGATTCACAGGCAACAATAAAGCGCCGCGGGCGGGGTGGTAGCTTAAAAAGTGTAAAAAAGCGGCTGCCCATCGACAGCCGCCAAGGAGAGAGATCATCTGAGTCGCTCGGGTTGCCGCATCGGCAAATCCAACCAACCAAACATCAACGCTGCCATTGATGGCATCCAAAATGGTAGCGCTACCAAAACTCTGCCCCGATCAGCGCTCATTGTCAATGGGTCTACACACCGCAAGGATGATTTAGGCACCAGTAAACGGTCACAGCCACTTCTGAGCCGGCTCCTGAAGCTCTAACTCCTCGGGGAAAAGTTGCTACTTCGCATCGATAAAGCTGTTAATGGACAGGCGACCGCTGCGGGGATCGGGGTCAGGGGCGAAATCCCTGTCGATGGAACCGGAGTGCAAAGAATTGCTCCGGTAGATCAGCATACGGTTGAAAACGCCCTCTTCCGCATGCACCCGCTCAAAAAAGGGCGTATCCCCATTGATATAGCCATCACCGGTGAACCCCGGATCCTCGGTCTCCTTCTGGAGCGTAGAGAAATATTCCAGTCGCCGGCCTTCATCCACCACCTCGTAACCGGTGGACCTGTGCCGGTAGAAGGCCGTACCGCCGTAGGGCTCGCGGAAAAGATAGTGGATAGAGGCCAATCTATTGGACTGCACGGTGTCGATATGGGGTATTCGCTGCATCCATTCAAGCTGTTGTGCCGGTTTGGTCACCAGCGAATAATGACACATGGAAAATGACAATCGCTTGCTGCCCAGTTGAAAATAGTCACCCAGCAGGCCACCCAACTGCTCCAACAGGAATTGCTTGTACTGCAACGGTGCCCTGGCGCGGATACCGGGATAAAAACGCCCGCCATGCGCAAAAGATTTGCTTGTGGCCCTCTCCACCAGTCGCTCGGGCTCGCCGATAAAGTTGTCTAAAACCAGCAAGGGGGCCTTCTCGGCGCCAATGGTAAGTTTGCGGACACTAATGTTCGGGTGTAAACGAAAACTCATCAGAGTGATATCTCCCGATCGCTCGACCTACAATAGTGGTCGATAAATTCCTGATGAGTCGGCAGGCCCGACACAATCCTATCCACATCCGACCTGAGCTTATCCTGCAGCTGGCGCATTTCCGCCTCGCTCATTAAGCAAGGCAGCGGATGATGGCCTTCGGGTTTCAATCCCTGACCGAGCATTACCTGCACCCACGAATCCACCCGGAATAGCTCGCCCCCATCCTGATAGGCATGGGCCCGCTCTCGAAAGAGGTTAATGCGATGGGCAAGAGACTCCGGGATCTGCATATTCTTACAGTATTTCCAGAACTCACTATCCCCACGCTCGGTCATGTGATAGTGGAGGATGATGAAATCGCGTACCTTTTCCAGCTCGTCGCGGGTCTGCTGATTGTACTCATCCACCAGCGATGGGCAGATACCATCGATAGGAAACAATTGCAGAAGCCGCGTAATGCCGGTGACAATCAAGTGAATACTGGTGGACTCCAAAGGCTCGACAAAGCCACTCGCCAACCCTAAAGCGATACAGTTCCGGTTCCAGACCCTACGCCGCCGGCCCGTCTGGTAACGGATCACCCGTGGTTCGGTAATCGCTTCACCTTCGATATTGGACAACAGCCGCTCAATCGCCTCCTCATCCGAGAGATGATGACTGCTATAAACGAGACCATTTCCCACCCGGCTCTGAAGCGGAATTTGCCACTGCCAGCCAGCGTCATGGGCAATGGCGCGGGTATAAGGCAATGCGGGGCCTGTCGCCTGAGTTTGTAGCGGTACCGCTCTGTTGCATGGCAACCAGTGGGACCAGTCCTCAAAACCGGTATCCAGAGCCTGCTCAATCAATAAACCACGGAAGCCGGTACAGTCGATAAAAAGATCTCCGGCAACGGTGCTTCCATCTTCCAGCACCAACGATTCGATACAGCCACTCTCACTGTCCTGTTTCACCTCACGGATCTTGCCTTCTACACGAGTGACTCCATGACGTTCGCTGATCGTTCTAAGAAACTTCGCGTACTTTCCCGCATCCAGGTGATAAGCAAAATTTATCGGCGAGTTCGATGACGTGGCGAATTTCCCCGCCTCTGCGGCCTGGAGTTCCGGGCAGAAATCACCAATGTCAGAGTCAAATCCCATCTCCCTGCCGCGCAACCAGAAGTGATGGAAATCACACATCCAGGCACTGGTACCCATCTTCCCAAAGGAGTGGATATAGCGGTCTCCCTTCTGTCCCCAGTTTTCAAACGCAATGCCCAGTTTCGCCGTGGCCTGGGTCGTGCGCATGAACTCCCGCTCGTCGATACCCAGCAGCTTGTGAAAAGTCCGAAGAGGCGGAATCGTCGCCTCGCCGACCCCCACCGTACCTATCTGTTCAGACTCGACCAGAGTTATATCCAGTAGCTCTCCCAACTTCTTAGACAGGGCTACAGCGGCAATCCAACCAGCCGTACCACCTCCAGCGATCACAACCTTCGAGACTTTACTCTTGTTATCCTTCATCTCACTACCTGTTCAGTTTATGCAACAGCATCGCTCGCAACTGCCTTGCCATCGTATCGTCCACAGGGCCTAAGGCGCCCTGAACCTTCTCTGGCAGGTGTGTGCGCGGACGCTCACGATCCCCAAAAATGTAATAATCGAAAATATGCTTCCACCCTTCCCGCTCATGATCCGGTCTGTCGCGCAGACTCAAAAGCGCATGATAAAGCGCGTTCATGGGTGTCCCCATATACAGTGGCGAAGTGTTCCACCAGTAATTGACCAGTACATTGAAGGGTGACAGGGCTTCTACCTGATGCCACCAGAGACTGGGATAGAAAACTGCATCCCCCGGCTCCAGGTCAGCCACCTGGGCTGCCGCCAACGCTTTGCGGAAACGCGGATACCGATCAAAATCCGGATCGGCAAAATCCACCATACTGACGGCCTGACCACCGGGAGTCGGCTCCAGCGGCCCCGGGTAAAGGTTGTCGATCTGATCGGGAGGAAACAGGGTGAATCGGCGCCGCCCCACGACACAACAGGCGAGATTATTGGGGGCATCGTAATGCGCGGAAGCGATCGACCGATTGCCGACCCAGATACTGGTAAGTGGTGCTCCACTTTCAAACATGGCATCGTCGAACACCAGATCATTATACTCGCGCAAGCCGGGCAGGCAGGCGTCGAGCGTAGTGGAACCTACGTAAATAGACGGCGGGTTAGCGCTTTCAAGATGCTCGCCGATCCGATCCAACACCTTATCGAGGGGTAGACGTTGGCTTTCAAAGTTCAGCCCGCTCAAGTCATCCTTATAGAAGTACTTTCCTTTTATTTCCGCCGGGCCCAGATAGGCACAGACGGTCTTTCCATTATGAAAAGACTTCAGATAGCCCATCGCCTTTTCCGCTGACTGCCGACCGGCGCGGACTAACTCCCAGTCCTTTGCTATCCCCTTCAAAACAACGGGCTCACACTCTTCCATCAGGCGTTGCCAGGGAATATTGTCAGGGTTTACACCCTCAATGGCTTTTGTTTTTTTTGTTATCTCCACCATACTTTCAGCGCCTCTCCACTACCGCTCTGACGCAGCCAACAGCCGCCGCCGTTTCATATCGATCAAATTCTTGACATTGCCCAGTGACGCTATCAACAAAAAGGCCCCCTGCAGGAAACCCGCTCGATTCAGTTTTTCCAATGACTCTCCGTCCAGGTTGGCCAGCTTTTCCTCACTGATGGTATAAAGCCCCCGCAGGTCGTACTTCTCATCTGCATGCACCTCAACCTGAATGTTCACAGGCTCGATCAGACCGAACGAATCAAGAGCCTCGAACATGGTCCTGCCCACTTCCATGCCATCATTGATTCCCCCAAGTATTGTGGAGACACGCTCCAGATAGGGGCTATTTCCACCATGGGGCAGGAAAACCGGCTCCCCTTCTGTCTCACTGATTCTGGGGCTATCCATATCCACATGAATCACCGGCTCACGCTGGACTTCACCGTCCACGTCCCGCTGCTGAAAGCCGATCAGGAAAGGTCCGCGTGCCACAATTCCCGGGATATAGCTGGCATTCCAGTCACCGCCCTCCAGGAAGAGGTTTTCCTCCCGGGCAAAACCAAGCAGGGCGATGGACTGGTACTCTCCGGAATCCCCATCCTTACGCAGCAGGATCGGGTATTCCCGCTGAACATCGGCATACTCAGTGGGAAATACCGGTGTGCGATTGACGTTATCCCCGAACTCTTTCCCATAACGGGTTATGACTCGCAAGTCCTTGTGCGTCACATTGTCCAGTAATACAGGTTTGCTCATTTCAAATACCAAAGAATAAAGTGAGGCGACCGGTACTCGGTAACGGCCTCCGCATATATAACTACTTCAGACGAAACTACATGAAAGCCTTGATAAAAAAAAGGCCGCTGTAAACAGCGGCCAAATCGATTCTAGCAACAAACGTTTATCCTGTATCGACAGTATCGATACAGCTGTCGAGAGAATTTAGTTTTGGGTTGCCGTCGCTTCGGAATCCATCCCGGAGCGACGGCTTCGCTCCACGACTTAGAAGGTGTAGCGGGCGCCAAGTTGATAGCGCGCACCCAGCTCTTCCGCGAACCAGAGCTGCCTGGTATTGCGCGAGTAGTGGCGAACATCCTCTTCGGTCAGGTTGATCCCTTCGAAGAATACGTCAAGGTTTTCATTAACCTCATAACTGACATTCATATCCCACTGCGAATGGGCCTCCACAAAGCGCGCGTCGGTAGAACCTTCACTGATTGACATCAGGTAGTCATCGCGCCAGTTGTAAGCGAGACGCGCCTGAATACCGTGCTTATCGTAAATACCCACCACGTTAGCGGTGTCGCTCAGACCGGGAAGTGCGAACTGAATTTCACTCGGGTCTGCATTGACATCGTAGCCGACATCGCCACGTACCGTGGTGTAGTTGGTCTGGACACCAAACCCGCTATCGCCGAAGAAATGCTGCACAGCGAACTCGAAGCCGTGAATTTGTGCACTCTTCTGGTTGGTGGGGAAGGTGGTTTCGAACACCATCTCGGGATCGTCACTATTCGGCGCCAAATCCAGAGCATTGCCTTCAGCATCTTCCAGGCTGCCGATCTTCGCGGTGCAGTCCGGATTCGCCAAGCCGGCCAGGCTCGATGTCAAATCTCCACATTCAGCGGGGAAGGTCACACCATCCTGCCCCTGATACTGATTAACCACCATTGCAGAAAACAGAGTGGTATCGTCGAGAGGAACGCCATCAGCCTCAAGTGCCGCAATAGCATTTTCGGCACGCGGCCCGGCGGTCACATCGCGCATATCAAAGAAGGTGCGGTCCTCCTTTTCGTTGCCGATAAAATTGTCCACCCGCTTCTCATAGAAGCCAAGAGAAACATAGCTGGAGTCGTCGTAATACCACTCCATGGACAAGTCCAGGTTATCGGATTCGAAAGGTACCAGTTGCGGATTGGTCTCACTTGCCGTCGGGTTCGCATCATTCAGAGTTGAACCGTTGGTGCCCCAGCCGCTCGGAACAGCAGCGAGGTTCCCCAGGCCTGCACGGGCGATTGTCTTGCTGTAGGAGAAGCGCCCCTTCAGGTCTTCGCGCAGGTCGATAGAGAAATCAAAGCTGGGCAGCAGGTGGTCATAGTCATTCTTGACTGTAAGCGATACCTTCTCATCGGTATCTTCCTGCAAGAAATCGTTATTGTCCTGCCACAGTAAGTAATCGGGCTTCAGGACCTCGGAGGTTGAAGTGGATTCCGTGCTCTCATAGCGAAGGCCGGTCAGGTAGCTCACCGGAAAACCGCCCAACTCACTGTCTACTGCCACCTGGAAGTAGACGCCTTGTACATCTTCCTCAACCTTATTGTTGGATGTCCAGTTATCCGTATGTTCACAGGCGGCCTCTCCATCACGCGGATAGTTTTCCACCGCCCAGTTACACACCCCTATCGGATCGGAAGCCCGGAAACCCAGATTGGTAGCGTTGCCGGCGTAACCCAGATCATCAAATTGACCGGAGAGACTGAAAGGCTCCAGCAACTCGTCAAGGCCAGCAGCTCCGGCGTCGTTGATGCCCCAGTCACCGAGCGTCCACTGACGGTTCGATTGCCGTGACAGGAACTCAGTGCTCCGATCCTCTATGCCGAAGTCGAAGCGGCCGTTATCAAACTCATAGCTACCGTCCATCTTGACCTGGGAGATATCAGTCTCCTGGGAGGCATACCAGACCCGCGCTACCTGACTGCCGAAATCACCGGCATCAAACTGCCCCGGAGTATTACCGCCCCCGGCCTTGCCGGAATCGTCGAACTCGAAATCGGCGCCCGGCACGTCTCCACGGAAATTCCAGCTCTGCCCCGCACCAACTGGTGCGCCGAGGCTCATATCGATGGAACCGCTGTCGCCAGGCCCTGCAGGCAGACTCTCCATACTGGAATCGTGCGCATCCAGGGCCAGCGAGAAGGAATCATTCACTTCCCAATCCAGATTGAAGCCGACGGACTTCAGAGTGTCTTCCTGTTCGCGCCACTGCTGCTCGAAGCCCATGTCCTTATCGGTCAGATTGGTCTCGTGAACAGAGAGGGGCGTGGCCACAGTATTCTCGTCAAACACCACCTCGTCGATGCTGCTACCGTTACCCATCCACAGGGTCTGCTCGCTGCGGAATTCGGTCAGCTGGTTTTCCGCATAGGTGTAATCCAGAGTACCGGTAATGTTATCCGACGGGCGGAACTGGAAAGTGGCCTGGGCGTTTGTACGCTCGCGCTCGCGATCGGACCATGTATAGCGGATATCGTTGGGCCGAACGTACAACTGACCGTCTTCCGGGGCGTTTGTTATTTCCGCGTCGTCGGTGAGGCTATACAGGTCATCCTGCCCCCAGCGACCGATATTCCAGTCGTTGACAGTGGCACCAGCCGAACCGGAGTCGCGCTCCTGGATACTGCCGGTAAGGGATACCCCCCACCGCTCGCTGTCGTCTGTCCAGCTGAAGATGCCGGAGACTTCCGGGGTATAGTCGTCGCCGTTGAGGTTGGTAGTGTCGTTTACCGCCTTGGCGCCGAGGCTGAGCTTAAAGCCCGGGTCTTCCAGGGGCCGGGTGGTGTTGATGTTCACGGTACCGCCCAACCCGCCGGAGGCGATGGCGGCCTTGCCGGTCTTGTAAACCTCGACACCACTGACGCTTTCGGAAGCCAGGTTGGCAAAATCGAAAGCCCGGCTCTGGCCACCGCGAGTGACGCCGGCACCACTGCCACCGCCAAATGCAGAGCCGCCCGGCATGGTGCGGCCATTCAGGGTGACCATATTCATGTCGGAACCAAAGCCGCGAATGGTGATCTGAGAACCTTCACCATTCACCCGATCAATGGAAACCCCGGTAATCCGCTGCAGGGATTCGGCCAGGTTGGTGTCGGGGAATTTGCCGATATCCTCGGCGGAGATGGCGTCGACGACACCGGAGGAGTCGCGTTTGATATCCATGGAGCGCTCGAGAGAGGCGCGGATACCGGTTACAGTGATTTCTTCCAGCGTGCCAGATGATTCCTGGGCCCCCACCTGCTGTGCACAGGCCATGGTGGCCACGGCGGTAATGATTACATCCGACAGCTTCTTGCGTTGGAACATAGGGTTCTCCCTTCTCGCGATTAGCCGCCCAGCCAATCCCGGCTGCACAACTCCGAGAAAACCGCGGCGGTTCTAGTTATGTTTATTGTTCGATCGTCTTTTAATTTTCGTGTTAGCGGAAATGGTACCGCTACCATCATTAGGATTACGCTTCCGCCCCCTCGAAGTCAAGGACTTTTCATTTCTCGAGCGGGATTGCGCCGTCTCGCGGCGGCCAGGATTCACACCGAGAACTTCTCGGCGGTAAGGAACCGGAAACATCCCGGCATCATCCTGCACCCACGGTCCGGATGGAATCGTCCAGATGGGCGCCGCGACGCAAATCCTGACGTTCGACTTTGCACCGAACGCAAAGTCGGACCCGGCTGTACCCCGTCAGTGCCCCGGCGCACGGGGGAAAGACTGCCCCCGGTAGTGTTCCAGGGCATACGCAGGCGGCCGCACACCCTCCGGCAGTTCGCGCCCGGATACCTTGCGGAAATAGGCAATACTGGCGTCCCGCCACCAGCGCGCCTCGCGCTCCTGGATGGCGAGGAAAGCCCCGGTCTGCACAAAGCGCTGCCGATCCACAAAGGGTTCCAGCTGCGCCCAGTCGGCGCGCATTTTCTCCACCTGCGCCACGCCGCGATCGTAGCGGTGGACCAGCTCCGCCCAGAGGTCGCGACCGGAAGGCATCGAATGGTCCCAGGGCAGGTGGTGGAACCAGAGCAGGTATTTCTCCGGCACCGCCGTGCGCGAGGCAAACCGCTCCGCCACCGGCGGCGCGTACTGGGCCGCCGCATTGCTGCCCTCGGCGGTGCGATCGAAGCCGATCCCGCCGGCGTCGGCGCGGTGGTAGTAGGCCGGGTTCCACTCGGGGCGCGCCAGCTCCGACACCCAGGGGCCCGGGCCGTAGTGGTGGCCGGTGGCCATCAGGTGCGCCAGGCCCAGCGGGGTCATGTAATCCACCACCGCCTCGCGTGAGGCCATCATCATGTCCGCCGCGCGCTGCACGAATGCGCTGTCGGGGCTGAAGGTCATCTTCAGCCAGTCCTCGGCCACGGCGCGGGCACTGTCTTGCGGATTCCAGGCCAGGCGACCGAAGACATACCAGTTGGCCTGGTTGAAGACGGAGCCGGACCAGTCGCGGTCGCGGCCGATATTGGCGACGCCGGCGATACCGGTGTGGCGGTAGTCGTGGAGGGAGCCGTCCACGACGCTGGCGACGGTGGCCTGTCCGGTGCAGGCGTCGGCCGCCCTCTCCCCCGGCCCCGGCCCCACTGACTCGCGTCGTCCCTGGCGCTCGCCCGCTGCGCGGGCGCCTTCGGCGCCCAAATCGGCAGTCCTGCCGATTTGTCCCCGGGGGAGAGGGGAGTCAATGCGGCAGGTATCCGCCTCCAGCACCTCCTCGTAGAGCGGGCCTAGGTAGGCCAGGTGGGTGGCGAAGCCCAGGTATTCCTTGGTGATCTGGAATTCCATCATCAGCGGCGTTTTCGGCATGGCGCCGAACAGCGGGTGGAAGGGTTCCCGCGGCTGGAAGTCGATGGGACCGTTTTTCACCTGCAGGATCACATTGTCGGCGAACTGACCGTCCAGCGGCTTGAACTCGCTGTAGGCCTGTTTGGCGCGATCCTCGGGGTTGTCGTGGGCGTAGACGAAAGCGCGCCACATGACGACGCCGCCATGGGGCCCGAGCGCATCCGCGAGCATATTGGCGCCGTCGGCATGGCTGCGACCGTAGTCCTGCGGGCCCGGCTGGCCCTCGGAGTTGGCCTTGACCAGGAAGCCGCCAAAGTCCGGGATGGCGGCGTAGACTTCACTGGCCTTGTCTTTCCACCAGCGCCGCACGGCCGGATCTTTCGGGTCCGCGGTACCGAGGCCGCCGATCTCCATCGGCGCACTGAAGCGCGCGGACAGGTAGACCCGCAGCCCGTAGGGCCGGAATACCTCCGCCAGCGCCGCGGCCTTGTCGATATAGCGCGGCGTGAGGATATCGGCATCGGCGTTCACATTGTTCAGCACCGTGCCGTTGATGCCGATGGAGGCATTGGCGCGGGCGTAGTCGGTGTAGCGCGGATGCCGGTAGTCCGGCAGGCGCCACCAGTCCCAGATGGACTGGCCGGCGTAGCCGCGCTCCACGCTGCGGTCGAGGTTGTCCCAGTGGTTGAGCAGGCGCCGCTCCACCTGCGGCGAGGCGGCGATGGCGAGATCGTCGAGGGATCGGCGGGTCTGCATCCGCTGCAGGAAGCGGAAAGCGCCGTAGAGCACGCCGATATCATCGTTGGCGGCGATGACCGTGACGCGGTGACCGTCCACCTGCTCACTGCGGATCAGGTAGCCGCCCGCGGCCAGGCCCCCCAGCGGCAGCGCCAGCTTCCCGATCAGCGGCGAGGATTGCGGCGTGCCCAGTATCAGGGCGCCGTCGCCGGTAACCTTTTCGGCGGCGCCGATATCGATATCCAGCAGGCCGCCGATACCGCGGCGCAACTCGTCGGCGGCGGCGCGCAGCGTCGGCGATTGCCGTTGCGGCAACACCAGCTGCCGCGTGGACGCGGCATAGGTCTGCCGCCACTGCGGTTCCACCGCCTTGTAGCGCAGCCACAGGTCGTAGCCGTCCTCGGCCCGGCTGGACGGGGACAGGGCGAGTGCAATCGAGAGCAGGAGTGCCGCGCGGCACATCGGGGCGAACCATCCCATCGCTGAATCCTCGTTATTTTTTATCTCAAGTTTCGGAGTTCAAAATGCTTTTCGATGCCACTAGCCGAAACTAAACCCCGAAACTTGAGTTTTTATGTATTCTCGGGCACTCGGGTCCCGGAGCTCCCGGGAGCCGGAACCCGAGTTCAGTACTCTGCACGGGCTTTGACAAAGCCGCCCGCTGATTTATGATGGTAGCGCTATCACCAAGATAAAAAAAGTAAAAACAAAACTGACAGAACAACAATAACGATGAGAGGAGACGGTACAGTGGCAAGCTCCCACCGGCCATCGCGACTGCTGATCGGTCTCGGCGCTGGCGCCTGCCTGGCGACGGCGGCCTATTTCATGCTCCCGGAATCCAGCGGACCCACCGCCTCCGGAGACACCCCGAATACAGCCACCCCCCTCTACCGCGACAGCTCGGCGCCGGTGGATGCGCGCGTGCGGGATCTGCTCTCGCGCATGACCCTGGAAGAGAAGATCGCCCAGATCACCACCATCTGGGCCGGAAAAACCGAAATCCAGGACGACAACCTCGATTTCGATCCCGCCCGCGCCCGCGATGCCCACCCCCAGGGTCCCGGTCATATCGCGCGGCCCTCGGATCGCCGCGGCGCCGAGCCGGGCGGTGAATCCCGCTGGCGCACGCTGCGCGATACGGTGCAATACATCAACGCGATACAGCGCTACGCGGTGGAGGAAACCCGCCTCGGCATCCCGGTGCTGTTCCACGAGGAGGCACTGCACGGCTACGCCAGCGCCGACGCCACCAGTTTCCCGCAGTCGATCGCGCTGGCCAGCAGTTGGGACACGGATCTGGTGCAGCGGGTGAACACCGTCATCGCCCGCGAAGTGCGCGCCCGCGGCGTGCCGCTGGTGCTGTCGCCGGTGGTGGATATCGCGCGGGACCCGCGCTGGGGCCGCATCGAGGAAACCTTCGGCGAGGATCCCTACCTGGTGGGAGAAATGGGCGTGGCCGCGGTGAAGGGACTGCAGGGCGACACCCTGCCACTGGCCGACGACCGCGTCTTCGCCACCCTCAAGCACATGACCGGCCACGGCCAGCCGGAGAGCGGCACCAATGTGGGCATCGCCCCCTTCGGCGAGCGCACCCTGCGCGACTATTTCTTCCCGCCCTTCGAGCAGGTGGTCGAGCGCACCGAGTTGGGCGCGCTGATGGCCTCCTACAACGAGATCGACGGCGTGCCCAGCCATGTGAACAAGTGGATGCTGAACGATGTCCTGCGCGACGAATGGGGTTTCGACGGCGCCGTGGTCAGCGACTACGACGCCATCGCGCAACTCCAGCGCCTGCACCACCTGATGCCGGACCTGGAATCCGCCGCGGTGGCCGCACTGGATACCGGTGTCGATACCGACATGCCCGACGGCGAGAGTTACAGCCTGCTGGCCGACGCGGTGCGCACCGGCCGCGCGACCGAACAACAGATCGACACCGCCGCCGGCCGCATGCTGGCACTGAAATTCAACGCCGGCCTGTTCGAAAACCCCTTCGGCGATGCCGACCTGGCCGAGAAGATCACCGGCGACAGCGACGCCCGCGCGCTGGCCCTGGAGGCCGCGCGCAAATCCATGGTGCTGCTGAAAAACGACGGCACCCTGCCCTTCGACGACCGCCAGCTGGACTCCCTCGCCGTCATCGGCCCCAACGCCGCGACGACACGGCTGGGCGGCTATTCCGGCGAGCCACAGCAGACAGTGAGCCCCCTGGCCGGACTGCAGGCCCGCATCGGCAGCGAAGTGGAACTGCTGCACGCGGAGGGCGCGCGTATCACCAAAGACGACAACTGGTGGACCGACGAAGTGCAGCGCGCCGATGCGGAGAAAAACCGCGAGCGTATCCGCGAGGCGGTGGCCACGGCGAAAAAAGCGGACGCGGTGGCGCTATTCATCGGCGACACGGCGCAGACCAGTCGCGAGGCCTGGGCCACCAATCACCTGGGCGACAGATCCAGCCTGGAACTGGTGGGCGAACAGGAAGAACTGGCGGAGGCGCTCTTCGCCCTGGACAAACCGGTGGTGGTGGTGCTGATCAACGGCCGCCCGCCGGCCCTGGAAAATATCGCCGCCGATGCCAACGCGCTGATCGAGGGCTGGTACTTGGGCCAGGAGGGCGGCACCGCCATTGCCGAGGCACTGTTCGGCGACACCAATCCCGGCGGCAAACTGCCGGTCACCTTTGCCCGCAATGTGGGGCAATTGCCGCTCTACTACAACCGCAAGCCCAGCGCTCGGCGCGGCTACCTGTTCGACGACAAGTCGCCGCTGTTCCCGTTCGGCTTCGGTCTCAGTTACACCCGATTCGAAATCGGCGAGCCGCAGCTTTCCGCAGCGGATATTGCCGCCGGCGATCCGGTAGACGTCTCGGTCGAGGTCCAGAACACCGGCGAACGCGCCGGCGACGAAGTGGTGCAACTCTATATCCGCGACAGGATCGCCTCGGTCACCCGACCGGTAAAACAGCTGCGCGGCTTCCAGCGCATCACCCTGCAACCGGGCGAAAGCCGCGCGGTGAAATTCACCCTCGACGGCGAAGACCTGTCCCTGTGGAACCGTTCGATGGAGCGGGTCGTTGAGCCGGGCGAATTCGAGATTATGGTGGGCGCCAATTCCGCGGAACTGAAAACCGCACTGCTTACGGTAACCCCCCAATCCAGACAATAATCGACGGAGTAAAGACAGCAATGAACAAAGTACAACTCTCCTCCCTGCTACTGGCCCTGGGCACGACCCTGTCCGCCTGCGCCGCCGACGAAAAATCCGGCGAAGTGGCCGATGTCGTCAAGAAGGAAGCGGAAAACCGCCGCATGGCCAAGGAGCGCGAATTCGCCTCCGATCCGCTGGTCAGCCATATCTACACCGCCGATCCATCGGCGCACGTATGGAACGACAGGCTCTTTATCTACCCATCCCACGATATCGAAACGGATATCCCCATGGACGACAGCGGGGCCCACTTCGCCATGCGCGACTACCGCGTCCTGTCGATGGACAAGGTCGGCGGCGAGGTGGAAGAGCACGGCGTGGCCCTGGACGTGGAGGATGTGCCCTGGGCCAAGCGCCAGATGTGGGCACCGGACGCGGCGAAAAAGGGCGACAAATACTACCTGTATTTCCCGGCCAAGGATGAAAACGACATTTTCCGCATCGGCGTGGCCGTGAGCGATTCCCCCACCGGCCCCTTCGAGGCCCAGCCGGAACCCATTGCCGGCAGCTACAGTATCGACCCGACCGTCTACCGGGATGATGACGGCGAATATTATTTCTACGTCGGCGGCATCTGGGGCGGCCAGCTGCAACGCTGGCAGACCGGTGAATACGTGGCCGAGGATGCCTACCCGGCCGACGACGAGCCGGCCATCGCCCCCCTGGTCGCCAGATTGTCCGACGACATGCTCAGCTTCGCCGAGGAGCCGAAGGAGGTGGAACTGCTGGATCGGGACGGCACCCCGATCCGCGCCGGCGACAACGAAAAGCGCTTCTTCGAGGCCGCCTGGATTCACAAGTACGAGGATACCTACTACTTCTCCTACTCCACCGGCGACACCCACAATATCGCCTACGCCACCGGCGACAGCCCCTACGGGCCCTTCACTTACCAGGGCGTGATCCTGGAGCCGGTACTGGGCTGGACCAACCACCACTCCATTGCCAAGTTCAACGACCAGTGGTATCTCTTCTACCACGACACCGAACTCTCCGGCGGCCAGACCCATCTGCGCAATGTGAAGATGATGCCGCTGACGCACAATGAAGACGGCAGTATCCAGACCCTGAACGCCTTTGCGGATTGAACCATGAAGAAACAAAGAGACTTGTCGACTTCTGTAGGAGCCTGCTTGCAGGCGAAAAGTTTCGGGCTTCGCGTTAACCGCTTTGTTCGCCTGCAAGCAGGCTCCTACGGGTTGGCGCTGGCCGCACTGTTCGGTGCCGGCGCCGCCGCGGCTCAGCAAGTAGAAACCCACACACTGCAGAACGAGCACCTGAGCTACCGCTTCACACCGGAGATCGGCGGCCGCGGTCTCGGCTTTTCCGTGGCGGGGGGAGAAAACCTGCTGAAAGTGGGCGAGGCGGTGCGCGAGACGCCGGCGCCGGAAGTCTCGGCGGAATCCGGTTTCGTGCCCTATTTCGGCCATATCATCTGGCCCGGGCCCCAGGGCGACTGGTGGAAACACCAGTCCCTGAACGCCGAGCGCCGCGAGTCGGCCGCCGTCTGGCCGCCGGATCCGTTTACCGTACTGGCCGACAGCGAACTGGAAACACTCGGCGAGACCGAAGCGACCATGGTCTCCCCGGCGAGTCCGGTGACCGGCCTGCAGCTCACCAAGCGCTATCGCCTCGACGGCGAAACGCTGGTCCATCGGGTGGAGGCCGCCAACCGCCGCGACGAACCGGTGCAATGGGATATCTGGTTCAACACCCGCGTCAGCCCGGAGGCGCGTCTCTACGTACCGGTGGAGGATTTCGATGGCGACCTGCGCCTGGAAAAATTCCCCGAAATGTCCGCCGAGGCACAGGTGGACCCGGACAAGAGCGAGCTCGGCCTGTTCGATTTCTCCCGCGGTAACCACGTCAAGGCCAAGGCCTATATCGAACCGGCCGCCGGCTGGATCGCCGCCTTCGACCGCGGCCAGCTTTTCCTGATCGAGTTCGACCAGCAACCGCGCGACTCCATCCACCCGGAACAGGGCCAGGTGGAAGTCTACCTGGAACAGGACCCGGACAAGCCCGGCAGCGGCATCATGGAACTGGAAGTGCACGCGCCCTACCGGGCGCTGACTCCGGGGGAATCCATGGCCGCGGAGGAAAGGTGGCGGGCGCTCGCCTATACCGGTGAGGACAATGTCGAGGGCCATCTGCGGGCACTGGAAAAACTCGGCCTCGAGGGCCTCTGATTTTTCGCTGCAGTGCCTCTGCGCCCGGCTCCCCGCGCAGAGGCGACCGAATGTTTTACAGGAAAGACTCAATGCCAAAAATCACCGCCGCCCGGGTCATCACCACCTGCCCCGGCCGCAATTTCGTCACCCTGAAAATCGAGACCGACGCCGGCGTTTACGGTGTCGGCGACGCGACCCTGAACGGCCGCGAGCTGGCGGTAGCCAGCTACCTGGAAGACCATGTGGTTCCCTGCCTGATCGGCCGCGACGCGCACCGCATCGAGGACACCTGGCAGTATCTCTACCGGGGCGCCTACTGGCGTCGCGGGCCGGTCACCATGAGCGCCATCGCCGCCGTGGACATGGCGCTCTGGGATATCAAGGCCAAGGTGGCGGGCCTGCCGCTCTACCAGTTGCTCGGCGGCGCCTGTCGCCAAGGCTGCATGGTCTACGGCCACGCCAACGGCGAAACCATCGAGGAGACCCTGCAGGAAGCCGAGCGCTATATCGAACAGGGCTACCGCGCCGTGCGCCTGCAGTCGGGCGTACCCGGCCTGAAATCCACCTACGGCGTATCGAAGGACAAGGATTTCTACGAGCCCGCGGACGCGGACCTGCCCACGGAAAACCTCTGGTCAACGGAAAAATACCTCAGGAGCGCACCGGAGCTTTTCGCCGCCGCGCGGGAGAGACTCGGCTGGGATGTCCACCTGCTGCACGACGCCCACCACCGCATGACACCCATCGAGGCGGCGCGGTTGGCAAAGGACCTGGAACCCTACCGCCTCTTCTGGCTGGAGGACGCCGTGCCGGCGGAAAACCAGGAAAGCTTCCGCCCGATCCGCCAGCACAGCACCACCCCGCTGGCGGTGGGCGAAGTCTTCAACAGCATCTGGGACTGCAAGCAGCTGATAGAGGAACAGCTGATCGACTATATCCGCGCGACGGTACTGCACGCCGGCGGCATCACCCAGATGCGCCGCATCGCCAGCCTCGCCGACCTGTACCGGGTGCGCACCGGCTGCCACGGCGCCACCGACCTGTCGCCGATCACCATGAGCGCGGCGCTGCATTTCGGCCTGTCGATCCCCAATTTCGGTATCCAGGAATATATGCGGCATACCGACGACACCAACACGGTCTTCCCCCACGGCTATCGCTTCAGCGACGGCTACCTGCGCCCGGGCGAACAGCCCGGGCTGGGTGTGGATATCGATGAAGACGCCGCGGAGCAATTTCCCTACCGGCGCGCCTACCTGCCGGTCAACCGGCTGCAGGACGGCAGCATGCACGACTGGTAAGGCGATATTTCCCCAATTGCCGCGAAGTCCGGTACCGGTATGCACGGCGCACCCTACGAAGACCCGCGCGGATCGGGCTGGGACAAACCTGTAGGATGCGCCGTGCGCACCGACGGGCGCCGCTCATACACTGGCGGCAACAACAACCCCCATCATTGTTCCGAAAACTCAGCCGGCGCCTCTCAATCCAATACCGACAATCACGACGCGGCACAGTGCCGGCGGATAAACTCGCTGTGCGCCGGCATCGCCGCCACGGAGCGATCGATCACACGCTTGATCTCCGCCATCCGCGCCGCCAGCTTGTCATCCGGCATCACATCCACCAGCGGGTGATAGGCCCTGGGCACAATGCCCTGCCCCACCATCACCTCCATCCAGCTCAGCTCGTTGAACAGCTCACCGTCGACGCGCACGACCCGCCCGTTCCTTTTGAACTGCGCCATTTTCTGCACCAGTGTGTCGGGCAACGCCATGCTGCGGCAGTAGTTCCAGAATTCCGAGTCGTCCCGCTCGGTGGCGCTGTAGTGCAGGATCAGGAAATCGCGGATGCGATCCACCTCGAAATGGGTCTGGCGATTGTACTCGTCGATATCCTCCATATCGAAGTTGCGGTTCGGAAACAGCGTCAACAACCGCGCGATGGCGGACTGCACCAGGTGGATACTGGTGGACTCCAGCGGCTCCATAAAACCGCTGGCCAGGCCGATGGCGACGCAGTTCCTGTGCCAGAACTTTTCCCGCTTGCCGGTGGTGAACTTCAGCAGCTTCGGCTCCGCCAGCGGCGCGCCGTCGAGGTTGCTCAGCAGGATTTCGCGGGCCTCGTCGTCGCCCATGAAGCGGCTGCTGTACACATGGCCGTTGCCGATGCGGTGCTGCAGCGGAATGCGCCACTGCCAGCCCGCCGGCCGCGCAGTAGACCGAGTATAGGGAAGCGGTTCACCGGCGCTCTCGCAGGGCACCGCCCAGGCCCGATCGCAGGGCAGCCAGTGGCGCCAGTCCTCATAACCGACACCCAGCGTCTTCTCGATCAGTAGGCCTCGAAAACCAGTGCAATCGATAAACAGATCCGCCTCGATGGACTCGCCGCTTTCCAGCTCGACCGACTCGATAAAGCCGTCGTCCGGATTGAGATGGGTGTGGGCAATCTTGCCCTCGGTGCGCACCACGCCGCGCGCTTCGGCAAACTCTCGCAGATAGCGAGCGTAGAGGGCGGCGTCGAAGTGAAAGGCGTAGACGATATTCGACAGCGGCGAATTGCCGGCATCCACGGAACGCATGAACCGCCCCTGCAACGCCGCCGACGCGGTCAGGGTGTAATCGCCGATCTCCCCGGCGCGGCCCGCCAGGTGTTCCTTGAGCCAGTAGTGGTAGAAGGGAATCGCCTCCATATCCTTGCCCACCTCGCCGAAGGCGTGGATATAGGAAGTGCCCACCCTGCCCCAGTCGACAAACTCGATACCCAGTTTGAAAGTACCGCGCGTGTGACGCAGGAACTCGTTCTCGTCCAATCCCAACAGGCGATTAAAGAGCTGGATCTGTGGAATCGTCGCCTCGCCGACACCGACGGTGCCGATCTCCTCGGATTCCACCAGCTGGACCTGGCAGTGGCGGTTCCCGAGGATTTTCGCCAGCGCGGCGGCGGTCATCCAGCCGGCAGTACCGCCGCCGGCGATCAGGACTTTTCTTATATTCTTATCGGTCATGGCAAGCCCCGACTGCGGATATTATTCACAGGCCATTAAACCCAAAAAAGCGCACTGCCGAAACAGTGCGCAACCGGAGAGATGACTACGTCGGTGTAGCCAGGATCAGAACCTGGCCCGGGCGATCAGCGCGTAGCGGCGGTCCTGGATAAACCAGGAGCGCCCCGCTTCGGTACCCTCGTTGTCGAGCACCATCAGCGTCTCGGTCTGGGTATCCAGCAGGTTGGTGGCCTGCAGACCGATGGTCACCCCGTTGTCGAAGTTGTAAAACAGGGAGCCATCCATATAGCCCGCGTCGTCGTTGAATATCGGGTACTTGCTGATTTCGTCGCGGGTGGTCAGCAGGTACTTGGAGCGCCAGTTGTAGGCCAGGCGCGCCGACCAGGGGCCCTTCTCGTACAGGCCGACGAGATTGTAGGTGTGCTCCGAAACCCCGCGCAGCGGCAGCTGGGTAATATCCGGCAGCGGAAAGCGCTCCTCCTCGTCTTCACCGGTGACCGGCGCCGCCAGTTGCGATTGCGCGGTGTTCTTGAGGCCGGAATCGATCCAGGTGTAGTTGAGCTGCAGACCCAGGCCATCGAAGGGTTCCGGCAGCATGTCGTAAAACTGCTGATAGGCCACTTCCACGCCCTGCATATAACCGTCGCCGCCGTTGACAGTGGACTCGAAATCCACCGTCTGCACCTGCCCGGTGACCGGGTTGGCGAAGTCCCGCGGGAAGGCGCCCTTGATGAAGGTGTCGCTCAGGTCCTTGTAGAACAGCGAGGTGGTAAAGGAGCCCACATCGGCGAAATACCACTCCACCGAGGCGTCGTACTGGATCGACTCCATCGGCCACAGATAGGGGTTGCCGCCGGAGCCGGTCCAGTCCACCGCGGCGACGGATTTGATGTCGGTGCCCACATCGTCCTCACCGTCGCCGGAAGGCTCCGGCGCGTTGGGGGGCAGCTCGTCCGGGGAAAACCGGTCCACCCCCAACTGTCGCTGGCCCAGCACGGCCTGGTTCTTCACTTCCGACATATCCGGCAGTGCAATCGCCTTGGACACGGCGAAGCGCGTCAGCAGATCATCGCGCAGCTGCAGTTTCAGGTTGAAGCTGGGCAGCACCGTGCTGTACTCGCTCCAGCCCTCCTCCTCGGTAAAGGCGTCGTTGCCAAAGGCTTTTTCCCCGGCAGAGAGCCAGTTGTTGGGATCGCGCGCGTAGGCAATGGCCTCCTTCACGGTTTCGTAACGCTCGTCGGCCACGGCCTGCTCACCCCACGCCCAAACGGCTTCGTAATCGTCGAGATCGACCGGCGCTCCCTCCGGATAGGGCAGGCCCACCAGGTCCGGATACTGGATCGATCCCAGTGCCTCGCGCTCGAGCTCCACATAGCGCAGGCCCACATTGCCCTCGAAACGCAGCGCGGTGGAATCCGAGCCAAAATCCAGGCGCAGGTAGGCGGCGCGATTGGTTTCGGTGGTATCGTAGATTTCCGGTGCCTGGAAAATTCCCTCGGCCACGATATCCTCGCGCGACGGGTGGGGCTCCCAGGGCTCGCCCTCCGGCGAGATATAGATCTCCCGGTTTCCCTTGGCTACGCCCTTCACGAAATCCGCACTCGGGAACAGGAAGCCGCCATCCGGCACGCCGACCACGCCGCCGCGATGGAATTCATCGAAGTTCACATACTCGTAGGGCTGGTCCGCCACCTCCGGGTTGGTCAGGTACATGGGCGTGTTCCACTCGGCGCCGATGGCTCCCCAGTTGTAGGAGGTGCTGCGCACCGTCTGCTCCCGCTCGGCCATGCGCGCGCCGAATTTCGCCGCCCGCAACAGCCCCAGGGGCTCCTCCATGAAGTGGTAGGTGCCGTCGAAGCGCCCGGCGATGGATTCCCCTTCGGAGCGCTCGTAGTGATCCATGGCGGAGCGCCACCAGTAGTTTTCCGGATTCCTGAACCAGTTGGGGTTTTCACTGCCGTCGTAGGGCGCGCCCGGGTCTGTCAGCTCCAGGTTCGGCGTCTCGCCGCCGGCATCGTAGTCCTGCGCCATCCACTGGCCGAGAGAAACCTGAAGGTCGTCGTCCGCGGTCTCCGCCTGGATATACTGCAGGTCGAAGTTGTACTCCCAGTTGTCGTCGGGGGTCACCTTCAGGTTCACGGCGAAGTCGTCCACCACCGTGTGGGTATCCTTGTAGCGGGTATCGGTCTGGAACTTGGTACCGAACTGGCCGTCGTCCGGCGCATAGCCGCCGCGCCAGCCCGCTTCGGTGACCATGGCGCCCTTCTCGAATACACCGTCGTCGTCGAATGAAAACCGGGTACCATCCAGGGCGCCGACGTTGCGGTCTCCATCATAGGAGTCCCCCTGGTACTTGACCGCATTCTCCGTCCACGACAGCCGCGCATCCGAACGCATAAACTGCGCCGTGGCCAGCAGGGTCTCGTCCGGATCGGCCCACTGGAAAGCGGCGGCGTAACCCTTGCGGGTGCGGTCGTCGTGTTTCTTGAAGAAGTTGGAGGCGTTCGGCACCCAGACGGAATCGAAACCCTCCGCACCGGGCAGGCCGGCGGCGTCGTACTCGAGATAGGTATCCGACTGGATACCGTGGGAGGTCCCCAGCAATTCCGAGTGGGCTGCGTTCAACAGCAGTCCGAACTCCCCCACGCCAGTGGTCCAGCGGTCGCTGTAGAGCGCGGACAGTGTGGGTGTCCCGTCCTCGTCCAGGTCCCCCAGGGAGTAATCGCTGGAGACCGAAAAGGTCTGTTCCGGGCTGTCGAAGGGTTTGCGGGTACGCAGGCTGACGGTGCCGCCGATACCGCCCTCGATCATGTCCGCGGATTGGTTCTTGTAGATATCCACACCGCCCATCAGTTCCGGAGGCACATCCTGGAAGGACAGGCCGCGGCCGGAGTTGGCGGTGAAGGAATCGCGCCCGTTGAATTCGGAGCGGGTGGCGGTCATGCCGCGGATGATGGCACCGGAGCCCTCCACGCCGAAGTGGTCCGGGTCGTCGGAACCGGCAAAGCGCTCGATGGAAACCCCGGGCATGCGCTGCATGGCTTCCAGCACACTGCGGTCCGGCAGCGAGCCCATATCCTCCGCGGAAATGGAATCGACGAAGGTGTCCGCATTGCGCTTGATGTCCTGGGCATTCTGCAGGTTGTAGCGCACACCGCTGACCACCACTTCCTCCATGGCCGCCGGGCCTTGGGATTCCTCCTCCTCGCTGTCCTGGGCAAGAACCGGCTGGGTACCCATCGCCGTTGCGGCCAGAGTGATAATGACTTCGGAAAGTTTATTCTTCTTGAACATGGGTTTCTCCCATCTCGCTTTCTCCGCCGGTATGCCCCGCCCACCCGACTTGCGGGCCCGAAGAAGCTACAGCGGTTCGTTATTGTTATGCCTGCATCGGCTTATGCTATTTATTGGTACCGCTAACAATTTAAAGAATCGAACACCTTGCCTCGCTCTGTCAAGCCCCTCCGTCCGATTCAAAATGGTACTTGACAGCCAATATTGTAAACGTTTACACCTAATGTTAGCGTTAACGTAAATGATCCCGATACCAATGCCCGGGATCACAAGCTGCAAGCCGGGCGCATTCAGCGCCACGACACGAAAAGAATAATTGGACTTGCGCGACACCAGCGATGACACACTTGCCTTACCTTCACCAGTCAGTGTGCCCGCCCTCCGCGTCGACTCCTCGCAGGGTGGCTGCCGCGACCGAAGCTCCGTCCACACCGATGGAGCCCCGTGCCACCGTTCCAGAGGAACGGGCCACCCGTGCACTACAGGGTTATCCACAACAACAAAGCCCGGTACAACGGGCAAACGGGAAGGGTATGACCATGAAAAATCACCTGCTTAAAATCGCGATGTTGAGCCTTGCAGTGGCATCCGCCGGCTGCACCAACAAGGAGACCGAGGAACCGGACAACTCCGCGCCGCCGGACAACAACGCGGCACCCATCGCCGATGCCGGCAGCGACAGAACCGTCACCGCCGGCGAGTCCGTCACCCTGGCCGGCAGCGGCAGCGACGCCGACGGCACCGTTACCGATTACAACTGGAGCCAGGTCGCCGGCCCCTCGGTGGAACTCGGCGCGGGCGAGGGGGGAGCGGTCACCTTTATCGCACCGCAGACCGAAGAGGCGGCGACACTGGAACTCGAGCTGCGCGTGGGCGACGACGGCGGCGCCAGCAGCCCACCGGATACGGTGATCGTCACCGTATGGCCAGCGCTGGATAAATTCCTCGGCACCGCCACCGAAAGCGACGACGACTACCTGAACCTGACCACTTACTTCGACCAGGTTACCCCCGGCAACGCCGGCAAGTGGGGCAGCGTCGAGGCCACCCGCGACCAGATGGACTGGGCGGCGCTCGATACCGCGCATAATTTTGCCGGGAACCACGAGCTGCGCTACAAACACCACACCCTGCTCTGGGGCCAGCAACAACCCGACTGGCTGGCGGACCTGAGCGCCGAAGAGCAACTGCAGGAAATCGACGAATGGATGGCCGCGGTGGCAGAGCGCTACCCGGACCTGGACATGATCGATGTGGTCAACGAGCCGCTGCACGCGCCGCCGGCCTATATGGAAGCGCTGGGTGGTGAAGGCGACAGCGGCTGGGACTGGCTGATTACCGCCTTCGAAATGGCCCGCGAGCACTTTCCGGATTCCACGCTGATCCTCAACGATTACAACATCCTGAACCTGGAAGAGAGCACTGAAGACTACCTGATGCTGGTGGAGCTCCTGCAGGAGCTGGAGCTGATCGACGGTATCGGTGTACAGGCGCACTTCCTGGAGCAGATTTCCGCCGACACGGTGCAGAAGAACCTGGACCTGCTCGGCGGCGCCCGCCTGCCCATCTACGTATCCGAGCTGGATATCAATTACGCCGATGACGCGCGTCACGCCAACAAGCTGCGCGAACTCTTCACCGTTTTCTGGGAGCACCCGGCGGTGGCCGGCGTCACCCACTGGGGTTACCGCGAGGGCGCCACGTGGCGTGAAAACGCCTGGCTGCTGAACAGCGACGAAACCGAGCGCCCGGGGCTGGAGTGGCTGCGCTGCTACGCCATCGACGGCAACGAGGATTGCACCGTGCCCGAGTATGTACCCGCCGGCTGGAGCGGCGACGAATCCGGCCTCGTCCTGGAGGCGGAGCTGTTCGACGAAGGCGAAGGGCTGCTGGCCTCCGGCGAAATCATTTCCCACGTCGATGTCGGCGACTGGATCGTATTCAGGGGCGTGGAATTCCAGCAGGGCTGGGACGGCCTCAAGGTGAACTACGCCAAGGGCGAAGTCGAGGACGGGGGCGCAACCGGCAGCATCTCCGTGCGGTTCGACTGTGACGACGTCAACAGTTGCAGCGAAGTCGCCAGTGTTCCCCTGCCGCCCACCGGCGGCTGGAACAGTTTCGACACCGTCGATACCGAGTGGGAGCCCACAGAAGGGAAACACGACGTCTACCTGCGCTTTATGAGTGCGGCGAATGTGGGCAATATCGACTGGCTGCGCTTCGGCTCCACCGAGGTGACGCGAATCAACCTGGTGGAAGATGGCGGCTTCGAGGGTGACACCATCGACTCCGGCTGGAGCGTCTGGTACACCGACGAAGGCGAACTCGCGCTGACCGACACGGCCAATTCCGGCAGTCAGGGCCTGAGCCTTTCCGGCCGCACCGACGCCGGCGCCAACCGCGCCTCCTACGACCTGACCGGCAAAGTGGAAGCCGGCGAAACCTATCCGGTAAGCGCCTGGGTCTCCCACTCGGGCCCCGATGCGGCGCAAGTTACCCTGTCGTACAAAATGCGCTGCAACGACATTCCTGACGGGGACTCCAGCTATAGCGGAATCGAAGACAACACAGCCGTTCCCGCGAACGAATGGACGCAGCTCTCCGGGGAGCTCACGGTCCCAGCGGATTGCGATGTGATCAACGAGGTACGCATCTACTTCGAGAATACGCCGCTCGACGTGGAAACTCTCTACTACGACGATGTGGAAATTCTGGGCTGGGGCACCGCTGCACCCGAGCCGGGGAATGGTGACAACCTGGTGGAAGGCGACTTCGAAGCGGGAAAAGGCAACTGGACCGCCGGCAATGCCGAAGTCAGTGAACCCGGCACAATTGAGCCATCCAGTGAAGAGGCGTACAGCGGTGAACAAAGCCTGAAGGCCTCCGGCTTCTTCAGCAGCGGCGAAGATACCTGGGGCAGCTACGCCGCCCACGACCTGACCGACCTGCTGGAAGCCGGTACCACCTATGCCGTGAGTGCCCAGGTATTGCTCAGTCAGGACGACGTGGTCAGCATTACCCGCGAGCTCAATATCTGCGATGGCCTCGAGCAGTGGGTATCGGTGGTTGAGCAGGAACAGGTAACCGCCGGACAATGGACCCATCTCAGCGGCCAATTCGAGGTACCCGCGGGCTGCGAGTTCGAATCGGCGCAGATCTACTTCGAACACACCACGGGAGGTACCGATGTATATATTGACGAGATATCGGTAACCGCCCAGTAGCGCGACCCCAAAAGGGCGTTCAAGAACAGCGGGAGCCCCGGCGGCTCCCGTTTTTTTGGTATCAAAAAACCAAGAAGTAAACGACCGCTTATGAAATCGAGCATTTTTTCCCTGCCCCGCCTGCTGATCACCCTCGCCACTCTGCTACTGGCCGGGCGCGCCGCGGCGCTCGGGGAACCCGCCTTTATCACCGACAGCCCCGGCGAAAACGCCGTGCGCATCGTCGAAGGCGAAAGCGCCGCCAGCCTCTACCGGGACACAAACGCCGACAGCGCCATCGCCATTGCCCTCGACAACCTGCAGCGGGATATCCGGCGGGTCACCGGCGAGAAACCCCGGCTGGTCACCGATGCGCAGAATCTCGGCAAGCAGGCGATTATCGTCGGCGAGATCGGTACCAGCCCGCTGATCGACCGGCTGATCGCCCAGGGAAAAATCGATGCAAGCGAAATAAAAGGCCAGTGGGAGGGCTACCTGATCCGCGCCGTCAGCAATCCGCTCGACGGCGTCGAACAGGCGCTGGTGGTGGCCGGCAACGACCGCCGCGGCACCGCCTACGGCCTCTACACCATCAGCGAGCAGATCGGCGTCTCACCCTGGTACTGGTGGGCCGATGTGCCGGTGGAAAAATCCGAAAACCTGTTCGCAAAAGCCGACACCCGAATTACCGACAGACCGGCAGTGAAATACCGCGGCATCTTCCTCAACGACGAGGCGCCGGCGCTGACCGGCTGGGTGCAGGAAAAGTTCGGCGACTACAACCACGAATTCTATGAACACGTGTTCGAACTGCTGATGCGCCTCAAGGCCAACTACCTGTGGCCGGCCATGTGGAACAACGCTTTCAACGACGACGACCCGCAGAATATGGTGCGCGCCCACGCATACGGCATCGTCATGGGCACCTCCCACCACGAACCCATGATGCGCGCCGACAAGGAGTGGAACCGCCACGGCGAGGGCGACTGGGACTACGCCACCAACCCGCAAAACCTCTACGATTTCTGGCGCGAGGGGGCCGAACGCAACAGGCCCTACGGCAGTATCTATACCCTGGGTATGCGTGGCCAGGAAGACACGCCCATGAGCGAGGAGCAGAATATCGATCTGCTGGAAACCATCGTCGACGACCAGCGCGAAATACTGAAAGACGTCTTCGACGATCGCGACATCACCCAGGTGCCGCAGGTCTGGGCCCTGTACAAGGAAGTGCAGGGCTACTACGAAGACGGCATGCGCGTGCCCGACGACGTGACCCTGCTGTGGGCCGACGACAACTGGGGCAATATCCGCCGCCTGCCCACCCCGGATGAGCGCGACCGCAGCGGCGGCGCCGGGGTCTATTACCACTTCGACTATGTGGGCGGCCCGCGCTCCTATCGCTGGATGAATGTCACTCCCATCGCCAAGATCTGGGAACAGATGAACCTGGCCTACCGGTACGACGCGCGCCGCATCTGGATCGTCAACGTCGGGGACCTGAAGCCGCAGGAATTTCCCACGGAATTCTTCCTGCGCATGGCCTGGGATCCCGCCGACTGGCCCAAAGAGCGGCTGGAGGAGTTCGGGCAACTGTGGGCCGAGCGGGAATTCGGCCCCGAACACGCGGCAGAAATCGAGAACCTGGTCACCGGCTACAGCCGCCACAACGGCCGCCGCAAACCGGAACTGATGGGCCCGGACACCTACAGCCAGCTTCACTACCGCGAGGCGGACCGTATCAGCGCGGAGCTGATCGATATGACGGAAAAAGCGGAAGCCATTTACCGGGAACTGGACGATGACTACCGGGATGCGTTTTTCCAGCTGGTGCAGCACCCGGTCGAGGCGACCCGCACCGTCAGCGAACTCTACAACGCCACCGCCAAGAACCGTCTCTACGCACAACAGGGACGCGCGCAAGCCGACGACTACGCACAGCGCGCCCGCGCACTGTTCGAAGCCGACGCAGCGCTGGCAGATCGGTATCACCGTATCAACGGCGGCAAGTGGAATCACTTTATGGACCAGACCCATATCGGTTATACCCACTGGAACAATCCGCCGCGCAATACCATGCCGGTCACCTACGACTATCAACCGCACGACGCCGCCGATATGGGCGTCGCCGTCGAAGGCAGCGCGAAATTCTGGCCGGCGAGTGGCGACCTGGCACTGCCGCAGTTCAGCCCCTACGGCCCGCAAGACCACTACATCGACGTCTTCAACCGCGGCAACGCGCCCTTCGACTTTTCCGCCGCGCCCAGTGCCGACTGGATCCGGGTCAGCAAAACCGAGGGTGCGGTGGAAGTCGGCGAGCGCCTGCAGGTCTCCATCGACTGGAAGACCGCACCGGTGGGCCGGAGCGAGGGAAGCATAAAGATCGAGGGCACCGGCTGGGGCGGCGCCAACATCGCCATCGACGCTTTCCAGCCCGACAGGAATACGCGTGAAAACATACACGGCTTTGTCGAGGCCGACGGCCATATCGCCATCGAGGCAGCCAACTTCAGCCGCAGCGGCAAGGCAGACAGCGGTACCGGCTGGGAGGAAATCGAACAGCACGGCCGCACGCAATCCTCCATCTCGGTCTTCCCGGTCGGCGATCGCCGCTACGAAAAAATCACCGACGCCCCTTGGGTGGAATACGATCTCTACCTGTTTAGCGAGGGCCCCATCCGCATCGAGGGAATCTTCGCCCCCAGCCTGGATTTCGCCCCGGACCGCGGCCTGCGCTACGCTGTGTCCATCGACGGCGGCGAGCCGCAGGTGATCGATATTCTGCAGGACGACTCCAAATCCGCCTGGGCCGAAGCCGTTCGCAACGGCGTGCGCCGCGCCGATAGCGAGCACACTATCGAAAAAGCCGGCCCGCACAAACTGCGCATCTACGCGCTGGATCCGGGGATAACGCTGCAGAAGCTGATCGTCGATACCGGCGGCCTGCGCCAGAGTTACCTAGGCCCGCCGCAGAGTCGCCATATCGCACGGTAGCCCCTGTAGGAGCCTGCTTGCAGGCGAACAGCCGAGGAGGCCGCACTCTCTTCGCCTGCAAGCAGGCTCCTACAGCCCGGCATCAAACGCCAGGCCCTATATAAAATGCACCGCAATTCCTGTTCGGCTTTGTTCAAGCCCCGGTGATCATTGGGCCTTTAGTCTGTCGCTACACGGAACAACCGACGGACTCAAGCCATGAAATCAACACCTGTATCCCAGCGGATTTTCCGCGACCATTTTTCAGTTTTGCGATCACTGTCGATCGCGGCACTGGCTGCAACCGTATTACCAGTTCACGCCGACAGCGCCGCCGACCTCTACAAGAACCACTGCAGCGGCTGCCACGGCAATGCACCGCCGGCTCTGGCGACAGAAGCGGCGGAAAAAATCATTCGCGACGGTCGCCCCGGCCGGGGCATGCCCGCCTTCGGTGCCAACCTGGATAGCGGCGAAATCCGCTCCCTGGCCCGGTATCTCGGCGGCAGCGCCCAGCACGATCCCGTATCGGCAATGGACCTGAATCCGGAGCACTCCTACGGCTATCGGGTCCTGACTTCCGAAGCGGATCCGCAGTTGCGCTACCTGGGATTTTTCAATACTGGCGACAGCCTCTGCTACGACGATATCGACCTGGGCGGCGTCGCCAGCCTGGAACTGGATTACGCCAACGGCGGTACGGACCCCGGCCGCTTTTCACTGGTGGCCATAGACAACAGCGGCGCAATCGTTCACTTGGGCGAAAAGGAAACACCGGTGACCGGCGGCTGGGAAAAATTCGGTGAACTGGATATCGGCCTGGCGCGGCGTTTGGAAGGGCCGCACCAGCTCTGTTTTGCCGGTATCTACGGCAGCGGGGTCTTCAACCTGCGCAGTTTCACCCCCAGTGCCCGTCCGGCGCAGCACGGCGCCATTACCCGGCAGATTGCTTTCAACGCCGACGGCCTGCTGGCACCGAGATACGCCAGTAAAACGATTCGTGCCGGCGGCCACAGGTTCAAGGCAGAGCGCATCGCCGGCGCCCCGGGGGAACTCTGGGCCATGGATTTCCTGCCCGGCGGCGAGCTCATCGCCACGCAACTGGATGGCCAGTTGTGGCTGTTCAAAAACGGCGAGCGCCGCGGGCCCGTGCGCGGCATTCCCGAAGTGCACTACAGCGGCCAGGGCGGCCTGCTGGAAGTGACCGCGCACCCGGACTATGCGGAAAACGGCTGGCTCTACCTCACCTTTGCCGACTCAGGGGAAAACGGCAATATGACCCGGGTGGTACGCGGCCGCCTGCGCGGCCTGCAGTGGACGGAGCAGCAGGATATCTATCGCGCACCGGCGCGTTTCCACAGCGATACCACGCACCACTACGGCTCGCGCCTGCAGGTGCGCGACGGCTATGTATTTTTCAGCATCGGCGACCGCGGCAACCGCGACAGCGCCCAGGACACCGACGATCCCCGCGGCAAGATCCACCGCCTCCGCGACGACGGCCGCATACCGGCGGACAACCCCTTTGAAAACAGCGTCTGGAGCTACGGCCACCGCAATCCCCAGGGACTGGCGCTGCAGCCGGCCGGCGGCGCCCTCTGGTCCGCCGAGCACGGCCCCCGCGGCGGCGACGAGATCAACCGACTGCACGGCGGCCGCAACTACGGCTGGCCGCTGGCCACCCACGGAATCAACTACGATGGCAGCATCATTACCGAACACGCGGAGCGCGAGGGGATGGAGTCGCCGCTACACCACTGGACGCCATCCATCGGCGTATCGGCGCTCGATTTCTACCGCGGCGACCGCTTTCCCGCCTGGCGCGACCAACTGCTGGTGGCCAGCCTCGCCACCCAGGAATTGCGCCTGCTGCAGATAGAGGACGGCAGAGTTACCGGCGACGAGATACTGCTGGATAACGCCAACCGTATCCGCGATGTGCGCAGCGGGCCGGACGGCTACCCGTACCTGGTGATGGGCGACGGCATCTATCGGTTGGAGCCGGTGGAGGGATAATGTTGGACTTCACGGAGTTCAGTCCAACCTGCGCTTTTTTCTCCCGAAAGTCGGGTAGGGTGCGCCCTGCGCACCGGCCCGATCAATGCCAAAAAGAATATCCAGACCAGATGCGAAGGCCCTGCTGCCGGGAGCTGTTTGTGAAACGATTAACTCGGGATATCCATGTCCCTCACCCTTCGGGCGCCTGCGGCGTTCAAATCGGCTGGTCCGGCCGCTCCATGTATTCACGGCGCCTTCGGCCCTACCGATTTGTGCCGATGAGGCTGTTGAGCAAACAGCTACCGGCAGCAGGGCCGCCCCGGTATCTGCTTACGCGATCAATGGTGCGCACGGCGCACCCTACATAAATCTCCGCATCGGCCATTATTAATTCGGCAGATCCCCGTAGACCTCGAACTCGTACAGCGAATACCCCCAGCGGGTCGCGCGCTCCCGCGCCAGCAGGCGCACATAGCGGGCGTCGACCGGATCCAGTTCAATCTCGTCCACACCGCCGTCGCCGTCCGGCTGGCGGTGCACCGTGGACCATTCGCGCTCATTGCCGGAAACCTGGATATCGTAGTCGCGGCCGTAGGCGCCCTCCCACAGCAGCTTCACCTTATCGATACGATAAGATTCACCCAGGTCCAGATAGATCCAGTTGTGATCCTCGTAATTGCTGGACCAGCGGGAACCCTCGTCGCCATCGCGCACAAAACCCGGGTCGGCGGTGTATTTGCGCACCTCGCTGGAAGAGCTGACCGCAGAAACACCGTGGTAGCGCGCCAGGTTGCCGCTGCCCGGCGGCCGCACGGAAACCTCGAAGGCGGTTTTGCCGACCAGGCCCCGCGGGCTCAGCACCTCCACGTTCAAGCTGGCCGAACCGTTGCCGCCATCGGCAAACGCCAGATCGACGCGACCGGCCTCGTCGACGACGGCCTGCACCAGCTGTGGATTGGAATTACCGGCGATACGATAACGCAGCCCTTCACTGTCGCCGGCCAGGTGGCTGATCCGGTTCAGGTCGATATAGTCATCCACCTCCCCGGTACCCCGCGGAAAAACCCCCTCCGCAACCTGCTCCACAATCGGGTAACCCAATAGCCAGCGAACACTGTTGCGCAGCAGGCGCCGGTAGCCGGGATTTTCAATCGCGCTGCGTTTATGCCCCAGCGCCATCCCCATGGCGCGCCCCTCCTGCCACGGGCGCCACCAGAGCACCGGGTGATTTTCCGCGCGCGCGATCACCTCTATCTCGTCAGTGCCGGGCTGGACCACAAAGAGTTCGTCGTGAATGCGGAAGTTGGGCTGGCCCCGGGCCACCGGGTGTTGTTGCTGGTCGTTGTAGTCGTAGCCGTACCAGGCGTCGAAGGTAAACACTTCGTACTCGTGGGGGCCGTCGCCGCCGACAAGGTGGCCGCCGATCAGCTCCCGGTAGCGCGGCGCATTCAGGAAACTCGCCAGCCCCATGTCCAGCGCCAGGTAGGATTGCCCCCCGGCAATAAAATTGAAAAAGGCATCCAGTTGCTCCTGCGATGGTGTCAGGAACAGGGAGTTGTTGATGATCAGCTCGTAGTCCGCCAGCGTGCGCTCGTTCAGCAACGACAGATCCTCGCTGACCTCCACCTCGGCAATACCCTCCAGCAGCCGCGCTATATCGCGGCTGAATAACTCCGGCTGCCAGTCGGGATAGCCGTGCTGCTGCCGGTTTTCACCGCTGCCGGTCAGCAGCAGTACCCGCGGCAGCTCCGCCGCCCGCGACGGCACCCAGTACAGCAGGGCAATCGCCAGCAGTAGTGCCACCAATCGATATTTCGTGTTGCCAGTCACTTTTCCTCTCCTCGATGATCCGTGAAACAGTTTCCGATCGCCAAAAACGGCCGGGCAATCGACGGGAGCGGAATCAATATCACGGCGAAAGAAAGCGGGGCTTGAAGAAAAGCGAAGGGATATCGGTGTTCAGCCCAGATTGCACAGATAGGCCCGGCTCTCCTCGCCGAGAAAGAATCCGGTCAGCGGTGTTTCCAGGCGGCGGTACGCGGACGGGCTGATACCGGCCAGGGTGCGAAAATCCCGCGAAAAGTGGGCCTGGTCGCTGTAGCCACAGCGGTGGGCCAGCTCGGTGAGGGGTACGGTGGAGCGGGTCAGGCCGTGCAGGCTTTTCTGGAAACGCACCATCTTCAGCAGTTGTACCGGTGTCAGGCCCACCCGCTGCCGGAACTGCTGCTGCAGATAGCGATCACTGACTCCCAGCGCCGCGCACAGCGATTCGATACGCGGCGGCTCCGCCGCGCAGAAAAGCGCGCGCACGGCCGCCTCCACCAGCCGGTAGCCGCGCCCCACCTCCCCGCGGCGCGCCAGTTGCTGTGACAGAAAGTTTTCCGCGATCGCCGCGAACCGCTCCAGTGTCGGCTTCGCGAAAACCGCATCCCGCAGCGCCAGCAGCGAATCGCCAAACAGCAGGCGCAGGTCGATGGACTGGTCGCGCAGGTCCCAGATGGACTCGCCGGTAAACCGGGAAAAGCTGTGGGGGAAAAACTTGATACCGTAATAGTGCTGGCTGCCACAGGTGCGCAGCTCGTAGGGTCGGCTCATCTGCCCCACCAGCTCCACGGCGGGATTGGCGTGAAAATCATCGACACCATCGCGGCGCAACACGCGCGTATCGATATTGAACACGATCTCCTGGCAACCGTCGGGCAGGGTGCGGTCACTCAGCTCCAAGGGTTGCGGTGCGCTGATCATCCAGAAACAGTTGACGAACGGCCGCAGCGCGCGCCCGGGCGACAATTCCCGATATTGCATTGACCAGCCTCCCTTGCGAATTCGCGATCACCCCGGGGCAGAATTCCCCAACCGCCGCTGCCGTCGAGTCTCCGGGCACTATTCCGGTCACGAAATGCCCGAAAATCGAGCAATTTTGTAAAGCCGCGAATCGGAATTGGTTATTAAACGATCTGTTTGAGCCGAGCCACCCGTCGAGTTGGCATCAATTGACGCCCAAGTGATTTGTAAACGTTTACACGCAGTGGTAGCGTTATCATTAATACCAGAGTGGGACCGGTCTCGGCGAGACCGGCCTCCCGGAAACGACAAAAATAATTCGGCATTTCGGCGATGAAGCACTCCGACCCTAATCCGGACTCCGCACCCGCTCTGTACCCCGACTCTCCACAGGGTGGTGGAAGCGCGGGGCCGGCAGCAATGCTGCTGCCGGCTTCCGCCCTCTTCCACACCGCCACTCACACAGGGGCGGCCGCGCCCGGCAGGCGCCGGGCCCGGAACAGGCCCCCGCAGTCTCCGACGGAAATAACCATGCAATCCCGATTCACCGCTCACGGCGCGCGCACCCTGCTCGCCGCCCTGTTCGCCTGTGCCACCGCCCTGCCAGCGTCGGCCCAGAAACTGGCACTCAACCAGAGCGACTATTTCGAAAGTCGCGGCGCCGAGGTACTGGTCTTCAGCAACCCGACCGGCGGCACCTTCAACGATGCCAAGACCAGTGGCGTGGAACTCATCCACCACGGCGTGCGCACCGCCACCAACGGCGATGTGCGCCTGCACCACACGCCGGAGCAGTGGGACCCGATGGCGGAAATGGTATCGCGGGATGTTCAGCGCGAGGGTCGGCGCATCGATGTCGAGATGCGCTACGACACGCTGGACTTCTCCTACCATATCCGCGGCGAGGCCCGCGACGACGGCTTCGCCCTGAGCGTTGTGCTGGACGAGCCGCTGCCGGACCCACTGGCCGGCCGCGCTGGCCTGAACCTGGAATTCATCCCGGCGGAATACTTCGGCCGCGCCTTCCTGATGGACGAAGACAGCGGCCTGCTGCCCCGGGCCGCCGCCGGCGGCATGACCATGCGGGACAACGGCGAGACACAGCCGCGCCCGCTGGCCAGCGGGCGCCAACTGGTACTGGCGCCGGAAGACGCCGGGCGCCGGGTGCGTATCCGCGCCACAGAATCCACCGCCGACCTGATGCTGTTCGACGGCCGCGCCAAGGGGCAGAACGGCTGGTATGTGGTGCGCAGCCTGCTGCCGGCGGACGCCACCGGCGTGGTAGCAGAATGGCACCTGCAGATGAATACCCGGCCGGACTGGCTGCGCGAGCCGGTGATTACGCACTCGCAGGTGGGCTATCACCCGCGGCAACAGAAACGCGCCCTGATCGAACTGGACAGGAACGATACCGCGCGGCCCGAGGCGCGGCTGCTGAAAATCACCGCCGACGGCAGCGGGGAAGAGCAGTTTGCCGCCGCGGTGCGCGATCGCGGCCGCTACCTGCGCTACGACTACGCCGAGTTCGATTTCAGCCGGGTCACCGAGCCCGGCCTCTACCGGATCGAGTACGGCGACCAGCGCAGCGCGCCCTTCCCGATCGGCGAGGATGTTCTCGCCTCCGTCTGGCAGCCGACCCTGGACGTCTTCTTCCCGGTGCAGATGGACCATATGCGCGTGCGCGAGGCCTACCGGGTCTGGCACGGCGCCTCCCACCTGGACGACGCCCTGCAGGCGCCGGTGAACTACGAACACTTCGACCTCTACGCCCAGGGCCCGCAGACGGATACGGAATTCGAGCCGCTGGAGCATATTCCCGGGCTGGATAGCGGCGGCTGGTACGACGCCGGCGACTACGACATCCGCACCCAGTCCCAGTACGCCGCGGTGCGGCAACTGGTGCACGCCTTCGAGGAATTCGGCATCGCCCGGGACAACACCACCGTCAGCCAGGAAAAGCGCTACGCGGAAATTCACCTGCCGGACGGCAAACAGGACATACTGCAACAGATCGAGCACGGCACCCTGGCGCTGCTGGCCCAACACCGCGCCCTGGGCCACGCCATTCCCGGCATCGTCGCCGCGCACCTGTACCAGTACCCGCACCTGGGCGACGGCTCCACCAAAACCGACAACCTCGTTTACAAACCAGAGCTGGATCCCCTGGCTGACGAGCGCACGGTGGGCGAACTGTTTGCCGCCGACACCAACGCGCCGCGCCCGCCGCGCCGCACCCTGAACCGGGACGGCGACCACAGCGGCGTCTTCGACGATCGCTGGGCCTTCACCAACCGCAGTACCGCCTTGAACTACGGCTCCGCCGCCGCCCTGGCCGCCGCCGGCCGCGCGCTGCGCGATTACAACGACGAACTGGCGGCGGAGAGCCTGCAGACCGCGCAGCGGGTCTGGCGCGACGAGCACAGCCGCGAGCCGGCCCTGTTCCGCCACGGCAACACCACCGGCGGCCGCCTGCCGGAGGAACAACTGAAAGCCGCGGTAGAACTGCTGAAAAGTACCGGCGACCAGCAGTACGCCGACGGCGTGCGCCAACTGCTGCCCGAAGTGCGCGACAACTTCGCCTTCAATGTGCCCGCGCTGGTACAGGCCATGCCGTTGATGGGCGACGACTACCGGGCACAGATCCGCGAACTGGCCGCGGATTTCGCGGAAAACCAACGGCAGATGGACGGCGAAAACCCCTTCGGCGTACCGATTACCGAATTCGGCTGGGCCGGTAACGGAGCCGTGGTCTATGCGTCCATCGCCAACTACTACCTGCACCGCGCCTTCCCGGAACTGGTGGATGACGAGCGCGTCTACCGCGGCCTCAACTACCTGTTCGGCACCCGTCCCGGCGGCAGCTACTCGTTCGTTTCCGGTGTCGGCGCCCGCTCGCAGACGGTGGCCTACGGCTCCAACCGCGCGGACTTTTCCTTTATCCCCGGCGGCGTGGTGCCGGGCGCGCTGATACTGCCGCCGGACCTGCCCGAAAACCGCGACAACTGGCCGTTTTTCTGGGGCCAGAACGAATATGTGATTACCGTGGGCGCCAGCTACCTGTTCCTGGCCAACGCCGCACAATCACTGCTGGAGTCGCAATGAAAAACCAGAACCGCCGTCATTCCGGCGAAAGAGCGTCATGCCGGACCTGATCCGGTAGCGGCATCCAGATGCAGGGTGCGCCGTGCGCACCACTGTATTTGGGTCGTGTGATAGAAGAACTCTCTTGATGTCCCCGCGTTGTACCATGCGGTAGTTCCCCTCCCCCTCGCGGGGGAGGGCATTTTTTCCGGAGCATCTACCATGAATCGCAACAAAAACCGCCGCTGGCTGCTGCCCGCCCTCGCCGCACTGCTGTCCGCGCCACTACAGGCCGAAGTCACACTGCCCAGACTGATTTCCGACGGCATGGTGCTGCAGCGGGATACAGAACTGAAAATCTGGGGCCGGGCCGATCCGGGCGAGTCGGTCTCGGTACAGTTCGATCGGGAGACCTACCGCACCGAGGCAGACGACGGCGGCAACTGGCAATTGACTCTGCCGGAGCAGCCCGCCGGCGGGCCGCACAGTATGCGCATCGAGGGCGACAACAGCATCGCCATCGACGATATCCTGATCGGCGATGTCTGGCTCGCCTCCGGCCAGTCGAATATGGAATACCCGCTGCGGCGCATACTGCCCCCCTATGGTCCCTCCATCGACCTGCACTACACCGATAGAATCCGCCAGTTCGCAGTACCGCAGCGCTACGATTTCAAAACGCCACAGGCGGACCTGGACGGCGGCCGGTGGCAGCGCGCCAGCGAGCAAAACCTGCCGGCATTCAGCGCCGTGGGCTACTTCTTCGCCGAGCGGCTGCACGCGCAGCGGGGCGTACCCATCGGCGTGATCAACGCCAGCCTGGGCGGTTCGCCGGCGGAGGCCTGGCTCAGCGAAGAGGCGCTGAAAAAATTCCCGCAACACTACAAGGAACTGCAACGCTTCAAGGACGACGCCCTGATCGAACACATCCAGCGGGAAGACAAGGCCCGCTCCGATCGGTGGCACAACCGGGTCGACAGCCGCGACGCCGGCCTGGACGGCGGCGAGCCCGCCTGGGCCGCCGCGGAACTGGACACATCGGACTGGAAAACCCTCGAGGTCCCCGGCTACTGGGCCGATACCGAGGGCGAAATCGTCAACGGCGCCGTGTGGCTGCGCAAAACCTTCACGCTGCCGGAACACCTGGATGGACAGGACGCGATGCTGGCGCTGGGCAGAATCGTCGACGCGGACACCACCTATATCAACGGCGAGAAAGTCGGCAACACCACCTACCTCTATCCGCGCCGGCGCTACCCGGTGCCGGCGGAGCTGCTGGACACCGGCGAGAACACCATCGCCATCCGCGTCATCAACCAGCGGGGCCGCGGCGGCTTTGTCGCCGACAAACCCTACCGGCTGCGCTTCGGCCACAAATATATCGACCTGCGCGGCGACTGGCAGTACAGGATCGGCACCACCGCGGAACCGGCGCCGGACCAGACCTTCGTGCGCTGGAAACCCACCGGCCTCTATAACGGCATGATCCACCCGCTGCTCGACTACCCGATCAGGGGCGCCATCTGGTACCAGGGCGAATCCAACGTGGGCCGCGCAGAGGAGTACAGGCAACTCTTCCCCACACTGATCCGCGACTGGCGCAGCCGCTGGCAGCGCGATTTTCCGTTCCTGTTCGTGCAACTGACCAATTTCCTCGAAGCCAGGAATGCCCCCGGCGACAGCGACTGGGCGCGCCTGCGCGAGGCCCAGGCCAGCGCGCTGGCACTGCCCGACACCGCCATGGCCGTGGCCATCGACGTCGGCGAGTGGAACGATATCCACGCGCTCGACAAGAAAACCGTCGGCGACAGGCTGGCCCTGGCCGCGCAGCAAAGGGTGTACGGCGAGGACATCGTCGGCAGCGGCCCGCGCTTCGAATCGATGAAAATCGACGGCGACCGCGCCCTGCTCCGCTTTTCCGGTATCGGCGATGGGCTGGCAGCCCGCGGCGGCCCGTTGCGGGAGTTTGCACTGGCCGGCGAGGATCGACAATTCCACTGGGCCGAGGCCGAGATCGTCGGCGACCGCGTCATACTGCACAGCGACGCAGTGGACGACCCGGTGGCCGTGCGCTACGCCTGGGCGGATAACCCGGAGAACGCCAATCTCTATAACAGCGCCGGTTTACCGGCCGCTCCCTTCCGCACCGATGACTGGCCGCGGGACGCGGAGCACTGATGTTCTCCCCTCTCCCTAACCCTCTCCCGGGAGGAGAGGGAACTGCTTATTGATTGGAGGTAAAAAATGCAGACACGCAGACTCGGCAAAACCGGCTATCGGGTCAGTGAGATCGGCCTGGGCTGCTGGCAGCTGGGTGGCGACTTCGGGCCACTCGAAGGCGAACGGGCCGGGGCCATTCTGCAGGCCGCGGCGGATAACGGTATCAATTTCTGGGATACCGCCGATGTCTACGGCGGCGGCCTGAGCGAAGAGCGCATCGGCAACTTTGCACACAAACCGGAAAACCTGACAGTGGCCACCAAGCTGGGACGCTCGCCGGCCCTCTACCCGGACGGCTACAGCAAGGACGGCCTGCGCGAGAGCCTGCAGGCCTCTAGCGCGCGCCTGGGCGTGGAGACCATCGACCTGGCCCAGCTCCACTGTGTTCCCGCCGAGGTGATGCGAGACGGAACGATTTTCACCTGGCTAGAGGACCTCAGGGCCGAGGGGCTGATCCGCCACTACGGCGCCAGCGTGGAAACCATCGACGAAGCGCGGCTGTGCCTGCAGCATGACGGGCTCGCCAGCCTGCAGATCATCTTCAACCTGTTCCGCCAGGACGCCGCCAGCGGACTGCTGGACGAGGCGCGGTATAAGGATGTCGGCGTTATCGTGCGCCTGCCGCTGGCCTCGGGCCTGCTCTCGGGGAAATTCACCGCCGACACCCGGTTCGATCCCTCCGATCACCGTCACTTCAACCGCGACGGCGAGGCCTTCAACGTGGGCGAGACCTTCGGCGGCATTCCGTTTGAAAAAGGCGTGGAACTGGTGGAGGGCTTGCGCGGCCTGCTGCCCACAGACGCGGAAATGGCGCAGTGGGCGCTGCGCTGGATTCTGGATCACGAGGCCGTCTCCACGGTTATCGCCGGCGCCTCGCGGCCGCAGCAGATCGAAAGCAATATCCGCGCAGCGGAGCTGCCGTCACTGTCACCGGAACAACACCGAGCACTGGCAGATTACTACCACCAACAGGTAAAACCCAATATTCGCGGCGAGATCTAAACCGGGAAGAAAGTCTGGGGACTCGGAAAAAGTATCCACATTCCCCATAACCCGAAATCATAGCTCCCCTCTCCCACTGGGAGAGGGGGAAGGAACAGCCACCGAAGTGAAAAGCCAGGCCCCAAAATGCTGGACTTCGCTGCGCTCACTCCAATCTACGGCAAAGACAACAATGAGAAAATAACAATGTACAAAACCATCGCCACCGCCCTCGCCGCGGCACTATTGTTTTCCAACACTGCCGGCGCCGAACCGTCCCCCGGCTCCCACGCCACCTTCGACTGGTTCGAATACACAGGCCGCGACCCGGTCTTCGAAAAGCCCGTCGACAAAAACAGCTACCGCAATCCCATCCTGGCCGGCTACTACCCGGACCCGAGCGTGGTGCAGGTGGGCGGAGACTACTACCTGGTGAATTCCAGCTTTTCCTACTTCCCGGGCATCCCCATTTTTCACAGTCGCGACCTGGTCAACTGGACCCAGGTCGGCAATGTAATCGACCGCCCCTCACAGCTGGATTTCAAGAACCTCGGTATTTCCCGCGGCGTCTTCGCGCCGGCGATCAGCCATAACGACGGTACTTTCTACCTGGTCAGCACCTGCGTCGACTGCGGCGGCAATTTTGTCGTCACCGCAGAGGATCCCGCCGGCCCCTGGTCCGATCCGGTATGGCTGCCGGAGATGGGCGGCATCGATCCGTCGCTGTTTTTCGACAACGACGGCCGCGCCTATATCGTCAACAACGACGCCCCGGCCGGCGAGCCACTCTACGACGGCCACCGGGCGCTGTGGGTACAGGAGTTCGATGCAGAAAAGCTCGAATTGATCGGCCCGCGCAAAATGGTCGTCAACGGCGGGGTGGATATCGAGGAAAAACCGGTGTGGATCGAGGGGCCGCATTTATTCCGCCGCGACGGCCAACTCTACCTGATTGCCGCCGAGGGCGGCACTTCGGTCGAGCACTCACAGGTGGTTTTCAAGGGGGAATCGGTATTCGGTCCCTTCAAACCCTGGAACAGAAACCCCATCCTGACACAGCGCCACCTGGATCCGGCGCGCGACAACCCCATCACCTCCGTGGGCCACGCAGATTTTGTGCAGGACGGCGAGGGCAACTGGTGGGCGACTTTCCTCGGCGTGCGCCCCTACGAGGGCGACTTCTACAACACCGGCCGCGAAACCTTCCTGATGCCGGTGGAGTGGCGGGACGGCTGGCCGGTGATTACCGAAGGGAACGAAAAGGTGCCCTACAGCGGAAAGCGACCCGCACTGAAACCACAGCCAGAGCCGCCGATGCCAACCACCGGCAACTTCACCCTGCGCGATGATTTCGACAGCGAAAAGCTGGCTGACTACTGGCTGTCTCCGCGCCAGCCGCAAGGCGAGCCCCGATACAGCCTGGACAGCAATCCCGGCTCACTGACCCTGCGCGCCCACGGCGACGGGCTGGGGGATCGCGCACGGCCATCGTTTATCGCCCGGCGCCAGCAACACCTACGCGCCTCCGCCTCCACGGCCATGCACTATCGGCCAGCGCAGCCAGGCGACCGCGCCGGCATGGCGGCCTTCCAGAACGACGCACACTTCTACTTCTTCGGGCTGGAGAAAAACGGGGAAGGGAAAACACAACTGATTGTCGCCCGGCGCGCCGGCGCCGACCAGCCGGCGCGGGGAGAAGTCATTGCCTCCGCGCCGTTCGAGACAGAAGACAGAGAAGCTATAGAGTTGCGAATCGACGCCCGCGGCAATCGCTACGATTTCCGCTACCGCACCGGCGAGGGCTGGACACCGCTACTGCTGGATGCGGATGGCAAAGTACTCAGCACCCGCAGCGCCGGGGGATTCGTCGGCGCGGTGCTCGGGCTCCACATCTATCGGGAGAATTAAACCTTCCCGCGCCGCAAAAACCTCGCAGGGTGCGCCCTACTCCGCTTCTGCCGCAGACCGGATGCCGCGCAGCGGAATCGGGTCAGGCCGTGGCCGCATTCACCTCGATCTCGCGCCGGTCCAGCTCACCTTCTATCAGCGCCAGCGCCTCCGCCTGCATCGCCGCGGAGGCCGCGCGCGCGGCCAGGATCTCGCCCCGATCGATGGCATCGAACAGCTTCTTGTGGTTCGCGTAGCTGGCGGTCTCCACCCCCTTGATGCGGTTGGTAAAACGGATACTCACCCGCAGCGCCGTCTCGATAAAACTGCTGAGCTGGATATAAAAGGGGTTGTTGGTGGCGTTGAGAATATTGATATGGAACGCGATATCCGCTTCTACCGGATCGCGCAGGCCTTCCTCTGCCTCTTTCATCTGCTGTAGCGCCACACCGATCGCGGCGATTTTCACCCGGTCCCGATCCGTTGCCGCCAGTGCAGCCGCCTCCTTTTCGATCGCCATGCGCAACTGCAGGAATTCCCGCAGCATTTCCAGAGACGGACTGGCATTCAGGATCCAGCCCAGTACATCCGGGTCAAACAGGTTCCACTGCGCCCGCTGCTGCACACGGATCCCCTGGCGCGGGCGCGAGGTGATCAGCCCCTTCGCCGTCAACATCTTGATTGCCTCCCGGGTAGCGCTGCGACTGATGCCGTGTTCGTCACACAGGCTCGCCTCCGAAGGCAGTCCATCCCCCGGCTGGTAGCGGCCGCTGGCGATGGCAGCGCCCAGAACATGTACCAGCTGCTGGGTCAGGTTACGTCCACTCTGCTGTCTGTCCACAATTCAATCCCCTTCCATCGGCAAGCAAATAATATGACAAATAAATTGGCATCCGCCAAGCGTCGCGCCCGATTATGCCACTCTTCGGCAAACATTTATGCCTTTATATAAGCACTCACTCGGGCATTCTGGCGATCAATGGCAAGCCTCGTTGCGAGAGGCGCCACTCAATTAGCATATAATTGATATAAATATTGTAAACGTTTACACGCGATGATACCTTGATCGCAGATACGCTGGATAGCTGCCCCTGTAGGGGGGTGGCCACAAGAATAACGAGCGTGACACAGCGATGACCCGAACCGACAACCGAGCGGCCCTGTGCGCCGCGCCGCGCCACAACCTCGCCCGCCTGCTGCTATGGGCCGCAGTCTGCGCGCCCGCCATTGCCGTGGCGGAAACGCCGCTGACGCTCCACTTCGACAAACCGGCGCAGGACTGGGAAAAAGAGAGCCTGCCGATCGGCAACGGCGCCATGGGCGCCGCCGTGCAGGGCGGCATCGCCGTCGATCATTTGCAGTTCAACGAAAAGACCCTGTGGACCGGCGGCCCCGGATCGCAACAGGGTTACGATTTCGGCCTGCCGGAAAAACCCCGGACCCGCGCCCTCGCGCAAGTGCAGGAGACCCTGCGCGAAGAGGGCCGGCTGGCGCCGGAACAGGTGGCCGAAACACTCGGCCGCGAGATCACCGGCTACGGCAACTACCAGAGCTTCGGCACCCTGCAACTGGAGTTTCCCCGACTGGAACAGGTTTCCGGCTACCGCCGCGAACTCGATCTCGCCGACGCCACCGCACAAGTCAGCTATTCCGCCGACGGCATCCGCTACACCCGCGAATACCTGGCCAGCTACCCCGACGGCGTGATCGCCGTGCACCTCGATGCGGATAAAGAAGGCAGCATCACCTTCTCCGCCAAACTGGAGATCCCCGACAACCGCAGCGCCGATATCGCGGTTCGGGACGGACGCATCGCGGTCCGCGGCGCCCTCAAAGACAACGGACTCCAATACGAAACCCAACTACAGATTGTCACCGACGGCGGCCGCATCACCGCCGGTAAAAACGGCGGGCTCCGCATAACCGGCGCCGACAGCGCCAGCCTACTGCTGGCAGCCGGCACCGATTACGCGGCGGACTACCCCGAATATCGCGGCCGGAATCCCCACAAGGCGGTGCAGGCGCGCCTGGATAGCGCCACCGAAAAAGGCTATGCAGCCCTGCGCGCAGACCATACCGCCGACTACCAATCCCTTTTCAATCGTGTTGACCTGAACCTTGGGCGCGCCGAGCTCGGGGCCCCCCGCCGCCAGCTCCGCAACGGGCCGCAGGCCCGCCGAAAAAATCCCCCCATCGACCAGTGGCTGGAAAATTACGGCACCGGCAACCAAACCGCCGACCGCGCCCTGGAAGCCCTCTACTTCCAGTTTGGCCGCTACCTCCTGATTGCCAGTTCCCGCGCCGGCTCCCTGCCCGCCAACCTGCAGGGCGTCTGGAACAACTCCGCCACGCCGCCGTGGAACGCCGACTACCACGCCAATATCAATCTGCAGATGAACTACTGGCCGGCGGAAGTCACCAACCTGTCGGAAACCACCGCGCCGCTGTTCGACTTCGTCGAGAGCCTGCAGCAACCCGGCTCGGTGGCCGCGCAGAGACTCCTCGGCAGCCGCGGCTGGACCCTGTTCCTGAACACCAACATCTGGGGCTTCTCCGGCGTCATCGACTGGCCCACCGCCTTCTGGCAGCCGGAGGCCGGCGCCTGGCTGGCGGACCATTTCTACCAGCACTACCGCTTCAACAACGACGAACAGTTCCTGCGCGAACGGGCCTACCCGGTCATGAAAGGCGCCGCACAACTGTGGCTGGACGCACTGGTAAAAGACCCGCGCGACGGCCAACTGGCAGTCTCCCCCAGCTATTCCCCGGAACACGGCGATTTCACCATGGGCGCCGCCATGTCCCAACAGCTGGTTTCGCAACTGCTGCGCAACACCCGCGACGCCGCCAGCCTGCTGGGCGACACCGCCTTCGTAGCCGAACTGAACCGCACCCTGGAAAACCTCGACCCGGGCCTGCGCATCGGCCGCTGGGGCCAGTTGCAGGAATGGAAAGCGGATCTGGACGAGCCGGAAAGCCGGCACCGCCACGTATCCCAACTCTACGCCCTCTTCCCCGACGACCGCATAGATGCACAGACACCGGACCTGCTGGACGCCGCACGCACCTCCCTGAAAGCCCGCGGCGATGCCGGTACCGGCTGGAGCCGCGCCTGGAAAATCGCCCTCTGGGCGCGCCTGCGCAACGGCGACCGCGCCCACCGGATTCTCGCCGCGCAACTCAAGGACAGCACCCTGCCCAACCTCTGGAGCACCCATCCGCCCTTCCAGATAGACGGCAACTTCGGCGCGACGGCCGGCGTGGCGGAAATGCTGCTGCAGTCCCACGGCAAAGATATCCAGCTGCTGCCGGCCGTGCCGGAAGCGTGGGCCAGCGGCTCGGTCACCGGCCTGCGCGCCCGCGGCGATATCACCATCGATATGCAGTGGCGGGAGCGTGAACTGCAGCAGGCGGAAATCGAGAGCGGCCGCTCGGGAGAATTGCGCCTGCAGCTGCCTTCAGAAAACGAATACACATTGCGCCGAATCGGCGACAACAAAATTCTCAACCTGCGCCAGGAAAGCACAACAAGAATCTTCAGCGCACAGGCGGGAGAACGCTATCTCCTCGAGGCCGATGATCCTAATGAATCGCCGGTCACGCGGAAATAGCGACAACAGCGGTAAGAAAAAGTCTTTGGGGTAAATTGATCAATCAATGATGGGAGAAGAAGAATGACCTATAAAAACAATCAGTCATTTTCAAGAAAAATACTGCCGTACTGCATTCATCGAGCCGCCGGTGCTGTCCGGCTGGCATCCGGGATTTCGCTGATGGCCGCAGGCGCGCTGGCAACCGCCCAGGACGCCGCCACAGAAAAAGAGAACGAGCTTGACGCAACCCTGCTCGAAGAAGTGGTGGTGACCGGTCAGCGGGCCAGCATCCTGTCCGCGCAGGACATCAAGCGCGACGCCAGCCAGGTTGTCGATTCCATCGTTGCCTCGGATATCGGCAAGCTGCCGGACCGCAGTATTACTCAGGCCCTGCAGCGGGTCCCCGGTGTCACGGTTACCCGCTACGACAATATGAGCGATCCGGAACACTTCGCCGGCGAGGGCTCGGGCGTGGCCGTGCGCGGCCTGAGCCAGGTGCGCAGCGAACTCAACGGTCGCGATGTCTTCTCCGCGAACGGCGGCCGCAGCCTCAGTTTTGACGATGTACCCGCCGAACTGATGGCCGGCGTCGACACCTACAAGAGCCCCACAGCGGACATGATCGAGGGCGGTCTCGGCGGTGTCGTCAACCTGCGCACCCGCATGCCGTTCGACAGCGATGGGCAACTGTTCAGTGCTACCGTCAAGGGCAACTACGGCGATCAGATCGAAGAGACCAACGGCGAATATTCAGCGCTGTTCAGCGACCGCTGGGAAACCGGCCTGGGTGAACTCGGCGTACTCGTCAACCTGTCCACTTCGGACCTCTCCAGCCGCGCCGACAATATCTACACTCGTGCATACCACCCCCGCGACAATATCGAGGAAGACCAGACCGTCTGGGTACCGCGCGGATCCGACTGGCGCCGCAATGACTACCAGCGCGAGCGCGACGGCCAGTACCTCGCCCTGCAGTGGGCTCCCAGTGAAGAGCTCGAGCTCTACGCCACCGCTTTCCGTTCGAAGCATGAGCAGTACTGGGACGAAGCGGCGTTCTTCGTCGATGCTTTCGATTCCAATAGCCTGCTCAAGCGCGACGACTGGGTTTACGACGACCAAGGGGCCCTGGTTTCCGGCACACTGGCCGCAAAAATCTCCGACTTGCACGAAGACGTCGACGGAGATCCGGCAAACGGGGCGGAAACCAAGGTCGACGAACTCTGGGGCATGCCCTTCGGCACCAGCACCCGCTATTCCAAAAACACCGCCGAGACCAGGGATTTCGCCCTGGGCATGGAGTGGCAGGCCACGGAACGCCTGGCAGTAAAGGCCGACCTGCAGCGTGTCGAGTCCACCTCGACGACAGAGGACTATACGCTCGGACTGGTGGCCTTCCCCGAGGCCATTGAAGTGGGCAATCTGAACGGCACGCCCTCCGTCTCCGTCGGCGAGGATTTCCTCTCGGACCCGACAAACTACAGCTACGGCCAGATCCAGTCGCTTCCCTCCGACAACGAAGGCGAATCCACCGCCGCTCGCCTGGACCTGGAGTACGAATTTGAAAACAACCTCGTGCGTTCCGTCCAGGCCGGCGCCCGCTACAGCGACAAATCCGCCACCAACCGGGAAGGCGCCAGTTGGGCGGCCCGATACCAACCCTGGAACGCGGCCGGCGGAAATTATCCCTTCCCGGATGTCGCGGACGGCGACCTGACGCCCGTTTCCTACGGCAGCTTCCAGCGCGGTGATGCGAACGTACCTTCATCGGCCTTCCTGTTGGACCCGGCACTGCTCGACGACTTCAGAGCCAGTACCGATCGCATCGTGGCCAACTCCCCCGGCGGCTGCTGCGGGCTCGACTGGAACAATGCGCTCAACCTGACCGATAACCCCGGCAATATCAACGAGCAGGAAGAGAGCACCCAGGCGCTCTACACACGGGTCAACTTCGCCCTCGACGACCTGCCCATGCCGATAGACGGCAACCTGGGGCTCCGCTACGTACGCACCGAGAATGTGGCCGACGGCGATTTCACGATCGAGAACTGGTCAGTGGATGTGGGCTCCGAGGAAGCGGGCAACCTGCAGACCATCAACCTTCTGCCGGCGGCAAGCTCGGACCTCAAGGCAGAGAATGACTATGACCATCTGCTCCCGAGCCTGAACCTGCGCCTGCATGCATCGGACAATCTGGTGTTCCGCTTCGCCGCCTCGAAAGCCATCTGGCGACCGGAGTTCTGGCAACTGAAATCGCAGTTAACCCTGTCGGGCGGACTCAAGGAAGGTGAGGAACTTCCCACCGATCCCTCCGAGGTCACCCTGGAAAACCTCCAGAACCTGGGTAAAACCCAGTTCAACCTGAGCACGGATGAAACCAACCCTTACCTGGAACCAATGGAGGCCGACCAGTACGACCTGTCCGCCGAGTGGTACTTCGACGATAACGGCGGCATGGCTCACCTGAGCCTGTTCCGTAAGGATATCTCCGAGTACTTCACCACAGGAGTGGAAAATACCACTGTCGAAGGGTTCGACGTAGTCAGCACATGGGTCGGTAACGAGGGCACCGCCGAGATACAAGGCGCCGAAGTAGGCTTTACCAAGTTCTTCGACTTCCTTCCCGAACCCTGGGACGGTTTCGGCGTACAGGCCAACTACACCTATGTCGACAGCAACCTGGAGGGCCCGGAAGCTACCAATACCGATGCATCCGGATACGGTGACCTGCCCGCCGAAGGTATCTCCAAGAATGCCTACAACCTGGTGGGCATGTACGAGAAGTACGGTTTCTATACCCGCCTGGCCTGGAACTGGCGCAGCGAATACCTTGTCGCGGTGGGCCCCACCGGCTGGAATGGCACTACCAACGATATCAACTGGCAATTGCCGATCTACAACGACGACTACGGCCAACTGGATCTGTCCATGGGCTACAACGTCACCGACAATATCTCAGTCAACTTTGAGGCTTCCAACCTCACCAAGGAAGAAACCGTCGGCCTGATGGACCAGGGCGAAATCGGCAAGCGTCACGCGTACACCTACTCCCAGGATGTGCGCTACGCAGCCAGTGTGCGGGTAACTTTCTGACCCTCGTCAATGACCGCTTGAAGGGGCTCACAAGGGCCCCCTTTTTCTCAAGACTTATTATCAATTACTAATGAAAACAGATACCAGAAAATTCATTTCGTGTTTGGCCGGACTATTTTTCGCCGTTTCCCTGAACCCGGCAAGCGCCGCCGAACCCATTCCGGAAATCGTGGAGCGCAACGGCCGCTACACCCTGATGGTGGACAATGCCCCCTACCTGATTCTCGCCGCACAGACCAACAACTCCGCCAACTACCCGGCGGCACTGCCGGATGTCTGGCCGGTGGTGGAAAAGATGCAGGCCAACACCCTGGTGATTCCCGTCGCCTGGGAGCAGGTGGAGCCCGAAGAGGGCGAGTTCGATTTTTCCTTTGTCGACACCCTGATCGAACAGGCCCGCGAAAAGCAGGTGCGGCTGGTGCTGCTGTGGTTCGCCACCTGGAAGAACAATGCCCCCCACTATGCGCCCTCCTGGGTCAAGCTGGACAACCAGCGTTTCCCGCGCGTAAAGACCGAAGATGGCGAAACCCTGAACTCCCTGTCGCCCCACTACCGCAGCACCCTGGAGGCGGATAAGCGGGCCTTTGTACAGCTGATGCGGCACCTGAAAGAAGTGGACGAGGAGCGCACCGTGATCACCGTGCAGGTGCAGAATGAAGTGGGCACCTACGGTTCCGCGCGGGATTATTCCGAAAAAGCCGAGAAAATTTTCCGACAACCGGTACCGGAAAAACTGCTGACAGATGTGAACAAAGAAGCCGGCAGCTGGCGCAAAGTGTTCGGCGAGGACGCCGACGAATTTTTCCATGCCTGGCATATCGGCCGCTATGTGGATGAAATCACCGCGGCGGGCAAGGCCGAATATCCGCTGCCGATGTACGTGAATGTGGCGCTGCGTAACCCGTTCAATCCGGGCGAGCCGGGCCAATACTCCAGCGGCGGCGCTACCGACAATGTCATTCATATCTGGAAATCCGCCGCGCCGCATATCGACATGATTTCCCCGGATATCTATTTCCGCGATCACAAGACCGCCACCCGCGTGATGGAACTCTATGCGCGCGAAGACAACCCGCTGTATATCGCCGAGATCGGCAACGACCAGCCCTATGTGCGCTACATCTTCGACGCCATGGGCCACGGCGCCCTGGGCTTCGCGCCCTTCGGTATGGACGACACCAAATACTCCAACTACCCGCTGGGCGCCGAGAGAATGGACGAGAAAGTCATCGAGCCGTTCGCAGAACTCTATCGGGTGTTCGGCCCCATGGGTTCCGAGTGGGCCGATATCAGCCTGAACCACCGCACCTGGGGTTTTTCCGAGCCGGTGGACACCTACAAGGCGGATGGCGAGCTGTGGAATGCCAAGGGCAGCGACGGCGAAGAGAAGCCGGAAAAGGACCCGGAGGACTATACCCAGCGGCAGAACCTGGGTGACTGGACCGCGGAAGTCACCTACGGCCGCCCCGCCTTCTGGATAGACCCGCCCCAGGGCAACAACCCGGCTTCCGGCGGCGCGGTTATTGCGGAGCTGGGTGAGGACGAATACCTGGTGGTGGGCCACCGCGCGCGGGTCAGTTTCTCTCCCAGTGAAGAACTGGACGGCGAAAAGTATCTGTTCGAGCGCGTCGAGGAAGGCCATTTCGAAGATGGCGAATGGGTCTTCGAGCGTGTCTGGAACGGGGACCAGACGGACTGGGGGCTGAATTTTATTGAGCAGCCGCATGTTTTGAAGGTGAAGCTGGCCACTTACAAGACCAATTGATTTACGGGGCTGTTTGACCGCCCCTCTCCCTAACCCTCTCCCGGGGGGAGAGGGGACTGGTTCCCGGTGGCCCCGAAAGTTCAACGACATAGCTCCCCTCTCCCGCCGGGAGAGGGGCCGGGGGAGAGGGCGGCCGAAGCCCTCTCCAAGACTTATAAAAAAGACAGGTACCAAAACATGAACAAACACAGAACCTTCACCCCCCCACTGCTGGCAATCGCCCTTTTCCCCTGGCTCTATGCCTGCGACGGCAGCCAGGAACAGAACACCGAGGCCGCGGCGGCCCCCAACTGGCAGCAGACCGCCCACGGCGCCGTCGTCTCCCTGAACGAGGGCGACTTCAAAAAAGTCCGCCTGCAGGTCATCGACGAGGAGATCATCCGCGTTACCGCCACGCCGCAGCAGGGCTTCACGAATCTGCCGGAACCCATGATGGTGACCGCCGAGCCGCGGCAGACCGCCTTCTCCGTTACCGAAGTGGACGGCGAGCTGGTAGTAAAAACCGACGAAGTCTCCGCCGAGGTGGATCTGCAAAGCGGTGCCGTGGAATTCAAGAACGCCGCCGGCGAGACACTGCTGTCGGAAGCCGGCCGCAGCCTGGGACCGGTCAGCCGCGATCCGGGTAAGGTGGACGCGGACTCCTTCTCCCTGCGCCAACAGTTCGATCACCTGCCGGACGAGGCCTTCTACGGCCTGGGCCAGCAGCAGGACGGCGATGTCAATTACGCCGGCGAGAATGTCGAGCTCACCACCTACAATATGGAAATCGCCATTCCCTACCTGGTTTCCAGCCGCAACTACGGTCTGCTGTGGAACAACGCCGGTATCAGCCGCCTGGGCGATCCGCTGCCGCCCCAGCCGCTGCCGGAAGGCTTCAAGCTCTTCGATGCCAACGGCGAGCCCGGCGGGCTGACCGCGCGCTACTACGACGGCGACGAGCTCAAGCTCGAGCGCTCCGAAGCGGACCTCAACTACCAGTTCCTGTCCCACGGCAGCGTGCGCGAAGTTCCACTGCCGGAAGAAGTGGCGGACGCGGAAAACCTGCGTATCGAGTGGACCGGCAGCATCCAGCCCACGGAAAGCGGCGAGCACGAACTGAAGATGTATTCCAGTGGTTACGCCAACCTGGCCTTGAATGGTGATGAACTGCTGAACCGCTGGCGCATGAACTGGAATCCCTGGTACCACAATGCGGAAATGGAACTCCAGGCCGGCGAGAAATACCAGCTGGATCTCGACTGGCAGCCCCAGGGCGGCTATATGCGTCTTCTACAACACGGCCCGCGGCCACAGGAAGAACAGCAGCAACTCTCCTTCGCGGCCGATACCGGCAAGGCGGTGGACTACTACTTTGTTGCCGGCGAGGACAAAGACGAGGTTGTCTCCGGCTACCGCGAGCTGACCGGCAAGGCCACCATGCTGCCCAAGTGGGCCTTCGGTTTCTGGCAGAGCCGCGAGCGCTACAAGTCCCAGGACGAACTGCTGGGCGCGCTGGAGGAGTACCGGGATCTGGAAATCCCCATCGACAATATCGTACTGGACTGGTCCTACTGGCCGGCCGACGCCTGGGGCAGCCACGATTTCGACAGCGAGTTTTTCCCCGAGCCCAAAGCCATGGTGGACCGCGTGCACGAGCTGGACGCCAACATCATGATTTCCGTGTGGCCCAAGTTCTACCCCACCACGGAAAACTACAAGCAGCTCAATGCCGAGGGCTGTATGTTCAACAAAAACATCGAAGAGAATAACCTCGACTGGATCGGCCCCGGCTATCTCAATACGTTTTACGATGCCTACGATCCCGAGTGTCGCGAACTCTACTGGAGCCAGATGCGGGACAAGCTGAATACCCTCGGCTTCGACGCCTGGTGGCTGGACGCGGTGGAGCCGGATATCCACTCCAACCTCAGCTTTGCCCACCGCAAGGACCTGATCAGCCCCAACAACCTGGGCACCGGCGCGGAGATGTTCAACGCCTATGCCCTGCCCCATGCAGAAACGGTTTACGAAGGGGAGCGCGAAACCGATGGCCACAAGCGCAGCTTTATTCTCACCCGCTCCGGCTTCGGTGGTATCCAGCGCACCGGCTCCGCCATCTGGAGCGGCGATGTGGTCTCCCGCTGGTCCAACCTAGAGGAACAGATCGCTGCGGGTATCGGCGTGGGTATGGCGGGCGTGCCCTACTGGACCTTCGATATCGGCGGTTTCACACCGGAGGATCGCTACCGCTACAACGGCGATGTGGTGGTGGGCAATTTCAATGAAATGCCCGAGAGCGAACAGCAAGAGTGGCAGGAGCTGAACCTGCGCTGGTTCCAGTTCGGCGCCTTCACGCCGCTGTTCCGCTCCCACGGCCAGAACCCCTATCGGGAGATCTTCAATCTCGCCGACGAGGGCAGCGAGACCTACGACAGCATGGTCTGGTACACCAAACTGCGCTATCGCCTGATGCCCTATATCTACACCCTGGCCGGCGATGCCTATCACAAGGATGGCACCATGATGCGCGGCCTGGCGATGGATTTCGGCGACGACCCGAAAGTGCGCGACATCAACACCCAGTACCTGTTCGGCCCGTCGCTGCTGGTAAACCCCATCTCCGAGTTCGGCGCCCGCTCGCGCGACCTCTACCTGCCCGAGGGCAGTGACTGGTACGACTTCCACAGCGGCGAGAAATACAGCGGCGGCCAGCAAATCGAAGCGGATGCGCCCTATGATCGCATGCCGCTGTTCGTCAAGGCCGGCAGCATCCTGCCCACCGGCCCGGAAATCCAGCACACCGGCGAAAGCCTGAACGCACCGCTGACCATCAACGTCTTCACCGGCGCCGACGGCAGCTTCGAGATCTACGAGGACGACGGCAGCAGCTACGGCTACGAAAACGGAGAATGGTCACGCATTCCGCTGAGCTACAACGAGGCCAGCGGCGAACTGACCATCGGCGAACGCATCGGCGACTTCCCGGGCATGGCGGAAAGCCGCCAGATCCAGGTGCGCTGGATCGAGGAGGGCAACAAACTGTCCGACTTCGACGCGCCGGCTGCGACAACCGTGGAATACAGCGGTGATCTGCTCACCCTGAAGCGCGGATAAGGACCCAGCGGCCCAATGCTCCCTCGCCCTCCCCGCAAGTGAACGAAGGGAGCGGTTCCCCCTCTCCCACCGCGACAAATTTGCGGGGGCCGAAGGCGCCGTGAATACCTGGAGCGGCCGGAACCAGATTTGGACGCCGAAGGCGCCCGACAGGGTGGTCGCCAGGAATGGCGACCATCAGTGGGGCCGGGGGAGAGGGCCGCTGACGCCGGCACAGAACAAGAAAAGGCAGGCCATGAAACACTGCTGTTACGCGACCATCCCGACCACCCTTTGCCTCCGGAAAAGCGCCGCTGGCTTCCAGCGAAAAGCTGCAGATTTCCATGGCCACCAACGGCGGCTTTGTCATGGTGAATGACTGATGGCGACGAAAAGAATCGAGAAGATCACCATCGTCGGCGGCGGCACCGCCGGCTGGATGGCGGCGGCGACGCTCTCAAAGCACTACCGCGAACAACCTCTGAAGATTCAGCTGGTGGAATCGGAGCAGATAGGCACCGTGGGCGTGGGTGAGGCGACGGTACCGGGCATCATCCGCCTCAACCAGTATCTGGGTATCAACGAGCGCGACTTTATCGCCGCCACCGGCGCCACCTTCAAACTGGGGATCGAGTTTTCCGGCTGGCGCAAAACCGGCGAACATTTCTTTCACCCGTTTGCGGATTTCGGCGCGCCCATCAGTAACCTGCCATTTTTCCCCTGCTGGCTGAAACTGCAGCGCGAAGGTCGGGCGGCACCACTGCAGGAATACTGCCTGTCCGCCGCCATGGCCAGGGCCAACCGCTTCGCTCAGCCGGACGACAGGGCCACCACGCCACTGGCGCTCTACAGCTACGCCTACCACTTCGATGCCGGCCGCTACGCGCGCTTTTTGCGCGACTACGCCGAGGCGCGCGGGGTCGAGCGTATCGAGGGCAAGGTCGTGGACCTGCGCCAGAACCCCGACAGCGGCGATATCGAGACACTCTACCTGGAAAGCGGAAGCACACTCGACGGCGACCTGTTTATCGACTGCTCCGGCTTCCGCGGCCTGCTGATCGAAGAGGCGCTGAAGACCGGTTACGAGGACTGGCGCCACTGGCTGCCGGTGGACACGGCACTGGCGGTACAGAGCGAGCGCGACTCCACGCCCCCTCCCTACACGCGCGCCAGCGCCACCGCGGCCGGCTGGCGCTGGCGGATTCCGCTGCAGCACCGCAGCGGCAACGGCCATGTCTTTTCCAGTGCCCATATGAAACTGGAACAGGCCGGCGAAGACCTGCTGCGCAACCTGGATGGCCCGGCCCTGGCCGAACCACGGCCCATCCGCTTTACCGCCGGTATGCGCAAAAAATTCTGGCACAAAAACTGTGTGGCCCTGGGGTTGGCCTCGGGTTTTATCGAACCATTGGAGAGCACCAGCATTTCCCTGATCCAGACCGGTATCGAAAAACTGCTGCAGTTTCTGCCGGACCTGGTGCCCGAGCCGACAAAGATTCGCGAGGCCAACCGCCTCAACCGGGAAGAATACGAACGCCTGCGGGATTTTATCATCCTGCACTACAAGCTGAACGGCCGCGACGACAGCGATTTCTGGCGCGAGATGCGGGCCATGCCGGTACCGGACAGCCTGCAGGCAAAGCTGGAGACCTTCCGCGAGGACGGGCGCATGCTGATGTACGAGCAGGAGTCCTTCAGCGAGGCCAGCTGGATCGCCATCTACAACGGCCTGGGTTACCGGCCGCAGCGCTATCTGGCAGAGGTAGACAAGCTGGACACTGAACAACTGGCGCAGGTGTTTGAAAAAATGCGCCGCGCCGTGGCGGCGGGTGCGGAAAGCGCGCCCACGCACGGGGAGTTCCTCGCCCAACTGATTCCGGACTAGAAACTGGACAGCTCCCCCCTTGGGAACGCCGAGCTCCAGCTCGGCTGGTGGGCCGTAGGCCCACGGCCTCGGAAAACGACGGCGAGAGAGAGCAAAACCGGTGGCTGCGGCCGGCCCCCTCTCCCCCGGCCCTCTCCCGCAAGCGGGAGAGGGGAGAGCGGGCCTGCGGCCCGCAAGCCGAGCTGGAGCTCGGCGCACCCGGGGGCACACGAAAGAAAAGAATAGTAGATAAGAGATGTTAAAAAGACTGATTACCACAACCCTGCTTCTTGTTACCGCTAGCGGCGTCGCTGCCGGCAACGATTACCACTGGCGCAATATCACCGTCGGCGCCGGCGGCTTCGCACCCAATATTGTTTTCAGCGAGGCGGAGGAAAACCTCGCCTACCTGCGCACAGATATGGGCGGCGCCTATCGCTGGGACGAAATTCGCCAGCGCTGGATACCGCTGCAGGACGGTATGGCGGAATCCAGCTATTTCGGTATCGAAAGTATCGCCGCGGATCCGGAAGATGCGGACGTGGTGCATATGGCCGCGGGCATGTACAAGCACTATCCGGCGGCCATGCTGCGCTCCTTCGACCGCGGCAGCACCTGGGAAGTGACACCGGTGCCCTTCGCCATGGGCGGCAACGAGGACGGTCGCGGGCTGGGGGAGCGGCTGGCCGTTGATCCGCAGGATACCGATCACCTGCTGTTCGGCTCCCGCTTCGACGGTCTCTGGCGCAGCCGCGACCGCGGCGCCAGTTGGCAGAAGCTGCAGAGCTTTCCCCACCCGGGGTTGGGCAAACCCCAGGAGCGCTGGAGCAGCCGTGGCGGTGTGAGTTTTGTACTGTTCAATAGCGACCGTATTTTTGCCGGCGTGGCCGACAGGCGGGCCGCGGGGCTTTACCGCTCCGACGACGGCGGCGAAAGCTGGGAAAAAATCTCCGGCGGCCCGCATGAGTTGCTGCCGGTGCAGGCCGCCGCAGCCGGCGACAACCTGTACATCACCTACAGCGACGATATCGGCCCCAATGGTATTGAGAGCGGCGCCGTCTACAGACTGGATCTGGAAATCGACGAGTGGAGCAATATCACCCCGCCGCCGGCAAAAGCCGAAGGCGGATTTATGGGCCTCAGCGTCAGTGAACAGAACCCGGAAACCGTCGCCGTGGCCACTATCGACCGCTGGCGGCCGCGGGACAATATTTTTGTCAGCCACGACGGCGGCGACAACTGGCGCGCACTGGAATCCCGAAGCCGGCGCGATGTGAGCGCCACGCCCTATCTCTACTGGGGCGAGGAGGAATCCGACTTCGGCTGGTGGATCGCGGGCCTCGCCTTCGATCCCTTCGATGAAAACACACTGGTCTATACCACCGGGGCCACCGTCTACCGCACGGACAAACTGCCCGGGGAAAAGCTGCTCTGGCAGCCCTGGGTCAAAGGGATCGAGCAGACCGCGGTGATTGCATTGACCAGCCTGCCGCAGGGCCCGGAACTGCTGTCCGGCTTCGGCGATATCAGCGGCTTCGTGCACGAAGACTTCGATCGCTCGCCGCGGACCATGCTCACCGGTCCGGTATTCGCCAATACCAACCAGATCGACTATGCCGGCGCCGCGCCCCATATCGTCCTGCGCAGCGGCACGCCGCCGCACCGGGCCGAGGGGCCGGTGCCGACGCTGGCCTGGTCCGACAACCACGGCCGCCAGTGGCACCCTTTGACGGTGCCGCCGCTGAAAATGGACGGAGAATCCCGGCGTTTCGACCTCAGTGGCGACAACGCCATCACCGTCTCCGCCGACGGCGAGACTTTCGTTTTCATGGCGCCGATTCCACAGCGCAGCGGGGATCGCGGCGAAAACTGGCGGTCCGTCAAAGACCTGCCCGAAGGACTGCGCCCGGTGGCCGACCGGGTCGACGGCGAACGCTTCTACGCGCTGGATTTTGCCAGCGGTGAAATCTATGCAAGCAATGACGCCGCCAGGACTTTTGCCCCGCTCAATTCTCGAGGACTACCGAAGGGACTAAAAGCCCCGCGCGATCGCGAACAGGCCTGGCCGCTGCTGGCCACACCGGGGCGCAGTGGCGAGCTGTGGCTGGTATCGGAAAAGGGACTGTTCCACTCCACCGACGGCGGGCACAGTTTCCGGCGCCTGCAGGGCGATATCGCAGTGGAGGAAATGGCCTTCGGCAGGGCCGCCCCCGGCCGCGACCACCCGGCGCTCTTTGCCATCGGCACACGCGGCGACCTGCGGGCCATCTGGCGCTCGGACAACGCCGGGAAAAGTTGGCAGCGCGTCAACGGCGCCGACAGCGAATACGGCCGTCGCTACCGCACCATCGCCGGCGACCCGCGCCACTTCGGCCGCGTCTATGTGGGCACAGACGGCCGCGGCATCGTTGTGGGCGAGCCGACCGGGGCAATGCGGATTTCCCGCAAAGAACAATCGGAAACAGGCAACGAATAATCTGGAGTAGAGCATGAACAGGGCCAGTTACCCCGACCTGCGCGACAACGCGATCTTTATCACCGGCGGCGGTTCCGGCATCGGCGCCGCCTTTGTGCGCGCCTTCTGTCGCCAGGGCGCGCGGGTTGCCTTTGTCTCCCTGGACGCCGACAAGGCACAGCGACTCTGCAGCGAAGTGGAAGAAGAAACCGGCAGCGCCCCCTTTTTCCAGCGCTGCGATATCGGCGATGTGGAGCACCTGCAGTCCTGTATGGAAACGGCCGCACAGCGGCTCGGCAGCATCCGCGTACTGATCAATAATGCCGCCCGGGATACCCGCCACCAGCTGGAAAAATTCACCCCCCGGGAATGGGATGAATCCCTCAGTACCAATCTGCGTCCGCATTTCTTTACCGCACAGGCCGCCGCAGCGGGGATGCGCGAGCTGGGCGGTGGCAGCATCATCAATGTAGGTTCCAACTCCGCGCTGCTGGGGCTCTCTGGCTACCCGGCCTACGTCGCCGCCAAAGCGGGTATCGTCGGGCTGAGCAAAGCGCTGGCGCGGGAGCTGGGGCCGGACAATATCCGCGTCAATGCACTGATTCCCGGCTGGGTGATGACCGAACGGCAGAGAGAGCTGTGGGTCACCGAGGAGGCACTGCGGGAATGCCTGGATCAACAGTGCCTGAAATCCACCATCGGCGAACAGGACTGTGCCGACAGCGCCCTGTTCCTCGCCTCCGATGCCTCCCGCATGATCACGGCACAATCGCTGGTGGTGGACGGGGGGCGCGCCTGATGCAACGGATTGTGGTGGACTGGGGCACGACCAATATCCGCGCCCACCTGATTGACGACGACGGCCGCGCACTGGTGAGCCGCAGCGGCGAGTGCGGCGTGCAGCGCTGCGACGGCGACTACGCCGCGGTGCTGGGGGAATACTGCAGCGACTGGCAACACCGTTGGCCGGGAATCCCCACCTACCTCTGCGGCATGATCGGCAGTCGCACCGGCTGGCAGGAAACGCCCTACGTGCCCTGCCCGGTCGAGCCGCCGGCACTGGCAGCCGGCCTGAAACCCCTCGCCGGCCGCGACAATATTTTTTTCGTGCCGGGGGTACAGTGCCGCACGCCGGCCGGCACACCGGATGTCATGCGCGGCGAGGAATGCCAGGTGCTCGGCGCACTGGCAATCAGTGGACTGGACGACGGCGTCTTGATACTGCCCGGTACCCACAGTAAATGGGTGCGCGTCCGCGGCGGCCGGATTGTCGATTTTGCGACTTTTTTTACCGGTGAACTCTTTGCCCTGCTGCACCGGCACAGCTCCATCGGTTCGGTGCTGGATGCCGAGTCGATGGATGCCCACAGCTTTGATCGCGGACTGGCGCAGAGCTGCGGGAAAGGCGGCCTGCTACACCAGGTGTTTTCCGCCCGCAGCCGCAGCCTGTGCGAAGATACCGGCGATCAGTCGATGTCCGCCTATCTGTCCGGCATCCTGATCGGCAGCGAGTTCGCCCATGCACTGAGCCTGTTTCCCCCCGCCGGCAAACTGCTGCTGGTGGGCGATCGCAAACTCGGCAACAGCTACCGGCAGGCCGCACAGCATTTCGACCTGCCCCTGCAACCGATCGACCCGGCACTGGCGGTGGTACGGGGAGTGAAAATCATCTGCGATGCAGCGGGCGATCACAGCCAGCAAAAGGAGGCCGCCGGTGCTGAAAGCATTTCTTGAACACTGCCCACTGGTGGCAATTCTCCGCGGTGTTACCCCGAGCGAGGCGGTACCGGTGGCGGAGACACTGCTGGAGTGCGGATTCTCCACGATTGAGGTACCGCTGAACTCACCCGGGGCGCTGGACTCCATAGCCCGGCTCAGCGACCGCTTCGGCCGCGATGCACTGATCGGCGCCGGCACGGTCACCGCCGCCGGGGAAGTGCAGCGGGTGGCAGATGCCGGCGGCCGGCTGATCGTCTCCCCGAACTGCGACACAGCGATCATTGCACAGAGCAAGAAACTGGACCTGGTTTCGCTGCCGGGCTGCTGTACACCCACAGAGGCCTTTGCCGCGCTGGATGCCGGCGCCGATGCAATCAAGCTGTTTCCGGCCACCCTGCTATCACCACAGACAGTCGCCGCACTGCGAGCGGTACTGCCGCCGGTGCCGCTGCTGGCGGTGGGTGGTATCGACGAGCGGGATTTTACCGCCTACCTGGCGGCGGGCGCGGACGGTTTCGGCACCGGCTCCAGCCTCTACCGGCCGGGCAAGGCCCTGGTGGATATCCGGCAAAAGGCGAAGGCCATGATTGCCGCGCTGACTCCGTAGGGTGCGCCGTGCGCACCCTACCAATGAGAAGCCGCCGAAGCGGCAGTGAATAACAATAAGCACGAGAGAAGGTGAGAGCTATGCAACTGGCACCCATCGACCTGCTGATCTTTATCGCCTATGTGGCGATGCTGATTACCATCGGCTACCTCGTATCGAGGGAGAAAAGCGGCCACCAGAAAAATACCCGGGATTATTTCCTCGCCGGCAAGGGGCTGCCCTGGTGGGCCGTAGGCGCCTCACTGATTGCGGCCAATATTTCCGCCGAGCAGATTATCGGCATGTCCGGTTCGGGCTATGCAATCGGCCTGGCCATCGCCTCCTACGAGTGGATAGGGGCCATCACGCTGATCCTGGTCGGCAAGTATTTCCTGCCGGTATTCGTGCGCAAGAAAATCTACACCATGCCGCAGTTCCTGGAACAGCGTTACGACAGCCGGGTGAAAGTGGTGATGGCCACCTTCTGGCTGGGTGTCTATGTGTTCGTGAACCTGACCTCCGTACTGTGGCTGGGCGCCCTGGCGATCAACGCCATCGCCGGCGTCGAACTGCTATCCGGGCTGCTGTTCCTGGGCCTGTTTTCCGCCGCCTACTCCCTCTACGGCGGTCTCAAGGCGGTGGCGCTGACCGACATCATCCAGGTGGTACTGCTGGTTCTCGGCGGGCTCGTGCTTTCCTACCTGGCACTGGACATGATTTCCGATGGGCGCGGTGTCCTCGCCGGCTTCGCGGAACTCACGCAGAGAGCACCGGAGAAGTTCGACATGATTCTGTCGAAGGACAATCCCCACTACATGAGCCTGCCGGGCCTGTCGGTACTACTTGGCGGTATGTGGGTGGTGAATTTCGCCTACTGGGGCTTCAACCAGTACATCATCCAGCGGGCACTGGCGGCGAAATCTGTTGAAGAGGGCCAGAAGGGCATCGCCTTCGCCGCCTACCTGAAGCTGCTGATGCCGCTGATCGTGGTGCTGCCGGGGATCGCCGCGGCGGTATTGATTCCGGAACTGGAGCGGCCGGACCAGGCCTATCCGCAGCTGATGAACCTGATGCCGGTGGGTTTCAAGGGGCTGGTATTCGCGGCGCTGGTGGCCGCCATCGTCTCTTCGCTTTCCTCGATGACCAACAGTATCTCCACCATCTTCACCATGGATATCTATTCGCGCTACCAGCCGCAGAGAAGCGAGCAACACTATGTGCGCGTGGGGCGCACCGCCAGCCTCGCGGCCCTGGTGCTGGGTACCATCTGCGCACAGCCGTTGCTGGGCCAGTTCGAGCAGGCCTTCCAGTATATCCAGGAATTCACCGGCTTCTTTACGCCGGGCATTACGGTGCTGTTCGTACTCGGCGTCTTTTGGCCGCGCGCCACTGCCAACGGCGCCCTGGTGGCCGCTATCGGCTCCGCGCTGCTGTCCCTGGTCCTGTGGAAATGGTGGCCGGAACTGCCGTTTATCGACCGTATGGGACTGGTATTCCTGATCTGCCTGGCGCTGGCGGTGATCGTGTCCCTGTTTGAAAACCGCGACCAGGTCCACACCGACAGTGGCGGCGGCGAAGTGGTGGCCACGGGCGAAATCAATTTCGCCACCAGCCAGAGTTTCAACCTGGCCGCGCTGGGTGTCACGCTGGTATTGATCGCGCTTTACGCCACCTGGTGGTAGAAGAGCTATTCGATCACTTTCTACAGGCAAAAAAGGGCCGGTAGTGCGCCGCAATGCTGTTCACTTAACGAATTTGCGGGCAAAGGTGTCGATGCCGGGTGCGGTCTTGCGAGACCTTCTGCGAGAGGGACCTCGCAGAAGAGCCCCCAGGGATGGGTTCACGGCGTGTCTCGCAAGACCGTACCCGGTAGCGACACCGCCACTTAGCAAGCTAAGTGAACGGCATTGCGCCGGCCCTTTCTGTTTTCACAGGTTCGGTTACTGCGCCGTACAGATTACCGCATCCAGGTTGCCCGGATTGCCCTGTACCCCGAAGTTGGCAGTCGCACCGGGTTGCAGGCTGCCGTTGTAACCCACACTGCCGCCACTCAGCAGGCTGCCGCTGGTGGCACCCAGGTCGATGCCCCAGGAATTGGTGACGGTCACGGACTGGCCGAAATCCATCTCCACCGTCCAGCCATCTACCGGCTGGCTGCCGTTGTTGGTAACGGTAAAGTCCTGCACGAAGCCACCGCCCCAATCGTTGGACGAATCGGCACTGCAGGCGAGGTCGCCGGTACCGCCGGAACTGGAGGAAGACGAACTGCTGGAGCTGGACGAGCTGCTCGAACTGGAGGAACTACTACTCGAAGAGCTACTGCTGGATGAGCTCGAGCTGGACGAAGAGCTGCTGCTCGACGAACTGGAACTGCTGGACGAGGAGGACCCCGATCCGCCGTCCACCGGGTCCGCGTAAAACAGGCCGCGGCCGTTGGTACCCAGGTAGACCCGGCCGTAGACGCGCGGGTCGCCGGTTATGGCCTCGCCCATATTGCCGTACTGGTGTTGATCGTCGTTGATGCGTACCCAGTTGTCGCCCTCCTCGGTGGAGCGGAATACACCGGTGACACCGTCCACGGTCCCCACCAGGTAGAGCGTCTGGTAGGTGGCCCCCGGGGCAGCGGCGCCGAGCCCGATATTCACCCCTTCGCCGACACTCGCGATGCGCTCGAAACTGGCACCGGAATCGGTGGAGCGCCACAGGCCGGTCGCAGTGGATTCGTCGGCATCCACACCGCCACCGGCGAGCCAGATATGCCCCTCCAGTCCGGGCGCGGCGAGAAACTTGCCGGATTCCGGCAGGCCACTGGCCGCGGTGGCCGCGAAAGTGGCGCCGCCATCGGTGGAGACATAAAAGCTGCCTTCCGCGAGCGCGTAAAACTTATCCGCGTTTACCCGGTCACTTTCAATCCGCGCGCCCTCCGGGACACCGCTGGCGGCACTCCAGGAACTGCCGAAGGTAGTGGAGTAATGCACCGCGGCGCCTTCCGGACTCCAGACGATGCTGCCGCCGTCCGCACCGAGGGCCACATTGCCGCCGCCGGTAACGCCCGCCGGCTCCTGCGGCTGCCACCAACTATCGCCGGCGGAAGTGGAGACACCGATGTGCGCCTCATCCGCATTGCCGACCCGTACCATGGTGGACGGGTCCAGCGCGGCGAAGTCGATACCGGTGGTGCTGGTGAGATACGGCATCTGGTACATCAGGTCCGGCACCGCATCCAGGTCGGTGTGTTTGAAGCCGCCGATATCGCCCAGCGCGGAAAATACCGGTGCGTCACCACTGGGCGGGCTGGCGAGATCCAGCACCGCGGTTTCCTCCAGCCCCTCGATCATCGGCTCGACGGTAATCACACCGCCGGCATCCCAGTTGGTGAGATCGTTGGAGCCGTAAATGGTGGCGCCGGTACCGTACATGAACCGGTTGGAATCGTGCGGATCGATTTCCACCGACTCGTTCATCCAGCCGAGTTTCAATGCCTCTTCCGGCGGTTGCGGATTGGCGCCCAAGTCCAGCCAGGGCACGCTGCTGATATCCATGGTGTAGCGCTTGGTGCGCTCCGGATAGGCGCCCCACTCCCAGATACGGGTCCAGCTTTCACCGCCGTCGGTACTGCGGAAGTGAATCATGTCCGGCCACCAGGAGTTCAGCGAGGCCACCATGATGGTGTCGGGATTCTGGCGGTCGATGGTCAGGCCGGAGAAACCGAAGTAGAGATCGTCGCCGTCGACCGGGGTGATATCGGTCCAGCTCTCGGCGGCGGCGTCGAATTTCCACACCGCGCCGTCCTCGCCGTCGTAGGGGCCGCCGGTATCGCTGGTGGCCACATACAGCTGGCCGTTGACCTCGTCGTAGACGCCCTTGTGGGGAATGTAACCCGCCGGCGCACCGGGAATCGCTTCCCAGGTGGCGCCGCCGTCGGTGGAGCGGTAGAGGGATTCCCCCTTGTCCGCCACGCCCACATAAATGACGTCACTGCCCTGGCCCGGTGTACCCGACGAGGGATCGAAGGTGACCCAGACCACCCCCTGCAACTGGTTGAAGTAGTTGTTGGGATCTTCCGGATCCTGGGCGTAGCTGCCGGGATTGGGGAAGTCGCTCACCTCGGACCAGGTGACGCCGTAATCGGTGCTGCGCCAGAGCCCGTTGCCGCCTTCGGCACCGTAGTAAAGGGTGCTGTTGTCGTTGGGGTCGATGCGCAACCGCTCCCCCATGCCGCGGCCGGGCATATTGCCGCCCACCTTGAACGGCAGCTCGGTCACGGCCCAGGTTTCGCCGCGATCGGTCGAGCGGGCGATGGCGCCGTTGTTGGGATCCCAGCTGTTGGTGTACATACCCAGCGCCGCGTAGACGTGGTCGGTATCCACCGGGTCCGTGGCCAGGCTCATGACACCGTTCCAGCCCCAGTTTTCCCAGCCGATCCAGTCGAGCAGCGGCTTCCACTGCTGCTCGGTTTCATTCCAGCGGTAGGCGCCGCCAATATCCGTGCGCGCGTAGATCAGGTCCGGCTCGGTGCGGTTGAAGATGATGCCCGGCACAAAGCCGCCGCCATCGATACGCACATTCTGCCACTGGTACTCTTCCTGCGGCGCCGCGATGGCACCACCGGCGATCAGCGCAAAAGCACTGGCCTGCAACAGACCGCGGCACAGAGCCCGCAGGCCGCTGCACCCGTTCTTTATCCGTATATCTCTCATCGATCTATCCTTTTGTTGGTTTTATTCGGCCGATACTGCATTTGGCTCTTGTGAAGCCCCCGGAAACAAACCGAAGGGCGCAATGCGCGCGCAATAGAGGACGACAACAAACGAAAGGATGAAAGAATGGTTTCAGCCATCTCGCCTTCATCACACATTGCGCACACAAACGGATCTTGCAGCGGCAATACCGCTGCAAAATTCATTGCATTTTTCAGTCACAATGGTGCAAAAGTAAGTTGACTGCTTTTTTATATTTTTTTGATGCTAGGCCGCCATGGATGGCAGTCATGCAGATCACGCATGGAGCAGTTATCTGCCACGGTGCACCCTACGGACCTGTAGAAGCCCCATTCCGCGAGCGAGTACCGCGGCGACCGCTGTGTCACTCCCCCAGCAGCCTGGCCAGTGTCGGCTCCATGGCCTCGGCCCAGATTTGGTAACCGCGCTCGTTCGGGTGCAGGAAGTCGGGCATGATCTCTTCTGTCAGTTTTCCATCCTCTGTCAGGAATTCGTTGTAGATTTCCCGATAGAAGATATGCTCGTTGTCGGCGTAGCCGGCGATGATTTCGTTGACCTCCCGATTTATTTGGCGCATGTGCGTACCCGGTTCCTGATCGCGGGGGAAGATGCCCAGCAACAGGATTTTCATCTGCGGCTGGCGCTGGCGCAGTTCGTCCAGCACTGCGCGGATACCGGCGGCGGTGAGTTCCGGATCCTCGCGGCGGTGACTGGTATTGTTGGTGCCGATCAGTACCACGCCGACTTCCGGTTCGATATGGTCGACTTCGCCGTTCCGCAGGCGCCAGAGCAGGTTTTCCGTGCGGTCGCCGCCGAAGCCCAGGTTCAGCGCATTGCGGTCGCCGTAGTATTCCTCCCACACGGCCTTGCCCTGGTTGGCCCAGCCTTCGGTAATAGAATCGCCGATCATCAGCAGGTCGATATCGCGCTTTTTCAGCATCGCCAGCTTCTCCTTGTGTCGGGGCAACCACCAGTCCCGCGCCCAGTAGGTGTCGAGCATCGCCGGGGTGACGGAGAGCTTGCGATAGTCGGGGCAACTCTCGCTGGCCTCGCCGCTTTTCTCCATCCGCACATTGGCCACCGCCACCTGGCCCTGGCCGCCGGCGCGCAGTGAGAAGGGGACGGTGACTTTCGAGAAGTCGTCGCCTTCGCGTACAAAACAGCTCAGGCTGTAGCTTCTGCGGTGCCAGCCCTTATCTTCCCCGTCGAGCTCCACACTGCGTTCACAGTTCTCGCCGCACTGCAGCGCCAGTGCCAGGTCCCCGTCTTCGAGGTCGTCCACTTTCAGGTCGAAAGACAGTACGCCCTCGTCGATGTAGTTGCTCAGGTCCAGCGGGCCGCCGTGCTCGAGACTGAGGCGGGCCAGCCAGGTATCGCGCCATTTGAAGGTGAGTGCATCTTCCTGCACCTCTTTGTCACTGGTCACCACAGTGACGCGCCCACTGGGCAGTTTGGCGAAGGCGCCGCTCAGCATCTGGTCCTGCTCGAAGTCCGCGATCTGCACCCCCCAGGGCTGCATCGGCCGGCCGACATAGAGATCGTATTTCGTGGGTTCGCCGCGCATCAGGCCGGGCACATTTTCGGCGAGGTTTTCCGGCCCGGTTTCGCCGGACCGGTAATCCAGGCCGTCGCCATAGGCGAACAGCGGATCGTAATCCGGGTGTTGCGGGTTGAGGCGACCCTGCAGCGGCAGTTTCGGCCAGGAGAACGACAGGCGCCCGTTGAAGTCGTGGCGCGGCTCGCCGTCTTCGCCGGCGACAATCACATCCGCCACACCGGCGCCTTCGGTGCCCGGCAGCCAGGCGGCGACAAAGGCATCGGAGGCGTTCAGTTCCGGGTTGACCCAGCGCGGACGGCCGGACAGGAACACGGACACCACCGGGATATCCGCGCTGCGGAATTTTTTCAGCAGTGCCAGGCTGTCTTTTTTGCCGGCCTCGAATTCCAGCGAGTTGAGATCGCCCTGCCCTTCCGCATAGGGCGTCTCGCCGAATACCACCACCGCCGCATCCGGTTTTTTTTCGAACTGGCCGTCTTCGGACAGCTGCGCGCTGCCGCCGGCCGTTTCCACCGCGTTTTTGATTCCCGCATAAATGGAAGTGGCGCCGGGGAATTTTTCGTTGGCAATACCGGCCCCCTGCCAGCTGACACTCCAGCCGCCGGACTGCATGGCAATACTGTCCGCACCGGGGCCGGCGACGAGAACCTCCTGCCCGGGATCCAGCGGCAGAATACCGTCGCGGTTTTTCAGCAGCACCAGGCTCTCGCGCACGGCGCGGCGTGCCAGCCTGCGGTGTTCGGCACTGCCGACCACGGATTCGTCGCCGGCCAGCGCGCGCGCGGACGGCTTCCGTTCAAACAGGCCCGCGCGCAACTTGACCCGCAGGATGCGACGCACCGCATCGTCCAGGCGCGCCTCGGAAATTTCGCCGCTGCGCACCTGTGCCAGGGTGTTGGCGATCATGGCCTTCCAGTCGTAGGTGACCATCAGCAGGTCGATGCCGGCGTTGATCGCCTGCGCACAGCTATCGTTGGTGCAACCGGGTACCTGGCCGTGGCCGTTCCAGTCGCCCACCACCAGGCCGTCGAAGCCCATGCGCTTTTTCAGCACCTCAGTGAGCAGGTATTCGCTGCCGTGGGTCTTCTCCCCGTTCCAGGAAGAAAAGCTGGCCATGATGGTCTGGACACCGCTCTCGATGGCCGCCGGGTAGCCGGCGTTGTGGATGTCGATCAGCTCCCTTTCATCGATGCGGGCATCGCCCTGGTCGTCGCCTTCAAGGGTGCCACCGTCGGCGAGGAAATGTTTGGCGGAGGCCAGCACGCGATTTTCTGCGAGGAATTCACCGGAACCGGCGTCGCCCTGCAGGCCCTCCACCATGGCCGCGGCGTATTCGCGCACCAGTGCGGGATTTTCGCTGTAGCTCTCGTAGGTGCGACCCCAGAAATCGTTTTGGGCCACCGCCAGGGTCGGAGCGAAAACCCATTCCACGCCGGTGGTGCGCACCTCTTTCGCGGTGGCGGCGCCGATGGCTTTCACCAGTTCCGGGTCACCGGCGGCGCCGAGGCCGATATTGTGCGGAAACAGGGTGGCACCCAGCAGGTTGCCATTGCCGTGTACCGCGTCCGTGCCCCAGAAAACCGGTATTGCGGTGCCGCCGTCGGCGGTGTCCATGGAGGCTTCCCAGTAGGCGTCCGCCAGTGCCAGCCAGTCGTCCGGGCCGGCCTCGCTGTCGCGGTTGGGCATGGAGCCGCCGCCGTTCAGCACCGAGCCGATATGGTATTTCCTTACCTGCTCCGGCGTGATCGACTGGATTTCCGGCTGCATGATCTGGCCGACCTTTTCCTCCAGGGTCATTTTTTCCAGCAGGGATTCGGCGCGGCGCTCGATGGTCGGGTCGGTGGCGGGGCTGGAGGCTTTTGGCCATAAATCCAGGTTCCGCGTTGGTTCCTGCGCGAAAGCGGCGGTGGGGAGCAGCAAGGCTGCGGAGAGAATTGTGGATAAGGTCTTTTCGCTTAGGCTTTTTTTGATCATCGCGGTTTCTATTTTTATTTTCCGGTTTCGGTGGCGCGGCGACTGCCCTCTCCCCCAGCCCCTCTCCCGGAGGGAGAAGGGAGCTCGCTGTTCGAGCTCTAGTGGGAATTTCGGGGAGTGCCGTGGGTTTCGACGATGCGGATATGTTCCTCATCCATTTTCATATCGCCGCCTTCATCCAACTGGGTGACGTGGTTGCGATAGATTTCCTGCCAGGGGGTCTGATTGACCAGTTGCGGCGGCGGCAGGTCGGCGCGGCGGCGTTGCAGTTCCTCTTCGCTTACCAGCACGTCGACGCGGTTGTTGTTCAGGTCCACCTGCACCCGGTCGTCGGTCTGCAGCAGCGCCAGCCCGCCGCCGGCGGCGGCCTCCGGCGAGGCGTTCAGGATCGACGGGCTGGCGGAGGTGCCGCTCTGGCGGCCGTCGCCGATACAGGGCAGGCCGGTGACGCCGCGCTTGATCAGGTAGTCCGGCGGGCGCATGTTCACCACCTCGGCGGAGCCGGGGTAACCCAGCGGACCGCAGTTGCGGATTACCAGGATGCAGTGCTCGTCCATTTCCAGCGCCGGGTCGTCGATGCGGTGGTGGTAGTCCTCCGGCCCCTCGAACACGATGGCGCGGCCCCGCAGTACATTCGGGTGTTCCGGATTCTGCAGGTAGTGTTCGCGGAAGCTGTCGCCGATCACGGATTTTTTCATGATGGCGCTGTCGAACAGATTGCCGCGCATCACCGCAAAGCCGGCGTTTTCCATCAGCGGCTGCGTGTAGGGCAGGATCACTTTTTCGTTGCGCGGTACCTGCTCGCCGTAGAGTTCGCCCAGGGTCTTGCCGCTGACATTGCGGCAACTGCCGTCGGCGACGCCGGCGCGCAGCAGTTCGCCCATCACCGCTGGCACGCCGCCGGCGCGATAGAAATCCTCCCCCAGGAATTCGCCCGCGGGCTGGCAGTTCACCAGCAGCGGGATTTCCTCGCCGTGATCCTGCCAGTCCTCGAGGGACAGCTTCACCCCCAGGCGGTTGGCGATGGCCTGCAGATGCGGCGGCGCATTGGTGGAGCCGCCGATGGCGGAGCAGAGGCGGATGGCGTTGAGGAAGGATTCCCGGGTCATGATATCGGAGGGCTTCAGGTCCTCGAACACCATATCGACGATGCGCTTGCCGGTGTGGAAGGCGATGGCCGGGCGCTCCTTGTAGGTCGCGGGAATCGCCGCACAGCCGGGCAGCGACATGCCCATCGCTTCCGCCAGGCTGTTCATGGTCAGCGCCGTGCCCATGGTGTTGCAGTGGCCGACGCTGGGTGCGGAAGCGGTGACATTGTCCATGAACTGTTCGTAGTCGATATCGCCGCGGGCGTAGTCCTCGCGGGAGGTCCAGATGATGGAGCCTGATCCCACGCGCTGATCGGTATCCTCGCGCCCCCAACCGTTCAGCATGGGGCCGCCGGACAGCACGATGGCGGGAATATCCACTGCCGCCGCGGCCATCAGGGTGGCCGGCGTGGTCTTGTCGCAGCCGGTGGTCAGCACCACACCGTCGAGCGGGTAGCCGTAGAGGATTTCCACCAGCCCCAGGTAGGCCAGGTTGCGGTCCAGGGCCGCGGTGGGCCTTTTGCCCATCTCGGCGATCGGGTGCACCGGAAACTCGAAAGGCACACCGCCGGCATCGCGGATCCCCTCGCGCACGCGCCGGGCGAGATCCATATGGTGGCGGTTGCAGGGGGTGAGGTCGTTGCCGGTCTGGGCGATACCGATGATGGGCCTGCCGGACTGCAATTCCTCGCGGGTGAGGCCGTAGTTCAGGTAGCGCTCGATATAGATCGCCGTCTGGTCCGGCTGGCTCGGGTCATTGAACCAGTCCGCGCTTCTGAGTTTCCGCTTCGTATTCATAGGTTAAATCATATAATTAATTTCAAGACAATGCAGGGCCCTGAGGGCCCTTTTGGTCGCCGGGAAGAACTTCGCCCGCAAACAGACTCCTACAGCGGGCCTGTGGCCCGCGGGCGGAGCTGGAGCCGCGGTCCCAGGCAGCCCCCAAAAACCTACAGCAGCCCCCTGGCCGCCAGGTTCCGCATCAGCGCGGAGATACCGAATTCCCACTCCGGTGCCTTATCGCTGGTGGTGACAGTATTGCTCAGCGCACCCAGTTTGGGCGAGCTGATACGCACGCGGTCGCCCTCCTTGTGGGTGAAGCCCATGCTCTCATTGTCGCGATCCTGGGTGGGCGCGAACAGGGTGCCGGTAAACAGGGCCACGCCATCCGGGTACTGATGGGTGCGGCCGATGGTCTGCTCCACCAGGTTCAGCGGGTCGCGGCTGATTTCGCTCATGGGGCTGACTTCGCGCAGCGCGAAACCGTCTTCGCCCTCGATCTCCAGGGTCACTTCGGCGGAGCGCACATCGTCGATGGAGAAGGTGTTATCGAACAGGCGGATAAAGGGCCCGATGGCGCAGGAGGCGTTGTTGTCCTTGGCCTTGCCCAGCAGCAGGGCGCTGCGGCCCTCGATATCGCGCAGGTTGACGTCGTTGCCGAGGGTGGCGCCGACGGTCTTGCCGCGGCTGTCGACGATCAGCACCACTTCCGGTTCCGGGTTGTTCCAGGAGGAAACCGGGTGCACCCCCACCTGCTCGCAGGGCCCCACCGACGACAGCGGCTGAGATTTGGTAAACACCTCGGCGAAGGGGCCGATGCCCACTTCCAGGTACTGGGACCAGATACCCGCTTCCTGCAGCGCCGCCTTCAGGGATTCCGCCTCTTCCGAACCGGGCACCACGCCCGAGATATCGCCGCCGATTTTCTCCGCCAGCTTCCCCCGCAGCTCTTTGGCGCGGGCGGGATCGCCGGCGGCGCGCTCCTCGATGACCCGTTCCAGCATGGAACAGACAAAGGTCACACCGCAGGCCTTGATCGCCTGCAGGTCCACCGGCGCGAGGAAGTGCGGCACGGATTCATCGCGCTCCGCCGCCTGTGTATTGCGCAGGATTTCCTCCACGGAGCCGATGCGCTGTGCCCGGCCCAGGTCCGCGCTGTCGGGGCCGAAGCCCGTTTCCAGCAGTTGCGCCAGCGTCGGTGCCAGCGGGCTCAAATCGAAGACGCCGTCTTCGCACAGCCACACCGGGCTGGGGCCGGCGACGCCGGAGGGCGACAGTGCGGCCGGTACCCGGGCGCGGCCCAGCAGCGTGCCGGCCAGGCCGTCTTCCGGCAGGATTTGTGTTTGCGGGTTTTCGTTCGCTGTCATACTTCCATCACTTCCGCTTCGTAAACGTTTACATTCCACCTTGAAAAAATGTGCCGATCGGGCGGGCCTGCGGCCCGCTTGCCGGGCTGGGGCCCGGCGCTCCCGGCTCAGCCGCGGAACAGCGGCTGTTCGACCCCGCGCACACCCGGCTTGCAGCGGAAGAGGCCGCCGGCCAGCGGCTGTTCGGCCAGTTCCCGCTCGCCCAGGCCCTTGCGCGCGGTGGTGATCAGCAGCGTGTCCCGATCCGGGCCGGCGAAGGTGCAGCTGGTGACATTGGCCACCGGCAGTTCGATGCGGCCGATCGCCTCGCCCGCAGGGGAAAAGCGCGTGATGCCCCAGCCGTTCCAGTGGCACTGCCACAGGCAGCCCTCGGCATCCACGGTATGGCCGTCCGGGAAACCGGAATCCTCCGGCAGTTCCAGGAAGACACGCCGATTGTTCGGCCGGCCCTGTGCGTCCAGGTCGAAGGTGTAGACGGTGCGCTTCGGGGTGTCGTTGTGATACATGGTGCGGCCGTCCGGGCTGAAAGCCGGGCCGTTGGTGATCACATAGCCGTCGTCCTGCGCTCGCCACTGCAGGTCGCCGTCCAGGCGGTAGAGGACGCCGGTGGGCTTTTCCTCGCCGTCGTCCATACTGCCGGCCCAGAAGTTGCCGCGGCCGTCCACCTTGCCGTCGTTGAAGCGGTTGCCGGGCAGATCCGCCTCCGGGCCACCCAGGGGATGCACCGCGGCCTCTTCACCGCGCAGGTCGACGGTGGCAAAGCCCTCGCGGAAGGTGCCCACGAAGCCGCCACCGGCCCGCGGCGCCAGTGCGCTGAGCGGGCTGTCGAACTGCCAGCTGCGGCGGTTGCCACCATCGATATCACAGCGGTGCAACTGCATCCGCTTGATATCCACCCAGTAGAGCGCGCGCTCGCGCTCCACCCACAGGGGGCCCTCGCCGAGGGTGGCGCCGGCTTCCCAGATACACTGCAGATCCCGATCGTACTGCTGCATGATCAACCTTCCATCTGTTCCAGTTCGCGGCCGCGGGTCTCGCGCACATATTTACCCACGAAGAAGATCGAGATGGCCGCGGCCAGTGCATAGAGACCGTAGCTGCCGGACAGCTGGATCGAGGCCAGCAGTATCGGGAAGGACAGCGTGATGCCGAAGTTGGCCAGCCACTGCGCCAGGCCGCTGACGGCGAGGCCGGAACCGCGCATCTGGTTGGGGAACATCTCCCCCAGCATGACCCACATCACCGGGCCCCAGGAGGCGTTGAAGAAGACCACATAGGCGTTGGCCGCCAGCAGCGCGACCACGCCGATGCCGTCGGACAGGCTCAGCGAGCCGCTCTCGTCGATGGTGGCCTGGGAGAAGGCCCCGGCCATGATCGCCAGGGTGATCGTCATGCCGATGGAACCGAACCACAGCAGCGGTTTGCGCCCGATCTTGTCCACCAGGATCAGCGCGGTGATCACCGCGGCGATACTCACCGCACCGGAGACCACATTGATCAGCAGCGCGTCGCTCTCGGTAAAGCCCACCGACTGCCATAGCACGGCGCCGTAGTAGAAGACCACATTGATGCCCACCAGTTGCTGGAACACCGCCAGGCCGATACCCACCCAGACGATGGAGCGCAGTTTGCCGCTGGCCGGGTCGAACAGGTCTCTCAGGCTGGGGCGGTGATCCTCCGCCAGGGACTCGCGGATCTCGTCGACTTTCTCACCGCCGGCGCGCTCGCCGAACAGTTTACCCAACACCTTCTCGGCGCCGTCGCCCCGGCCGCTGGCCACCAGAAAGCGCGGGCTCTCGGGAATAAAGTAGAGGCCCACCAGGAAGACCGCTGCCGGGATCAGCTCCATCCAGAACATCCAGCGCCAGGCCTCGAAGCCCATCCAGAATTCGCCGGTGGAGGCGCCGGCCCAGTTGGCGATGACGTAGTTACTGACAAAGGCGCAGAAGAGGCCGCAGATGATCGCCACCTGCTGCACCGTGGCGAGGCGACCGCGATAGGCCGCCGGTGCCACCTCGGCGATGTAGGCCGGCGTCATCACACTGGCGGCGCCCACGGCCAGGCCGCCGAGGATGCGGTAGATCACGAATTCCAGCGAGCCGGTGGCGATACCGGAGCCCCAGGCGGAGACAACAAAGCAGATTGCCGAGACCACGAGCAGCGTCTTGCGACCGAACCTGTCCGCCAGGGAGCCGGCAAAAAAGGCGCCGCCGGCGCAGCCCAGCAACATGGAGGCGACATTGAAGCCGGTGCCGGCGCTGTCGGAGTTGAACGCGGCCTGCAGGCCGTCGACGGTGCCGTTGATTACACCGCTGTCGAAGCCGAACAGGAAACCACCGAGGGTGGCCACGATGCTGATGGCGATCACCATTACATGGTTGGTTTCGGATTGCGCGGCCGTGGGCGCATCGCCCAGTACGGCGCTATCGGTCGTGGGATTCATCTTGTTATTCCCTCACTCACTGTAGCGGCCGCCGTGCGGCCGGTGTTTATTGTTATCGACGCGGTCTTTGAGAAATCGTTTTAGCAACTAGTGGGCCGCGCGTGAAGCTCTGCAACAGAGGGCACAGCCAAAACCGCATCGCCGCCCCATTTATACAATTTCCGGCGCATGTATGTAAACGTTTACATCCAGTTGACGGAAAAACCCGAGTCATTACACCCGCAACAGCCTGCCCTGCAGGCGATGGCAGGCGGCGGTTTTGGCGCGGGCAGCGGCCGCGACGGTGCGCGCGGCGCATCCTGCCCGCCCGCGCATTGCCGCTCACTCCGCCGGCGGCGCCGCGGTGGAGCTGCGCAGCACCAGCCGGTGCGGCACCACCTCCGGCTCGGCGCCGATATCGCCGCCGAGCATGGCGCGGCACAGGCGCTCCATGGTGTGCTCGCCGATCTCCTCGGCGGGCTGGGCCACGGTGGTCAGCGGCGGCGAGGCAGTGGCGGCATAGCGCACATCGTCGAAGCCGACGATGGAAATATCCGCGGGTATTGCCAGGCCGTTGGCGCGGATCTCGTGCATGGCGCCGAGCGCCATTTCGTCGGTGGCACAGAAAATGGCCGTCGGGCGCGGCCGCTGCGCCAGCAGCTCCCGCACCGCGCGCCGGGCGCCATCGATGCTCAGGTCGCCCTCCAGTACCCAGCCGTCATCCACCGCCAGCCCGGCATCTGCCATGGCACCCCGATAGCCGCGCTCGCGATCGCTGGTGAGCAGCGAGTCGCGTGCACCGGAAATGAATGCGATGCGCCGGTGACCGAGGCCGATCAGGTGTCGGGAGGCCTCGCGGGCGGCGCCGACGTTGTCCACACGCACGCTGGGAAAATGGCTCAGTTGCGGTGTCACTGTCTCACAGCCGATCACCACCGGCGGCACGGTGCCATCCGGGCGACGCTCCAGGGCGCTGCTGCCGGCCCCGCCGTCGCGCATGAACGGCGAGATACTGGCCAGCAGGATGATACCGTCCGCCTGCTTGGAGAAGACCATATCGGCGTACTCGTTGAAACCCTCGGTGTTGAACTGGGTTTCGCTGATCAGGATGCTGTAGCCCTCGCGCCGCGCCACGCGCCAGATACCGCGCATCACGCCGGAGAAAAACGGATCGCCCACCTCCGGCAGCACCACCATCACCAGGCTGGTCTTGCCGCGGCGAAAATTGCGCGCGAGGGCATTGCGCGAGAAGCCGGTCTTCTCGATTGCCGCCTGCACCTTGAGGCGGGTCTTCTCCCGCACATGTTCGGGGCTGTTCAGATAGCGGGAGACCGTGGCGATGGAAACGCCGGCTTCTTTGGCAACTTGTTTGATCGACACCTGTGATTTCCTGTGCGAGAGACTTCCGGTCGGGAGTGTATGGTAACGTTTTCAGCGATATTCATCTCACCGGCGCGCCACTATTACTGCCACGACTCACCTCAATTGTAAACGTTTACATAAAATGGTAGCGTTCACACCAGTTAGGTTTTTCCTATTTGTTTTGTTGTCCCGGCGGGAGTTTTGCCGGGCAAATCGGCTGTACGGATAGAGATCGCAGTATGAAGAACAACAAGCTGGCGGTAGTCACTGGCGGTACTACCGGCATCGGCAGGGGTATAGCCCTGCACCTGGCCCGGGCGGGCTGGGATATCGCGGTAAACAACCTGCGCGACGACGTCGAAGCGCGGCAACTGGTAGCGGAAATCGAGTCACTGGGTCGCGAGGTTCTGTTTGCCCACTGCGATGTAGGTGACAGTAGAGAGGTAGACGCCTTTTACCGCCAGGTGGTGGAACACTTCAATCGGGTGCCCGAGCTGTTGGTAAACAACGCCGGCGTGCAGACCTGGGCACCGCTGCTGGAACTGTCCGAAGAGGACTGGGACAAGGTGATCCGCACCAATCTGAAGGGCTGCTTCCTCAATACCCAGCGCGCCGCGCGGCTGATGATCGAGAGCGGTGTGCGCGGCGCCATCGTCAATATCGGCTCCGGCTGCAACAAGCTCGCCTTCCCCAACCTCGTCGACTACGCCGCCAGCAAGGGCGGTATCGAAGTGTTCACCAAGACCTCGGCGGTCGAGCTGGGGGAATACGGTATCCGCGTCAACTGTGTGGCGCCGGGGGGTGTACTGACCGAGCGCACTGAACGCGAGGCCCCGGACTACGCCGGCAGCTGGGCGGCAATCACACCGCTGGGGCGCGTCGGCTACACCGAGGATATCGCGCGCGCCGTGGAATTCCTCGCCGACGAAAAGGCCTCATTTATCAGCGGCCAGACCCTCTGGGTAGATGGCGGCGCTTTCAGCAAGGCCAACTGGCCCTACCCTTCCAGGGAGGATGTCAGCGTCTCCGGCAGCACTTCCACCGTTTCCGCGCAGAGCTGATAGCGCACCCTCCCCCCGGCGGTACAACCCTGTTTCCGCCCCGGGCTGATCGCCTGCCGGGCGGGCTCCTACTGGCTGTATCCGGATCGAAACTTCGGCCGCTCCAAGACAGGGACCGCGGAGCGGCGCCCCCTCCCGACTCCCGAAAACTCGAGTGCGAGACGCCCCATCAGACAGCTTGCGGATCGGCCTCCAGCTGCTCACTCTCCGGCTGCGCCACCCGCAGTGCAGCCACCGCCGCCAACAGCCAACTGGCACCGCCGATCATCAGCGCATAGATCGCCTCACCGTCGAAGAACTGCTTGAGCAGAAAGCCGAGAATACTCGCCGCCAGAAGCTGTGGAATCACGATAAAGCCGTTGAAGATGCCCATGAAGACACCCATCTTGCGGTGCGGCACAGCACTGGACAGCATCGCGTAGGGCAGCGACAGGATCGACGCCCAGGCAAAACCGACCCCCACCATCGGCAGCAGCAGCCAACGCGGATCGGCGATAAAGAAGAAAGACAGAAGACCAACGGCACCCAGGCACAGGTTGATGCAGTGGGCCCCGCGCAGGCCGGTACGTTTCGCGATCAACGGAATCAACAGCGCCGCAATCGCGGCGAAGCCGTTGTAGGCGGCGAACAGGATACCCGCCCAGTCGGCGCCGTCGTTGTAGGCTTTTGAGGTCACATCGCTGCTGCCGAAGTGGAAGCTGCTCACCGCCGCGGTGGTATAGATCCACATCGCAAACAGCGCGAACCAGGAGAAGAACTGCACCAGCGCCAGCTGCTTCATTGCCACCGGCATGCGGTAGATATTGGACACTATCTCATCCAGCGCATTGAAGCGCCCTCTGCGCAGCCACTGGGCCAGCAACTGCAGCAGCCCCAGGCCGCCGATCAGGCCGCTAAAAATATACAGCTGCGGATCCAGCCCCCAGTGCCATACCGCCGCCGAAATCAGCGCGCCGGCAATGGTGAACCCCAGCCCCAGGGCCCGGTAGCGCGCGGGCGACGGCGCCGCCTCTTCCTCGCCCTCCTGCTCGGGTTCTGCCGCGGCGAAGTCATCCAGCTGCTGCGGGCTGTACTCGCGGGTCTTCAACACGCTCCATAGCACCGCCAGCAGAAACACTGCGCCGCCCACATAGAAAGACAGCTTCACCGAATCCGGAATCGCGCCCTCGGCCGCAGTGTTGGAGACACCGAACCAGTTGCTCAGCATCCACGGCAGCGCCGAGGCCACTACCGAACTGATGCCGATAAAAAAACTCTGCAGCGAATAGCCGAAGGCCCGCTGCTTCTGCGGCAGCATATCCCCCACCAGCGCACGGAAGGGTTCCATGGACACATTGATGGAGGCATCCATGACCCACAGCATGCCGGCGGCAATCCACAGGGTGGGCGAGTTGGGCATGAAGATGATGGCAATGGAGGACAGCACCGCCCCGGCCAGGAAGAAGGGACGGCGGCGCCCCAGCGGCGTCCAGGTGCGATCGCTGAAGTAGCCGATCACCGGCTGCACCAGCAGGCCGGTCAGCGGTGCGGCGATCCAGAGTACCGGGATATCCTCGATATCCGCCCCCAGAGTCTGGAAGATACGGCTGACATTGGCGTTCTGCAGCGCAAAACCGAACTGGATGCCGAGAAAGCCGAAACACATATTCCAGATCTGCCAGAAGCTGAGCTGGGGCTTCTGTCGCGGGGACGAAGGGGAAGCTGCTTGAGACTGAGACATGGGGATCACCGCTGAAACTGTTTATGGTTATCGGGCCATCCTGACACGGCGGTCCGGCGCGGCCATCCTCCCCCGAGGGGGTGGATGCTGCCAGCGCTCACTGCACTAACATGAAGCTGCCCTGAGCGGCGCTCGATCCCACAATAAATAAAGGCCCGGTCCGCACCATGATCCCGAACTCCCTTCGCCGCCCGACCCGCCGGCTATCAGCGGTCGATGGCACCATATTCTACCATGCTCGCAGAGTATGTAAGTACCTACTCGCAAGCCTGTTGACCTGCCTACCGCTGGCGGCCCCCGCCGAGTCCATCGACCGTGTCGAACCACCTTTCTGGTGGACGGGCATGGCCGAGGAAGAACTGCAGCTGATGGTCCACGGCCGCGATATCGCCGGCCTCGAACCGTCGGTCACCTACCCCGGGGTCACCCTGCTGGGAACCGAGACCACCGGCAACGACAACTACCTGTTCATCAACCTGCGCCTGGCGCCGGACACCGAGCCCGGTCGCCTGGAGATCGCCCTGCGCGACAGCGGCGAGGCGCGGGCGACAATCGAATACCCGCTGAAAGCGCGGGCTCCCGGTTCCGCCGACCGCCGCGGCTTCGATGCCACCGACGCCATCTACCTGGTCACCCCGGACCGCTTCGCCAACGGCGATACCGCCAACGACAGCACCGCCGACACCCTCGAGGAAGCGGACCGCGACAACCCCGGCGGCCGCCACGGCGGCGATATCGCCGGTATGCGCAAACACCTGGACTATATCGCCGATATGGGCTTTACCCAGGTGTGGCCCAACCCGCTGGTGGAAAATGACCAGCCGGCCTACTCCTACCACGGCTACTCCGCCACCGACTTCTACCGCGTGGACCCGCGCTTCGGCAGCAATGAAGATTTCCGCGAATTCGTCGACGCGGCCCGCAAACGGGGCATCGGCGTGATCCAGGACATGGTGCTCAACCATATCGGCAACGGCCACTGGTGGCTGCGCGACCTGCCCGCCGCGAGCTGGCTGAACGGCGACGGCACCGACAAGGGCGAGTACACACTCACCAACCACAGCCGCACCACACTGGTGGACCCGCACGCGAGTGACAGCGACCGCGCGGCCTTCGTACAGGGCTGGTTCGTGGACTCGATGCCGGACCTGAACCAACGCAACCCGCTGCTGGCCAACTACCTGGTCCAGAACAGCATCTGGTGGATCGAGTACGCCGGCCTGTCCGGTATCCGCGCCGACACCTACGCCTATTCCGACGGCGACTTCCTGCAGCAGTGGGCGGCACGCATCCACCGGGAGTACCCGGATTTCAATATCGTCGGCGAGGAGTGGACCCGCAACCCGGCGCTGGTGGCCCACTGGCAGCGCGGCGAAGGCGCACAGGTCAGCGGCGGCCGCCTGAAAAGCATGATGGACTTCCCGCTGCACTACGCACTGCGCGAGGGGCTGGCCGAGGAGGACAGCTGGGACAGCGGACTCACGACCCTGTACGAGTCCCTGGCCAACGACTTCCTCTACCCGCAGCCGCAGCAGCTGGTGATCTTCGGCGGCAACCACGACACCAGCCGCCTGTTCAGCCAGCTCAATGACGACCCCGCGCTGTTCAGGATGGCGATTGCCTACCTGGCCACGATGCGCGGCATCCCGCAGTTTTTCTACGGCGACGAAGTACTGATGGAAAGCCCAAAGGAACGCAACGACGGTATCGTGCGCAGTGACTTTCCCGGCGGCTGGGCCGGCGACGATAGCGATGCGTTTACCGGCAAAGGCCTGGGCGGGCACCAACAGCAGGCGCAGGAGACCGTGCGCAAATTGTTCCGGTGGCGCCGGCAGGCGCCGGTGATACACAGCGGCAGACTGAAGCACTTCTCGCCGCGGGAGAACACCTACGTTTATTTCCGCTACAACGATAAAGATGCCGTCATGGTGGCGATCAACAAGGGCAACGAACCCTATCGGCTGCCGCAGGCGCGCTTTGCGGAAGCGCTCGGTGACAGCACAGGGGGCGTCGACGTACTGACCGGCGAGCGCCATGCGCTGGAGCAACTGGAGATTCCGGCGCGGGATGTGCTGGTGCTGGAACTGGATTGATGGGCACCAATCGGGACGGAACCTGCAGGGTGCGCCCTGCGCACCCTGCAAAACAGACAAGATGTAAAAGAGCGATGACAAACCGAAATACCCTGCTGCGCGGTTTCGCGCTTGTTTTCCTGTTCTATACCGGCCTCGCCAGCGCCGGCGAAACACGCGAGTACCGGAGCCACCAGCTGGATTCGGGCGCACTGACCATCGCCCTCAGCGACGGCAGCGTTACCCTGACGCCACTCAACGACGCCGCACTGGAAGTGCACTACCAGCGCGACGGCCTGAAACAGCTGCCCTCCTTCGCCATCGATAGTGACCGGCCGCAGCGCACTGCCGCGGCAAAACTCACGGAGGGGCGGGACAGACTGGCCTACAGCCTGCCCGGCCTCACCGCCCTGATCCACAAATCCCCGTTCCGCATCGAATACCTCCGCCGCGGGCGGCTGCTGGTCGGTGAGGAAAGCGGCTTTTTCGGTACCGAAACCCTGCGCGGTTTCCGCTTCTCGCTACAGCCGCAGGAGAAACTGCTCGGCGGCGGCGAGCGGGTGCTGGGCATGGACCGCCGCGGCCAGCGCCTGCCGCTCTACAACAAGGCCCACTACGGCTACACCACCGAATCGAAGCAGATGTACTTCGGCCTGCCGGCGGTCATGAGCAGCAACAAATACCTGTTGCTGTTCGACAACAGCGCCAGCGGCGCCATGGACCTGGGCGCCGCTGAGGAGGACGTGTTGCAGTTCGAGGCCGCAGCCGGCCGCACCAGCTATATCGTCGTCTCCGGGGACAGCTACCCGGGGCTGATCGAACACTATGTCGACGTAACCGGCCGCCAACCGCTGCCACCGCGCTGGGCACTGGGCAATTTCGCCTCCCGCTTCGGCTACCGCACAGAGAAAGAAGTGCGGCATACGGTGGAGAAGTTCGCCGATGAGGATTTCCCGCTGGACGCGCTGGTGCTGGACCTCTACTGGTTCGGCCCCGATGTCAAAGGCCATATGGGCAACCTGGCCTGGGACAGGAACGCTTTTCCCGAGCCGGAGAAAATGCTGGCCGACCTGAAGGAGCGCGGTATCCAGACCATCCTGGTTACCGAACCCTTTGTGCTGACCAGCTCCAGACGCTGGGACCAGGCCGTGGCCGCAAACGCGCTGGCGAAAAACCTGGCCGGCGAGCCCAAGCGCTTCGACTTCTTTTTTGGCAACACCGGCCTGGTGGATGTATTTTCCGAAGACGGCCGCGACTGGTTCTGGAATATCTACGACGGCCTCTACCGGCAGGGCGTAGCCGGCTGGTGGGGCGACCTGGGCGAACCGGAAGTGCACCCGGCCGACACAGTGCACGCCATCGGCACCGCAGACGAAATCCACAATGCCTACGGCCACCGCTGGGCACAGCTACTGTTCGAGCGGCAGAAAGAAAACTATCCCGAGCGACGCCCGTTCATCATGATGCGCGCCGGTTTCGCCGGCTCCCAGCGTTACGGCATGATTCCCTGGACCGGCGACGTGGCCCGCGACTGGGGCGGTCTTAAGCCGCAGGTGGAGCTGTCGCTGCAGATGGGCCTGCTGGGTTTCGGCTACACCCACTCCGACCTGGGCGGCTTTGCCGGCGGCGAGGAATTCGATCGCGAGATGTATATCCGCTGGCTGCAGTACGGCGTCTTCCAACCGGTCTACCGCCCGCACGCACAGGAGGAGATTGCCCCGGAACCGGTATTCCACGACCGCAGGACCCGCGACATAGTCCGCGACTACATCAAGCTGCGCTACCGCCTGCTGCCCTACAACTACACCCTGGCCTTCGAAAACAGCCAGACCGGCATGCCGCTGATGCGCCCGCTGTTTTTCGAGAACGAAAAAGAGATCGAGCTGATCGATTACAAGGACGCCTACCTCTGGGGCGACGACTTCCTGGTGGCACCGGTAACCGACTCCGGCGTCACGGAGGTTACTGTAAAACTGCCCGGCGGCGTCTGGTTCGATTACTGGAGCGACGAGCCGTACAGCGGCGACACGGCACAGGTGGATGTGGACCTCGAAACCATCCCGGTACTGGTACGCGCCGGCGCCTTTATCCCGACCGTCGACCATCTCGACAATACCCGCGATTACTCCAGCGAAACACTGAACCTGGACTACTACGCCCACCCGACCGCGGCCAGCTCCAGCGGCCGCATCTACGAAGACGACGGCCAGACCGTCGACGCCTACGGCCGCGGCGAATACCAGATGCTCGAGTTCAACGCCGAGCGCAGCGCCGATGGAATCGACTTCAGCTTTACCAGCGAGGGCGACGGCTACGATGGCGCACCGGAAGAACGCCATATTCGCCTGAATATCCACAACTGGAAACCGGCTCCGGCAAGCGTTTCCGTCGACGGACAGCAACTCCGGATACTGGAGCGCGAAAGCGATTTCGAGAAAGCCACCCGAGGCGCCTGGCTGGAAAAATCCAGCGGGCAGTTGCATATCAAATTCAACTGGCGCGGCAGGCCGCTGGAGCTGGCCGTCCGGCATTGAATACAGGCCGTAGGATGGGCAAAGGAGCGCAGCGACGCGCCCATCCTACAAAACGCACCGCACTGCCGTAGGAGCAGAATTCAAGGGCACAATTACCAATGAAGAAATTTCCCCCCCTGATCGCCGCCTTGCTTACCATCGCCACCGGTTGCACTGAAAAAGCCACCGAAGCTGCCGAGCTGGAGCCCGGCACGCCCGGCGAAAAACCGATCATCTACCAGACCCTGCCGCGCCTGTTCGGCAACACCAACCCCGCCAACAAACCCTGGGGCACCATCGAAGAGAACGGCACGGGCAAGTTCAACGATTTCACGCCGGAAGTGCTCGCCGATATCCGCGAGCTGGGGGCCAATTACATCTGGTATACCGGCTCGCTGCATCACGCATTGGTAGGCGACTACACCCAATACGGTATCAGTAACGACGACCCGGACGTGATCAAGGGCCGCGCCGGCTCCCCCTATGCGATCAAGGATTACTACAGCGTCAACCCGGACCTGGCAGAAGACCCGGCAAAGCGCCTGGATGAATTCCGCGCGCTGATTCGGCGCAGCCACGCGCAGGGCCTCAAGGTCATCATCGATATCGTCCCCAACCATGTGGCCCGCGCCTACGAATCACTCGACAAACCGGAGGGGGTTCGGGATTTCGGTGCCACCGACGATACCTCGCTCACCTACGCCCGCGACAACAGTTTCTACTACGTGGTCGGCGAGGACTTCAAAGTGCCCGAGAGCGACGACTATCGGCCGCTGGGCGGCGAGCCGCACCCGCTGGCGGACGGCGAGTTCGAGGAGAGCCCGGCCAAGTGGACCGGCAACGGCGCCCGCGCGGCGCAACCGGACATTGACGACTGGTACGAGACGGTCAAGATCAATTTCGGCGTGCGTCCGGACGGCAGCAAGGACTTCCCGGAACTGTCTGCGGCGTTCGCGCAGAAAGATTACCGGGTGCACGCCGAATTCTGGTCGGACAAGGATGTACCGGACTCCTGGGAAAAACTCCGCGATATCACCCACTACTGGCTCGATTTCGGCGTCGACGGATTCCGCTACGATATGGCCGGCATGGTGCCGGTGGAGTTCTGGAGCTACCTGAACTCCTCCATCAAGATGGAGAAGCCGGACACCCTGTTGCTGGCCGAGATCTATACGCCCGAGCGCTACCGCGACTATATCCGGCAGGGCAAGATGGATTACCTCTACGACAAGGTGGGCAGCTACGATGCCATCCGCGCAGTACTGGAAGGCGAGGGTAGTACTGACACGGTCGCGGAGGTCCAGCGGAGCCTGCAGGATATCGCCCCGCATATGCTGCGCTTTATGGAAAACCACGATGAACAGCGCATCGCCAGCCCGGAGTTCGCCGGCAGCGCCGGGGCCGGCAAACCGGCGATGCTGGTTTCCGCCACCGTGTCCGCCGCCCCCACGCTGGTCTACTTCGGCCAGGAACTGGGCGAGCCGGCACGCCGGGACGCCGGCTTCGGCAAGGCCAGCCGCACCACCATTTTCGATTACTGGTCGGTACCGAGTGTACGCCGCTGGCTGCAGGGAGAATCCACCGCGGAGGAAAAGCAACTGCGCGACTTTTACAGTCGCCTTCTGAATTTTTCCGCCTCGAGCAGCGCCCTGCGCGGTCAATACTTCGACCTGCACCGCTACAACCGCGAGCACAGCGACGGCTACGGCGGGCAACAATTCGCCTTTGCCCGCTGGGCCGGCGACGAAAAGCTGATGGTGATCGCCAACTTCGGCGACAGGGAAAAGGCTCTGACACTGCGGTTGCCGCCGGCGCTGATGCAGCAGTGGCAACTCGAAGAAGGTCGTTACGCGCTGACGGATCAGCTGGACACAGCGACCGCAGAGTTATTGTTCGATGAAGAAGAGGGGAAAATCGAGCTGAGGCTGGCGCCGCAGTCGGGACATATTTTCCGGCTGCAATAGAGCCGGGACCTTTACGAAAACAACACTCAAACAATCGCCTGCGGTGCGGGCTCTACGGGGTCAGTGATTGAGTGCCAGCCGCTGCGGCAGCGGATTGCGGGCGCGGAATGCGGCCCGGTCTTCGTCGGCGACCTGTTCCAGCAGGTTGCTGTAGAAACGGTTGGCGCTGGCCCGGGCGGCCAGGTCGGCACGGCCCCGGTGCTGGGACAGCAGGAAGTCCAGGTGCTCGAAGATATAGCTACGCCAGTAGCCGTCCACTTTCTTCAGTAGCGGCCGTGCCACCGACAGGCTCTGCTGTAGCCCGCTCCAGTCGCCGCGCTGCCGCTGGCGGCGGCACTGCACTTCCAGCCAGCGCAACTGCTCCACGGGGTAATCCTCCCACTGCACCTCTTCCAGCGCCGCCTGCCCGTCCAGGCCCAGCTCCACCGCGGCGATGCGCGCGCGCAGCCCCAGCCGGTGCGGCACTTCCGGGCCCAATAGCGGATCTAGCTCCCCATGGATTTTTTCCGCGCGCTGAGATTCGCCCCTTTCCCGGGCCAGTTGCAGGCGCAACAACTTTTCCGCCACCCGCTGCTCGACACTGCCGTATTCGGCCAGGGGCTTCGCCAGTTCTGTCAGTTGTCGCTCGGCCCGCTGCAACTGCCCCAGGGCCAGGGACAGCTCGGCGCGCCAGAGATCAAACTCGACGATGCCGCGCCTGTCTCCGCGGCTGTGCATGAATTCGCTCACCGAGTCCCATTTTTCCGACGCGGACCTGAAGCGTCCCTGCAGAAATGCCAACCGGCCCAGATAGGCGCGAATGACGATTTCGTAATCTTCCAGGTTTTCCCGCCGGGCCAGTTTCTCGCCGGTCCGCAGGGCCCGGTAGGCTTCCGGCCAGTTGCCACGCTGCAGTTCCAGCTGGGCGATATTCTGCCGCACCTCCACTTCGCCCATGGGGTCGTGGGCTTTTGCAAAATTTTCCCGGGCGCTGCGCCAGTAGACCATGGAGTGGTCGTAGTCGGACAGCAGGAAGTAGATGAAGCCCACGTTGTTCTGGCTCTCGGCGCGCAGCCAGATATCGTCCAGGCGCATGCGGATGGAGAGCGCGCTGCGATAGCGCTCCAGTGCATCGCGATAGTGGCCGCGCTCCTCCGCCAGCAGGCCCATCTGGTTGTAGATTTCGCTCTGTGCCTTTTCGTCCCCAAGGTCCCCGGCCAGGGCCAGCGCCTCGCCCAGTTTCCGTTCCGCGGCCTCGCCCTCACCGCGCATGCTGTGCAGTGTGGCGAGATTGCCGAGGCTGGTAACCTGGCCGCGCCTGTCGCCCTCGGCGCGTCGCTGTTCCAGGCCCCGGACGTAGTAGTCCCGCGCCTGCTGCAACTGGCCCAGGCGCTGGTGGGCCACGCCGTAGGCGTTCAGCACATCGCCACGACCGGACAGGTCGCGCAGGCGCTCGTGGGCTTCCAGTGCCCGCGGCAGGTATTCGTCCAGCGCCCGCTGGCCGCGGCCGGATACGATGGCGGCCTTGGACAGCTCCAGCCAGGCGCGGGCATGTTTCGGGTCCAGCACCACCACCTTCTGCAACTCCACCAGCGCCTCTTCGAACAGGCCCTGCTCCATCTGCAGTGCGGCCAGCTCCATGCGCGCGCGTGTACGGCCGGGAAAGGTCTCGATCAAGCGGTGCAGGAAGGTTTCCGCCGCGTCGGCATCCCCCCGCCAGCGGGCGGACAGGGCCTGGGCCCAATAGGCGGTCGCGGAATCCGGGCGGCTGGCTGCGACGGTGTGCTGCAGGCTGGCTTCGGCTTCCGCGGTATCCCCCTGATCACTGGCGATACGGGCCCGCAGTAGCCAGCCGGGCCCGTAGTCGGGCTGGGATCGCACCAGTTGGTCGGCAGCGTCGCGCGCCCTCTGTAGCTGCCCCAGTCGATAGGCCTCTTTTGCGCTGGCGAAGCGCTGGGCGTCTGCAGTCCACAGGGGCACCTCCCGTCCGGAGGTGCCATCGATCTGCAACGCGTCCCCCACCAGGGTGCCGGCCCGCTGGAAGAATGCGGGCAGCGCGTCCGCTGCCAGCCGCTGGTCCGCCAGGGTCTGCGCGGCGCGATTCGGCGCGTGCAGGCTGCGCAGCTTCAATACAACCCGGTAGTTGTCCCGCACTGGGAAAACCCGGGCCGCGAGCAGGTAGTCGGCCCCCATCAGTCGGGCGACCTTTGCCGCCTGGCGATCGTCCGCTCCCGGATAGGTCTGCTGGAACAACTGCAGCGCCCTGTTCACATCGCCGGGTTGCAACACCCGGATTTTCCGCAGATCCCGCAGCGACTGGTTCAACAGTAGCTGCCCGCCGTCTTCCAACCAGTCGGTATCGCCCGACAGGCCGGACAACTTCACCGGCAACACCGCGAGAGCGTGCGCAGCGCCCGCGGATGGCGGCTGCGGTGCCGCCGAATCCCGGGTACCGAACAGCCCCAGCAGCACGACGGCGGTGAGCGCAGAGAAAGTCATCACCAGTCCGCGACGGATGTCGTCACGCGCGAACCGGTCCCCGCCGGTTATCTCGCTCTTCTCGGACATCAGTCGGGAAGCTCCAGGCTGAAGATCAGGGTTTGTGCCGACGCGCTGAGTTCGCCGGCGACATTGTCGATATCGCGGCTGGAGCGCCAGATATTGGGAATCCAGTAACCACTGTTCCTGTCGATGATGGCCAGTGCGGACTCCAGCCTCCGCACGGCCTCGGCATCGTCTTCGAAGGCCCAGGCGCCCTTCGCATAGACCACTTTCAGGTAGAGACTCCAGTATATCCAGGCCGGCATCTGGCTGCGGAATTCGTGCAGCTTGTCTTGCAGCCGGTAAAATTTGCCGGCGATCACGGTATCTGTCTCCCGCTTGTCCTCCACTACCAGGAACTCGGAAAACTTGCCCCGCCGGCCGCGACAGCGATAGCTGCCAGAGCCGACATAGGTGGTGATATCGCGGAAGTCCTCGCCCTCGGAGGCGGCAAACAGGCGCAGCCTTGTGCCCGGTTCGTACTCCAGGTTGTGGGTGTGTAGCTCCAGCTCCACGGTATCGGTGAAGGTGAGGCCGCCGACCGGCTCTATCCCGATCAGCATCGGGAATTCGGCCGGGGGCAACACCCGGGTGCCAGGCGGCAGACGATGTAGCAGGCTGGGTTCGACAGGATCGAACCGGTCGACGGAGAGACCGATATTCTGTTCGGTCAGCCCGAATACCTGGTCGAAGGTAATCAGCAGATCGGACTCTATATCGCCGGGCAGGGAGAGAAAGGCGATCACCTGGTTGCCGTCGATCTCCAACTCCACCAGGCCCAACAGGCCCACGTCCAATACCAGATTATCGAGATTGAGGTCGATCAGCCCGGTATTGATTTCGATTTTCGTTTTTCTGAGCAGATCCAGCAGACCCGCACTGGCACCGGCGGCCAGCAGTAACAGCAGCAGTCCGCCCAGCAGCCGCGCCTTCAGCGATACCCTCGTAGCCCGGCGGGATCCATTTCTCCCGGTTTTGCGATATCGCAACATCTCCGTGCCCTCGTTTTTATCTTTACGGAGAGGCTAGTAGTACAGAGGCTCGGGTGCTGGCGAGGTGCAAAGCTGACCGGGAATTTCCGCTAAAAAATGTGATCTGCTCGGCAGGCATGTCGCAGGAGTTATCTTGTTGTCTCTCGCCCGGAGGGAATTCCGCGCCGAAAAAAGCGGCGCGGAAAGGGAAGGCGGGGCGGTTATTCGGTTTCAAGCGAATAGGTCATGGCCGTGTCGTCCACGGTAACACGGTAGCTGCCATTTACAACGGTGGGGATATCGACACCGGCCCGGTCCAGGATGCCATCTCCGTCGCTGTCCCCGTAGTTTTCTGTCCAGTCGCCGTACACATCGAATTTGAAGCGCTGATCCTCGCTGCCGTCGAAGCTCACTATCGCTTCCCAGGTGTTGTCCGCCACCAGTGTCATCGCAGTGCTGCCCCAGCTGTTGGCTGTGCCGCGGAAGTGAAGTGAGGGCAGGTTGGATTGCAGGGTGCCGCAATCCGATATGCAGGCCAGGCTGTAGGTCAGGGTCCGGTCGTTGACCTCCACGCGATAGGTACCACTGATCGGTGTATGGATATCGCCGCCGCCCTGCTCCAGGATGCCGTCGCCATCGCTATCGCCGTAATTCCAGCTCCAGTCACCCTCCACATCAAACTTGAAACGCTGTTCACTGCTGCCGTCAAACACCACCGTCGTACGCCAGGTGTTATCCGCCACCAGATCCATTGCCGTGGTGCCCCAGTTATTGGGCGTACCGCGGAAATAGAGCTGCGGGAAGTTCTGCGCGATGCAGTCGCTGCAAGGCGCTGCGGGGGCACCGCCGTGAATCGCGGCGGCACTGTTGGCGGCCACACTGAATTGTGCGTAACCATCGGCTCCCACGCTGATTACATCGCCGCTGCAGGGCTCGTCCCCGTCCAGGACATTGCAGTAGGCCCCGGCGGGCAGGCCGGTGTACAGGTTCTGCTCCAGGCTGCCGCTCTCGTTGTTGATCACGACGAACCCCTTCTGTCCGCGGCTGAAGGCGATCTGGTTATCGCCGTTGTCCCACCAGTTCTGCAGCGGGGTGCCATCCACATGGTTGCGAAAACCGACCATATTGGCGATGTTGCCCCAGCGGTGCTGGCAGACCCAGGCGCTGTTGCCACAGTCCTGCGGGCCACTGGCGGGCGGGCCGATCTCCGTATCGCTGAAGGCATAGCCGGACATAATTTTCGGGTAACCGTAGGGATGTGCCAGCATGAAAATATTGGCGAGGTTGTACCTGGCCCCGTCCTTATAGGTAAGGTTTCCGCCACCGCCGTGGCCACGCTCGCGGTCGTGGTTGTCGATGAAGTTCACCGCTTTCCCGGAGCCGAGAAGCCCCCAGGATTCACCAATTGTCTCCAGGTATTTGATCTGGCCGTTGAAGTTGCCAGCAACATCGGTACCGTATTTGAATTCCGTGACCCGGCCAAGGTGGGTGTAGTTTGCGGGCTGGATTTCGGCCGCTTCCCCGGCCGCGCCGATCACCTCGGAAAAAACCCAGGGGTTGCCGGCCGCGCCGAGGATGACATCGAGGTCGGTGGGGCTCATATGCTTGACCGCATCGATACGGAATCCATCCACGCCCATGTTCGACAGCTTGTTGAAATAGGCCGCCAGGGTGTCGCGCACATAACCGGAACCGGTATCCAGGTCCGGCAGGCCGCTGAGGCGGCAATTCCAGACGTTGCCGGCATCACCGTAATCAGTGATATCACAGCCGGCGTGGTAATCCGCGGGGGAGAATTCCGGGTGGTTGGTCAGGCTCCAGGGCGTGCCGCCCCAGCCGGTACCGCCGCTGTTGTGGGCGGCGGTGTGATTGATTACCGCATCTGCATACACCTTGACACCGGCGGCGTGGCAACGCTGGATCATGCTGGCCAGTTCCGACTCGGTGCCGCTGCGACTGCTGAGGTTGGTGTAGGTTACCGGCTGGTAGCGGGCCCACCAGGTATCGTGACTAATATGCTCCTGGGGCGGCGATATCTGAACTGCGTCGTAACCTTTGGGGCCGAGAAAATTTTCGCACTCGCTGGCGATATCGTTCCAGCGCCATTCGAACAGGTGCACAAACGCTGTGCCGGCGGAGAGATTGTTACTGGCGAGCGCGCCGATCACCATGGCCGCGCCCGCAAACCAGTTGCTGGTCTGGGTCTGTGGTTTCATCGCTGTTTCCCGTTATTGTTATTTAGGAACTTTCAACTGCCGGCCGGACAGCTTGCCGGGCAGCGCGGGAACAGCTTAAGGAAAGGGACAAATCCCCGGCATCCACCCGCTGTGGGGCGTAGCAAATTCAAGCGCCAGAAAATCCCCCGCCCGATGGCGGGGGATCCGCCGGGAGACGGGAAGATGGTCTATTCGGCCGGCGCCAGGAGCACCAGTCCGGAGGGCGTATCCAGGCTTACGCGACCGCCCTCGACGACCGCCGTTTTGCCGGAATAGAAATCCTCCAACCGCGCCCCTTCGGCAAAGGTATCGCCCACGGCAATGGATTTTTCGCCGCGCCCGCTGTCGACAGCAACCACCACCGGGGATTCACCGTCCAGCGTGCGGGCAAAGGTATAGGGCTTGTCGGCGATCTTACTGTGTACACCGGCACCCACCGCCGGATGCTCTCGGCGGAACTGGCCCAGCTTCTGCCAGTGGGCCAGCAGCTCGCGGGTCTGCGGCTTTTCCAGATCCTGCCAGTTCATCGGGCTGCGCAGCTGGGCGTCGCCGTTGGCGGATGCGGTCAGGGGGCGGCCCAGTTCGTCGCCGTAGTAGATTTGCGCGGCGCCGGGGGCCAGCATCAGCTTGAACGCGGCCTCCCGCGCATGCTCGCGCTCGCGGTCGAAGGAGTGCATGTCGTCGTGCGAAGTCAGGTAGTTGAGCACGCTGACGCCATCGAGCGCACCGCCGTGCAGGCTGTCCGAGTAGCTGGAGAAGATACTTTCCATATCTTCGCCGGCGCGCTGGACCAGGTCGAAGTTGATCAGGCTGTCGAAGCCGTAGTCGAAGAAATCCACTCGGCGATCGCCGAAGTCGTACTCGCGGCCCTCGCTCGCTCCGAAATCGTTGATGCCGTAGCCATAGACTTCACCGACCATATAAAAATCGCGATCGTCGAGCTTTTTATCGGGGTTTTCCGCTTTCCACTGTGCCAGCGCATGACTTGCCTCTTTCTTGAGTTCCGCCCAGGCCCGCGGCTCCACATGCTTGGTGGTATCCACGCGGAAGCCGTCCACACCGTATTCCCACACCCAGTCGGTCGTCCACTTGATCAGGTAGTATCTCGGCGTGCGCGGATAGCCGGTGCGCTCGAAAAATGTATCCAGTTCCGCCCGCTCCTGTGCCAGGCGCCCCTCTTCGCGCCATTTTTCAACCAGTTGCGGCGGCAGCGATACCGGCTCTTCACTCTCTGTGCGGATATCCGGCAGGTTCTCCACCAGAGTGCAGCGCACTGTGCCGGCGAATCCGGTCCAGTCGCAGACCGGTCCGGGCCTGACCCAGGACTCGGGCCACAGCGGATCCTTTTCGGTCACCGGGCCGGTGTGGTTGATGACCACATCCAGTAGCACCCGGATTCCACGGCGGTGGGCGGTATCGATCAGTTCGGCCAGGTCGGCCTCAGTGCCGAAGTTCCTGTCGACTCCAGTCCAGTCACGGGGCCAGTAGCCGTGGTAGGGATAGGTGAGGCCCGTGCCCTCGTCGGTGGCGCCTTCAATCTGTTCGTATACCGGCGACATCCACAGGGCGTCCACGCCCAGGTCACTGAAGTAGCCCTCCTCGAGCTTGTCGATCACGCCGCGCAGGTCGCCGCCGGTGAAACTGCGCAGCCGGGCTCCGTCGCGCCCGCGGCCGTAGCTGAGGTCGTTGTCCGGATCGCCGTTGCGAAAGCGGTCCGGCAACATGAAATAGATGGTGGCATTGGACCAGAAACTGTCGCCGGGCTGTGGATCGGCAACGGTGGTGTCGGTACAGGCGCTGATTCCCAGCATGGCAATCAGGCTCGCGGCGATGCGTTTCATTTTATTCTCTCGACATACTTTCACGGTTTCTCGAGCAGACAACTCTACCAGCGGCCGCGCCGTCCACATCCTCCAGGCCGGGGGCGTAGCGCGACTGCCGGGTCAATACGATTGCATTATGCCGGTGTCTACCATACAAAGAGAGGCGGCGGGAACTTTCCCAACGAGAAGTCCATCACAGTACACTATCGAACAGCCTATTCAGATCAAGGAGAGCTGGGGATGTCGGAACAACAATCGAATCGCGGCTGGATCATCGGCCTGGCAGTCATCGCCATCATCGCCATTGCCGCCTACTTTATCCTGTCCGCGGACAAGGCGCCCGAGCCGGCGCCGCCGGTGGCGGTCGAAGAGCCGGAGCAGGCGGAGGAGCCGGCACCGGACCTGGAACCCGCACCCGCCGAACCGGAACCCGCCCCCGCGGAGCCAGCCCCGGAACCGGAGCGCGAGCTGCCGCCGCTGAACGACAGCGACGAGACCTTCCGCGGCGACCTGCTGAGCCTGGCACCGGACGGCGCCCTGGGTCGCTGGCTGGTTTCCGACGAACTGCTGCGCAAATGGGTGGCCGCCGTCAACGCCGCCTCCAGCGGCCAGATGATGGCCAAGAACCGCCCCTATAACTCGCCCAGAGGGGAGCTGGCGGTCGATGAGGAAGGGGCCACCGGAATGGTGCTGTCGGAGGAAAACTACCGTCGCTACGACACGCCCGTGCGCCTGTTTGCCGCCATGGATACCGACACCGCCATCGATCTCTACCAGTTCTGGTACCCGCGCCTGCGGGAGGCCTTCGGCGAACTGGGAATGCGGGATAAAAAATTCCACAACGTGCTGCTGAAAGCCATCGACCAGGCCCTGGCCGCCTCCGATGTAGACGAGCCCATCCAGTTGGTGCGCCCGTCGGTCTACTACAAATTTGCCGACCCCAAGCTGGAGCGGTTGCCCGGGGTGCACAAACTGATGATCCGCATGGGGCCGGACAATGCGGCGCGGGTGAAGGAAAAACTGAAGGAACTGAAAGCAGAACTGGAACAGATAACACCGGAAAGCTGAACTCCGAAAACAGACACGGAGGTGTGTTAATCTACCCCTGCCGGCTGCAGCCGGCCGAGGGGTATGCGCGGCTGGCGCGGCCGGGGACTGGCTCGTTCGATGGTAGTTTCCGAACCATCGGGCGTGCATCAGGGAATTCCCAGCTGAGGAGAGAAAATGCAAGCCGAGCAGAAAACCATCTTTGTCGTCGTCGACCCCAACGATGAAAAGCACGTAGCCCTGGAACGGGCCCTCACCACCGCCAGACTGCGCAACCCCCAACCCAGGTTGGTCATTTTTGTCGCCGTGGACGGCGAGGCCGTCGACACCCGCGCAAGCAACGACCACCTGTTTCGCGACGAGTTCTGGTTCCGCGACCAGATCCGCACCCCGCTAGAGGAAGCCGGCCTGGATTACGAGCTGCAGGTGTGCTGGTCCAGCGACTGGCAGGGCGCGATCATACAGGAGTCCAAGCGCTACAGTGCCGAACTGGTCTACCTGCCGGTACACGCCAAGACCAGCCGTCGATTTACATTCACAGAATCCAAATGGCAGGTGCTGAAACAGGCCAGGTGCCCGGTGGTACTGATTCGCCCCGGCGCCAAGGACAACCGCAAGGTGGTGCTGGCCACAGTCAACTACCAGGCACAGAAAGCCGGGCAGCGGGAACTCAACCGCCTGATCAGTTCACAGGCCAACTATTTCGCCGAGCGCTACGATGCGGAGCTGCACCTGGTGAACGCCTACCTGGATTCCATGCTCTACCCGGACCGCGGCGCCCTGGCCAAGCTGGCGGACAAGACCGGCGTCCCCACCCACCGCATTCACGTCAAGCAGGGCTATACCAACGAAGTGGTGGCGGACATAGCCAGCGAAATCGACGCGGACCTGGTGGTGATGGGCACCCTCAACCAGTACGGCGCCACCGGCTCGCTGCTGCGGGGCAACACCGCCGAGCGGGTGATCGGCTCGCTGGATACGGATGTTATGGTCTGTAACGAGTTTAGCCACGCCTAATCGACTGAGCTGCAAGCCAACCGGCCGCCGGCCCTGTCCGGCGGCCACCCCCCACCCTACTCCCCACAAGGGGCTGACGCGGTAGTCGGCCTACCATTGGATACTGGAAAACTATCGTCACCGGTACCTCTGGAGGTCAGCACCGTGAGAACCGCAACCCCGCTCGGCATTTATTTGCCGCCGAAACCCCGCCCCTGCACAACTCCCGCACCCTTGTAAGTTGTACATTGACACAGGCTGATACAAGAGAAGCTCAACATGAAGAATATTAACCGGCTTGCGACAATCGCCCTGTCCTCCGCGATGCTCAGTGGCCCCACGGTTTCCAGCGCCCAGGACGGCGAGGAATTCGTGCCGCAATGGGCGAAGCGGGCCGTCTGGTACCAGATTTTCCCCGAACGCTTCCGCAATGGCGACCCTTCCAACGACCCGAAAATGAAGGATATTCTCGGCGCCGATCCGCAGGAGCCGCCCAGGGAATGGCAGATTCACCCTTGGGGTAGCGACTGGTACCGGTTGCAACCCTACGAACAAGCCAATGACGAGCGGGAACTCTGGAAGCACCTGTTGCGGCGCCGCTATGGCGGCGACCTTCAGGGAATCATCGATCAGCTCGACTATGTGAGCGACCTAGGCATCAATGCCATTTACCTGAATCCCGTCTTCGACTCGCCGTCGCTGCATAAGTACGACGGCGCCAGCTACCACCATATCGACCCCAATTTCGGGCCGGACCCCGAAGGCGACCGGAAATTGATGGCCGAGGAGAACCCGCAGGATCCTTCCAGCTGGGTCTGGACCAGGGCCGATGAACTGGCGCTGAAGCTGATTGACGAAGCCCATGAACGCGGTATCAGGATCATATTCGACGGCGTATTCAATCATATGGGCACCAATAGTTTTGCCTTCCAGAACCTGCTCGAGTACCAGGAAGAGTCGCCCTACAAAGACTGGTTTACGGTCGAGTCCTTCCGCAATGAACGCAAGGGGACGAAATTCAGGTACTCCGGCTGGTTCGGCGTGGAGTCCCTGCCCGAGTTCAAGGAGGATGAAAACGGCCTGGTAGAGGGACCGAGAAACTATGTATTTGCCGCTACCCGGCGCTGGATGAACCCGATGGGCAAGGGTGTCGGGCACGGCATTGACGGCTGGCGGCTGGATGTCGCCTACGACGTTCACCACAATTTCTGGAAGGCCTGGCGCAACCACGTAAAATCGATCAATCCCGAGGCCTATCTGACCGCAGAGATCGTCGACGAGCCGGAAACAGTAAAACCCTACTTCCAGGGCGACGAATTCGACGGCGAGATGAATTACAACTTTGCCTTCGCCGCTGCCGAGTTCTTCTTCAATCCCACAGACACAGACATCAGCGTCAGCGAGTTCAACCGGAAACTGGCGGATCTCCGGGGGCTCTATCCACAGGGCGTGGCTTACGTCGTGCAGAACCTGTTTGGAAGCCACGACGCCAACCGGATTGGCTCGCATATCGTCAATCGCGGAATCGGCAACTTCCGGGACTGGGGGGATTACTTTACCAAGTCACAGGTTACCAACAACCCCGACTACTCTGTGCGCAAACCCAACCGGCATGAGATTCAGTTGCAAAAACTCTTTGCCATCTTCCAGATGACCTACGTGGGCGCGCCGATGATCTACTACGGCGACGAAGTGGGCATGTGGGGTGCAAATGACCCGGATTCACGCAAACCGATGATCTGGTCCGATATCGAGTATGAAGACGAAGTCTACATGCCCGACGGCAGTACGCGATCCCCCGACAAAGTGGCTGTCAATACGGGTCTGCTATCCCACTACCGGGCTTTGATTCGGGTTCGCAACCGAAATCCGGCGCTGCAACTGGGTGATTTCGAGCCGGTACTGATCGACGATGAGCGCCAGCTCTACGGCTATCAGCGCACCTATCGCGACAACCGGGCCCTGGTCATACTGAACAACTCCCCCCGGGAAAAGGCCGTTTCGACAGCAATACTGGGAGACTCGCGCTGGCGCGATGTACTGAATGAAAAGGGACAGGCTTTCGACCACCAGCCCAACGATATGGCAATCGATGCACGGGATGGACTGATCCTGATCAGGGAGCGGTAGCCCGGTCCGGCCTGTTTGAAACAGCCGCTTGATGGCGAAGAGATGGTTCGATCCTGAATAGAAGTGCAGCTGTCATTTTCGCAATCCTCGCGATCGACAAAAAAACCCCTGCAATACGGAATTGCAGGGGTCTTTTATCTGCGAGACTAGCTGGCGGAATTACAGCTCGTAGCTGAAGCCCAACAGGTAAGTCTTGCCGTAGCTCTGGTAGTCGCGTACCTGGAGCTCATTGTCGCCACTCAGGGTGGTGAAGGGTTCGTCAGTCAGGTTGATTCCCTGCAGATAGACGGACAGCCCCTCAAGGCCGGAGATACCGGCATCGGTAAAGTCGTAACCGAGCTGGGCGTCGACAATGGTTTCACCCAGTACATCCACCTGCTCGGTATTAAAGCCGAGACCGTAGACATCGCCCTTGAAGTCGGAACGCTTGCGCACGCTGGTGCGGGCGGAGAAACCATGGTTCTCGTAGTACAGGGTCAGGGTTTCGATACGGTCGGACAGTCCCGGCAGTTCGAACTCGTTGTCGTTCTGGTCCTCGATATCGGAACTCACGCCGGTGTGGCTGGCCAGCAGGCCGAAACCATCCAGGCTCTCGGAGAAGGCGTTGAATGGCAGGGTCACAGACAGCTCGTAACCCTGCAGGGTACCGCCGCCGGCGTTGATCTTGCCATAGGCAGTGGCTGTGGAATTCTCCGGCACTTCCCCGGTGGACGGATCCGCCACACCCGTCAGCTCAACCTGATAGTTGTCGTCAAAGTGCCAGTTGCTCAGATCCTTCCAGAAAAGAGCGGCCGAGAAGTAACCTTCGTCGCTGAAGTAGTTTTCGTAGGAGAGGTCGACACCGACCGCCTCCTTCGGCTCCAGCGTCGGGTTGCCGCCACTAATTACCCAGTTGTTGCCATTCGTATCCGGCGTCTGGTTGTAATTCACTTCCAGGGACGCGTTCATTTCATCCATGCGCGCGCGGGAAATGGTTTTTGCCGCACCGAAGCGCAGGGTCTGCTGGTCGTCGATCTCCAACGCCAGGTTCAGGCTCGGCAACAGCCGGCCGTAATCATGACCGAGTTTGGTCGGCGTGGCGACGACCAGGCCCTCTTCGGTGGTCTGGCCGGCATGGCCCCTGGACTGCTGTTCGGTGTAGACGTAGCGCAGCCCGGCATTGCCGGAAAGCGGCAGCCCCGCCACCTGGGTTTCAAAGCCTGCCTGCGCAAACGCAGCGGTCACTTCTTCGCTGACACTGTAGGACTTTGTCAGGTGGTCGATCCCGGTGAGCGACTCGTCCAGCAGGTTGTAGTAACCGTCGTTCATCATTGCTGCGGCGTCGTAGGCGATCATGTCGCCCATGCCGATAAAGTCCAGGGAAGCCGTACCCAGACGGTAGTCCTCCGGCACTTCCAGCATCTCCGGGAAGTCCGTCAGAGTCATGTAGTAACCGCCGGACTGCTTGGTCTTGGTGCGATCGCGGTAGGAAACGCCGTAGTTGATTTCGTTGACTAAGCCCAGATCCACCATCTGGCTGGCGGCGAGTTTGATCGTGGTCAGCTCGTCATCGATAGTCGGCGTATTGAGGAAGCCGTCCTGTGCGGTATTCTCGCCTGCTGTACCGGTCAGGTTGTAGTAATCGTTCAACGCGGAGCTGGCACCCCAAGACAGCGGACCACCTAGCTGGATCAGATCCCAATCACTGTAGTCCAGTTCGTGGTCGAATTTGGCGCCGGTGTTGCCTCCGTCAAAGGTATAGGTGAGGTCTTCGGCAATACCTTCGTTATCACCGCGGCCAGTGCCGGAGTAACTCTCGAAGCTCCAGATATCCCGCTCGACAGTTGAATGGCTGGCATCGAACTCCAACTGGAAAGTGTCGCTGAAATCGTACTTGGTATTGAAACCGAAGGATCCCAGCTCGGCCTGGCGAGTTTCCAGGTCGTTACGCACAACGACGCGTTGGTCTTCCACGGTACCGCTGCTGACAAAGCCGGACGCTTCGTCGATTTCGTTGGCACTGACAGGACCCTGCCCCCAGGCCATCGGAACCTCGATACCACGCAGGATCTTCTCGTCATTGAAGTCCACGTAGAGGGCATCGAAAGTGGTGTGCAGCTTGTCGTTGGGCTGCAGTTCCACTACCAGCATGGCGCTGTCGCGTTCCAGTACGGAGGAGCGTACAAAGGGCTTGGCCCCACCCAGTACAGAGTAATCTTCCAGCCCCGGCGTGTCTGTGCGATAGCCCCACGTATTCCAGCGCTCTTCCTGGTTCGGGGAGCTCATGGTGTTGTAGGCGAAAGCTACACCGATAGTGTCGTCGGCGAACTGGTCGATATAGGAGAAGGTGGCGCGATGACCGCTATCTTCGCCGTCCGGATTCAGCTTGTCGAAACCAGTCTGCTCCAGCTGCCCATTGAACTTGACCACACGCTCGCCACGCTCCAGCGGTTTGACGGTCTGCATGTCGATCACGCCGGCAATACCTTCTGCCTCGATATTGGCCTGCGGCGTTTTATAGACAGTGACACCACTCATGATCTCTGAGGGATAGAGATCGAACTCTACGCCGCGGTTATCGCCAATGGAAACCTGCTCGCGGCCATTGAAGGTGGTGGCACTCTCGTTTTCACCAAAACCGCGGATGGTCACCCGACTGGCGCGACCATCCAGACGCTGGGTGGCGAGCCCCGGCAGGCGCGAGATGGACTCGGCGATGGAGGAATCCGGCAGCTTGCCGATATCCTCGGCGGAGATAGCCTCAACCACGGCCTTGGCGTCGCGTTTGGTGTCGATGGAGTCCATCACACTCTTGCGGAAGCCGGTGACAGTTACCTCTTCAAGTGTATTGGAGACGCCCTCTTCTGCGGCGAAAGCCGGCAGCGAAACACTCACGGCTGCTACCGCAGCGGACAGCAAAGTGGGCCGGAAGGCCCCCTTACCTTTATAGGATTGACTCATCATCTTCTCCCTGGATTTATCGTTATGGTGAGTAGTTGCATCCTATGAGCGCCTATCATCCATAACATCCTCCCCCCGAGGGGGAGGAGGCGGGAGAAGCGACCGGGCCCCCGGGCCCGGCGCGATAACACACCGTAACCACTTGTTTTACATAGACTTTATCGGGCCCAAGTGACCCGACCCGGAAGCGGCGGAACCATCTGGAGAGACTCGATATGCCCCTCCACCCCTCGATCCACCACAGTCCCCGTCCGGGCCGCATATGATGATTTCACAGGCCCAATCTGTCCAGAAAACAATCAAAACGTTGGCAGAACGTCCAGAAAAGACTCGATTTCGATCTATCCGGGAAATGGAAATCCCTCCGGATAGCGATGAAAGGAATCAGAATCCCCTCCTCCCACCTGCATTTCCGGTGGCGCGGGATTGCGTGGGCCAGACTGAAATGGAAGCTGCCGCCCGCTCAGTTATCCAGCTGTACCGCGGCCCCGATCAGGGCCTGAAACCCGGCTTTCAGGGCGTACAGGGGGACCGTCTCCATCCAGCCGTGGACCCGGCCCTTGTCGAGAAAACGCTGTTCGAAGTCGCTTTCCGGCAGCAGTTCGGCGATACGCGGCAGTATGCCGCCGCCGAGGAAAACACCGCCGCGGCCCCCCAGGTACAGCGCCGCGTCGCCGGCGGTGCTGCCGAGGAAGTTGAGGAAGTCGATCAGGGCTTCACGGCACATCGGGTCGGAACCATCCAGGCCGCGGCTCCCCACATCCGGCGGGGTCAGATCTTCGGCCCGCTTGCCGTTCAGTTCGCAGACGGCGCGATAGAGATTCACCAGGCCGTTGCCGGACAGCACCCACTCGTTGAACACCGGCTGGCGGTCCCGCATCAGTATCTGCAGTAGCTGCAGGTCGCGCTCGGTGGCCGGGGCCAGGTTGGCGTGGCCACCTTCACCGGCCAGTACGTGATAGCGGCCGTTTTCCACCGCCAGGCCGGCCACGCCAAGGCCGGTGCCCGGACCCAGCACCGCCATCTGTGCGCCCTCGATCCGCGGCGCGTCCCTCAGCACCGTGTAGTCCTCGCTGCCCAGTTTGGGCAGGGACAGGGCCAGCGCGGCGAAATCGTTGATCAATTCCAGGTGGGCAAAGCCGAACTCCCTACGCAGCGAATCGGCGCAAATACTCCAGCCCAGGTTGGTCATATAGACGCGGCCGCCGGCCTCGGTCCTGTCCACCGGGCCGGCCGCGGCGATACAGGCGCGCTCGGGCACCGACCGGTCGAGGCTCTCGATCCAGTGGTGGAAGGCGGCATCGAAGCCGGCGAACTGCTGGCAGTCCACCACCTTGAGGCACTGCAGTTCATAGCCGCCGTCGGTGGGCTGGGCGATGGCAAAGCGGGCGTTGGTACCGCCGATATCCGCTACGATGCTTGTCATTGCTTATTACCTGTTATCTCCCTGAAAAGCGGCGCTATAAGTTACGGATTCGGCGGGTAAAAAACCAGCCCTCCCCGGCGCCGATGGCGTCTCCCCTCCACCGGGAGGGGGAGACAGGCGCCAGTCGGCACTTTTGCGGGGGGCGCCGACAAACATGCGGCCAAAAAAAGACCGGCACTGGGGCCGGTCCAACTAGCAGAAAGGAAGAAGAAGGCGATGGAGCCCACTGCCTCGGCGACCGCAGTAACCAGGGATGCCGCCTGTGTGGCAGCGGCGGTCGCGTGATGCGGATCATCGCCGCAGGGGCCGGGTCTGTCGGCCCACTTTCGCCACCGGGGGCAAACTGGGGCCTTGCCACTTTGCCCGGCGGGCGGGACGCCGGCCATTCCGGGGCCGGGATCTCCGCAGGACTGGAATCGTTGACTGCTCGGTCGGAGCGCTTTCCACTCTGTCGCAAACCGCGGGTTGCCCTTTTCCCAGTATGGATGCCGAAATGAAACAACCGCCAACAGAGCGTATGGCAACCGGCGACAGCCACAAAATTCATCGCAAGCCAAGATAGGCGCGGCGCTGGTTATTCTCTATACTGCGCGACAGAACAACACTACAAACAACTCTAATAACCAGCCCGAGCGAGATGAAAGAATACGTATTCAATATCCCCGATGTGGTATTGCTGATGACCGCTGCGGAGTGCCTGCTGCTGTCCATCTTTCAACTGGTACTGCCACAGCGCGAACGCAACTACGCTCTGCTGCTGACCGCCTTCCTGCTGATCGTGGCCCTGGCCTCCACCTGTACCCTGATTCTCTGGAACGACCAGTTCACGCTGTGGCCGCTGTTCGAGCAGCACATGGTGCCCTACCTGCTGTTCGCCGCACTGATGCTGAAGGGGCCGGCCTTCTACCTCTACGTTTCGGCCCTGACCCAGCAGAACCTGCGCCTGCAGCGACACCATGCACTCCACCTGCTGCCGGCAGTGGTAATGCTGCTGTGCATCGCCATATTCGGCCTGAGCGCCGACGACCTGCGTCACATTGCCGTGGCCGGCCAGGGCATTCCCTCGGGGCTGGTGGATCTTGTCTGGGACCTGTCCACGCTGGTGCCACTCGCCTACGCGCTGGCCGCGGTGCTGCTGATCCGCCGCTACCGCGGTGAATTGAAGGACGAGTACTCCCACTTCTCCACCGAGGAGCTGAGCTGGCTGAGCGGCCTCACGCTGGCCGTGACCGCCAGTTGGGGCTGGACTCTGCTGGTGCATATCCTCGCCCGGTTCTCGTCCGTGGCCCTTGCCGACTACCTGGGGATCGCCGACAACTACATCACCTTCATCCTGGTGAACGCCTTTTTCGCCTATACCCTGACCTACGCCCACCGGCTGCTGGACACCAGGCCGGAAGCCAGCCGCGAGGTACCGGAGGAGGAGCCATCCGACAGTGCCATCGACCGGGTCCGCCGTGCGATGGAGGGCGACAAGGTATTCCTGAAGAAGAACCTGAACCTGGAACAGTTTTCCGAAAGAGTGGACCTGCCGGCAAAAGAGGTCTCCGCCGTTATCAACAAACACTTCGGCACCAACTTCTTCGAGTTCGTGAATTCCTATCGCGTGGAGGAGGCCAAAGCGTTGCTGGCCGATGCGAAAAACGCCGACATGACGATTCTCGATATCCTGCTGCAGTCCGGCTTCAATAGTAAGTCCGCCTTCCACCGCTTCTTCAGCCGGCTGGTGGGAATGTCGCCGACGGAGTACCGTAAACAGACGCGGGCGCCCAGGGAAGAAACATCGGTCGCACAGCCATAGTCCGCCGGCTCCAATACAACCGTCGTGGACAGCGATGTCCGCGGCGGAAATAGCCGCATACCCACCATTACTCATCAACGGCACGCTGGATACCACCTACCTCGGCGGCCTGGGCCAGAGCGACGGCGTCTACCGCCGCATTCCCTACGGCGTGCCCAAACTCTTCTACGAGGCCTCCAACGCCGGCCATAAGGTCTGGGGCGGACCGGAAGATGCCAATCGCTACGTGGGCCAACTGGCACCGGCCTTCCAGAAAACCTTCCTCGACGGCGATACCCACTGGGCCGAATTCCTGGACCGCCCGCCCCTCTATGTGGCAACTTTCGAAAGCGCCCACCTCCCCAACTGATCTTTCCACCAAAAGACAGGCACTGTGCACCGGCGTTTGTCGGTGCATTTTTTGTGGGGAAGCCGAGAGATACCGCAGGACAGGAGGAAGATTACGCCCCTATTGACATCCAGCAGTTCTCTGCGAGAAATTTCGTGTCATCATCCATCAGGATCATTTTCAGGGAACAGAAGCCAACTGCTTTCTCGCACAGTCCTTTGACAACTTTTCCCCCTGAGACTCATGATAGCGATCTGTTCGGAATAAAACCTGACAAGGATGCCTCATGCCAACCCTAAAGAATGGATTACTGATTGACCCTAAAGTACATCAACGGGTATTTCCCGGCCTTGAAAAAGGGCCTCTAAATTCTGTCAATGCCTTAGTCATTCACCAAACTGGGGCCCCTACTGCACAACACACTTTCAATTCATATCAGAAATCCAGTTATGGGGCGCACTTTTTAATCGACAAATCAGGAAAGGTCTACCAAACAGCAAGCCTTGAAAAGAAGGCTTATCACGTTGGCAAAATAAAATCGAAATGCTATGAAAACAACAACTGCAAGAAAGCAGAGCTACAAACTGTAACCAGCATTCTATTTGCGCAGGGAAAACGCTATTCAACCCGCATTTCTAACCTACATTCTCACGAAAAGGCAAAGCCTTACCCGGATTGATTCCCCCTCAACCTGGACTCTCTTGGCATTGAAATCGTGGGGGAGTACGATGCCGCCGCCAAATCCTACGAAAGCGTATCTCCTCAACAGAACACTTCACTACAATGGCTTATCGGCACTCTATATCAGTTATTCAGCCTAACCAAAGCTGATATATACCGGCACCCTGACGTTTCCTACAAAATGCCCTCTGAAGCAGGCACTGCAAAATGGTAAAGCAAATACTGTTTTTTACGCTCTCTCTTCTCACTGTTCAGTTTCTGCCCGGCTGCACAAAGGCCAATACAGATATCACAGTTACGGAGATAACAGGAAGGGGAGTTGATGATGACAGCGGGGCTTTCTGCTCAGATTTTTCCCTGACCACTGAAGAGGCCCAACACTATTTCGACAAAACGCGAAAAGTATCTGTCAAGGAACTTCACGATCGGTACGACTTTCTTCCCTGCTATGTAAAAGGGAAGGCCACGAGGGGTGGCCAGATTTGCGAATGGGAAATCCGCGCGGGAGGGACAGGGCGTTTTACTTGTGGGGAGGACGCCGGTTTGACGGCATGCGTGGATTGCCTTCCCGCCGCCAAAACCTCGCATTGATTTCCGGCCAGTAAAAAGCCCGGCTTTTTCGACCCGGGTTTTTTATCGGGGTGGAAAACCCTGTGGTAACCGATCCGCACCGAGGCAGGCGTAGGTTGTAGTGAGCCCCGCGAACTCCAACCTACACCAATTTGTCAGTCGCGGTTGAATGGCGGCTTGCCTTTTTTCCAGCCCCGCTTCTCACCACGCAGGGGCAGGCATTTGTGTCGGCCTTTTTTCCAGCGCACCGTTTTGCATTTCTCTCCACTGTCGCCGCCGGAGAGGTAGATATTGTCGATCGACGGGTCGCTCACCTCGCCGATGCCCAGCACCTGGAAAAGTTGGCGCATATCGGCAAATTCCAGATCTGCCGCCAGGTCCGTCATCGGAATGGCGATATGGTGCCATTGGCCATCGCGGGAGAAACCGTAGGGGTCACTGCCGGGACTGAAGGTCACCCAGGTCTGGCCAATATCCTGCACATTACCGCTCTTCATACCGATGCGGAATTCGGTCTGGTCCGTGGTGCGCATGGAAAAGTGCAGCGCTGCCTCCTCGTTGTCGAAGGCAGAGAGATCGAAACCCTCTCGGTCAGCGAAGCCCATTCCGAACCAGCCCAGGCCGGTGGAGGCCAGGTTGAGTGCGCTGTCGCCCTCCGGGGCATTGCCGTGGGACAGGTTCAGCGTACCTTCCCAGATAAACAGGTCGCTGTCCTCGCCCTCCACCAGGGTGCCGGCGCTGCTGTTGGTATCGGTTTCGGTGTAGATGCCGAAGCTGCCATCCTGCGGTGCCGGCAGCGGCTCGCTCTCGGTGAGATAGATATTGTCCACGGCGATCTCGAAGGCCTCCGCCGGCGCCGGGCTGGAGAGGCTGAACAGCGTCTGTACGGTTTCCATATCCACACCCTCGAAACCGGACAGGGGAATCGCTACATGATGCCAGGCACCATCTCGCACCAGACCGTACTGTTCCAGATATAGAGGCTGGTGTTGTTCTCCCAGTCCAGCGCATTTTTCACTTCCCGGGTTTCGGTCATGATACCAAAATCGCCGCTCGGGTAGTCTTCACTGGCCACTTCCAGTTCGGTGTGCTCGTTGGTATAGAGGCGCACGTAATCCACGTACATTCTCGCCGGGAAGTCCGCGGTGATCTGCACGGCATCGGTGATCTCGACAAAATTCCAGCCGCCAACCGCCAGGTTGAGCAGGATATGCATGGGGTTGTCGCGGAACTCCGACATATTGGGGTCGGTGATATCCATGGTAAGCACCTGCGTGTCGTCCACGGAGATCACCAGTTCCTCGGGTGTCCAGTCCAGGCGATAGGTGCGATAGTCGGAGTAGAGCGGATCGGACAGCACCACGTCCTCGGCGTGGTCCGCCTGCAGCCAGTCGCTCCAGGTGCCGGACTCGTGCCACCAGTGCACCGCGCCGGACACCGCGTGATTGACGGTGCCGTTGTCGATTGCAGAGCGGAAGCCGGCCTCGAGAATATCGATCTCGCCGGACCGGGGCCAACCGTCCACACCGTAGTTGTCACCCATCAGCCAGAAGGCCGGCCACAGGCCATTATCCAGTTGCGGCAGCTTGATACGCGCCTCGAGAGTACCGTAACGGAAGCCAACGCGGCCGTTGGTATGCAGGCGCGCAGAGGTGAACGGCTTGCCCTCGTATTCTTCGCGGCGCGCCTCGATCACCAGGTTGCCGTCTTCGAGGTAGACGTTGTCTTGCGAGGCGGTGTAATACTGCAACTCGCCGTTACCAAAGCCGCTGCCGCCGGTGTTGTAGGTCCAGACACTGCGGTCGATGCGCTCGCCGTCGAACTCGTCTGACCAGATGGGGCCGACTGTGCACTCGCGAACGACGCTGCTAACAGACCGGCCGCGAAGGTGCCCGACACTGCGGGGATTCCTATTTTACGCATGGGTTTTCTCTCGCTTTTTGCTTTTATCATCGATTGATTGTCGGAGCGGACGCACCGGCGGGTTGAGGTAAAAACAGCGCTCGCCGCCAGTTGCGTTCCGGGCGCGGATCTCACAGCCAACTGCGTGGACGGGGTTCCGGCGGATGGGTAGAGATGTGCCGGAGCTGTCCTGAAACTGCAGAGAAGTTCGGTTTTTATTGTTCTTTTAAACTCAAGTTTCGGGGTTTGGTTCAGGGAGCTGGAGCGGGGTGCGCCGTGCGTACCGTCTAAAGCCTGGCATCGGCGCCAGGCCTTTCGGTGCGCAGGGTGCACCCTACGATTGCGATGACCTTATTGTCCTCCGGGTATCGTGTACCGGAATCAGATCAGCCGCACTGGATATCCGCCTCCACATCGGTGGCGATGCGGATGCTGTTGACCGATACATCCATCTCGCCTTCGGTCAGCATAAAGAAGGGCGACAGCACCATATCCATCTGCGCCCCCTGCTCGGCCATGCACTGCAGCGCCACGGAGACGGTGCCCCACTGGCCCGGTTCGGCGGCGCGCAACAGGTCGGTGACCGGCTGGGTGGCCAGGCAGTCGGTGCCGCAGTTCATGCCGATGCTGGCCGCGCTGCTGGGCGCCTTGTCGACTTTCACATCGAACACCAGCGCACCGTCGGCTTCGAGGTAGGCGCTCAGGTCCGTGCGGCTGTTGGCGAAGAAACCGACGCTGGCCGGCCCCTGACCGCTCCACTGCAGGCGGCGGCTGTCTTCCTGGACATTGCGGTCTACAGACTGCACGCGAATACCATCCAGCTCGGCGATGCTGGTGGTGATCGGCTGGCGGTTGTTGGCGATGTCGACCACTTCCAGGCTCCAGGGATCCAGGGCGCGGCCCTCGAATACCGGCAGCGCATCGGCGATATCCCGCCGGGTCAGGCCGCTTTCTTCCGGCAGTTGTGCCGCAGCAATGCCCCGCTCGCCAAAATCCAGTCCGTAGCCGTAGGGGAAGAGTGCCTGTCCGCTGTCGGCGAGGTTGCGCGGTGTGGGCACGGCGTTTTCCGGCCAGGTGAACGGCAGCTTGCCGACGAAGTCGTGGTTCACTTCACCCCGGGCATCGCGGAAGACCACATCCGCCACGCCGCCGCCCTCGGTACCCGGCTGCCAGATCACGGCAAAGGCGTCGGAGGCATTGATCTCGGGATTGACCCACAGCGGGCGCCCGGTAATGAACAGGGATACCACCGGGACATCCTGTGCGTGCAGTTTCCGCAGCAACGCCAGGTCCTCGTCGTCGCTGTAGTCTAGGTTGGCGATATCACCCTGCATTTCCGCGTAGGGATCCTCGCCGAACACCACGATGGCCACATCGGGTTTCCGTTCGAAGCTGCCGTCCTCGCTCAACACCGCCTCGCCGCCGGCGGAGGTCACCGCTTCGGCAATGCCGTCGTAGATGGAGGTGGCCCCGGGGAAGTCGCTGTTGTCCGTGCCGGTACCCTGCCAGGTGACACTCCAGCCACCGGCCTGCTTGCCGATATTGTCGGCGCCGTCACCGGCCACCAGCACGCGCTGGTCGCGGGCCAGAGGCAGCAACTGGTCGCGGTTTTTCAGCAGTACCAGGGATTCGCGCACGGCCCGGCGCGCCACGGCGCGGTGTTCCGGTGCGCCGATTACCGATTCGTCACCGGCCAGCGCGCGCTCGGAGGGGGCGCCGCGCTCGAACAGGTCCGCGCGCAGCTTGACGCGCAGGATGCGGCGCACCGCATCGTTCAGGCGCCCGCTGGAGATGGTGCCGTCTTTGGCCTGGGCCAGGGTGCTGGCGTAGAGTTTTTTCCAGTCGCCGTCCGGTGCCATGAACATATCAATACCGGCGTTGATCGCCTGCGGGCAGCTGGTGTTGCTGCAGCCGTTGACGAACTGGTGACCGTTCCAGTCGCCGATCACGAAACCGTCGAAGCCCATCTGTTTCTTGAGCACATCGGTCAGCAGGTATTCGTGGCCGTGCAGTTTTTCACCCTGCCAGCTGCTGAAGGAGGCCATTACCGTCTGCACGCCGGCCTCGATCGCCGTGAAATAACCGGGGGCGTGGATCTTCATCAGCTCTTCCTCGCTGATATCCGCATCGCCGCGATCGATACCGTCGCGGGTACCGCCGTCGGCGATAAAGTGTTTGGCGGTGGCGATCACCTGGCCGCCGGAGAGGAAGCCGTCGCTCTGCGGATCGCCCTGCAGTCCCTCGACCATGGGGCCGCCGTAGCTTTTCACCACCGCCGGGTCTTCGGAATAGGATTCGTAGGTGCGGCCCCAGCGGTCGTCGCGGGCCACTGCCAGGGTGGGGGAGAAATCCCAGTCGATGCCGGTGGCGGCCACCTCGGCGGCGGTGGCCTTGCCGATCTCGCGGATCAGATCGGGATTGCGGGTTGCCCCCAGGGCGATATTGTGCGGGTACAGGGTCGCGCCGATCACATTGTTGTGCCCATGTACCGCGTCGGTCCCCCAGATGATGGGAACGGCGGTGCCGCCGTCGCTGGTATCCATGGAGGCCGCATAGAAGCTGTCCGCGAGCGCCACCCAGTCATCCACGCTGGAGTGCTTGTTGTTGTTCGGGAAGGCGCCGCCGCCGTTGAGGATGGAACCCAGGTGATATTCCCGCACATCTTCCGGGGTCACTGCGCGCAGCTCCGCCTGGAACAGCTGGCCCACCTTTTCCTCCAGGGTCATCTGCTCCAGCAGCTGGTCGAGCCTCGCCTCCAGTTGCGGGTTTTCGGCAACGCGACTGGTCAGTTGCGGCCATTCGACCGCGCCCCCGGCCTGTACCTCTTCCGGCGCCGCGCCGCCATCGCCGTCAATCGGCTGCCCACAACCCGTGAACGCACCGCCCACCATCAGGCCGGACAAGATACCGATTATCCTGCCCAACGAATGTCGCTTTTTCATTACCGCGAACTCCTGTCTTATTCTTACTTCACATCCGCCGACATGGCGGCACCCGGCAGCCTCCGTTGTACGGGAGGCCCCGGGTGGGGTCGTCCCACTTTGAAACGGCATGGCAAAATGGTGCATACCACCTTGCCGCCCGCAGCAGACATCAAAATGGGACGGAACTCACCGGGCCAGGCGCACGTTGTCCACCTGCAGTACCGCACCATCCTGGTTTCCCCAGACCGGAGAGATCACAAACGGCGTATCCACCGCTTTCGCGTTCAGGCCGCCGTCGACCAGGTCCGCCATGGGGATCTCGAAGTGGGTCCACTGATCGAGCGGCGGCATGTCCAGGGGGTAATCCCCGGAAGTACAGGGATGCCCGCAGTCGGCGCGAAAGGTGAGGGCAGCCGAGCCGGCATCGGCCGGCTCTTCCAGAACCCGCAAGTCAAACTTCACGTAGGTGTAATCACTCAGGTCGTAGGCATCCACGGACTGGAAAAAACCGATACCCGCGTCGGTGTTGTAGGTAATCCGGCCCGCATCGCCGTAGTCACCACCTACTTCCACCGTTTCAAAATCCACAGTGCCGCCGTCTGTATAGGTGTACCACTGGTAGGGCGCCCGGATTTCTCCGTTGAATATCACCAGCTCGTCACCGGCATTGTCCGGCGCCTCGGGCGGCGTATGACCGGGGTTGCTGACGAAATCTCCATCCGTACTCGCACAGCCCCGGCCGGTCTCGAAATCCTCGCTGCATTGATAGACACGCACATGGTCGATCTGGAATTCCTGCGGAAAAGCGCTTTCGTCGATACCGCCATCATTGACGTTGGCCGGCCAGTCTCCGCCCACGGCCAGGTTGAGAATCAGGTGGAAGGTCCGGTCGAAGGGCGCCAGGGGATTGTCCAGCGCGGCGGAGGAATACCAGCCGTCGCTGGTCTGGGTGGCGTAGTGGTCGCCATCCACATACCAGCGGATCTCCCCCTCTTCCCACTCCACCGCATAATCGTGGAAACCGTCCGCCGGGTTGAGGTCGCCGGGGATCCGATAGGCCTCGCCGGAGTGGACGTTGCCGGGCCATTCATCGCCGAAATGCAGGGTGCCGTGGATACGGTCCTCGCCGCCCACTTTCAGGTTCACCGCCTCCAGGATGTCGATCTCCCCGGACAACGGCCAGCCGCCGTATTCCCAATCCGTGGGCAGCATCCAGAAAGCCGGCCAGCTCCCCTGCCCGTGGGGCAGTTTTGCGCGCATCTCGAAGCGGCCGTACTTCCAGTCGCCGAGCCCCTTGCTACGCAGGCGTGCGGAGGTATAGGTGCCGCTGCCGCTGGTGTCTTCGGGATCGTAGTCGGGGTCGTCATCGGTCTTGCCCGGGCCCACCGCGTCTTCGCGGATGGCTTTGATATGCAGCATATCGTCGGCGACCCAGGAGTTGTCCCGGTCGTCCACATAGCACTGGGCCTCGTTGTTGCCGCCGCCGGTGCAGTTCTGTTCGTGGGTCCATTTTTCGCTGTCGATGGCGTCGCCGGAGAATTCGTCCTGCCATACCAGGCAGTAGCCGGAATTCTGCGGATCTTCCAGGCAGCGTTCGGGGCGGGTCTCAACGGGATCTTCGGGTATGTCGGTGATGCCGTCGCTGTTGCCGCCGGAACTGCCGCCACCACAGGCGGTGGTCGCTGCGGCCAGGGCGAGTAGTGTTACCCGGAAAGGGATTGCAGGCATGTTTGTCTCCTCATCGCTTGGTTATTGTTTTTAATCGCTCCCGAAACAGGGAGCACTTTTTATCTAACGGGGAAACGCAAAAAGAATCGCCCCACATTGCGAAAATGCGCAAGGTGGGGCGAACATTCATTCAGGAAAAACGGAGAAAACAGGGCACGCCCTGCAGTTTTTTACAGGCTCAGCTTTCGGAGCTGGAAATGCCTGCCGATGGCACAAGCCGGGGCGGGGTGCGCCTTTCTGGGACTGTCTGCGAGAGGGACCTCGCAGACAAGCCTACGGGGACGTATTCACGGCGGGGGCGCCTAGCCGTGTCCCGGAAAGACGCACCCCGCCCCGGCTCCCCGAAGCAGAGCTCAGAAGCTTGAGTTAGAGTGAGTTGAGGAAGTTCAGCAGATCCTGTTTGTCGGAAGACGACAGCTCCTGATAGTTGTCATTGGCAGCCTGCCCCTCGCCACCGTGCCAGAGGATGGCCTCTTCGATGGAGCGGGCGCGACCGTCGTGGAGATAGCTGTGCTCGGGCGTACAGATTTCATCGCCCTGCTGCCCCGTGGGGTTTTCCACCCCGCCGGTGACACAGGCGGAAAGACCCAGCCCCCACAGCGGCGGCGTGCGCCACTCGGCACCGGTGGCCTCGCCTTCGCCGAAATTATCCGCCAGGCCCGGCCCCATATCGTGCAACAGCAGATCGGTATAGGGGTGAATGGTCTGGTTGCGCAGTTCGGCCAGCGGGTGATTTTCACCGGTCTGGTGGGTGGGCGTGTGGCAACCGGCACAGCCAGCATCCGCGAACAGCTGTTCACCGTTCTGTACCGAGGGATCGTTGTAATCCCGCTGCGGACGCACGCCCAGCAGCGAAATGTATTTGATCAGATCCTGCAGATGTTCGTCGTCGAGCTCCGCACCGCTATTGCCGCAATCACTCTGGCTGCCGCCGCAATCCGGCTGCGGATACACGGATGACAGCACGCCCATATCGGTATTGAGGGCCCGCGCCAGCTGGTGGCGGATGCTCGCACTACCGGCCTTCCAACCGAAGCGGCCGAGGCGGGTGTCGCCGGTCTCCGGGTCTATTACCCGATTGGCGCGACCGGAAATACCATCGCCGTCGGCGTCGTTCGGATCCGCCTGCGCCAGAATGGCGGATTCACCGATCGCTTCCAGCAGGCCCATACCCACCAGGTTGGGCGCGATGCGGGCGGAGAAGCGCTCCGGCGTCACGCCGGTAAAGGCGTAATTGGGCGAGCGCAGGCCATTCTGTTCACTCCAGAAGGCGATGGACACACTGCCTTCACTGGCGGCGCCGTCTCTGGCTTTGGGCTGTAGCACCGAGCCGAGATAGGGATCCGGATTGCCGTTGGCATCGGCCACCTTGAAGGTCCATTTGTCCAGTGGCTCTCCCACCGGCGCGGGTGCGGCGCGGCCGTTGCGTGCGTGGCAGCCGGCACAGCTGTCGTTGATATAGTGCGGCCCGGCCAGACCGAGCATGTCCTGCATCGGCGGGTTCTCAATCGGCTTCTCGTCGTGGACGCCATCCACCGCCGAACTGTGGAGTATGCGGCGGCCACGCATGAACGGCTGCGCATTGTCGTAGCCGGCATTCGTCGCCATCTGCATGAAATGGTTGTCCGTCTCCCCGGAAGTCATCTCGTGAATGGTGGTTTCGCCACCCAGCCAGGCGCGCTCCGGAATGCGGAAGGAATCCTTGACGCCGCCGAATGGTGTTTCGCCGCCGACATCCCAGGGCACCAGCCCCTCGCCGACGATGTACAGGAAGGTGGTGCCGTAATAGTTGGCCCGCCCATTGGGCACACTGGCATCCAGGAACTGGCTGATCTCGAATTCCAGCTTGTCGCCCACCTGGATATTACGGCCTTCACGGCAGTTATAGGTGCGCTCCTTGTGGTAGTTATACTGGTCCTCCACCACCATGGTGCCGTTGTCGCAGTACTCGGCAACCGTGCCGACACCGCGGTAAAACCAGCGGTTCTCCGCCTCGGTGTCACTCAAGCGAAACTCGGTCCGTACATTCATCCGCACCGTGTCGCCACCCTTGGCAACCTCGTCGATGATCTCGATCCCGGCAGTGCGGTCTTCCCAGTAGAAACTCAGGTAGTGGTCGTACGCCTGGAAATGATCCTCTTTTGCGTGGCGATCTCGGGCACGATCCGAGAATCGGGTGACCAGTGCGGTATCGGTCTCGAACTGGATCGCCGGCTCGAGCGGTGTGGTGCTGTCATAGAGGGGAAGAATGTTGCCGAGGTCGGGCGAGCCGCCGGATGAGGAACTGCTGCCGGACGACGAACCACCCGAAGAACTGCTGGAACTGCTGGAACTGCTGGAACTGCTGGAGCTCGAGCTACTTGAGCTGGAGCTACTGGAACTGCTCGAACTGGAACTGCCCGAACTGGACCCGCCCCCGCCGGATGAGGAACCGCCCTGACCCAGGAAAGTGTACTGGGTCGCGGCCGTCGTCTCGCCGACGCCGTCGGTGATTTTGGTGTAGTGCAGGCTGATGACGTCGCCCGCGGTGAGATTGGCAATATTGTGATACCAGTCGCCACCGTCCTGCGTCATTCTCACATTCTGCTGGACACCACCGTTCACGGTGTAGTGGATATCCACAATATCCCCCCCGGTCATGCGGGCCTGGGCGGTGGCGGCATCCAGCTCCACCACGCAGCCACTGTCGCAGTCCGGTTGCGAGCCGTAGACATCCAGTTCCCAAATGGAATATCCCCACTGGTTCCCGTCGCTTCGGCTGATTCCGTGAACCCTGACATGCCGATAGGTACCGCCAACCGGCACGCTATCGGTGCGATCACCGAAGACGCCACCACTCTCTGTGGCGAGGGTGTCCCACTGAATGCCATCGTTGGAGCCGAGGATTTCATAGGTTTCGGCGTTGGCCGCTTCCCAGGAAATCTCTACCCGATCCAGATCGTAGGGCTGGCCGAGATCGATGCTCAGCCAAGAGGGATCGGTCTGGGCCGCCGAGGCCCAGCGTGTGTTGTCGTCGCCATCCACCGCATTGGCGGCGGCCAGGTCCGCGGTACTCGCCGACGCCGTGGCGCCGCCGGCCAGGTCGGTGGACTGGGCCTGGGCCGTGACACTCATCGCTAGAAAAGCAGCGGCCATGAACAGGGAGAGCGCGGACGCCAGAAAGGTGTCCCGCTGTGGAGGGTATTGACACATGGGTCGATCCTCGCTGTTTTGTATTATTGATTATTGGACTTCTGCGAGAGCGGATAACCCGGGTTTTGGGGCTGGAGATTCCTGTCGGCGGCACCCCGCACCGGCTCCCGAAACCTGAGTTAATTCGCCTGCTGCACTCGCATTGCTGGTTATGGAGAGATGGAGGGTAGTTGCCCGGTGCACCTGCGTCGTCCCACTTTAGGGATATCTCCAATCTGGTGCGCTCAGCAACCAGCGAAAGGGAAATCCAGGCGACAAATCTTTGAACTCGCGCCCAATTCTCAGGAAAACTCGAAAAACAGATTGGCGGTTAGGCGACCACTTCGCGGATCCGGATCGATGTCCGTCTCCGTGTCCACCAGAATGGAATGCAGCAGGCTTCCGGGGTAGATGGAGAGGCGATGCTGTTGATAATCAATCCGGTGATAGAGCTCGAAGCCGTCGCGGCTTTCGGTCACATAGCCGGCGGAGGGGCCGCCCTGCTCCCGCAGGAACTGATCCGTGCTGGAAAAGTAGGTCTCCGTGCGCTCCTCACTCACCCGCTCGAAACCGGTGCTCCGGTGGCGAAAAAAGCCGGTACCGCCGCGGGGGCCCGGGTTCAGGTACAGCAGCAGGGCAAAGAAATACGGACTGGAGGTGTCGAAGTGGGGAATCCGCTGCAGGTCCGATAGCGATTCCGGCGCACTTACCCGATATTGGCTTTGCAGTATCGGTTGATGAATTCCATATGGTCGGGCCAGCTATCCACCTTTTGCCGCACATAGTTGCGGATACTGGCGAGGAAGCGACTCAGCTCTTCATCGCTCATCATGTCCACGATGGGGTGATAGGTGCGGGGCATCAGGCCCTGGCCCAGCATGACCTGAAGCCAAGAGGTTTCGCCAAACAGCTCCTCGCCATATTTGTATACGCGGCCACTTTTTTCGAACATCTCCATACGGTGAGCGAGTGAGTCGGGAATATCCATACCGCGACAGTAACGCCAGAACTCAGAGTCCTGCCGATCGGTCAGCTTGTAGTGCAAAATCACAAAGTCTCGCACATTTTCCGTTTCGTCCCGCACCATTCTGTTGAACTCATTGATATCCACTTGGAAGATACCGTTGGATGGAAAAACAGTTAGCAGTCGGATAATACTGCGCTGGATCAGGTGGATACTGGTGGATTCCAACGGCTCGATAAAACCACTGGAAAGTCCTACCGCGATGCAGTTTTTATTCCAGTGCTGGCGACGAGTGCCGGTTCGGAATGGAATAACACGCGGCTCATTGATCGGCTCGCCTTCGATGTTACCCAGCAGCTGTTTACGTGCGTCGTTATCATCCATGTAGTGGCTGCAGAACACCAGGCCGTTGCCACTGCGGGACTGTAGGGGAATACGCCATTGCCAGCCGGATTCGCGTGCGATAGAGCGGGTGTAAGGCATCGGCTTCGCTGCTTTTCCGGTTTGCACCGCTACTGCACGATCACATGGCAACCAGTGCCCCCAGTCCTCATAGCCGGTGTGCAGTGCCTTGTCGATTAACAGACCGCGGAATCCGCTACAATCGATAAACAGATCCCCTTCCAGCAATTTTCCGCTGTCCAACTTCAGTGCCTTGATATGACCGTTGTGGTGATCCAGCTGCACATCTTCAATCTTGCCTTCGATACGCATAGCGCCGTACTTTTCCGCCAGTTCGCGCAAATACTTGGCATAGAGGGTAGCATCCAAGTGATAGGCGTGATTGCGCTCCTGTCGCGGCGCGACCTGGAACCGTCCCTGCCTCGAAGCGAAGTGTTCCAGGCAATAGTCTCCGATATCGTGACTGATACCATTCCGCAGGCCTTTGACCCAGAAATGACTGAAGTTACAGGCCCAACAGTCTTTCCCAGCGGTACCGAAGGAGTGGATATAGCTGTGATCCACATCTTTCCAGTTTTCAAACGCAATGCCCAGCTTGAATGTAGCATTGGTATATGCCATCACCTCCCGCTCATCGATCCCCAGGAGCTGGTGGAACAACTGTAAAGTGGGAATGGTGGCTTCGCCGACACCAACGGTTCCTATGGATTCCGACTCGACCAGACAAATATCGAGATTTTTCCCAAGCAGTTTGGACAGGGCAGCGGCAGTCATCCAGCCGGCGGTACCACCACCGGCAACAACCACTCTGCGAATTCTTTTCTCTGCGTTCACGTGATTCTCTCGCTGACTGATGACACGCTCAGCGTTTCAGGTCATTTTGTAACTTGGCGCGCAACCGCATGGCGGCCTCGACGCTGAGCGGCTGCTGCAATATACCGCGGGCATCGGGCTCGATATGTTCGGCGGCACCGTCACCGGCGTCGAAAATGTAGTAGTCGAACAGCGCCTTCCAGGCCTTGCGTTGGTGCTCCGGCAGATTGCGCAACCCCAGAATGGCATGGAACAGGGCGTTGGTAGGGCGGCCCATGAAGGCCTCAGAGTCGCGCCACCAGTGGGTATAGAGCACATTCAGAGTATCCAGGCTCTCCACATGGTGCCACCACATCCCCGGCAGGAACAGGGCATCGCCGGGCTCCAGTTCTGCAAGCTGTGCATGGGCCAGAGCCTCGCGGAAGCGTGGAAAGCGCTCGAAGTCCGGGTTGTGAAAATCCACCAGGCTCACCTCCTGGCCACCGGGTGCAAACTCCAGCGGCCCCGGATAGAGGTTGGCGATCTCCTCCGGCGGCAGCAGGGTAAAACGCCGCCTGCCGGCAATATTGCAGGCGAGGTTATTGGGGAAGTCGTAGTGGGCCGCCACACGCACCCTGTTGCCCAGCCACAGGGAGCCGATGGGAGAGACCTCGCCGACGCCGGCGTCATTGGCGTCGGCGAATGCGGGAAACCAGTGCGATACTTCGCTGGAGGGCATATACCGCATTGGCATGGCAGCCGTATCGGCACTGGCCAGAATATCCTCCAGCAACGCGCGCAGATCCACTCGATGGGTCTGGAAGTTGAAGCCGCTCAGGTCTTCGCTGTAGAACACCCGGCCGCCGGTGCTCGCATCGCCGTAACAGCCATTGACGGGTCTCCCTCCATAGTGATCGAGGAGATAGTCCGCCATGGCCCGGGGAGATTCCCGGCCCGCGCGAACAGAGGGGAAATGCCCGCAGTAGCCGCGCAGAATCAGTGGTCGGGTAACGCCGACCACAGACGCCAGGACATTGCCCGGATTGACCCCTTCCACTTCATCGGTGGAGGGCAACCCGGCGGTTTCGATAAATGGCTGGCCCATGGCATCCCCCTACTGCACGGAGAGTCGGCGGTTTTTTTCATCGATCAGGCGACGCAACTGCGACTGGGAGGCCATGGCCATATAGATGGCCTCCAGGAAGCCCGCACGATGGAGCTCGTCCAGGTCCTCCGCGCTCATTCCCCGCAGCCGCTCTTCATCGATGGTGTAAAAGCCCTTGAGCTGATTGGCCTCACCATTGTCCAGGGTCACGTCCAGGGTAAAGGGTTCCAGCAGGCCGTTGACCTGCAGTGCGCGGACAAATTTTTCACTCTGCTCTATACCCCGATGGATCGCATCGAGCATATCAGCCACGCTGTCCAGGTAAGGGGAGTTTCCGCCGTATTCCAGAAACAGGGGCTCGCCCCGCTCGCGATTGACCCGCGGGTTGTCGATATCGATATGAATGACGCGGCGGCTTTTCTGCACCCCGTCTTCGACAAAATCCTGGCGCCCGATCAGGAACGGCTCGCGGCGAATGGTCAGCGGGACATAAGAGGCTGCCCAACCGTCTTCGCGCAGGTAGAGGTTTTCGCCGGGTTGGAAACCCAGTAACGCCAGCGGGAAAAAGCTGCCGCTGCTGGCGTCTTTCTGGAAAAAAATGGGATATTGCCCCTGGAGTGCGCGAAACTCCAGCGGGAAGGTCAGCGCGAACCAGGCGTCGTCGCCCAGTGCCGCATGGCGCTCGGCATTCACACGCAGGTCGCCATGCTCCACATTGTTCAGCAGTACCGCATTGGTCATCGTACTTCTCTCGTCGTCACTCGTTATTGTTGTTTCAGGATTACACAGTTTTCCGAATCAAAAAAGCCGCTGGTCCCCGGGGACCAGCGGCTTTCCTTTGCCTTGTCAAACCATTCCCGGCAATGGTTCAGAAGGCGTAGCGGGCACCCAGCTGCCAGCGCTCTCCACCCTGGTAGAGCCCCAGGAGCTGGCGATCATCGCGGCCGTGAACACGGATGTATTCATCGGTAACGTTGATCCCCTCCAGAAACACCTGCAGTCCTTCCAGTTGTGGCAGCTCATAGCTGAAATTCACATCAATCTGGCTGTAGGCCTCGGTGTACTGCGGATGGGCACCAGACGGAGTTTCTTCATGGCTGCGGGAGCTCAGGAACTCGTCGCGCCAGTTATAGGCAATACGGGCCTGGAAACCGTTCCTGTCATAGAAGCCCACCAGGTTGGCGGAATCGCTGAGACCAATCATGGACTCCTGGTCCATCAGCAGGTAGGGGTCGTACTCCAGGTCCGAATCTACCGCCGTATAATTGGCCTGCACGCCGAAACCCGATTCGCCGAACATATGCTGCACCGCCAACTCCAGGCCGTCGATGGTGTTTTCCACATCACCATTCACCGGCTGGCTGATGAGGAACACCAGGTCGGGATCGGTTTCCGGATTGCCGCTGATGCTAACCCCCTCAATTTCGCCGCCACTGCCGTATTCCACGTCAACGTAGGGATTGTCGGCGTGATTCTCGGCAATATACTGGCGAATAGTGCCAAAGGTATCGTGACCGGCGGCCCGGGCTTCCTCTACCAGCGGACCTTTCGCCGGGTTGGGGATGTTGAATACGGTTTTTTCCGTTATGCCGCTGCTGATGAAGTTGGACACTTCCTTGCGGAACAGGCCCGCAGAGGCATAGCTGCTGTCGCCGTAATACCACTCCAGGGACAGATCGTAATTGAGGGACTCGAAGGGTTTCAGCCCCGGGTTACCGGCGCTGCCGCCGCCGAGACCGGCATTCGCCACAGTACCCACAGAGGTGCCACCCTGGATGTCGCCGTATCCCGGCCGGGAGATGGCCTCGCTCACGGCGGCACGTGCCACCAGGTCATCCTTCAGGTCCATACTGAACGCCAGGCTCGGCAGCACGTAACTGTAGTCACCGGTTTCGGTCAAGTATTCCCGCTCGCCACTGCTCTGCAGGATAACTTCGTTGTCGGATGGCCAATATGCGCCATTATAGGCCGGTACCACCGAGGTGGATTCCACTTCGGTCTCCTCGTAGCGAAGGCCGGCATTCAGCTGATAGGGCATACCGCTGAGCTCGGAGCGGAAGTTGTACTGAACGTAAACGGCGTTGGAAGTTTCCTCCGTGGTACGGTCGGTTTCGGCGCCCCAGTCGGTGGAGGCACAGAATGCGGTACCGCAATCCCCCATACGGGTGGCATTAGCAATGTCGCCAGGATCTTCGCCGTACAACTCCTCCGCGGTTGCGCGCACCTCCTCGAAGTTCCAGGCGTAATAAGTATCCATGGCCTCCAGGCCACCGAGCTCGGAGAAATCCCCCCAAGACATATCAAACTGACTGGAAATGCTCTTGGGCGTAAACAGATCATCCGGCAGATCTTCTGGACTGCCCACACCACCCCAGGCGTTACGCATTACATTCACTGACTGGGAGGTATTGCTCACTTCCTGGCGAGAGATACCGAAATCGATATCGCTGGATTCGTTCAGCTCAAAGTTACCGCTGAAGCGGAACTGATCAATCTCGGAATGATCCTTGCTATTGGTGAGAGCAGAACCAGTCAGCAGAATATCCGAGGCATTGATGCCATCGTCAGTATCGACATAAATGGCCGGCAGATCTTTGGTGTAGTCCACGCTGCTACCGTTGCGCACCATGGCCGCGAGGCTCATGGTGCCACTCGTCCCCCAGGGACTGTCCGGACGGCGCTCTGCCTCGGAGTGCTGGCCATCAAACTCCAAACTCAGGCGGTCGTTGACTTGCCAGTCCAGGTTGATACCCGCCATATCGCCTTCGAATACCTCTGCAGTGCTGCCGCCACCCATGGCCACATCACCGCCTGTGCCGAATTCGGAATAGATCAACGGCGAGGAAATGGGGCCATCGGTCCATACACCCTGCTGGTCACCCGCCCAACTGTGGTAGACAGAGATATCATTGAACTGCTTGGCAATTTCGTTCTGGTAGTAGTTGTAATCCACGGTCGCCGTGAGGTCGTCTGTCGGCGCCCACTGCAGCACCAGTTGGCCGTTGGTCCGCTTACGCTGCTGCTCCTCAAACTTGTAGACGGCGCTGCGGGCAATAGAGTAAGTGTCTCCTTCCCCGGGGCGATTGACCTGATTCTCCTCTGGAAGACCATCCGGACTGTCGTAACTGCTCCAGCCGGGCGTGGTGGATTGCGCACTGCCACTCTCGCGCTCCTGCACACTGCCGGCGATGACCACACCGAATTCGCCATCGGCAAAGGTGTCGGAGTAGAAACCGCTGTATTCCGGCGTGATGCTGGCATCGTCGGAAGACTCATCCATCACGCCCTTAGCGGAAAAGCGGATGGTCCGCTCCGGCGTTTCCAGTGGACGCGCAGTCAGCAGATTGATGGTGGCGCCCATACCACCGGACGGCAGGGTCGCATCGCTGGTCTTGGCCACCTCCACGCCGGTGACCATATCGGAGGCGATATTCTGGAAGTCGAAGGAGCGGCCGCCGGTGGTGCGGGCCAGTTGGCGGCCATTCAGGGTCACCAGGTTGAAGTCCGGCCCCAGGCCACGCACCGTGACCTTGCTGCCCTCGCCGTTCACACGGTCGATGGACACACCGGAGATACGCTGCATGGACTCCGCCAGGTTGGTATCGGGGAACTTGCCGATGTCTTCGGCGGAAATGGCGTCAACCACGCCACTGGAGTCGCGCTTGATATCCATGGATCTCTGGAGACTGCCACGGATACCCAGGACCACAACTTCTTCGAGATTGTTGGATGAACTTACATCAGATTCGGTCTGCGCCAGGGCTGCGCCACTGAGGCCAGTCAGGGCGGCGATTGCCGCCGCCATGGATTTCTTTCTGAATCCAGCTTGCTTGCTCATGGAGTTCTCTCCCCATCGTCACGTCGTTATTTTTTATGCGTCTACGTACGTCAGATGACGGCTATCCGATTATCCGATGAAGATGGATGCGGGCTGCGCAGGATAGCGCTATCTGGCGCCAGGCTATACTCCGTTTCGCGACCGCGCAGTGTCGTCCCAGTTTCAAGTTGGGGCTAAAGATGAACTATCCCACCTTGCCCACCACAAAGCGGGAACCAACAAATCCTTATAAATCAATCACCTACAAAAAGTGGGACGCCGTGAGAGAAAGTCAGGTAAGACTTTGTTCCGGCCTGCCGGCAGCCGCCTCATTTCCGGAACCCCGCCATTCCCGACCGGCAGACTGGACGGTCATAAAAGCATCGATACACTCGCGAGCCTGCCGGGCTGTGGCGCGAGACCAGCCCCGCGAGCAGCGGTTGCTTGCTCCGCGGCGGCGCACTCTCCGCGATAAAGCAAAACAATAGAAGACGCGCCATGGTGGAAAAACCCCAGTACCCGGGATCGACTGAAAGGCTACCGCTATGCGCTGCACAGAGGGGGCATTCCGGTAGACGAAACCCTGATCGAAGTGGGCAACCATGGCCTCCGCGATGCCGAGCGCGCCACCCGCAAACTGATGGAGCAACCGGACCGCCCCACCGCCATTTTCAACTTCAGCGACGAGATGGCCATGAGCTGCCTCGCCGCCCTGCACAGCATGGGCTATCGCATCCCCGATGATATTTCGGTCATGGGTTTCGACGATATCCCCTACGCGGAATACTGCCACCCGGCACTGACCACTGTCTCCCAGCCGATGGCGGAGATCGGTATCGAGTGTATGGAGCTGCTGCCACAACTGAAAGGCAAAGAGATGGATGCCTGCAACAGGATTCTGCCGCACCGCCTGATGGTGCGGAACAGCACCGGCCCGACTCTGTCCGCTATGAGCCCGGCACTAGCGGGCCGCTCGCAAAGCTAGTGGTCTATGCGGTAGATTCTGTAACACTATCTCTTCGCCACAGGCGCCGGTGCTGCGTTGAAAAAGCTTGAATTAGCGCTGCTATTCCAGCGCTTTCTCGCCTTGATCTGATCGCTTTGGCTGTGCTCCTTTGTTCGCGAACTTCCCGCACAGCACACTAGACAATATCTGATCCCCCTTGTCAGGAACCCTATGATTGGCAAAGGGAAAGGATGGCCCATTTGTCCCGGTGACAAGTGGGAATCCCTCTCAGTTGGGGTCCTTGGCGAGCTTTTTCAGGAAGACCTCGATTTCCCGCTCCACCTGCTTGTCGCCCTTGTCGCGGGCCACGTCCAGCCCGCGATTCAACACCTCCCTCGCGCGCTCCTTTTCATCCAATGCCATCAGGCTGCGCCCCAGCAGTTTCCAGGCCGCGGAGTGATCCGGCATCTGTTCCACGCAGGCCTGCAGGTGCTCGGCGGCCTCCGCGTGGGCCTTGTCATTGAACAGGGCGCTGCCGAGACCGAAACGCAACAGTGGTGAGTCCTTGCCCTGGCCCAGCTGTTCGCGCAGGCGCTGGATGATCGGATTGGTCATGTGGTACCTCAGTCAAGTCGCGTTAGAATCGATCAACGATAATGAAAACACAAAGGAAACCGCCGTGAAAAAAATATTCCTGTCTTTCGCCATCGGCACAGCATTTCTGGGCAGCGGCCCGGCGCTGGCCGCCGATCCCGAACCGCTGCTCGAGCAAACCGGGGACAAGGTGATCGAGTGGCGCCGCCATATCCACCGGAACCCGGAGCTGGGCAACCGCGAGTTCGAGACCGCCAAATATATCCAGCAGCACCTGGAAGACCTGGGCATGGAAGTGGAGACCGGAGTCGCCCATACCGGCGTGGTGGCGCTGCTCAAGGGTGGCCGGCCCGGACCCACCGTGGCCCTGCGCGCGGATATGGACGCGCTGCCGGTCACCGAAGAGGTGGACCTGCCCTTCGCCTCCGAGGTCACCACCGAATACAACGGCGAGGAAGTGGGCGTAATGCACGCCTGCGGCCACGACACCCACGTCGCCATGCTGATGGGCGCGGCGGAAGTGCTGGCCGGTATGCGCGAGGAACTGAACGGCAATGTATTGTTCGTGTTCCAGCCCGCCGAGGAGGGCGCACCGGACGGCGAGGAAGGCGGCGCCGAACTGATGCTGAAAGAGGGCCTTTTCAAAAAGTACAAGCCGGACGTGGCCTTCGGCCAGCATGTGACCTCCAACCTGCCGGTGGGCGTGATCGGCTACCGCTCCGGGCCGCTGATGGCCAGCTCGGATGAATTCCGCATCACCGTCGACGGCCGCCAGACCCACGGCTCGCGCCCCTGGGGAGGCGTGGACCCGATCACCGCGGCGGCGCAGATCGTGACCGGCACCCAGGCCATCGTCAGCCGCCAGATCGATATCACCAAGGAGCCGGCGGTGGTGTCCTTCGGCGTGATCGAGGGCGGTGTGCGCAACAACATCATCCCGGACAACGTCTTTCTGAACGGCACCATCCGCAATTTCGATATGGACAACCGCGCGCAGATTTTCGACAAACTGAAAATCACCGCGGAGAACATCGCCGAGAGCAGCGGCGCCAAGGCCACGGTGCAGATTCTGGAGGGTTACCCGGTGACGGTGAATGATCCGCAACTGACCACCGAAGTACTGCCGACATTGCGCGAGGTGGCCGGCGACAAACGCGTGCTCGAGGTGCCCAAGGTCACCGGCGCCGAGGATTTCTCCTTCTTCGCCCAGGAAGTACCGGGTTTCTACTATTTCCTCGGCGTGACCCCGGAAGGCGAGGACCCCGCCACGGCCGCCAGCAACCACTCGCCGCGTTTCTATGTCGACGAGAGCGCGCTGCAGGTGGGCACCGAGGCGATTACACGGCTGGCGCTGGACTATATGGCCAGTCACAAAGAGGACTGATTCCATACTCAAGTTTCGGGGTTCGGGTCGGGGAGCCGGGTGACGCGGCCCTTGGCGGGACACGCTGCAAGTACGTCCCTGTAAGCTCTAATCGACATCCCTGTCTCATAAGGTCCCGCAAAGGGCCGCGCCACCCGGCTCTATGCCAATTTTCAAGGTTTCTCAACTCCGAAACTTGAGTTCCATAGATGGTCTCCTCCCTTCTCCCACCGGGACAAATTTGCCGGGAACAAATTTGGACACCGAAGGCGCCGCGAAACCGTGAGCGCCAGGGATGGCGCGAGTCAGTGGGGCCGGGGAGAGGCGCGCGAAGGGCCCCGAGGCCTCGACGGCCCCATCGGTACACACGACGCCCCCTTCGGAACTAGACGACCGGTCTACTTGTTTATTAAACTGTCCCCATGAAACGCGCCTACGACGACACCCGCCAACACCTGCTGGACACCGGTCACCGGATCATTGCCGGCAAGGGTTTCTACGGCGTGGGGTTGAGCGAGCTGCTGGGCAGTGCCGGCGTGCCCAGGGGCTCCTTCTACCACTATTTCAAATCCAAGGAACAGTTCGGCCAGGCATTGCTGGAGGAGTATTTCCGCAAGTACCTGGCCGAGGTGGATCAGCTGTTCACGCCCGGCGAGAAACCCGCCGCGCAGCAGTTGATGATCTACTGGAAAGAGTGGCTGCGCCGCTACAACGAAGGCTGCGACGAGCAGAAATGCCTGGTGGTGAAGCTCAGCGCCGAGGTGGCGGACCTGTCCGAGCCGATGCGGCTGACCCTGCGCGACGGCACCCAGCGCATCGTCGAGCGGGTGGCCCGCTGTATCGAACTCGGGCGCAAGGACGGCTCCCTACCGACGACACTGGATCCACAGCAGACAGCCACCATGCTCTACCAACTGTGGCTCGGCGCCAGCCTGCTGGCCAAGCTGCACCGCTCCAGCGAACCCATGGAGCAGGCGCTGCAGATCACCCGCGCCACACTGGGAAGCTGATCCGGACAACAAAACCTGCCCGCCGCGTGCGGGTATTTTTTCGCGCACAGATTAGACGACCGGTCTAGTAGAAATGCCCGCCACTACAATCTATTGGCGGCACTGCACTACAACTCAACCACACACTTCACTGCAGAGGACTGCACCATGACCCAACCGGACAACAGCAACCGCCGCTTCGTACTGGCATCGCGCCCCGAGGGCGCACCGGCGGCGGACAACTTCCGCCTGGAGCAAACCGAGATCCCCCAGCCCGCCGACGGCGAGGTGCTGCTGCGCAGCGTCTACCTGTCGCTGGACCCTTACATGCGCGGCCGCATGAGCGATGCGCCTTCCTACGCCGAGCCGGTGGCCGTGGATGACGTGATGTGCGGCGCCACCGTCTGCCGCGTGGTGGAATCCCGCAATGAACACTTCGGCAAGGGCGACTGGGTACTGGCCTACACCGGCTGGCAGGACTACGCCGTCTCCGACGGCAGCGGCCTGATGAATCTCGGTCCGTCGCCGCAGAATCCCTCCTACGCCCTGGGCGTGCTGGGCATGCCCGGCTTCACCGCCTATATGGGCCTGCTGGATATCGGCGAACCGAAGGAGGGCGAAACCCTGGTGGTGGCCGCGGCCACCGGTCCGGTGGGCGCCACCGTGGGCCAGATCGCCAGGATCCGGGGCTGTCGCGCAGTGGGCGTGGCCGGCGGCGCGGAGAAATGCCGCTACGCGGTAGAGGAACTGGGCTTCGACGCCTGTATCGATCACTACGCCGACGACTTTGCCGAGCAGCTGGCCGCGGCCTGCCCGGACGGCATCGATATCTATTTCGAGAATGTCGGTGGCAAGGTGTTCGACGGCGTGCTGCCGCTGCTCAACACCTTCGCGCGCATCCCGCTGTGCGGCCTGGTGTCCCAGTACAACGCCACCTCACTGCCGAAAGGGCCGGACCGCCTGGGCCTGCTGATGGGCCAGGCGCTGATCAAGCGGCTGAAAATCCAGGGCTTCATCATCTTCGACTACGAAAAACGCTTCGGCGAGTTTTTCCCGCAGATGTCCGACTGGGTCGCCGACGGCCAGATCAAATACCGCGAGGAAATCGTCGACGGGCTGGAAAACGCCCCGGAGGCCTTTATCGGTATGCTGGAGGGCAAGAACTTCGGCAAGCTGGTGATCCGCGTGGGCGACGACGGCTGACTCGGGCACCGAGCCAAACCCCCCAAAAATGCCGCGGCCAACCTTGCGGTGGCTGCGGCCCCTGTCCCACCCATTTCAACAAGGAAACTGCATGAAAATCCTGATGGTACTGACCTCGCACGACCAGCTGGGCGATACCGGCAACAAGACCGGCTTCTGGCTGGAGGAATTCGCCGCGCCCTATTACATCTTCAGGGATGCCGGTGCGGACATTACCCTCGCGTCGCCCCGGGGCGGGCAACCGCCGCTGGATCCGAACAGCGACAACCCGGATGCGCAGACACCGGCTACCGAGCGCTTCCACGGCGACAAAGACGCGCAGCAGGTACTGGCCAATACCGCCCTCCTCGCCGACATGAATGCGGACGATTTCGATGCGGTCTTCTATCCCGGCGGCCACGGCCCGCTGTGGGACCTGGCCGGGGATCGCGATTCCATCGCACTGATCGAGTCCTTTATCGGCGCGGACAAACCGGTGGCGGCGGTCTGCCACGCCCCCGGTGTACTGCGTCAGGTAAAAAATTCGCAGGGCGAACCGCTGGTCAGCGGCAAAAAAGTCACCGGCTTCACCAACTCCGAGGAGGAAGCCGTGGGCCTGACGCAGATAGTCCCCTTCCTGGTCGAGGATATGCTGAAAGACAACGGCGGTCAGTACTCCAGGGGCGACGACTGGGCCAGCCATGTGGTCGCCGACGGACTGCTGATCACCGGCCAGAACCCCGCCTCCTCCGAGGCCACCGCCAAGGCATTGCTGGACAGCCTCTAAGTTGCGCACCAATCGTCATCCCGGACTTGATCCGGGATCCAGTGCCCTGGCTCCTGGATTCCGGATCAAATCCGGAATGACGATGGCGCGTCCCCGAACCATCCACATTCCTCCACACACCGCCCTCCGCCCCACTGGTCGCCCCCTCCATCCCGGACTACGCTAAAACAATGACGCGCAAATTCCGGCGCCACTGAGGTTCTGGTATGACGCCACGGGAAGATTCCCCGCCGGTCCGGTTCCGGCACCCCACGATCGACGACGGCGCCGCCATCTGGCAACTGGTGGTGGATGCCGGCACCCTCGACCGCAACTCCAGCTATCTTTACCTGTTGCTGTGTCGCGATTTCGCCGACTGCTGCGCGGTGGCCGAGGCGGACGGCAGGTTGCAGGGCTTTACCACCGGCTTCCGCTCGGCGAAGCGAGCGGACGTCTGGTTCCTGTGGCAGGTGGGCGTGGCCGCCGGCGCCCGCGGACAGCGGCTGGCCGGGCGCATGACGCACTTTATCCTGAATACCCAGGCCCCCGAGGGCGTGCGCTACCTGGAAACCACCGTGGCGCCATCCAACGAGGCATCGCGGGCGCTGTTTGCAGGCATTGCGCGGCGGCTCGACACCGAACTGGCGGAGAGCGACCTCTTTACCGAACCGCAGTTTCCGCCCGACGAGGGCGTACACGAAGCCGAGCCATTGCTCCGCATCGGCCCCTTCGACACCGCGCGGGTGGCGCAGGTGTTCAAGGATTACTGTTGACCGTTTTTTTCAATACCGAATACAGCAGGGGAACCAGGCAATGCGAATTTTCGAAGAAATGGAATCAGAGGTGCGCGGCTATGTGCGCTCCTTCCCCACCATTTTCGACAAGGCCCGCGGCTCGGAAATGTTCGACGAGCAGGGCGACCGCTATATCGATTTCTTCGCCGGCGCCGGCACCCTGAATTACGGCCACAACAATCCGCTGCTGACCGACGCCGTAATCGAGTACCTGCAGGAAGGCGGTATAGTCCACGGACTGGACAAGGCCACCGTGGCCAAGCGCGCCTTCCTGACCAAGCTGCGCGACACCATTCTGGCGCCGCGCAACCTGCAATACAAAGTCCAGTTCACCGGCCCCACCGGCACCAACGCGGTGGAGACGGCGCTGAAACTGGCTCGCATGGTGAAAAAGCGTTCCAATATCATCGCCTTTACCAACGGCTACCACGGTCTGACCCTGGGCGCGCTGGCGGTAACCGGCAACTACGACTACAAGGACGAGACCTACGGCTCCCGCAGCAATACCGCCTTCATGCCCTACGATGGTTTTCTCGGCAAAGACGTGGACAGCATCGACTACATGCGCCGCTTTCTCGAGGACGGCAGCAGCGGTGTCGACCTGCCGGCGGCGGTGATCCTGGAAACGGTACAGGGCGAGGGCGGTATCAATGTCGCCAGTGTGGAATGGCTGCAGAAACTGGAAGCCCTGTGCCGGGAATTCGATATCCTGCTGATTGTCGACGATATCCAGGTGGGCAACGGCCGCACCGGCGGATTCTTCAGTTTCGAGCGCGCCGGCATCTATCCGGATATGGTCACATTGTCGAAATCCATCGGCGGCGGTATGCCCATGGCGCTGCTGCTGATGCGCCCGGACCTGGACCAGTGGCAGCCCGGCGAGCACACCGGCACCTTCCGCGGCAACAACCTCGCCTTCGTCGCCGCCACCCAGGCACTGGGCTACTGGGACAACGAAGACCTGGCCCACGCAGTCAGACGCAATGGCGAACTGATGCAGAGTGAACTGCAGAAAATCGCCGACAAATACCCGCAACTGGAACCGGACCTGCGCGGTGTGGGCATGGTCTGGGGGCTGGAGCTGCCGCAGCCCGGCGTCGCCGGCGAGGCGGCTAGGGAAGCCTTCGAGCGCGGCCTACTGATCGAGACCGCCGGCGACCGCGACCAGGTACTGAAATTCCTGCCGTCGCTGCTGATCGAGGAGGAGCTACTGCGCGAGGGCTTCGACATTGTCGACCAGGCCCTGGGCGCACTGCTGGAAAAACGCCATAACCTGGGTGGATGACAGAGCGGCCGACCATGACAGAACTGATTGTCAGCAAATTCGGCGGCAGCTCGGTGGCTACCGCCGCACAGATCGAAAAGGTGCGCCGCATCGTCGAGAACGATGCACAGCGGCGTATCGTGGTGGTTTCGGCCCCCGGGCGCAGCAGACCGGACGAACAGAAAATCACCGACCACCTGTTCAATATCGCCACCGATGGTGAACACTTCCGCGAACAGCGGTTGGTGATTCCGGTCGCCGACAGCAAAAAGGCGGTACTGGAGCGCTTCACCGCGATACTGAAAGACCTCGATATCTCCTCGGAAAACATTCTTGCAGCGCTGCGGCAGGACCTGGAATGCCAGTTGACCGGCGAGCGGCGTATCGCCTTTCTCGCCTCCCGCGGCGAGCACTACAACGCGCGGGTGATTGCTGAATATTTCAGCCGCTCGGATATGCAGGCCGAAGCCTGCCTGCCGGAGAATTTCGGCCTACAGGTGAGCGAGGATTTTCTCGACGCGAAACTGCTGAGCGATGCCTACGGCAATATGCAGCAACTGGTGGAGGGGGAAAAGATCGCAGTGGTACCGGGGTTCTACGGTGTCACCCGCAACGGCGAAGTGGCGGTTTTCTCCCGCGGCGGATCGGACCTGACCGGCGGCGAGATCGCCAAGGGTGTGAACGCGGCCTGCTACGAAAACTGGACCGATGTCAGCGGCGTATTCGAAACCGACCCGCGCCTGGTAGCCGAAGCCCGCGCGATTCCGCGGCTGACCTTCAAGGAAATCCGCCTGCTGTCCACCAAGGGCTTCAACGTGTTTCACCTGAACGCCATGCTGCCCTGCAAGGAACGCAAGATCCCCATCCATATCCGCAACACCAACCGGCCCCAGGACCAGGGCACGGTGATTCTGTCGGAGCGGGTACCGGAGGAAGGGGTTGTGGGTATCGCGCGGCTGGACAACCTCGCCTACATCTACCTGGAAAAGGATATGCTCGGCGAGGAGATCGGTTTTACCGCCGAGTTGCTGGGCATACTGCGCGACTTCAATATCCAGACCTATCACTTCCCTACGGACAAGGATGATATCGCGGTACTGGCCAATCAGGACGACCTGACCGGTGCCATCAACGACCTGCGCCGGCGCATCGAGGACAGGCTCAAGCCGGATCTGATGGATGTGGCCTACAACCTCTCCATCCTCACCGCCGTGGGTCTGGGGCTGCAGGGCAATTCCTATCCCATTGTCGACGCCCTGAGCGCGCTGGGCGAGGCGCATATCCCCATCGAGATGATCGACCAGAGCCCATCACAGATCTGCTTCCATATCGGCGTACAACAGTCCGTCGCCGACGACGCCCTGCAGATCCTCTACCGCGCCCTGATCGGCTGACGCCACCTGGGTGCGCCGAGCTCGGGAGCGCCCGCCGCCAGCTCCGCCAGCGGGCCGCAGGCCCGCCGACAATCAGGCGGATTCGGAACGAGCCGGCCGCCTGCCGCGACGCCGCGGCCGGGAATTATCCCCGCGCGGTTGTCCGTTGCCCCGCCCACCGGAGCGACTGCGCCCGCCACCGGCATTGTTGCCGCGCGGCCGGCTATTGCCGCCGGGCCTGCCGGACTCCGGCAAATCGTGCCCCGGCTCAAAGCCTTCCACTTCTTCCCGCGGAATCGGCTTCCGGACCAATCGCTCGATATCCTTCAACTGCTTGATTTCATCGGCACTTACCAGCGACACCGCCTGCCCGCGAGAGCCGGCGCGGCCGGTGCGGCCGATGCGGTGCACATAGTCTTCCGGCACATTGGGCAGATCGAAATTCACCACCTGCGGCAACTGGTCGATATCGATACCGCGCGCGGCAATATCCGTGGCCACCAGAATCTGCACCTTGCCGCCCTTGAATTCCGCCAGCGCCTTGGTGCGGGCATTCTGGCTCTTGTTGCCGTGAATGGCCGCCGCGCGAATGCCGTCGCCCTCGAGCTGTTTCACCAGGCGGTTGGCACCATGCTTGGTGCGGCTGAACACCAGCGCCTGGTGCCAGTTGTTCTCCAGGATCAGGTGGCTCAGCAGTTTCTGCTTGCGCGCCTTGTCCACCGGGTGCAGTTTCTGCTGCACCGTCTCGGTGGCCGTGTTCCGCGGGCTGATATCGATTTCCGTGGGGTTGTCCAGCAGCCCTTTGGCGAGGCCGCGGATATCCCCTGAGAAGGTGGCGGAGAACAACAGGTTCTGGCGCTTCTTCGGCAGAACGCGCAACACACGCTTGATATCGTGGATAAAACCCATGTCCAGCATGCGGTCCGCCTCGTCCAGCACCAGCACTTCCAGGTCGTCGAAGCGCAGCGCCCCCTGGCCATACAGGTCCAGCAGGCGGCCGGGCGTGGCCACCAGAATATCGGCACCACCTTTCAGGCGGCCGATCTGCGGATTGATTTTCACCCCACCGAACACCACCGCGTGGCGCAGCTTCAGGTATTTGCTGTAACTCTGCACATTGTCGAATACCTGCGCCGCCAGCTCGCGGGTGGGGGTCAGCACCAGGGCGCGCACCTGCTTGTTGCGCGCCGGCTGCCCCTGACACAGGCGGTGCAGCAGCGGCAGGGTAAAGCCGGCAGTCTTGCCGGTGCCCGTCTGTGCCGCGGCCATGATATCGCCGCCTTTCATCACTGCGGGAATGGCCTGCGCCTGGATGGGTGTGGGTTTGCTGTAGCCCTGTTCGGCCACGGCACGGCCCAGCTCGCTGGCCAGGTCCAAATCTTCAAATAACATAATTTCCTCAATCGCGCGCTCGCGCAATGGATATGGGTGCGCCTCGCCCGGAGGCGGCGCAGAAAAATCGGATTGGCGAGCGGAACTGTCGCCTTGCCGTCGGTTGCGGCATTCAGTAGAGGGTTCCGGAGAGAGGTTGCGAACAGGGCCGCAACAGGCATTCCTGGGAGGGTACCGGGCTTCGCGGCGCTATCGGCCACTCGCGCTGCCCGGTCTACAGATGACGCAGCTGATACGAAATCAGCGCCGGCACTATAACACAGCCATAGCGACTGTATAGTTCTATTTTCCCGGATTTCGGGAGCCGGAGCCCGTTGGGACCGCGGACCCGCGACCATAACATGGGGATGCGATCACCCCGGCGGTGATCGGGAATCTCTGTAGAAACAGAATTTCTGCCGAGCGAATGAACTGGCATTGAGCTGCAAGCTCCAACATGGGGGGACGATAGAATGCCTAGCCACCGAACGGTTACCAACACCCTGGAACCCGAAACCATCACCCTGGACAATGGGCGCAAGGTCGTTGTCCGGGAAGTTTGCAAAGAGGACGGCGAGCTGGAGAAAAAGCTGTTCGAAAGCCTGTCTCCGGAGAGCCGTCGCGACCGATTTATCGGCGGCAATAGCAAGGTCACTGACAAGCTGATCGAGCTGCTGACCGACAATGATCACGATGTCCATGAGGCGCTGATCGCCATCGCCGATCCGGATACCGACCCGAAGGCCGTCGGCGTCGCCCACTACGCCTGCGACCCGACCCACCGCTCCTGCGAGTGCGCCGTCGTCATTGCCGACGACTGGCAGCATCACGGACTGGGCACCAGACTGATGACCAACCTGACCGAGCTCGCCCAGAACCGCGGCCTGGACGAAATCTACTCCATCGATTCCGCCGAGAACCGCAGTGTTCACCGCCTCGCAAAATCCCTCGGGTTCGAGTGCCGGGCCGATCCGCACGACTATACATTGCTGACCTACAGCAAGTACCTGCATCCGGATTACCTGGTCAGCAAGGAGGCAGCGAACCGACCCCACAAGCGCCATTGATTCGATGACGGCAATAAGATGAGCTCAGACAGCGAGCTCTACCAGGTGATCATCGTCGGCGCCGGCCCGGTGGGACTCAGCCTGGCACTGATGCTGGCCCGGAAAAGCTACAGGGTTCTGGTACTGGAAAAAGAGGCGGGCACTGCGGAACATTCCCGTGCACCGGTCATCTGGCCCGGAACCCAGGAAATTCTGGCGGGCCTGGGCGTGATGGAAAAGTTCACGAAAACGGGGATCCTGAAGCCCTCCCTCGAGATCCATGATGTGGATCGCGATACCTGTCTGCTGCGGGCCCCCCTGGAATCCCTGTCGGATCAAACCCGCTTTCCCCGGTTGCTGATACTTCCTCAGTCCCGTACCGAATCTTTATTGCTGGAGGCGTTGGAGCGACAAGCCTCCGCCAGCATCCGCTTTTCGTCCGAAGTCATCGGGCTCGACCAGCGGGATGGATCTGTAGACGTGCGCTTTGCCACGCCGAAGGGGCAATCCACGGCATCGGGGGAAATACTGGTGGGCTGCGACGGCGCCCACAGTTTTGTGCGCCAGTCCATGGGCGCTCACCAGGAAGGTATAACCTACGCCATGCGGGCGGCTCTGGCGGATATTCGAATCAACGATAGTAGAGGCCTGGATTCTCCCCGCCTGACCACAATACCGGGCATTGCTATCGGCATTCGCATCGAGGCGGACACTTGGCGATTGATTTTGCCATTTACCCAAAGCGACCCTACGCCACTGGAGCGGCGAATCCGGGAGGCAGTGGAACACCTGTTTCCTCCCTCGAACTGGGAGGCGGTCTGGCGCAGCGAATTCCAGCTCCACCGCCGCATCAGCTCCAGGTTCAGTCGCGGCCGCACAGTCCTGGCCGGTGACGCGGCCCACCTGAACAGCCCGGTCGGGGGCCAGGGAATGAATGCCGGCATTCAGGACGCCTCGCACCTGGCGCCCGCCATTGAACAGGCGCTCGAATCCGATCCGGAAGCGACGCTGCAGGCGTACGGCGACCGCCGGAAGGCCCAGATTGCACAGGGCGTGAATCGCGTAACGGATATCATGACCCGACTTATTATGGCGAGGCAGGGTCGTTTCATTCGCTGGGTGTTGGCCGGTACCAATGCGGCATTACGCACCCCCGGCCTGCGCCGAAAAATACTGCGGCGCATGTCGATGCTGGACTGATTGCCTATTCAAGACCTCATGCTCGACGATCAGCGGTTAAATCCGGATATCGGCCATATTCCAGCGGCCTGCCCGGCCTAGGTGGATCTCAATCCGATCCACGCGGAGATGGCAGAGACACCGAAGGAATCAGATCATACATCCATCAAACGGCGTATTCGGGCAGCCAGGAAGACCAGACAGCCGGGACGCCTGCTTCCCTTTGCGGGCAATCCTCGCAAATCCATACCCGAAGGCATTCCCGCCCCCTTGGACAACTATCTGGAACTGATGAATTGGAGCGGACGTTTTCTGCGCGAGGGAAAGCGCGCGGCCATCGATGAAAATCTGTCTCCGATTCTGGACAGCTTGCAAATCGATCCACGGCATTGACTCTACCTTAACAAAAACTTCGCGAGCCGCTTTAAACCTATGGTTGGTGCCGAAATTTGTTTCCTGCTTTTCTAATTATGGGTGCCCTATTCCTCCCAGGCGCTATTGATATGGAAGATCCCGGCCGAGAATGGCATTAAGAGAAACAGCAGTGGTGAATGCCAGTGGCGATTACCACTGCTGTCTCAATCAAAAATCCAGGCTCAGAGACACGGCAGTCATGGAAGGGTCCATACCTTCCCCTTCGAACGCAGTCTGGAAAATGGTGTGCTCCACACCGAGCGCCCAGTTGTCTACACGCCCGTTAGCGCAAGAATCGCTGTGGTTAGATGCAAACTCTATTTCAAACTAGACCCTCTAATGCGCGATCTACGCGGCTTGCCCAACAATCCGAAGAAATCTCCTCATAAGGATTACCGCCGTCAAAACCACTGCAAATTACCATGTCTGGATCGAGTTCCCGCAAGAGCTCTAGACTTTCGATCAGCACTTCACGATCACTGTGGCCGGGTATAAAGCCGGCTTCCCATGTTCTGTTTTGGCTGAGGGTGAGAGTATCTCCAGTAAAAAGGTAGTTTCCATGAGGTGAGTGCACGAAGAAAGATGTACTGCCCGCAGTATGTCCAGGCGAGGGAATTACCTCGATATTTCCCAGATGTATCTCGCGTTCTTCAAACAGAATATCCGGCTTGCAGAAGCGGGAAAATTCATCCTGTTCATTTACATGACCGCCCAGTTTGGCGCCAAAACGCTCCCGGATTAGACTTAGTGATTCCCCCAGCTCGTCCTGATGGCTCAGGTACTGGTACGACACGCCACCCAGTTTCGCCATCTTTTCCACTTCACGACGGTGGCTTGTGTTGTAGAACAGTACGTTCCCGCTATCTCGCGTGAGCAAATAAGCATGAGTGTAGAGACCGGGAGCGGGATGCTCTATCTCCGTTTGCCACAGGTCAGGAAAAATTTGTTTCATGATTCGCTCCTTGCATCTCAACAGAACGACAAGTATAAAACCTTAAGCTAACTTGACGTCAAGAGCCGAGATCCAGAGAAGCTGCAGTAGCTCCTATCCTTCGCTGGCACCCCCCGTGAACCCATACCGGAGAGGCTGACCTTCCGGCTGCAGGACCATCTGTAGCTGGTAGATTGGAGCAGACACTGCTTGCGCGACAGTAAACGCAGAGCCATCGAGAGCGGGCTGCCGCGAGGGGTTGCCACCTTTCCCAACACACTGACTGTTACCGCCGGACACGCCTCTCGTCGACAACACCAGAATCGTTTCTGGAGGCTTAAAAAAAGCCCCGCTCTGCGGGGCTCTATTTGCACAAGAATCAGCTGACTTCAGCGAGGTTTCCCTTACTCTCCAGCCACTGCTTCCTGTCCCCGGCCCTCTTCTTCGCCAGCAACATATCCAGTATCTGCTGGCTCTCATCGCCGGCGTCCACGTAGAGTTGCACCAGTCGCCGCGTATCCGGGTCCATGGTGGTTTCGCGCAGCTGCAGTGGATTCATTTCGCCCAGGCCCTTGAAGCGGGTGACCTGGACCTTGCCCTTTTTCTTTTCCGCGCTGATGCGGTCGAGAATGCCCTGCCTCTCCGCCTCGTCCAGCGCGTAGTAGACCTCCTTGCCAATATCCACGCGGTACAGCGGCGGCATGGCGACAAAGACATGGCCGCCGGTTACCAGCGGGCGAAAGTGACGCAGGAAGAGGGCGCACAGCAGAGTGGCGATATGCAGGCCGTCGGAGTCGGCGTCGGCGAGGATGCAGATCTTGTTGTAGCGCAGCCCTTCCAGGTTGTCACTGGCCGGGTCCACGCCCAGTGCCACGGCAATATCGTGCACTTCCTGGTTGGAGAAAATCTCGCCGGCGTCCACTTCCCAGGTGTTCAGGATCTTGCCGCGCAGGGGCATGATGGCCTGGAAGTCGCGGTCGCGGGCCTGCTTGGCGGAGCCGCCGGCGGAGTCGCCCTCCACCAGGAAGAGTTCCGAGCGGCCGGCGTCGCCGCTGGCACAGTCCGCCAGTTTGCCCGGCAGTGCCGGGCCCTGGGTGACTTTTTTGCGCGCCACCTTTTTCGCCGAGCGCAGGCGTTTCTGCGCGTTGCCGACACAGAGTTCGGCCAGTTTGTCGCCCTCTTCGGTGTGCTGGTTCAGCCACAGGCTGAAGGCATCCTTGGCCACGCCGGAGATAAACGCGGTGGCTTCGCGGGAGGACAGGCGCTCCTTGGTCTGGCCGGAGAACTGCGGGTCGGCGAGCTTGGCGGACAGCACGTAGGAGCACTGGGTCCAGATATCCTCGGGTCCGAGTTTGAGGCCGCGCGGTACCAGGTTGCGGATTTCGCAGTATTCGCGCATCGCTTCCAGCAGGCCGGAGCGCAGGCCGTTGACGTGGGTGCCGCCCTGGGCGGTGGGAATCAGGTTGACGTAGGACTCCGTCGTTACCTCGCCACCTTCCGGCAGCCACTGCACGGCCCAGTCGGCGGCTTCGGTGGAGGCGCTGAAGGTGCCGACAAAGGGATCGTCCGGCAGCGTTTCCCACCCCTGGTTGGCGGCCGCCAGGTAGTCCTTGAGGCCGTCTTCGTAGTACCACTCGTCGGATTCGCCGTCCTGCTCATTGATAAAGACGACGGTCAGACCCGGACAGAGTACCGCCTTGGCCCGCAGCAGGTGTCGCAGGCGCGGCACGGAGAACCTGGCCGAGTCGAAATACTGCGGGTCCGGCAGGAATCGCATGCTGGTGCCGGTGCTGCGCTTGGCGCAGTCGTCGATGACTTCCAGTTCAGAGGCCTTGTTGCCGTCCTGAAAGCCCATACGGTGGACCTTGCCGTCGCGCTGGATGGTGATTTCCAGCACTTTGGACAGGGCGTTGACCACCGATACGCCGACGCCATGCAGGCCGCCGGAGAACTGGTAGTTCTTGTTGGAAAACTTGCCGCCGGCGTGCAGCGTGGACAGGATCACCTCGACGCCGGGGCGGCCCTGTTCCGGATGGATATCCACCGGCATACCGCGGCCGTCGTCGCTGACGGACAGGGACTGGTCCTTGTGCAGCACCACTTCGATTTTCTTTGCGTGACCGGCCAGCGCCTCGTCCACGCTGTTGTCGACCACTTCCTGCGCCATGTGGTTGGGGCGTGTGGTGTCGGTGTACATGCCCGGGCGTTTGCGCACCGGGTCGAGTCCCGTGAGGACTTCGATATCTTCGGCTGAGTATTTGGCCATATTTTATTTTCGCCTGCAGGCAGGCTCCTACAACACAAATTGAACGAAATGGACTAGTGGGCCGCCCGCAAAGTTCTGTAACAGTTCGCTGCGCCAAAACGCCCAGCTCTG